>NZ_JBEZDJ010000001.1:570508-668273 GCF_040648275.1 Micromonospora sp. NPDC049171
GCCGGCGGGGTTGGTCTCGGCCAGTCGGCGGCGGATCGTGACGGCTTCTTCGATCGCTGTCAGTGCCTCGTCGCGTCGGCCTACCTCACCCAGATCGACCGACAGGTTGTTCAGCGACATGGCGAGGTCGGGGAGGTAGCCGGCGGGGTTGGTCTCGGCCAGTCGGCGGCGGATCGTGACGGCTTCTTCGATCGCTGTCAGTCCTTCGTCGTGCCGGCCTACCTCACCCAACCGCACCGACAGGTTGTTCAGCGACATGGCGAGGTCGGGGAGGTAGCCGGCGGGGTTGGTCTCGGCCAGTCGGCGGCGGATCGTGACGGCTTCTTCGATCGCTGTCAGTCCCTCGTCGCGTCGGCCTACCTCACCCAACCGCACCGACAGGTTGTTCAACGCGCGCGCATATCGGTCCTGGGACACCTCATCACGGGCAGCGTCAGTCCGTGTCGCCGCTACCAGCCTCTGCCCCACCGCCACCGCCACCTGCGTCCGCGTCGTCGCAAACCCCAACCGGTGCAGCAGCGCGTCCAGTTCCTCCACCTGCGCCAGGCTCAACCCACCGTCACTGCCATTCACCGCAGCCACGAGCTCTGACTCGAATCCCACCGGATCCACCACCACCAACGCCGGCACATACGCCGGCGGGAACCGGACCGCCAAACCCGCCAGCCCATCCCGGACAAGCCCCAACCCGTCCCGCCACACCCCGCCCGGATCCGGCGTCGACAAACACCGCCGCAGCACCGCCGTCGCGTGCGCCGCTACCTCAGGATCATCATCACCACACACCGCCGCCAGATCATCAATCCACTGTCGCCGGCTCGACGACCGAGCAGCCAACTCCAACAGGTGAATATCCGTCAAGCGATCCGGCTTCGGCGCCTGCCACACCCGTTCCCGCGACTCATCCGGAAACAACCCACACAACACCCGCACCAATCCATGCCCGTCCACGTCGCCCACACCCGACACCCCAGAAAGCCGGCTCACCACCTGCATCGCCTCGTCCACGGTCCCCGGTGCCGTCAACGACACCATGGCCACCGCCCACGCCTGCCCCACCTCACCCAGATCCAGACCTACCGCGTTCAGCGCCGCCGACACCTGACGCTGCTCATGCCGCAACACCCCCACCAACGCGTCCAAGTCACCTGGATCCCCTCCTCGCGGCCCGTCCGCGGCATCCAACACCGTCAACAACGCCCCCGCATACAAATCCAACGTCGTGGCGAACCCGCCCCCGAGCAACGACGCCTGCCCGACACCCGGCGGCACCTCGAAGCCACGCTCACGGGCATGCACCGCAAATCGCTGCACCGCCCGCGTCCACACCTCCCACTCCCGGCCCTGATCCCAGTCCCGCGACAACGTCGCCAACCGCATTGGCCGGGGATGCACCCAGTCATGCAGCCGGTGATCCACCGACAAAGCACGGAACCAATCCGCATCCGTGCGCGCCAGCAGCAACACCCGTACACACCTGGCAGCGTCGGCCTCCGCAATGGTGTCCAACAGCTCGGCCACCACCGGACCGACGTTCTCCGCGTAGTCGACAACCAGGAGCGTCCGCACCCGCAACCGGACCGCCGCCTGCACCCCGGCGGTCAACTCCACCACCCGCTGCAAATCGCGCCGCGCTCGCTGCCCCGCCGCTCCGCCCTGTGCCAGATCGGACAGCCGCACCGCCCGCCAACTCGGCGACGGCACCGACACCACCCCCGCCGACCAGCCCTGCTCCCATAGCCGCCGACACACCTGACCCGCGAGATGCGTCTTGCCCTGCCCGCCCGACCCACACACCAACCGCACCACCGGTCCACCGGCCGACACACACCAGTCCACCAACGCGTCCGCCTCGCCACGCGGCTCGGCCTGGATCACGCCCGCATCCGGACGCAACCACGAACCCACCAACGACAGGTCGGGCCCCACCACCGGCCCAAACAACAACCTCTCCAACTCGGCGACCGTCCCCACGACGGGGACCTCGGCCACCTGCCGATCATCAGCTAGCAGTACTACCGAACGGTCACCAGTGACCACCACGCTGTTGACCGCCGAGCCGACCGACCGGTCACCTGCGACGTCAACATCACCCACACCTGAGCCGGCGTCAGACCTCACCGGCGATCGTCTTTTGGGGAACCCACCCCATCCACCGGCTCGGCACCGCCCAGGGCACGGGGCTGGCCAACCACATTCCGGTCCCCGGTAACCACCGTGCCGTCACCCGCCGACCCGACCGACCGATCACCAAACACCGTCACCGAAGACTGCTCATTCCGCCGGTCCGTCCCACCGCGCCCTGGGTTGGTCAAGCCCACCTGCACCGCCGCCATGAGCGCGACGAGCGACGCCAGACCGACGCCCCAGACCCACTGCCACCGCTCCGTGAACTCATTCGTCACCACAGCTACAGCGGCAGCTAACACGACCGACAGCACAGTGAATACGACCCGACGCATCCGGCTCCTCCCCCTGAAACACGCCGCTCACCTATACCACCGAGCGTCAATGACCTGTTCCCTGAGACCAACACCCGACAATCCCAGTCCACATTGAGGCCGGCAAGCGCATAGATCAACAAGCGCAGGATCGACACGGGAATGACTTCAGGAATTGCGATAGCGTCGGGAGCCACCAAGGAATCGACCTGTGCACCGGATCGTGTTTACGCAGTCTGCGGCCGAGGTCCGGCTTCCTGTTCCGCTCCATGAACGGAGGGCAGTGGAACGACAGAGCCGCCAGCAAGGTACAGCGGAGCGTGCAGGTCGCGAGCGCTCATCGCCGCCTGGACTCGCATGGCGACGTTGCCGGGAAGATGCCGCTCGGCCTCTCGGGGCGGGACGAAAGCGACGTCCGCCAACTCCTGTCCCGGCAGATCGAAGCCATCGAGGTTATCGACCGACCCGCAGTCGAACGTGAAGCTGATGATCGCGCGTGGCCGCTCCCCGGCGGGCGGTGCCCAGTCGACGACGAGAAGATTGCCCACCACCACCGAGATTCCTAACTCCTCTCGAATCTCGCGGGCGCAGGCATCATGCGGGTATTCGCCCTCGTCGACATAGCCGCCGGGGAAGGCCCAGTGGTCGCGGTACGTGGGTTTGACGAGCAGCACGTTGCCGTCGCGGTCGGTGATAAAGGCCGCGGCGGCCGCGTAGAAGGAAGCCAGGTTGGCGTACCAGGTGGCGGGCTCCGTCCAGGTCACCTCGGCGACGCTAGCGGACGGGCCGAGGTGGTCAGGGGCGGCCCGAGTCAATTGGCCTCATAGAATTTCCGTGTGGGTACGTATTCAGAGCGAGCTGCGGCAACCTCGCAGCGTCACCTGCGGAGTTGCCTACCCCGTCGGTGGCGGCACGTACAGGCGGTGGCGGTCAAGGCGGAGCGGCTTGCGTGCCTGGTCGGAGACGATGCGGACCTGCTGACGGCGGCTGCCTGGCTCCACGACATCGGATACGCCCCGGATGCCGCCGATACGGGTCTGCACTCGCTGGACGGCGCGCGCTGGCTACAGCGTCGAGGCTTCGAAGCGCGAGTCGCTGCTCTGGTCGCCCACCACTCCTGCGCTGCGTACGAAGCGGACGAGCGCGGTCTGGGCCAGGCCTTGGCCAAAGAGTTTCCCCGTGAGGAGACGGCGACATCGGATGCACTCTGGTACGCGGACATGACGACTGGTCCAGACGGTCAGGACCTCAGCGTCGATGAAAGGTTGGAGGAGATCCGAGAGCGCTACGGCCCGGACGACGTTGTGACTCGGTTCTGGCACAGGGCTGAGCCGACGCTTCAAGACGCGATACGTAGGACCCAGATACGCATGTCAGCTCAGCCGACATAGGGTTCAGGACGCCACTGGAATCCATGGTCGACCCGAAGCCGCATGGAGGGGTGGATCGAAAGGTGGTCCAGTTGGTCTTGCGCCACCCAGCGCACTGACGATGACTCGTCGCTGGTCGTAGGGTCTCCCGACACGTAGCGGCCGCGGAAGCAGATCGAGAACTGCTGCCGCACCTCGCCGTCGCTGTACTCCACCACGTGGTTTGGGTTCGTGTAGATCCCGACCACCCCGGTCATCTCAACCTCGATGCCGGTCTCCTCGCGCGTCTCCCGGACAGCCGTTTCGGCGATGTACTCGCCGAAGTCCTGGGCACCGCCGGGTAGCGCCCACAGGCCGTTGTCGGTGCGTTGGATGAGCAGCACCCGCCCTTGGCCATCCTGGACGAAGACGGTCACGGCGACGACGATGCTGTTGGGCTTCGGGGCGTTCGGGTTGTGGAAGTGCTCGATCCGGGCCATGCCGTCAACCTCTCATCGGGCGGATCAGTGCTCGGGCCAGACGGAGCTGCATGTTGCCGTCGGGGTTGGTGATGAGCGCCGCAGCGGCGTAGAAGGAAACCAGGTTTGCTTACCAGGTGGCGGGTTCCGTCCAGGTCACCTCCGTGACGCTAGCGGAGCCAGACAGTGTGCCCGGTCTAAGCGGTTGCTGGTATCGCGTGGCTTACAAGCGGTAAAGGTAGCTGGACGTGGCTGATAAATCCGGCTGGCGTTCCACGTGCCTTCGGTGACGGCCGATGTACTGTCCGAAGCGCGACTGCCTACCGCAGGCCTATTTGGAGCAACGATGTCCGAATCTGCTTCGCCTTTCGCTGAAAGACTCAGGACTCTGATCAAGAGTCGGGGAGTCAGTTACCGCGCGCTGGCTGGAAAAACTTTCTACAGCAAGAGCTATCTCCACGACCTGGCCTGCGGTCGAAAGAATCCGACCGTGAACACGGCGCAGCGTTTGGACGCTGCTTTGGAGGTGGGCGGGATGCTGGCTGCGCTTGCCGTGGCCCCCGGCGCCGAGGAGGGGTCGGCGGTCACCTATGGGTTGCGGTGCGATGCCGAACAGCTCGCCGACTTGCTCGTCGCGCAGACGCCCAACCCGGAGATCGCGGCCGCGCTGGCACATCAATGGCTGATCGCGGAGCCGCCGCAGCGATATGAACTGAGCGCGGGCCGCCGCGTCGGAGACGAGACGGTGGCTCGCATCGAAGGTCGGGTTCGCCAGCTTCGACGGTTGGACGACCACGTCGGTGGTGCAGAGACCTACACGATGGTCTCCGCCGAGTTGGCCGCCACCGCTGACCTGCTTCGCGAGGGCAGCTATCGAGAAGCGGTAAATCGGAGGCTGCTCGTCGCCATCGCTGACCTCTGTCAGTTGGCGGGCTTCGTCGCCGAGGACTCCGGCCGGGTCACTGAAGCACGTCAGCATTATTTGACTGGGATGCGGGCCGCGCACGCTGGTGGCGACAGCGCCAGCGCGGCCAACTGCCTCAGCAGCCTGTCCTACCTTGAGGCGAATCTCGGTGACAGGCGCTCTGCCGTCACCTTGGCAAGGTCGGCGTACGTCGGTGGTCGACATGCGGCAGAGGCCACCGGCCAAGCCCTACTGCTGGAGCGGGTCGCCTGGGCACACGCGCGTCTGGGCGAGGCGAGCCTTGCCGAACGAGCACTGGGCGATGTCGAGCGAGTCTATGAACACTGCGACTTGGACGAAGCTCCCTCCTGGGCGTACTGGCTGACCCGCGACGAGGTTGAGGTCATGGCTGGGCGCGTGTGGACCGAGTTGCGGCGGCCACTGCGGGCTGTGCCCATCTTGGAGGGTGCGATCGCTCGTTACGGCGACGACTTTCCACGCGAGACTTCCTTGTATCTCAGTTGGCTCACGGAAGCCCTGTTGCAGGCCGGGGAGCTTGAGCACGCCGTGGTCGCGGCGGGGCGGTCTGTGGGCCTCGCGCGCTCGGCACGGTCGCAGCGCGCAGTCGACCGTATCGCTGAACTGCGTCGCATGATTGCCGCCGCTCAGGGCAGTACGGGCGCTGCTGACGAGTTCCTGAAGGTGTCCGCCGACCTGTCCGCCGTGACAGGCGGACACCTCGGGAGACAGTAGCGGACGCGATCCGTCTGGATCGTGGCTGGTGATCGTCACAGGCTGTTACCTGGGCGTCGCGAATGACCCGCTTTGGGGGTCATGACGTGCCGGGTGCGACGGCCAACTCCGTCACGTGCACGTCGCGCCCCGATCCGTGAGGTGGGCGATGAGCGGCAGACGAACTAAGCAGGGCGACGAGCCGGCAAGCAAGGGCGAAGAGTCGGACGCGGTCGAGCGTGAGGCGGCCAAGCAGCGCCTCCTGGCGCAGGCCGAGGCGGAGCGCGTACCGGTGGAGGACACGACCCGTGCGGTCCCGGATCGGCGGTGGCGGCGTGACCAGCGATGACCTGCCGATCGGCCGCCGGGTCGCGCGCTGGCGGGTACGGCGCTCGATGACGCAGCAGCAGCTCGCCGACCGTCTCCGTAGGTCGAAGAGCTGGGTCGACAAGGTTGAGCGGGGTGTGCGCGCCCTGGACCGGTACTCGGTGATCCACGAGGTGGCCGAGGTGCTGCGGGTCGACCCGGAGGTGCTGCTCGGCCAGCAGCCGCAGCGGACGCCGGTCGGCGCGCTCGGCGGGGTGGACGACATCCGGGCCGCTCTCGCCCGCTACGACACACCGGAAGCCACCGGGCAGGCGACGGAGGAGGCGAGAAGGCAGGTCGGGCATGCCTGGTTGACCTACCAGCATGCGCACTACGCGCAGTTGGTGCGGGTGTTGCCGGGTCTGCTCGATGTCGTGCAGGGCGTGCGGGCACCGGAGTTGCGGGTGCAGACGTACCGGATCACCTCCGCATTGCTGGTCAAGCTCGGTGAGGCCGACCTCGGGTGGCTGGCCGCCGACCGGGCGATGGCCGTGGCGGGTGACGATCCGGCGCTCGCGGCGACGGCGGCCGTGTCGGTCGGGCAGGCGTTGCGCGAATCGGGCCGCGACCGTCTCGCCCTGGCCGCGACGCTCGCCGCCGCGAACCGCATCAGGCCGCAACGGTCGCCGGGGGAGTGGGCCGTGGGCGGGACGCTGCTGCTCCAGGCGGCTCTGGCCGCCGCCGGCTCCGGCGAGCACCGCCGCGCCGACGAGCTGACCGACCGGGCCGCGGGCGTCGCCGCCAACCTTCGGGGGTACGACGATGAGCACCGCACCAGCTTCGGGCCGGTTGCCGTCGACCTGGCGCGGGTGCTGGTGGCGGCGCAACGGGGGGACGCCGACGAGGCGGTGCGTCGACACTCGACGGTGGTGCGGCGGGAGGGGTGGCGGCGACTGCCGGCCGAGCATCGGGGCGCCTACCTGCTCGACGCCGCGCGGGCGTACCTGCAACTGGGTGACCTGCGTGGCGCGGCACGCGCCCTCGTCGACGCGGACCACGTCGCGCCGGCCGAGGTTCGGTGCCGGCCGTTGGCGCGTACCGTGATCGCCGAGATCGCCCGCGCGCAGCCTGCGCCGGCTGGCGTGGCGCGACTGGCGACGGTGGTCGGTCTGACCCGCTGACGGACGAGCACCGGCGCAGGGCGGCGGCCGGATTGATCCTGCGCACCCCATCGGGCACCGAACCGCCCGCCACTCGCGCGGGTAACCCAGCTTCGGCACCCTCGCCGGGTCGGCGGGACGCACCTTCGACCCGGCCAGCGGCTCCTGCGGCATCCACCCGGCATCGCGGTGCTCCTGTCCGCCGTCCCGGGCCGGGATGTGGTCCTCGTGCATCCCTCGCACGCCACTCCATGGCGATCATCAACCCTCGTCCGGACGCCAAGTCGACAGAAAGGGATTGCCGAGACGGCCGACAGGAATCGGGGTAGAAAAATGCCAGCGGGCCGGCTACATTGTCACAATGTAAGCCGGCCTTCGTCTCATCGGCAGCGGGGGCGGTCGTCAGATCGACGAGGAGGACGAATGATCGTCAAGCGCAGGCTCATGGCAGGGCTGTCCACTTTCTTGCTGTCGATCGGAGCTGGCGCCTTCGTGGCGACAACTCCGGCTCAGGCGGCTCTTGCGGACTGCTCTGACAGCCCCCAGTTTTGCCTGTATGACTATTGGCTCAGTCCCTCCGAGCCGCCGTACCCCGGGAACACGCCCCGCAACACGTGCATCAAGCTGCAGAGCTTCGACGACGACTTCGTCATTAACCTGACCAACACGAGGTGGTACGTGTTCCGCACCACCACCTGCAACGGCTCCCACGGGGAGATTCCCCCCGGCTATGCGGGCCTGCTCCCGGTCGGCTACGACTACGGACAGACCCACGCGATCATGCGAACCAGCCGTACCAGCTAACCCCGAGATCACATTCATCGTGCCGCCACCTGGGTGAGTCGCGCTGAGTGTCGCCCATTGGATAATCATTTATGACGTTCAATCAATAAACGTTCGGGTGGCATCGGTTCTGTCAAGACGATGGCTGAGGGCGACATTCGACGACGGCGGCGTGAGCACGTGGACGTCTCCGAATTAGCTGACCTTCCACCGGATCCGAACCCGGTGCCGGATCACTGCGACGTGCCATTGGCGACGAGGAGCGGCAGAAGTTCGGTTCTCCGCTCAGACTGCATCGACAGTAGGCGAATCGCGTCCGGTCGCTCGCCTACTGTCGTATGTCTGCGCGAGTCGCTGCTCTGGTTGCCCCTCACTCCCGCGCTGCCTACGAAGCAGACGAGCGCGGTCTGGGTCAGGCGCCGCGCGGGCGTACCTGCAACTGGGTGACCTGCGTGGCGCGGCACGCGCCATGGTCGACGCGGACAGTGTCGCGCCTGCTGAGGTTCGGTGCCGGCCGTTGGCGCGTACCCTCATCGCCGATGTCGCCCGCGCGAAGCCGGCGCCGGCCGGCGTGACGCGACTGGCGACGTTGGTCGGCCTCATTCGGCCGTGAGTAGCCGGGTCAGCGTCCCGACTGCTGGGAGAGCGCTGATGATCGACTCGGGTTTGGTGAACTCGCGGTGTCCGAGCCGCTCGGACACCGCGAGTTCCTGAAAAACGAGTCGATCTTGGGCCCGCGCGCCGACCGCGCGCCGGCGTGGCGCGACGGTGTCGGTCTTACCCGGTGACGGACGCGCGTCGGCGTAGGTCCTCCGCCGGGTCGATGGTGCGCACCGGGTCGGGGACCGAGCCGCGTCGCCGCCACTCGCGCGGGTAGCCCAGGGAGACCTCTTCGAACCGCACCCCATCGTGGAACGTCGTGCGGGGGATGTGCAGGTGCCCGTAGACCATCGTCGCCGCGCCGAAGCGCAGGTGCCAGTCGCGGGTGCGGACGGTGCCGCACCACTGGGCGAACTCCGGATACCACAGCACGTCGGTGGGTTCGCGCACCAGTGGGTAGTGGTTGACCAGCACGGTCGGCAGGGCCGGGTCGCGCTCGGACAGCCGGCGCTCGGTCTCGGTGATCCGGGCGTCGCACCACGCCTCCCGGCTCGGGTAGGGGTCGGGGTGCAGCATCGACTCGTCCGAGCAGACCACCCCTGCCTTGTACGCCAGATCCAGCGACTCCTGTTTGGTGCGCGCGGCGGGCACCCGGAACGTGTAGTCGTAGAGCACGAAGAGCGGGGCGACCGTGGCGGGGCCGCCCACGCCGTCCCAGACCGGGTAGGGGTCTTCCGGGGTGACGACCCCCAACTGTCGACACATGCGGACCAGTTCCTGGTAGCGCGCCCTCCCACGGAGTTGCACCGGGTCGTCGGGCGGCGTCCACAGCTCGTGGTTGCCCGGTGCCCAGACGACCTTCGCGAAGCGGGTGCTCAGCAGCGCCAGTGCCCACTCGACGTCGGCGTACCGCTCGGCGACGTCACCGGCGACGAGCAGCCAGTCGCCGTCGTGGTCCGGGTGTAGCTCCTGGACGAACGAGCGGTTCTCCGGGTACGCGATGTGCAGGTCACTGACGGCCCGCAGCCGAGGCGAAAGACTCACCCTGCGAGGCTAGGCCGTCGCGAGCCGATCCGGACACCCCTGTCCTGCCGTCTCGCGCCAGCGGAGGCGGTCAGCAGAACCAGCCGTCCTGCACCCAGCCGCGTCGGTTGATATACCCGTACGCGAAGCCGTAGACGTAGCCGCCGCTGCGGGGACCCTCGACCAGGAAGGTCTGCCCCTGGTAGAGAGTGCCCATCCAGGCGCCGTTGGGTTGGGTGCGGACGAACAGGTCGCTCGCGCACACTGTCTCCCGTTGGCCGATCGTGCCGTTGGCGGCCTGCGCGGGGGACGGCAGGGTCACGGTGGCGGCGACGATCCCGGCCAGCAGGCCGGCGACCGTCCGACGTCGGGTCACCATGAGTCGTACCCACCGATGCACTCGGCGCGCAGGTAGCCCCAGTCGTTGGGGCCGAAGTCGAACGACGCCGCCCACCCGTTGTAGACCGGGTGCGCCCCCGGCGTGTGGCCGATCTTGTTGCCGTAGACCAGGGTGCGCTTGAGGCCGGTCGGCCCGCCGGCCGAGTCGTAGTTGGCGTAGAAACTGGCGCTCTGACAGACCACGATGGCGTGCCGTGGCACCACCGGGTCGGCGTGGGCCGGCGTGGCGCCCACTGCGACCGTGGCCGCTCCGATGGCCAACGCGGCGACCCTCGTGCGCATTCGTCGGGGCATGCCCACCTCCCGTACGCCGAAACTTTCCTACCGGCGAGCGTACCGATGAGGTTGATAAATGTCGATGGTGCGGTGGTCGGGTGAGCGCCTGCCGGGGTGCCTTCGGTGGCCCGCATATCCGGCGACCCGACGGGAAAGCGCGGGGGGTCCGACAGCCCGAGACCGGAGCAGGAGACAAACATGCCTTTCATCACCGTGGGGACGGAAAACTCCGCACCCATCGACCTGTACTACGAGGATCACGGATCCGGTAAGCCGGTGGTGCTGATCCACGGCTTCCCGTTCAACGGGGCGACCTGGGAGAAGGAAACCAGGGCGTTGCTCGAGGCCGGATACCGGACGATCACCTACGATCGCCGCGGTTACGGCAACTCGGCGCAACCAGCCTTCGGGTACGACTACAACACGTTCGCGGCGGACCTGGACGTGCTGATGACCGAGCTGGACCTCAGCGACGTGACCCTGGTGGGGCACTCGATGGGCACCGGCGAGGTGATCCGCTACCTGGGTAACTACGGCTCCCAGCGAGTGAGTCGGGCCGTGGTGCTCAGCCCGCTGCAACCCATGTTGGCCAAGGCCAGCGACAATCCGGAGGGTGTCGAGCGGAGCCTCTTCAAGGGCTTCCAGGACGCCATCATCAAGGATCGCTTCGCGTACCTGACGTCGTTCTGCGACGCGTTCTTCAACCCGGATCAGAACATGGGCAAGCGGGTCAGCGAGGAGGCGTACCGGGCGCACTGGCAGATCGGCGCCATGGCCTCCGGTAAGGCCACCCATGACAGTGTGGACGCCTGGCAGGAGGACTTCCGCCCGGACCTGCCGAAGATCGACATTCCGGTGTTGATCGTGCAGGGTGACCAGGACCGGGTGCTGCCCTACCCGGTGACCGGCCAGCGGCTCGGGCCGATGATGCCGACCGGCAAGCTCATCACGCTCAAGGGCGCGCCGCACGGTATCCCGTGGACGCACGCCGAGGACGTCAACAAGGCGATCCTGGAGTTCATGAAGCAGCCGGCGAAGGCTCGCGCCTGACCCGTACCGGTAGCCGATCGGACGCCGGCACCGTGCGGTGCCGCGACACCCGGCCCACGGTTCGCACCGGGGCCGGGTGTCGCCGGCGGTCAGGGCCGGAGGGCCACCACCGCGCCGTTGGCGCCCGGGGCGTCGAACGGCACGGTACGCACGTCGACGAAGCCGGCGTCGGCAAGCCAGGTCCGGTATTCGGCGCCCGAGTAGTTGCGCCCGCCCTCGGTCTCGACGAGCATGTTCATCCCCATCAGCGCCGCCTCCGGTGGCCCGGTGCGTTCGTCGTTGAGCAGCAGCTCGCAGACGACGATCGCCCCACCGGGCGGCAGCGCCGCGTGGCAGCGGGCCAGCAGCGCCCGGTTGGTGGGCTCGTCCCAGTCGTGCAGGATCATGCTGAGCAGGATGACGTCGTGCCCGCTCGGCAGCGCCGGATCGACGAGGAAGTCACCGGCCACCGCGTCGATCCGCCCGGTCAGACCGGCCTCGGCGATCCGCTCCCGCGCCCGGACGCACACGTGCGGCAGGTCCAGCACCGTCGCCCGCAGGTCGGGCAGGCGGCGGCAGAACTCGATCGGGAACGCGCCCGCCCCACCGCCCACGTCGAGCAGCCGTTGATGGGCGGAGAAGTCGTACGCGTCGGCCAACGCGCTGGCGGTGAAGCTGGACGTGGAGAACATCGCGTCCCAGAACTGCGCCAGCATCGCCGGGTCGGCGGTGTCGAACATCGACTGCTGGGACTCCGGGTCCCAGGTCAACGGTCGATCGGTGCGCAGGGCCTCGCCGATGCGATGCCAGGGCAGGTAGGTGCGCAGGTCCGAGTAGCGCACCTGCGCGCCGAAGTAGTAGGGGCGGCCCTCGACCAGGAACTGCTCGGCCAACTCGGTGTTGCGGTAGCCGGCGCCGGCCTTCTCCAACAGGCCCAGTGAGGCACTGGCGGCCAGCAACAGGTCTGCGGGCCGGTCGGGTAACCCGAACTCGGCGGAGACGTCCTCCACGGTCATCGTCCGCCCGCCGGCCAGCCGGGTGAACAGGCCGAGCTCGACGCCGACCGCGAGGGTCTTGAACCCCCACACACCGGCCACCAGGCGCATGAGGGGAGTCGGAGTGTTCATCGCGACATGAGATCACAGATCGACTCCCTCCACTATGGGCGCGGGTGGCCGGGTCAGAAGGTGCTGATGTCGAACCGCGTAGCCGTGGCGCTCACCGGGCCCCGACCGACCTCGTTGCCGTCGATGTCGAGCGCCCGGTAGGTGCCCTCGCTGGTCAGCCTGTCGCCGTTCACCTGGGCGTGGTGCAGCGCCCGAACCTCGCCGTTGTAGCGCAGCGGCTGCCCCTTCAGGTCGTGCGGCAGCACCTGCCACAACAGGAACGTGACAGTCCGTCGGCCGGTGGCCTCCCACCGACCGGTGGCGATGTGGATGCCCTGCGCGAACGACAGGAAGAAGCCTCCGGGCAGGAAGGTGAACAGGGCGACCTCATCCTCGTGCGGCAGGGTGACCACCCCGCGCCAGGTGCCCAGCACCGGGCTGCCGGACACCCCGTGGCCGGGCGGGGCCGCCTCGGCCACCCCTCTCGCGCCCATCGCGGTGCCGAGTGCCAACGCGCCGACCCCGGCGCCCGCACCGGCGGCACGTCGCAGAAACCGCCTCCGGTCAACGTCATCTGTCATGGGAAACACCTCGCGGATCGCTCGAACGGTCAGGACCGAGAACGACCGTATGGCGGTGGCCCGCCCTCCCACATCGATCGATGGAATGCGAGTCCCGGGTGGCCTGTCCGTCCTTCGGCTGAGCCGGCCGGCCGAAGGACCGACGTTCACGCGCGGATCAGCGTCACCAGCCCGGCCGCGACAAGCACGCCCGCCCACAGCCGATCGACGTTGAACCACGCCCGGCGCAGCACGCCGACCCCGAGCACCTGGTAGACGAGCATCGCCACGGCCACGGCAACGCCGAGCATCGCCGCGGTGTGCACCCCGGCCGCGGCGAGCCCGGTCAGCGCACCCACCGGTGCGGCGGCCAGGTGCCCGGCGTGGCCCCCGGGCACCGGCTCGGCCACCAGCACCGGCAACAGCATCAGCCCCGCGCCGTGCGCCGACGACATGAGAAACGACCAGCCGGCGAGCTGCGCCGAGGACAGTCGCATCCCCGCCCAGCGGAAGTGCCGCTCGGACAGCAGCCGCCACAGCCCGAAGGCGACGAGCAGCACGCCGCCGACCACCGCGAGGGCGGTGCTCGCCGTCACCGACCGGGTCGCGGTCACCAGCGCCGCGACGATGGCCACCGAGGCGAGATGCCCCGCCGCGATCGGCGGCAGCGACCGCAGCAGCGCCGCGCGGCTGCGCTCCTGCAAACCCCGGGCCACCGCGAACAGCCACCCCATCGCCGGGTTCAGACCATGGAACGCGCCGAGCGCGGCGAGCGTCGCCAGGGTGGCGACGGTCACGGAAAGCAGTACGAGTCGGAGGACGCGTCCCCGCCCTGCAACCGGGTCTGGTGCACCCGCAGCCCGCGGAACTCCTCGCCGTGCGGGAAGAACCGCTCGTCCGGGGTGAGCCCACCAGCGTCGGTGTCGACGTCGAGCTTCGCCAGCCAGGCACCCACCCCGTCGGGGTAGAACTGGTCGTCCCAGGCGCCGTAGAGGGAGTTGCTGACGTAGACCCGTCGGCCGTCCCGGCTGACCTCGACCATCTGCGGGCCGCCCGCGAGGGCCTCGTCCGGTGCGGACGGGTGGGCGGTGCGGCGGACGATCCCGCCGAGGTGCACCGAGCCGGTGTGCACCGGGTGCAGCGGGTCGCTGACGTCGTACTGGCGCAGCTCACCGGTGCCCCAGCAGGAGACGTAGAGGAACCGGTCGTCCACTGACAGGTCGATGTCGGTCACCAGTGGCGGCACCGCGCCGAACGGCTTGAGCAGGTCGGGCAGGTCCGCCGGGTCGGCCGGCTCGGCCGGGATGTCGATCACCTTGGTGACCGCCCAGGCGTCCCCGTCGCGGTGCCACAGCCAGACCGAGGCGGACAGGTCCTCCACACTGATCACCACCCCGACGAACCCGTACGACTTCGTCGGGTCGTGCGCCGGGCGCAGCTCCAGCGGCATCTGGTATTGATCGCCCAGGTCGACCCGCTGCACGTGGCGACGTTTCGCGAGGTCCCAGAAGTGGATGGCGTGGCCGTAGCGGCGGCCCAGCAGCAACTCACCGATGATGCCGTCCTCGATCATCGACGGGGTGCCCCACTCGCTGGTGACCAGCACGTCCTGGGTCAGGTGCCACCACACGTCGTACGCGAGGAACTGCGGACCCCGGTCGGCCTCCCACGCCCCGCGGACCTCGAACGTGGTGTGGTCCAGGATCGCGATGCCGCCCGGCCCTTCCGCGCCGTCCGCGCCGCCGAGGGCGGACAGGTAGATGCCGTCCGGGCCACAGTGCACCGTGTGCGGCCGGGAGTAGCCGGCCCGCTTGGCCAGCTCCTCCGGCCCGATCACCTTGACCACCTGCGGCTGGCGCGGGTCGGGCTGGGTGTCGAGCACGTGGATGCGCGACGACCGCAGGCCGGGCACGATCAGGTAGCGCCGCTCGACGTGCGGGTGCGGTGCGGTCGGGCAGAGCGCGCTGCTGCACGCGTTCCAGCCGAAGTGGTGCAGCTCGTCGCCGAGGTGCGGCAGGTCGGTCCAGCCCACGACCCGGCCGTAGTCGGGGGAGTCGGGGTCGGTGTCCAGCACCACGATGGCGTCCGGGCGGCTGGCCGTCCGGTCGAAGGCCGCCACGTAGGCCAGCTTCTCCGCCGGTGCGGTCACCGCCTCGCGGGGTGAGGGATAGAACGTGGGGTCGGGGGTCCAGCGGGTCATCACAGCTCCGCTCGTCAGGTGGTGGGAACGCCGAGTCGGTCGAGCAGGTGCCGGCGCAGCGCGCCGAAGGCCGGGTCGTCCGGCGTACGGGTGGGGGCCAGGTCGACGGGAAGGTCCGCGGCGATGCGGCCCTCGTCCAGGAGCAGGATCCGATCGGCGAGCAGCAGTGCCTCCTCCACGTCGTGGGTGACGAGCAGGGCCGCGAAGCCGTGCTCGGCGCGCAGCCGGCGCAGCAGGACCTGCATCCGCAGTCGGGTCAGCGCGTCCAGGGCGCCGAACGGCTCGTCGAGCAGCAGCAGGTCTGGTTCGCGGACCAGGGCCCGTGCGACGGCGACCCGTTGCGCCTGCCCACCGGAGAGCTCGGCCGGCCAGGCGCGGTCCCGTTCGGCGAGCCCCACCTCGGCCAGCGCCCGCTGGATCCGGCCGGCAGTGTCCGCTCCGGACAGCCCGAGCCCGACGTTGGGTGCGACCCGTTTCCAGGGCAGCAGCCGGTGCTCCTGGAAGACCACCGCGGCGGTGCCGTGCACGACGATCTCGCCGCTGGCCTCGCCGTCGAGCCCGGCGAGAATCCGCAGGAGGGTGCTCTTGCCGGAGCCACTGCCGCCGAGCAGGGCCACCACCTCGCCACGGGCGATGGTCAGGTCGACCCCGGCCAACACGACGGTCGGCCCGAACGCCCGGTGCACCGCGTGCGCGGTCAACACCAGCGTCGTGCCGCTCAGGTGGCCCGCAGTCCGCGACGCCATGTCAACATCCTCCTCTCCAGGACCCGCAACGCAAGGTCGGATATCAGCCCGAGCAGCGCGTAGACGAGCAGGCCGAGCACCACCACGTCGGTCTGGCTGAACTCCCGTGCCTCCATCATCAGAAAGCCGATCCCGGTTTGGGCGTTGACCTGCTCGCCGACGACCAGGCTGAGCCAGGCCGCGCCGATCGCCAGGCGCAGGCCGAGGAACAGGGCCGGTAGCGCGCCGGGCAGCACCACGTGCCGCAGCCGGGCGGCCTGCCCCAGCCCGCAGGTACGAGCGGCCTCCACCAGCCGCTCGTCGATGTCCCGGATGCCGGCGTAGGTGTTGAAGTAGATGGGGAAGAACGCGCCCAGCGCCACCAGGCTGATCTTGAGTGACTCACCGATGCCGACCCAGATGATCAGCAGCGGGACCAGGCCCAGGTGCGGCAGCATCCGGGCCATCTGCACCGGTGGGTCGACCAGGTCGTCGCCGAGGCGCAGCAGACCCGCCACCGTGCCCAGGACCAGCGCCAGGACGCCGCCGATCAGCAGACCCGCCCCGGCGCGGGTGAGGGAGTCCAGGAGGTGCACGAAGAGCGTCCCGTCCCGGGCCAGCCGCCAGCCGGTGGCCAGGACGTCACTGGGCGCGGGCAGCTTCTCCGGTGCCAGCAGCCCGGTCCGGGCGGCCAGCTCCCAGCCCAGGACCAGCGCCACCGGGCTGATCAGCCGCCGGTAGCGCCGGGCCACCCCCGGGCGCCGCGGCGCGGCGGGCGCCGCGGTCACCACCTCGCTGGGGGCCTCGGCGAGCGTCGTGCGGCTCACTGGAAGACCGCGCTGAACCGGTCGTCGACCCGGGACCGCAGGTCGACCGGGCCGGGAATGAGCTCCAGGGCGATGAAGCTGTCGGTGATCGCCTGGAGTTCGTCGCCGATGGCCGGGGTGACCGGGGCGAGCGGCTTGGCGCTGCGGGCCAGGGCACGGCTGGTGACGTCCTGCGGGATCTTCAGCTCCGGCGCGAGGGTGCTGGCCCGTTCCTCGGGGTGGGCGATCCCCCAGTCGGTCACCTCACGGTAGCGCTGGAGGAACGCCCGGATGTCGTCCGACCGCTTGTCGACCGCGCCGGGGGCGGCCAGGACGTACTCGCGGTTGCTGGCCAGACCCGTCGCGTCCGCGAGCACCTGCACCCCCGGTTGCTCGGCCAGGGCGAAGTACGGGTCCCAGATCACCCAGGCGTCGATCTGCCCGCCGTCGAACGCGGGCCGCCCCTCGGCGGGCTTGAGGTACTTGACCTGGATGTCCTTCAGGGTCATGTTGTTCGCCTTGAGGAGCTGGACCAGCAGCCAGTGCACGTTGGAGCCCTTGTTGAGGGCGACCGTCTTGCCCTTCAGGTCGGCGAAGCTGCGGTAGCCCCGATCGGCCTTGACCAGCACGGCCTCACCCTGCGGGATCGGCGCGGAGGTGCCGATGACGGAGAACGGGATCTTCCCGGCCGCGGCGAAGACGGGCGGGGCCTCGCCCACCTGTCCGATGTCGATGGACCCGGCCTTGAGCGCCTCGGTGAGCGCCGGGCCACTCTCGAACAGCGCCCACTCCACATCCGGTGCCGCGCCGCGCGCCTTGACCAGGCTGAGGCCACCGAAGCGCTGGTACCCGATCCGGAGCTTGCCCTTGGTGCCGCCCGCATCGGCGGTCCCGCCGCACGCGCTCACCGCGACCGTGGCGAGCAGCGCCACGGTGGTGAGCGCGGCCGTCAGGAGGCGGCGACGCGGAGGGCGGCTCGTTGACGGGGTGGGCATGGCGGCTCCTCGGGTCGGGCAAGCGGGGGTGGTGGCGCATCGACAGGTGGTGAGTAGCCTACTAACCCGATAGGTTTTATGGGTAGGCTGTCGGCGCGATCGTCCCACCCCTCAGGAGGTGCCCGCCTCGCCGCGTGCGCCGACCGTCCCCGCTGGAGGAAAGAGCCGCGATGACCCTCACCTTCCACTGGTTCCTGCCCACCAACGGCGACAGCCGGGACATCGTCGGCGGCGGACACGGCGTGCCGACCGGCGCCGCCGGGGGAGCCCGTCCGGCCAGCGTGGCGTACCTGGGGCAGATCGCCCGCACCGCCGAGCAGCTCGGCTTCGTCGGCGCGCTCACCCCGACCGGCGCCTGGTGTGAGGACGCCTGGCTGAGCACGGCGATGCTGACCGAGGTGACCGAGCGCCTCAAGTTCCTGGTCGCCTTCCGACCCGGCCTGACCTCACCCACCCTCGCCGCCCAGATGGCCTCCACCTTCCAGCGGCTGTCCCGGGGCCGGCTGCTGCTCAACGTGGTCACCGGCGGCGAGTCGCAGGAGCAGCGCTCCTACGGTGACTTCCTGGACAAGGACGCCCGGTACGCGCGGGCCGACGAGTTCCTGCACGTGGTGCGCGCGCTCTGGCGCGGCGAGACGGTGGACCACGCCGGCACCCACGTACGCGTCGAGCAGGCGCGGCTGCACCGGCTGCCCGACCCGGTCCCAGCCGTCTACTTCGGTGGCTCCTCGGCCGCCGCGCTGCCGGTGGCGGTGCGGCACAGCGACGTCTACCTCACCTGGGGCGAGCCCCCGGCCCAGGTCGCCGAGAAGGTCAGCCGGGTCCGGGCACTGGCCGCCGACGCCGGGCGCGAGCTGCGCTTCGGCATCCGGTTGCACGTCATCGCCCGGGACACCGCCGAGCAGGCCTGGGCGCAGGCGCACCGGCTGCTCGACGGCATCGCCGAGGCCGACATCCGGGCGGTGCAGGACGGGCTGCGCCGCAGCGAGTCCGAGGGGCAGCGCCGGATGCTCGACCTGCACGGCGGGTCCCGCGACGGCCTGGAGGTCGCACCCAACCTGTGGGCCGGCGTCGGGCTGGTCCGCGGCGGCGCCGGCACCGCGCTGGTGGGCAGCCACACCGAGGTCGCCGACCGGATCGCCGAGTACCACGCGCTCGGCATCGACGAGTTCATCCTCTCCGGCTACCCGCACCTGGAGGAGGCGTACTGGTTCGGGGAGGGCGTGCTGCCGATCCTGCGCGACCGCGGCCTGTGGCGACACCCCGACGGCCAGCCGACGGACCACGTCGACGTCCCGTTCGCCGGTGTGCCCGCGCCGCAGCCCGCCGGAGCCCGCTGACCAGCCGACCGGCGGCAACTGGCGCCCCGGCCGGCATGCCCTAGGCGGATCGGCCGGCGGACCGCTGGCCGACCCGCCGCCCGACGAGGCTCACCAGGGCGCTGCCGACCGCCATCCCGACCAGCACCAGAATCCCCCCGACCGCCCACAACCCGCTGTCGTCGGTCCCCGCGGCCCGCCACGACCAGACCGCCGTGAACGTCACTGTCATTACCGGCGCCACCAGCCACGGGCTGAGCCGCGTCCCGGCGAGCGCGGCCAGCAGCACGAGCGTCAACACGCAGCCGATCACCTGCCACGGCTCGTACGGACCGCTGCTCGCGCCGGTCTGCGCGTCGACCGTGTACCGGGTGTCCCAGCCCAGCCAGAGGATCCACGCCCCGACCGTGGCCACCGCCAGGAACAGAACACCGAACAGTGCGCGGGTACCCCTCGTCGCCGTCATCCGGTGATCATCCCCTGCGTACCACCGCACCGGAACGGCTGTCCCGACCCCCCGACCTCAGGCGCCGGTGGCGTCCCAGACCAGGACGCGCACGACGAACGTCGGGTCGCTGCCGGGCGAGGTGATGGTCGCGAACCCGACGCGCCCCTCCGAGGTGCGGAAGCAGAAATCCGCGCCGGGCGTGAACAACGCCCGGGGGGAGCCCGGCCCGCCGGCGGCGCACGTCGCGTATCCACGACGTGGGTCGCCGCCGGAGTACTGGTACACGTTCGGCGGGTTGGCCACCTGGACGTTGTCCGACCGCAGATCTCCCCAGTCGTGGTACAGGTCGAGCCCGTCGGTGGCCCCGGTGGTGTGGTGCGCGACGACCCGCTGATCCGGTCGGTCCACGTCGACGGCCGAGCCGCGCGGCAGCACGACGCTGCCGTCCACGAGCGTCCGGGGCGCGTCCGGGTCCGCCGGGGTGCCGCTGGCGATCGGGGTGGCCCCCGCCGACGGCGGACCCCCGGTGCCGCTCGGCGGGGGAGCACCGCCCGGTGCCGACTGCGTCGACGGTGTCGCGGTGGCGTGCGCGACGGGCGATGGCGTCGACTGGCGACCGAGCTGGGTCGCCACGACCGCGCCGAGCAGCACACAGCCGAGTGTGAGCAGGGTGATCGCCAGCCGGGTCCGCTGGTACCAGAACCAGAACCCGCCGAGCAGCAGGACGGCGGTGACAGCGAGGGCGATCAGCAGCGCGTCCCGCCGCAGTGCGCTCTGCACGGCGGTGACGACGCCGAGCACGTTCGCCGCCACACCCACCACGGCGAGCGCCCGGATCCGCCGTTCGCGGTCATCGGTCGCCGTGGACGCTGACTCCTGCATGGGCGCTGTCCTCCACAGTGCTCGGGTTGTGCTCATGCTCTCACCGACGCGCACACCAGCGGGGTCCCGGACACGCGGTCGAGTGTTGCCTCGGCCGGTGGCGATCCTCTACGGTCTGCTCAGCGGTGGGCGGTGCGGTCCGCATCCGACCGGACACCGCCGGTTGCCCGTTGCGCGGGCCGGGATGGTGGAGTCCCGGGTCACCCCGTCGGCGGTGGTTCCGGCGGTCCTGTGACTCCAGCTCGTACCCCGGGCAGTGCTGCCTGGCGCGGCTCCGTGCGGAGCCGACGACGAGCCGGGCACGCCGATCCCACCGGGAGAAGCCCGTGTTCCTCAGCCCGCACGAGCAGGATCGTCTGCTCGTCCACGTCGCGGCCGACGTCGCCCGCCGCCGCCGCGAGCGCGGCCTGCGCCTCAACTATCCCGAAGCGGTCGCGCTGATCACCGCGTTCCTGCTGGAAGGGGCCCGCGACGGCCAGTCGGTGGTCGACCTCATGTCGACGGGCCGGACCGTGCTCAGCCGCGACGACGTCCAGGACGGCATCCCCGAGCTGCTGAGGGAGGTGCAGGTGGAGGCGACGTTCCCGGATGGCACCAAGCTGGTGACGGTGCACCACCCGATCCCGTGATCCCGGGGGAGATCCTGCCGGCCGCCGGCCCGGTCGAGATCAACGTGGGTCGTCCGGTGACCACCCTGCTCGTGGTCAACACCGCCGACCGGCCGGTGCAGGTGGGCTCGCACTACCACTTCGCCGAGTCCAACCCGGCGCTGACGTTCGACCGGCACGCCGCCTGGGGGCAACGGCTCGCCGTGCCGGCGGGCACCTCGGTCCGGTTCGAGCCGGGCATCAGCCGCAGCGTCGACCTCGTCCCGTTCGGGGGAGCGCGCGTCGTGCCGGGCCTGCGCGCAGAGTGCGCCGGGCCGCTGGACCCGCCACCGGCCGACGGGGCACCGCGGTGAGCGCCGTGCGGCGGGACCGCTACATCGACCTGTACGGGCCCACCACCGGTGACCGGATCCGACTGGCCGACACCAACCTGTTGATCGAGGTGGAGACCGACCACTGCGTGGGCGGTGACGAGGCGGTCTTCGGCGGCGGGAAGGTGATCCGCGAGTCGATGGGCCAGTCCCGTGCGACCCGCGCCGAGGGGGCGCTGGACACCGTCATCACCGGTGCCGTGGTGCTCGACCACTGGGGCGTCATCAAGGCCGACGTGGGCCTGCGCGACGGACGGATCGTGGCACTCGGCCGAGCCGGCAACCCGGACACCATGCCCGGCGTCCACCCCGACCTGGTCATCGGCCCGGCCACCGAGGTGATCGCCGGCAACGGGCGGATCCTCACCGCCGGCGCGGTGGACACCCACGTGCACTTCATCTGCCCGCAGATCGTCACCGAGGCGTTGGCCAGTGGCATCACCACGATGGTCGGCGGCGGCACCGGGCCGGCCGAGGGGACCCGGGCCACCACCGTCACCCCGAACGCCTGGCACCTGGCCCGGATGCACGAGGCCCTGGACACGCTGCCGGTCAACGTGCTGCTGCTCGGCAAGGGCAACACCGTGTCCACCGAGGCGCTCTGGGAGCAGTTGCGGGCCGGCGCGGGCGGTTTCAAGCTGCACGAGGACTGGGGCACCACACCGGCAGCGATCGACGCCTGCCTGCGGGTGGCCGACGCGTCCGGGGTCCAGGTGTCGATCCACACCGACACGCTCAACGAGGCCGGTTTCGTCGCCGACACCCTGCGCGCGATCGGCGGCCGGGCCATCCACTCCTACCACACCGAGGGCGCCGGCGGCGGGCACGCACCGGACATCATCACCGTCGCCAGCGAACCGAACGTGTTGCCGTCGTCGACGAACCCGACCCGGCCGTACACCGCCAACACCCTCGCCGAGCACCTGGACATGTTGATGGTCTGCCACCACCTCAACCCGTCCGTGCCGGAGGATCTGGCCTTCGCGGAGAGCCGGATCCGGCCGTCCACGATGGCCGCCGAGGACCTGCTGCACGACCTCGGCGCGATCTCCATCATCGGCTCCGACGCGCAGGCGATGGGCCGGGTCGGCGAGGTGATCATGCGAACCTGGCAGAGCGCGCACGTGATGAAGGACCGGGTCGGCGCACTGCCGGGCGACGGCGCCGCCGACAACCACCGGGCCCGGCGGTACGTCGCGAAATACACCATCTGTGCCGCCATGGCCAACGGGTTGGAGGACGAGGTCGGCTCGGTCGAGCCGGGCAAGCTCGCCGACCTGGTGCTCTGGGACCCGGCGTTCTTCGGCGTACGACCGCACCTGGTCCTCAAGGGCGGCATGATCGCGTACGCCCAGATGGGTGACGCGAACGCGTCGATCCCCACGCCGCAGCCGATGTTGCCGCGGCCGATGTTCGGGGCGTACGGCGCGGCGGCCGCCGCCACCAGCCTGGCCTTCGTGGCGCCGGCGGCCCTGGACGCGGGGCTCCGCCTCGACGTGCGACGGCGGGTGGTGCCGGTGCGCGACGTGCGGTCGCGGGGCAAGGCCGACCTGCCGGAGAACAACGCGATGCCGCGCATCGAGGTGGATCCGGACACGTTCACGGTACGGATCGACGGGCAGGTGGTGGAGCCGGACCCGGTGACCCGACTGCCGATGGCCCAGCGGTACTTCCTGTTCTGATGGCGACACCGAGCCTGCTGTTGCTGTTGGCCGACGGACGCTTCCCGGCCGGGGCGCACGCGCACTCCGGCGGTCTGGAGGCGGCCGTCGCCGCGGGCCGGGTCACCGACCTGACCTCGTTGGCGGCGTTCCTGGCCGGGCGGTTGGCCACCGCCGGTCTGGTCGGCGCGGCCTTCGCGGCAGCCGCACACCGGGCAGCGCAGCCCGAAATCGCCGACGTGGCCGCGCGGTCGGGCATGCTTGCCCAGCTCGACGGGGAGCTGGACGCGCGTACCGCGTCGCCGACCCTGCGGGCGGTCTCCCGCCGGCAGGGCCGGGCGCTGCTGCGTGCCGGACGGGCCATCTGGCCGGATGCCTCGTTCGGCGACCTGCCCGCGACGCCGGGCGGCGCACACCAACCGTTGGTGCTCGGGCTGCTCTGCGCGGCGGCCGGGCTGTCCCGTCTCGAAACCGCCACGGTCGCCGCGTACGGGACGCTGACCGGGGCGGCCAGCGCCGGCGTACGGCTGCTCGGCCTCGACCCGTACCAGGTCCAGGCCCTGCTTGTCGGTCTTGCCGACGCCTGCGACGGCACGGCCGCCGAGGCGGCCCGGGCCGCCGACGATCCACCGGAGCGGTTGCCGGCCGCTGCCGCTCCACTCGCCGACATCCATGCCGAAATCCATGCCACCTGGGAGGTGCGTCTCTTTGCGTCCTGAGACTGTTGTGCCGAGCGCTGTGCCCGCCGTCGAGCCGACCACGCCGCCGGCCGACCCGTTCCACGACGAGAGCGTCCCGCACACCCACCCCGAACCGGGGGTCGACCCGCACCCGCCGCTGGCCCGGGCGGGTCGTGCCCTGCGGGTCGGCATCGGCGGCCCGGTCGGGTCCGGCAAGACGGCCCTGGTGGCCGCGCTCTGTCGTGCCTTCGCCGACGAGCTGCGGCTCGGCGTGGTGACCAACGACATCTACACGACCGAGGACGCCGACTTCCTGCGGCGGGCCGGAGTGCTGGATCCGGCCCGGATCCGCGCGGTGGAGACGGGCTGCTGCCCGCACACGGCCATCCGCGACGACATCGGCGCCAACCTGGACGCGGTGGACGAGTTGGCCGACGCCGTCGGCCCGTTGGATCTGGTCCTGGTGGAGAGCGGTGGGGACAACCTGACCGCGACGTTCAGTCGGGGGCTCGTCGACCGGCAGATCTTCGTGGTCGACGTGGCCGGAGGGGACAAGGTGCCGCGCAAGGGCGGGCCCGGCGTCACCGCCGCCGACCTCCTCGTGATCAACAAGACCGACCTGGCGCCGATGGTGGGGGCGGACCTGGCCGTGATGGATCGCGACGCGCGAGCCCGACGTGGCGACCTCCCGACCATCTTCCTGTCCATCGTGGGAGACCCGACGGCGAGCCGGGTCGCCGAGTGGATCCGGCACGAGTTGGCCCACCACGCCACCGCGCACCCCCTCGCCGTACCGGTCGGTCCCGTCTGATGCGAGCGCTCGCCCGGCTGGTCGCCCGGGCCGACGGTCGGGGCGGGACGGTGCTCGTGGAGTTGCACGGCGAAACGCCGCTGCTGCTGCGCCAGACCCCGACCGACGCTGGCTTCGCCACGGTGCACCTCGTCGGCGGGGCGGCCGGCCCGATCGCCGGGGACGATCTACGGCTGGACATCGAGGTGGGACCGGGGGCGGCGGTCCGGGTGCACACCGTCGCCGCGTCGATCGCCCTGCCGGGCCGGCCGGGTGCGGTGTCCCGGATGGCGGTGCGGGCGGTGGTGCGTACCGGGGCGACGTTGCATTGGCTTCCCGAACAGTTGGTCGCCGCGGCCGGCTGCGCGCACCTCGCCGAGTCCCGGATCGACCTGGCCGCCGGGGCGAGCCTGCGCTGGCGCGACGAGCTGATCTGCGGCCGGTACGGCGAGACGCCCGGCGGGGCGGTCGTGCACACCCAGGTCGACTACGCGGGCCGGCCGTTGCTGCGGCAGTCCCTGGCCGTGGGACCGCAGGCACCCGGCTGGGCCGGACCCGCCGTGCTCGACGGTGCACCGGCCACCGGCTCACTGCTGGTGGTCGACCCGTCGCGGCCCACCGCGCCTCCGACCGCCGAGGGCAGTGTCGCCCGGCTGCCGCTGGCCGGCGGTCCGGCGACACTGTGCACCGCCACCGCTCCGGACGCGCACACCCTGCGCGCCCACCTGACCGTCTAGGGAGGCGCGGCCGGGCCGTGTGCTGCCACCAGTGAGGCCGCTCCCGAGGCCAGGTTGGTGCCCAGAACGACGGTGCCGGACCGGCGGGAACGCTGGAGAGCGTGATGCCGGTGAGTCATCATGATGACTCACCGGCATCACGCTCTCTGCGGTGTGGGGGGCGGGCCGCGCTCAAGGCCGTGCCGAACGCCCGGAGCCGGAAGGCCGGGGTGCGCGGAGACCGGGGAGCGGGGGCGGGTCAGCGGTGTGGGCTGGCCGCGTCGGCGTGCTCCCGCTGCCGGGCCGGGTCGAGGCGGCCGATCAGGTCGTCGAGCTGGTGTACGAGGTTGGCGGTCGGTGGCACCCCCGGCTCCGGGATGCCCAGCTCGGCGAGGCTGGCGCGGACCCGCTCGTCCAGGCGGGCGTGCTCGCGGCGGCCACGAGCGGTCAGGTACGCCCGGATTCGTCGGCGGTCGATCGGATCGATCCGGCGGAAGACGAGGTTGCGGTCGACCAACTGGTCGACAAGCTTGGTGAGAGTGCCGGGAGGCAGTGAGGCCTCGGCGGACACCTCGCTCATCGGGTGGCCCTGGCCGTCGGCGAGCAGGCAGAGCACCCGCCACGCCTCGATGGTCAGCGCGTCGTCGGCCAGGACGGCGCCCAGCCGGCGGGAGAGCAGCCGTTCGGCGCGGGTGAGCGAGCGCAGCAGGTCAGCTGGCGCCCCGGGCACATCTGACATGGAACTCCCTGGTCCGGTGGCTCTGTCATGCTACCCAGTCGTCCCGGTCCGTGGTGAGCTCTGGCCTTCCGTCGTGGGCCGGGCAATCATGTGCACATGTCCGCGCCGGCACCGCCGTGGCTGACCGTCGACCGTGCCGTGGTCAGCATCGCCCTGGTCTACCCGATGCGCGGGCCGGCCGGCATGTTCGGCCCGACCTGCGAGCTGTGTGCGCAACTCGCGGTCGAGGAGATCAACAGGTGTGGCGGGGTGCTGGGCCGGGAGGTGCGGCTGGTGCCGGTCGACGGCGGTGCGCCGCCGGCCGAGGTGGCCGCCGAGGTCGAGGCACTGGTGTCGGTGGGGGCCGTGCAGGGTGTGACGGGGTGGCACATCTCGTCGGTGCGCCAGGCGCTGGCGCCCCGCGTCGCGCATCGGGTGCCGTACGTCTACACCGCACTCTACGAGGGCGGTGAGCGTACCGAGGGGGTCTTCCTGACCAGCGAGACGCCGGATGCCCAACTGTGGCCGGCGATGCGGCTGCTCGCCGGCGAGCAGCGGGTGCGTCGCTGGTTCGTGGTCGGCAACGACTACGTGTGGCCGCGTCGTACGGCGCGGGCGGCCCAGCGGTACGCGCTGCGGTGCGGCGGGCAGGTGGTGGGCCAGCACTTTCTGCCGTTGGACGCGCACGACTTCGACGAGGTGCTGCGCCGCATCGAGCACAGCGACGCCGACGCGGTGGTGATGCTGCTGGTCGGTGCGGACGCGGTGCGGTTCAACCGGGCGTTCGCCCGATCCGGGCTGGACCAGCGGTGTCTGCGGCTGAGCACCCTGATGGACGAGAACATGCTGCTGGCCAGCGGTGCCGGCGCGACCCGGCGGCTGTACAGCACCGCGGGCTTCTTCGCCGGGCTGGTGACCCAGGAGAACCTCGACTTCCACGGCGAGTTCGCCAGTCGTTTCGGCATCGAGGCGCCGCCGCTGGGCAGCCTGGGGGAGTCCTGCTACGAGGGCGTGATGCTGCTCGCCGCGCTGATCGGCCAGGCCCGCACCCTCGACGTGCGGGCCATCGAGACGGCCGCCGACACCGTGGCGTACCACGGGCCCCGCGGGCGGTTGCGGCTGCGTCGGCGGCACGTACGTCAGCGCATCTACCTCGCCGAGGCAGACGGGCTCGACTTCACCGTGCTCGCTCAGCTCTGATCGGCGGCGGGGCCGACGTGAGCCTTGACAGCCGTACCCGCTGCGGCCCTAAGATACTTCCTGCGTGAAGGATCTGCCCCTGCGGGCAGCCACCACCAATGTGTGTCCCCGATCGGCGAAAGCATTCGCCGACCATTGTGGTGGCAATTTTTCCGAGATTTCCAGCGGCCGACACCGTCTTTCCCTGACGGCGTCGGCCGTTTTTTGCTGACCGTGTCGCGCGGCCGGCGGGAAACACTCAATTAAGGGCCGGGAAACACGATCGCAATGATCCCGGTCGACGCTTTCCCTGCCCGTATCCGCTGCGGTGCCCCGGTGGCGTCCACCCGTCGACCGCGGCATCGCCCACCTCAGATCCACCGGACCGCACCGACCGTCCATTCGCCACTTGAGCGCACCGCAGGGGAGAATTGATGTCATTATTCCGGGGCCGCCGCATCCTGGCGGGTGCCATGACCCTGGTCGCCGCGGCCGCGATGACCGCGTGCGGCAGCAAGACCACCGACGCGGGAAGCGCGACTGGCGTCACCGCCGACGTCTCCGGCTCCACCGTCAAGGTCGGCCTGCTCAACTCGCTCTCCGGCACCATGGCGATCAGCGAGGTCACCGTCCGCGACTCCATCATGCTCGCCGTCGACGAGATCAACGCGGCCGGCGGCGTCCTCGGCAAGAAGATCCAGCCGGTCGGTGAGGACGGCGCCTCGGACTGGCCCACCTTCGCGGAGAAGGCGGAGAAGCTCATCTCCGAGGACCGGGTCGCCGCCGTCTTCGGCTGCTGGACCTCGGCCAGCCGCAAGGCGGTCAAGCCGGTTTTCGAGAAAAACAAGGCGTTGTTGTTCTACCCCGTGCAGTACGAGGGACTCGAACAGTCGCCCTACATCTTCTACACCGGCGCGACGACCAACCAGCAGATCGTTCCCGGGCTCGACTACCTCAAGGCGCAGGGTGCGAAATCGGTCTATCTGGTCGGCAGTGACTATGTGTTTCCCCGGACGGCCAACAAAATCATCAAGGCGTACGCGGCCGCCAACGGGATGACCGTGTCCGGCGAGGACTACGCGCCGCTCGGGTCCACCGAGTTCGGCACGATCGTCAACAAGGTCAAGTCGTCCGGTGCCGACGCCGTGTTCAACACCCTCAACGGCGACAGCAACGTGGCCTTCTTCAAGGAGTACAAGTCGGCGGGCCTGACCGCCACCGCGATGCCGGTGGTGTCGGTGTCGATCGCCGAGGAGGAGGTCAAGGGCATCGGCACCCAGTACCTGGAGGGTCAGCTGACCGCCTGGAACTACTACCAGACCACGCCCGGTGCGGCGAACTCGAAGTTCGTGGCCGCGTACAAGGCCAAGTACGGGGCGGACAAGCCGACGAGTGACCCGATGGAGGCCGCGTACGTGGCGGTGCACCTGTGGAAGGCGATGGTCGAGAAGGCCGGCGCCTTCGACGTGGAGAAGGTCCGCACCGCGTCCGGGGGGATCACCTTCGACGCGCCGGAGGGCACGGTCACTGTCGACGGACCGACCCAACACATCGCCAAGACCGCCCGGATCGGCAAGATCGGCGCGGACGGTCTGATCACCGAGGTGTGGAACTCCGGCAAGCCGGTGCAGCCGGACCCGTACCTCAAGACCTATCCGTGGGCGAGTGGCCTGAGCTGACGATGCCGGCCCGGGCGGGCGCGTTGCCGCGCGGTCCGCCCGGGCCACCCGACCAGCAGTACGGAGTACCCACCGTGACAGTCCTCTTCGGTCAACTCTTCACCGGCATCAGCATCGGCGCGGTGCTGCTGCTCATCGCTCTCGGCCTCGCGCTGACCTTCGGCCAGATGAACGTGATCAACATGGCGCACGGTGAGTTCATCATGGCCGGCGCGTACACCACATATGTCCTGCAACAGAGCATCACCGGTGCCGGCCTGTCACTGGTGGTCGCGCTGCCGGTGGCGTTCGTGGTCGCCGGCACCATGGGCGTCCTGCTGGAGATGCTGCTCATCCGCCGGCTCTACGCCCGGCCACTGGACACCCTGCTGGTCACCTGGGGTGTGTCGCTGATGCTGCAGCAACTGGCCCGCGACGTCTTCGGCAGCCCGAACGTACAGACCCGTGCTCCCGACCTGCTGACCGGCAACGTGGCGCTGCCCGGTGGGCTGACCATCGCCAACAACCGGCTGTTCATCCTGGCCCTGGCGTTGGCCGCGGTCGCGGCGCTCACCCTGGCACTGCGGCTCACCCCGCTCGGGCGTCGCATTCGGGCGGTCGTGCAGAACCGCGACCTCGCCGCGGTGTCCGGCATCCCGACCGCCCGGGTCGACCGGACGACCTTCTTCATCGGCTCCGGTCTGGCCGGGCTCGCCGGAGTGGCGCTCACCCTGCTCGGCCCGATCGGCCCCACCATGGGCACCAACCTGATCATCGACGCCTTCCTGGTCGTCGTGGTCGGCGGGATTGGCCAGCTCAAGGGCAGTGTGATCGTCGCCTTCGCCCTCGGCGTGCTCCAGGCCACCGGGGAGTACCTGACCACCCTCAGCGTCGCCAAGGTGATCGTGTTCGTGGCGATCGTCGCGTTCCTCCAGTGGCGGCCACAGGGCCTGTTCACCCTGCGGACCAGGAGCCTCGCATGACCGCCGTCACCCCCGTGCCACCCAGCACCGCCGTCCACCCGGCACCCGCCGGCGCCGAACCACCGGGCCCGCCCGCGCGCCGCTCCCGGCTGCGGACAGCGGCCGGGTTCGCGTTCGGTGCGGCCCTGCTGTTCGCCGTGGCGCCGCTGGTGCTGTCGGACTTCCGGCTGGCCCTGCTCGCCAAGTACCTCTGCGTCGCCATGGTGGCGGTCGGCATCGGGATCGCCTGGGGCCGGGGCGGGATGCTCACCCTCGGCCAGGGCGTCTTCTTCGGCCTCGGTGGCTACGCGATGGCCATGCACCTCAAGCTCGCCGACACGGGCCCGGGTGGGATGCCCGACTTCATGCAGCTGTACGGGCAGCTCGACGAACTGCCGCTGTGGTGGCGGCCGTTCGCCAGCCCGTGGTTCGCGCTGCCCGCGACGGTGCTGCTGCCGATGGCTGTCGCGTTCGGACTCGGGTCGCTGGTGTTCCGTCGTCGGGTCCGGGGCGCGTACTTCGCGATCCTCAGCCAGGCGCTCGCGGCGGCGATGGTGATCCTGCTGATCGGGCAGCAGGGCACCACGGGTGGCACCAACGGGTTGACCGACATCAAGGGCTTCTTCGGCTACAACCTCGACGACCCGGTCAACCAGCGGATGGTCTACTTCATCATCGCCGGCACGCTGCTGGCGTTGCTCGCGCTGACCCGCCAACTCATCCAGAGCCGCTACGGGGAGCTGCTGGTGGCGGTCCGCGACGGTGAGGAGCGGGTCCGTTTCCTCGGCTACGACCCGGCGTCGGTCAAGCTCGTCGCGTACGTCGTCGCGGCCGGCATGGCGGGGCTGGCCGGGGCGCTGTTCGTGCCGGCGGTGGGCATCATCTCGCCGGCGTTGATCGGCATCGTCCCGTCGATCGAGTTCGTCATCGGGGTGGCGGTGGGCGGCCGGGCCACCCTGCTCGGCCCGGTGCTCGGCGCGGTGGCGGTGGCCTGGGCGCGTACCGCGCTGTCGGAACGTTTTCCCGGCACCTGGACGTACCTGCAGGGTCTGCTCTTCGTGGTGGTGGTGGCGTTCCTGCCTGGCGGCCTGGCGTCGCTGTGGGCGCTGGCCCGCCGCCGCGACGGCGGCGCGGAACCGGCACGCCGCCGGTGGTCGCCATTTACTCGACGACGCGACGGGCGGGCGGAGGTGCCGGCGGCATGAGTGACGAGCGGCTGGACGGGTTGTCCGTCCGTGACGTGCGGGTCAGCTTCGACGGGTTCACCGCCGTCGACGGGGTCTCGTTGGAGGTGCCCGCCGGTGACATCCGGTTCCTGATCGGGCCCAACGGCGCCGGCAAGACCACCCTGGTCGACGCGATCACCGGCCTGGTCCGGGCCACCGGCTCGGTCCGGTTCGGCGAGCACGAGCTGCTGGGCCGCCCGGTGCACCGGATCAGCCGGTTGGGCATCGGGCGCACCTTCCAGACCTCGACGGTCTTCGAGGAGCTGTCGGTCCTGCAGAACCTCGACATCGCGGCGGGTGCCCGTCGCAGCTGGGCGACCCTGGCGCGTCGTCGCCGGGGCATCCCGGACGAGGTGGCCGCGGCACTGGAGACCATCGGGCTGGCCGGGCGGGCCGGGCACCTCGCCGGGACGCTCGCGCACGGCCAGAAGCAGTGGCTGGAGATCGGCATGCTGCTGGTGCAGGATGTCCGGCTGCTGCTGCTCGACGAGCCGGTCGCCGGGATGAGCCACGAGGAACGCGACGCCACGGGTGCCCTGCTGGAGACGGTGAGCCGGGACCGCACGGTGGTGGTGATCGAGCACGACATGGACTTCCTGCGTCGTTTCGCGCGCACCGTCACCGTGTTGCACGCCGGTCGGGTGCTCAGCGAGGGCACGGTGGCGCAGGTCCAGGCGGACCCGCGTGTGCAGGAGGTCTACCTTGGCCACCCGGTCGACGCCGGGTCGGCCCCCACGGTCCTGGAGGCATGATGCTGACGCTGCGCGGGGTGCACGCCGGGTACGGGCGCTCTCGGGTGCTGCACGGGGTGGACCTCACCGTCCCGCCCGACGGGGTGGCCGCCGTGCTCGGCCACAACGGCGCCGGCAAGAGCACCCTGCTGCGGGTCGCAGCCGGGCTGCTGCGCCCGAGTGCCGGCACCATCGAGCTGGACGGCGAGGACGTCACCCGTCTCGGGCCGCACGAGCGGGTGGCGCGGGGCATGGCGTACGTCCCGCAGGGCCAGCAGAGCTTCCCGCACCTGACCGCCGCGGAGAATCTGCGGCTCGTCGCCGACGGGCGGCGCGACGGTGCGGTGGCCACCGCGGAGGTGCTGGACCTGTTTCCGGCGTTGCGCCCGCTGCTGCGGCGGCGGGCCGGGCTGCTCTCCGGCGGCCAACGCCAGCAACTGGCCATCGCTCGCGCACTGATCACCAGGCCGAGGTTGCTGATGCTCGACGAGCCGACCGAGGGCATCCAACCGTCGGTGGTCGCCGAGATTCAGGAACGGATCGTCGAGCTGACCCGGCAGTCCGGGTTCAGTGTGCTGCTCGTGGAGCAGCACCTGGGCTTCGCGTTGCGGGTGGCGAACCGCTACCACGTGCTGGAGTCCGGCCGGGTCACCTCGCACGGCGACGGGGGTGTCACGGCGGAACGGGAGGTCCGGGCGGCCCTGGCGGTCTGAGTGGCAGGATCTGGACGGTGAGCGGCACCCGGGAGTTCGACGTCGGCGGCACCACCCTGCGCCGCACCGCCGGCGCGTCGAACTGGGCGCCGGTCACCCCGACCAGGTGGCAGTTCACCCACGACCAGGTCGTCCTCGCCGAGGCCGGCGAGAGCAGGCCGGGGCCGCGCCGACCCTTCGAGTACGCCGTGCTGACCGCCGGCCCGGCCTGGTCGTCGGCCGAGATCGACGCGTGGGTACGACTGGACACCCCGGTGGAGGTCACCAACCGGGACGTGATCATCGTCTTCGGTTGGCGTTCGGACACCGAGTTCTACTACGCCCACCTCTGCACCGACAACACGATCTACCCGCACAACGGCATCTTCACTGTCGACAACGCCGACCGGGTCCGCATCGACCACCAGTGGAACGGTCACTCCCGTGGCGCGGACCCGGCGATCACCGACGCCGACTGGCACCGCGTGCGGGTGGCGCACCTGCCGGCCAGCGGCGAGATCGCCGTCCACGTCGACGGGCACCCCGACCCGCTGATGACCGCGACGGACACCACGTTCGGCTCCGGGCGGGTGGGGTTCGGCTCGTTCGACAACGTGGGCCGGTTGCGCGACCTCACCGTCACCGGCACACCTGCCTGAACCGGTTGTGGCCCCTTTGCCCTGCACCCGCGGATGCGCCGGGAGAGCGGCGTAGGCCGTGGCCCTTTGCTCTGCACCCGCGGATGCGCCGGGACGGTGGCGCAGGCCGTGGCCCCTTTGCTCTGCACCCGCGGATGCGCCGGGAGGGCGGGGCGCGCCGCCGTCCCCAGCGGGTCATCCGCCGACCTGGCCCGCCGGACCCGGTTCGGTTCGTAGAATCCCTGCCATGCCGGAGATCGTCGAGTTGCTGGCCTCGCCCGTGCACCGCTTCCTGGGCCGGCCCGCCGACGGCCCGGCGCCGGCCCCACCCGGTGAGCTGGTCGACGCCGTCCGGATCCGGGCCCACCTCGGCATCGTCGGCGACAGGTACTTCGGCCAACAGGCGCACCGCGACGCCAGCGTCACGGTCATCGCCCAGGAGTCACTGCCGGTCGGCTTCGGCCTGGCCGAGGTGCGGCGCAACATCCTCACCACCGGCATCGCGGTGGACGAGCTGATCGGCAGGGTGCTGGTCCTGGACTCCGGAGACGGCCCGGTCAGCCTGCGGGTCAACCGGGCGGCCCGGCCCTGCGCCTGGATGGACGTCACCATCGGCCCGGGGGCCTGGAAGGCGTTACGCACCACCGGTGGCATCCGCTGCACGCCACTCAACGACGGGACCCTGCGCGTCGGCCCGATCGACGCCGTGGTGAGCTGAGGCGCCGTGGTGAGCTGAGGCGCCGTGGTGAGCTGAGGCGCCGTGGTGAGCTGAGGAAACAACTCGACGGCGGCGCCCTGGGACCGGCATGGTGTGCACCGGACACCGCCCGGTCGGGCGGCCACGCAGCGCCCGGGGGAAGCCGCAATGGAGCAACCGCCTACCGATCAGCAGATCGACGACCTGACGATCCTGCAGGTCGTCGTGGGTTCCCGGGCGTTCGGCCTGGCCGGCGAGGCCTCGGACACCGATCGGCGCGGGGTGTACGCGTTACCCGCCTCGGCCTTCTGGGGGCTGCGGAAACCCGCGTCGCACCACGAGGGGCCGCTGCCGGAGCAGATGCGGTGGGAGGTGGAGCGGGTCTGCGTGCTGGGGTTGGCGGCCAACCCCACGGTCCTGGAGGTGCTGCACTCTCCGCTGGTCGAGACGTGCACCCCACTGGGCGCGGAGCTGCGGGCGCTCACGCCGGCCTTCCTGTCCCGGCGGGTGGCCGACACCTACCTGCGCTACGCCACCGCCCAGTTCGGCAAGGCCGAGCGTGGGATCGCCCGCTCCGGCGCGCCGGTGTGGCGGCACGTCATGCACCTGATCCGCCTGCTGACCGCCGGGGGTGACCTGGTCCGCACCGGCCGGCTGGTGGTGGACGTGGGCACCGACCGGGACCGTCTGCTGGCGGTCAAGGCCGGTGCGGTGCCCTGGGACGAGGTCGTCGCCTGGCGTGACCGGCTGGTCAGCCGCATGACGGAGGCCCTCGCCACCAGCCCGTTACCCGAGCGGCCCGACGAGGCGAGGGTGGAACAGTGGCTGGTCTCGGTTCGGGACCGTTCGGTGCGGTGCGCGGCGTGAGCACCTTGGGGTCCGCGGGTCTGCCGGCCGGCATCGACCTGGCGGCAGTCGTCGACGAGCAGCCGTACCCGCTGGTGTTCGCGACCGTCTCCGGCGCCCACCTGTACGGGTTCCCGTCCACCGACTCGGACGTCGACCTGCGCGGCGCGCACCTGCTTCCGGTCGAGGAGGTGATCGGGCTGGCGCAGCCGGCCGAGACGCGTACGGTGATGGCCGACCGCGACGGCGTGGAGCTGGACCTGGTCACGCACGACCTGCGCAAGTTCGTGCGGCTGATGCTGGGTCGCAACGGCTATGTGCTGGAACAGCTGCTGTCACCGCTGGTCGTGCGGAGCACCCCGGTGCACGCGGCGCTTGTCGAGCTGGCGCCGCTGGTGCTGACCCGGCACCACGCCCACCACTACCGTGGCTTCGCCGCCACCCAGCGACGGTTGTTCGGCATTAGCGGCGAGCTCAAACCACTGCTGTACGCGTTCCGGGCGCTGCTCACCGGCGTGCACCTGATGCGTACCGGTCGGGTGGTGGCGCACCTGCCGAGCCTGCTCGACGCCGCGCCGGCGCCGGCGTACCTGGCCGACCTGATCGCCGCGAAGCGGGCCGCCGAACACGGCGGGCTGGGCGACCTCGTCGCCGGCTCGGTCCTGGATGGTGACCTCGCCGAGCTGACGGCACGGCTCGACCAGGCGCAAGACGACACCCGGCTGCCCGAGCGACCCGCCGGGGTGGCGCGGCTCAACGACCTGGTGGTGGCGGCCAGGTTGGCCGATTCGGCGAGGTGACGCCCCCGCGGGCCGGTGCGTGGTAGAACCAACACGCGCACCGGTTCGCGGAGCTGAGGGCAGATCCGGGCCGACCGGACGGACCTGAGGCGAACAGAGGTGGTGGATTGATCCCCGAGCTGCGGCAGCTCATCGAGGAGCTGCGGGTGGACCTGGCCGACCAGCCGGCGAGCGTGGCGTTCGCCGAGTTCGGCGAGGGTGCCGCCATCGACGCCGTTCCGGTCGGGTTGCCGGACGACCTGCGGGATCTGCTGCTGGTCGCCGACGGGCTGCGCGCCGGTCGGGTCGAGTTGGCGAGCACGGCGACCCTCGCGGGAGTCCAGTACCACCTCGACTACGCGCCGGACTTCTCCTCGATCCCGCAGGACCGGGCGGGCTGGCTGGTGATCGGCACCCGCAGCGACGAGCCCATCTTCATGGACCGTGGCACGGGCGCCATCTGGTATTTCCCACCGACCGGCACCGAGTGGTTCATGTCCGACGCGTTCGAGGAGCTCGCCCCCGACCTCGGGTCCTTCGTGGACTACTACGTGCTCGGCCCGGGTTATGCCGAGCTGACCCCCGCCGACGACAGGTGGTTCGCGTTCCTCGACGAGCAGGGCCTGCTCGACGTCGACGACGGGGCCTGACCCGGATCAGACCGGGCTGACGTGTGCGGCGAGGACCCGCCAGCCGTGTGGGTCGTCGTGGACCCAGGTCCGGGTGTAGCGCAGGCGCGCCGCGAACGCCGCCCCCTCGAACACGCCGGACACCCGGCCCAGGAAGAACGTCACACCGGTCTTGCCGACCACGAGCAGGTCCAACTCCTCCTCGACCAGCTCCTGCACCACCGAGCGACGGTCCCGGTGGGCGGCCAGGTCATCCTGCTTGGTGTAGGCACGGCCGTCCGGGCCGATGGCGATCAGCTGGTCGACGAGCAACTGGTCGAGGGCGGCCACGTCGCCGGCCCGCTGGGCGTTCTGCAGGGTCCGCTCGGCATCGAGCAACTCCGCCTCGCGTGCGCTGTCCGGCATCGTGCCGTCCTCCCGATCGGTGTCGGCCCGGCGTCACCGTCGGCCCGGGGCTGTCCGCATTGTGACAGCCGGCGTGGCCGGCAGCGGGTGGATCGCCGGCGGTGTTCACAGGCTCAGGCGAATCCGTACGACGGTCTCGCCGGGACGGGTGAGCACGGCGACCTCGTCGCAGACCTGCTCCACGATCGCCAGCCCGCGCCCCCGTATCGCGTCGGCGGCCGGCATGCCCCGGCCGAACGCCCGCGTCGGCCCCCGGTCGACGACGTCGCAGAACAACTGGCCCGACTCGGCCCAGAGCCGGACCCGGCCGCCGCCGGTGGTGTGCTGCAACGTGTTGGTGGCCAGCTCGCTGACCGCGAGCGTCAGCAGCTCCACCCGCTCCGCCGGCAGACCCCGGGCCAGCGCCCCGACGCTGACGAACGCGCGCAGCGCCCGCACGTCCGTCGCGACCCGGTACGACATGGTGTCCGCGAGGCCGGCGGGGACGCTCTGCTCGGCGACGGCCTCCGGTCGCTCGGGCGGCATCAGCCCACCATCCGCGGGTCGCCGGTGAGCCGCACCACGACCGACCCGGGTGCGGTGGACGTGCGAGCCGCGAAGTGCGCCATCGGGCAGCAGCAACCCTTCTCCTAGCGACAGCTGTTTGTTCACACATCATGTCACCTGTTGGCCCAATGGCCGTCCCGCCCGTTCGGCGGTCGATCCGGCGACGCACGGACACACCGGCCCGTACCCCGGCCCGGTCGCCGCGTCGGTCGGGGCGCCGGGTGTCGGTCCGGGGCCGCGTCGGTCGGAAGGCCGCGTCGGTTGTACGGCCGCGTCGGTCGGAAGGGGCGCGTCGGTCGGAAGGGCCGCGTCGGTCAGGGGGCCGGGTCGAAGGCGATGGACTCGCTCAGCTCGCGCCACCGCGCGTCGGACGCGGCCAGGGCCTCGGCGGCGGCCGTGGCGCCCGCCACGGCGTCGGCGCCGAGCAGCAGCCGCAGGGGCGGGTCGTCGACCTGGGTGATCCGGATGATTACCTGGGCGGCACGGGCCGGGTCGCCCGGTTGGTTGCCGCTGGCCTGGCGCAGCCGCTGCACGGCCGGATCGATGACCGGACGGTACGGGTCGCTGATCGGCAACATGCTCATCGACGAGCCGGCCCAGTCGGTCCGCAACGCGCCCGGCTCGACGCTGGTGATCCGGATCCCGAACCCCTCGACCTCCTTGGCGAGCACACCGGAGAAGCCGCTGACCGCCCACTTGGCGGACTGGTACGCGCCCAGGCCGGTGCTGGCGACCCGGCTGCCGACGCTGGAGATCTGCAGGATGTGCCCGTGCCCCTGGTCGCGCATCGCGGGCAGGGCCGCGCGGGAGAGATTGACCACCCCGTAGAAGTTGGCCTCGATCTGGGCCCGGAAGTTGTCCTCCGGCATGTCCTCGATCGCGGCGACGTCGGCGTACCCGGCGTTGTTGACGAGGATGTCCAGGCTGCCGAACGTGTCCACGGTGGTGCGGGCGACGGCGTGGGCGGCCGCGGCGTCGGTGACGTCGAGGGCCACCGTCCTGACCTGGTCGCCGTACCTGTCGCGCAGGGCGTCGAGCTGGGCCGGGTTGCGGGCGGTGGCGACCAGGTGGTCGCCGTCGGCCAGCACGGCCTCGGCGAGCGCCCGACCGAGACCCCGGGAACAACCGGTGATGAGCCAGACTCGCGGCACGTGGTCTCCTCCTGGCGGGTGGGCGGCTGCTACGGGCGGATGTCCAGAGCGCCGACCAGGTCGTCGCGCAGAGTGAACCGGTAGCGCAGCTCGATCGGGCTGCCGGGGAAGTTGCCGGACACCCGGGTGAGGACCAGGTACGAGTCGCCCGCCTGCGGTGTGACACGCACCGGCTCGGCGGTGTACGAGTAGGCATCCATCGTCTTCTGTCGCCAGGCGCGGATGGAGGCCCGTCCGTCGTAGAGCCGGTCCTCGTCGGCGACGCTCGCGGTGTCCGCGAAGCAGGCGACGAAGGCATCCAGGTCCCGGTCGTTGATGGCCCGGAAGTACCTGTCGAGCACGTCGGGTAGGTCCACCGCCATCTGCTCCTCCTGTGGCACACCGCCGCCGTCGGGTTCCCGGTCCGATCTCACCGTACGAGAAGGGGACCGTCCCGCGCGGAGCAACGAACAGAACGACCGGGCGGGCGCGCGACGAGGGCTCACCGGCCGTGGGGCCGGTGGGCGTCCAGGTCGGCGGGCGGGGTTTGCCACCGGTCGGCCGGGGTAGGCACGCCTTTCCGAAGTGAAGGGCGGGGGCATGGCCGAGCTGGGGTTCGTCGACAAGGTTGCCGCGCGGGCGGGCATTCCGCCGGAGCAGGCGCGCCCACTGACCGAGGCTGTTCTGCGGACCCTCACCGAGCGTCTCAGTGGTGGTGAGGCGGGCGCGCTGGCCCCCCACCTGGCCGACGAGCTGAGCCCGCTGCTGGTCAAGGGCGCGGAGCCGCCCGAGGCGTTCGGTTACGACGAGTTTCTGCGCCGGGTGGCCGACCGCGCCGGGATCGACCGACCCGCCGCCGAGCGGGGTGCCCGGGCGGTCCTGCAGACGATGCACCGGGTGGTCGGGCACCGGGAGTTCGAGGACGCCCTGGCCCAACTCCCGTCGGATCTGCGGGCGCTGGCCCAGCCACTGCCGCACGGCCCCTGACCCACGCGGGTACGGCCGGACGCCCAGGTATCGATGACCGTTCGGTCCCTGGCGTGCCGGGCGCCATGCCGGCTCTACTGTGCGTGACCGTTTGAACGCACAGTGGTGAGGTCCGGTCGCGCCCGTCCGCGGGCCTTCGCCGCTCCGATGCGAGGAGCGTCCCCGTGGCGTCCGTGCTGTCCCCGCGTTCCCTGCTGACCGTCGCGACGACGGCGGTCGTCGCCCTGACCACCCTTGCCCCCGTTCCCGCCGCCGCGTCCCCGCGCACCTACCGGGTCGTCGACCTCGGCACGCTGAGCGGGGGAGACGGCGCCGCGACGGCGATGAACGACCGCGGCGACATCGTCGGCTGGAGCACCGTCGCCAGCGGCGCCCGGCACGCCGTGCGCTGGCGCCACGGCGTCATCACCGACCTCGGCGTGCTGCCAGGCGACACGGATTCCGAGGCCGTGGACGTCAACGAGTTCGGCGACGTGGCGATCACCTCGTTCGGTCCCGACTACCTGACCCGGGCGGTGCTCTGGCGCAACGGTCACCTCCTCGACCTGGGCACCCTGGGCGGGGAGAACAGCGTGGCGATCGGCGTCAATGACCGGCGGCAGGTGCTCGGCACCAGCGAACCCGCCGGCGACATGCCGCACCGGTTCCTGTGGCGCGACGGCACCTTCACCGACCTGGGTCAGCAGTACTTCTACGAGTTCACCGCCGATTTCAACAACGTCGGTGACGTGGTGGGCGGGTGGAACGTGCCGCCGCAGGACTATCCGTGCACCTGTGTCGGCGGCCGGCTGCGCGACGGTGTGCTCACTCGGATCGGCAGCGAGGCCGTCGGCGTCAACAACCGGGGCCAGGTGGTGGGCGCGGCCAACGGGCGGGCCTTCCGCTGGCAGAACGGGACACTGACCGACCTGGGCACCCTCGGCGGCGACTGGAGCCGGGCCACCGCGATCAACGACCGGGGCGTGGTGGTGGGCCGGAGCACCACCACCACGCAGTGGCAGCCGTTTCTCTGGCGCGACGGGGTGATGACCGACCTGACCACCCGGGGCGTGCGGGAGAGCGACGTGATCGAGGACATCAACGTCCACGGCCAGCTCGTCGGCGCCCGGGGGAACCGACCGGTGCTGTTGCGCTGAACGAGCGGGGCGCGGCCGACCCGCCGGTCAGACCGCGCCCCTCGTCCGACGTCAGCCGGTCACACCGGCACCGATGACCCACTTCTGGTGGGCGCCGCCCGCGTACGTGCCGAGCTGGATCTGGGTGCCGTTGGCGGTGCTGCCGCCGGCGGCCTCCACGACCTTGCCGGACTGCGGATTGCGGATCGACCCGTCGGCCTGTGGCTGCCAGACCTGCGCGCCGGTGCCGTTGCACGTCCAGAGCTGGACCTTGGTGCCGTTGGCGGTGCCGCCGTTGTCCACGTCCAGGCACTTGCCCAGGACCCGGTACGTGTCGCCGATGCGCAACCACGACTGCGCGCCGGTGCCGTTGCAGGTGTAGAGCTGGATCTTCGTGCCGTCGGCGGTGCCGGCGTTGTCGACGTCCAGGCACTTGCCGCCGACGCCGGTGATGGTGCCGCCGGTGGGCGCGGGAGGGCTGCCGGGGATCGAGTTGAGCGTGTACCACGCCTCGGTGCTCCACAGTGACTCGCCGCCGGTGGCGGTGAACGGGCGCGGTGAACGCAGGTGGACGACCCGTCCGGCCTTGCGGCCGGCGACGGTCAGGGAGACCTTCCGGCCGTCGGCCGAGAGGGTGGCCGAGGTGACGCTCAACGTCTCCTCGTCGATCTTCGGGCCGCCGTAGTTCGCGGTCGCCTCGTACCGCCACTGCTTGAGCTTGTAGTGCGCGGCTAGGTCGGCGGCGGTCTCCGTCGAGACGGGCTGGGTGTACTCCACCTCGAAGCCGGTCGTGGTGGCCCGCATGGCGAGCATCTCGAACGCGGTGGTGCTGGTCGGGGTGAGCTTCTGCAGGCCGTACGACAGCTTGCCGGTCTGACCCCAGTTGCCACCGGCGCCGAGCCCGCCGACGTAGATCGCACCGTCCGGGCCGATGTTGACCTCGGAGACGCCCGCCTCCAGGCCCTGGGTGAGCCGGAACAGGGCGCCCTGGTACTCACCGTTGATCTTCTCCACGTTGGCCCGTTGCAGGCCGCCGTACGTCACGTCGCCGATGACGAACTGGCCGGCGTAACGGCCGCTGGTCAGGTACAGCGGCGTGCTGGGCGAGTTGGCGATCTCGTTCTGCGGCATCCACAGCACCGGCGGCGTGACCAGGGCGGTGTCGAACGGGCCGGCCGGGTTCGTGTAGTGGTTGAAGAACCGGCCCTGCTTGACGTGCACCAACTTCGACGAGGGCAGCCAGCCGCCCTGGTTGTCGGTGACGAAGATGCCGCCCTCCGGGCCCCACCCGATGCCGTGTGGGGTACGCAGGCCGCCCGCGACGTAGCTGACCGCGCCGGTGTCCTTGTTGACCTTGAGGGTGGTGCCCCGGTTGGTGGCGGGTTGCGGGTTGGTGGTGGCCCCGCCGGAGTTGATCGACACCGACAGGTTCAGGTAGAAGAACCCGTCCTGGTAGAGCAGCCCGAACGCGAACTCGTGGAAGTTGCCGCCGTACGGCCAGGTGGCGACGGTGTCCAGGCGCTCGGCCACCTCGTCGCCGCCGGTGTTGACCAGCCGGGTCAGCCGCTGCTTCTCCGAGACGTAGACCACCCCGTCGACGACCTTGAGCCCCTGCGGCTCCTTCAGGCCACCGGCGATCTTCTTGGTGGTCACGGCGCCCGACGTGGTCGCGCCGCCGGTGTTGCCGAGGATCCAGACCTCACCGTCCTGGGAGGTGCCGGACTGGTCGCTGCCGCCCCAGGTGCAGATGACCAGCCGGCCGTCGGCCAGCCAGTCCATTCCGGTGACCTTCGGCTGGAAGCCGCTGGGCCGCAGGTTGGTCAGCGTGTAGCCGGGGTGCACCCCGGTCAGCGGGAGGCCGTCGCCGGGGGTGTCGGCGATGCCCTCGCACTCCTTGCGGCCCGGCGCGGTCACCCGGACCACCCCGGCGTCGGTGCTCAACGCCGAGTTCGGTACGACCACGAAGGACGACGAGCCGGGCGTCTTCCACTCCAGGGTGATCTGCTGTCCGCCGCCCCGCTCAAAATGGTCGATGCGCAGCGGGTGCAGACCGGCGGTGAGGGTGACGGTGCCCTCCTTGGGCGGGGTGGCACCGTGCAGACCGTCGTGGTTGATCACGACGGTGTTGTCGATCGCCAGCTTGGACCCGTCGTCGCTGCTGAGCCGGAACGTGTAGCTGCCGGCCTGGGTGGTGGTGATGTTGCCGAGCACCTGCGAGACGAAGTTGTCCTCGAAACCGAAGTCGGTCGCCGACGTCCAGTTGATCGTGGGCATCAGCTTGTCCACGTTGGGCGTCTGCGCGGGCTTGAGGGTGCAGAGCTCGGAGAGTGGCACCTGCACGTCGAAGACGCGCAGCGTGACGCCCGGTTCCTGCGCGGGGGCGGCGGTGGCCGGAGCGGCCCAGAGGCCGGTGGTGAGGACGAGTGCGAGCGCACCCAGGACGGGATGGTGGAGTCGGCGTTGCAGGCGTGGGCCCATCGTTCCTCCAGGAGGCAGTGGAGTGTCCGACGGCCGGTGCGAGGCAGCGGTGAGGAAGGCCGTCGGGCCCGGCTCCGTAATGTCCTCGACGCCGACGAGTGACATTGCGGAAACATCGGGTTGATGGGTCGAGACATTAAGGCGTTTCGATTTGACTGTCCATGGCTTCGCGTCGATACATCAAAAGTTCCCGATGTCTGTACGAAAGTCCGTGGTGATACGCGGTGAATGCCGGATGTCGGGGCGGCCCTACCGCCGTCCGCGCCGGGCCGGACGACCGGTCTTGCGAGGGGTGGTGGACTGACGCGCCGGGGCACCGGCCTTGCGGGCGGGGCCGGCGGGTCGGCGGCCCGGTGTGGCGGCCGTGCGCGCGGCGGGTCGGCGGCGTGCCGCCACCAGCACGATCGCGGAGACCACGACGACGATCAGGGCCGGGACCAGCCAGGCCGGGAACCCGCCGGACCGCTCCTCGCTGGCGGCGGTCGGAGCGCCGGTCGGGGCCACCGGGCTGTCGGTCGCCGCCGGGGCGGCCGATCCCTCGCCCTCGGCCTGGGCCAGCAGCGCCGGGTCCGGCCCCGCCGTGGGCGCCGTCCAACCGGCCGGCGCGGCCGTGCTGCGCCCCTGGTAGTCGAAGGTGACGGTGCCGCGGACCGTCTCGCCGTCGGAGGCGACGGAGAGGTAGTTGGCGGTGTAGCGGCCCTTCGCCGGCCAGTGCGCGACGGTCACCAGGGCCGGGAAACCGGTGTGGTAGAGCCGTGGCTCGAACACGCCGTTGACCTTGAAGTATTCGGTGACCGGCTTGTCCAGCCGCTTCGGCTCGCCGGCGGACCAGCCGCTGTCCACCCGGGAGCCGTTCGGCCCGGTGACGGTGAAGTGCGCGTTCGCGGCCGGCTTCTCGGTGAAGTACAGGGCCAGTTGGGTCAGCGGCTCGCGCACCACGGTGCCGGTCAGCGGGGTGGAGGTCGCCAACTGGCCGTGCGCGGACGCCGGAGCGGCGGGCAACAGCAGCGACACCACGAGCATCGCGGCCAACGCCGCCACGGCACGACTCAGGGTGTTACGCACAGTGACCAACCTCGATGGCATTCGTTCATCATGGTCATTTCGCCGCCGCCGAACAAGACGTAGAGTTCTCCTCCCCGACGATCACCCCGCCACCCGTCCCCCTCGCGTCGTTCGGAGCCCGCCCGTGTTCGCCCGCACCCCCACCCCCCGCGCCGCTGCCGCCCTCACCGCCGGTGTTCTCACCGCCCTGCTCGTCGCCGGTTGCGGGCACGACGACGACCCGTCCGTGGCCACCCCGACCGCGCCGACCACGTCCGCCGCCGCGCCGAGCGCCGCCACCACCGCGCCGACCCCGACGGCCAGCCCGTCACCCAGCGCACCGGCGGCGGACCGCGAGATCGTCGTGACGATCGCCAAGCGGCGGATCAGTCCGCCGACCGGACGGATCACCGTGGGTAAGGGACAGTTGGTCCGGATCACCGTTACCTCCGACGTGTCGGACGAACTGCACGTGCACGGCTACGACCTGGGCGCGCGACTGCCGGCCGGCAAGCCCGGCTCGGTGGATTTCCGGGCCGACAAGACCGGTCTGTTCGAGGTGGAGACGCACGAGACCGAGCTGGTGCTGTTCCAGCTCGTCGTCCGCTGACCGAGATGAGCGCCCCCGCACCGCTGCTGGCACACGGCGTCGGTGGCCGCCAGGACCTGCCGATCACCCTGCCGCAGCTGGTCGTCGCCGCCGCGCTGACCCTCGTCGTCACGTTCCTCGCGCTGGGCCTGCTCTGGCGCGAACCCCGACTCGACCGGGACGCGACAGGCGGCCACCCGGTGCCCCGACGGCTCGCCCGGCTCGTCGACGCACCACCGTTGCGGTGGACGCTGCGCGGGGTCGGCCTGCTCACCGCCGTCTGGTTCTGCGTGGGTCTGCTGGGTGGGCCGGACACCGCGGACAATCCGAGCGCCGGCGCGCTCTACGTGCTGCTCTGGGTCGGGCTGGCCCCACTGTCACTGCTGCTCGGCCCGGTCTGGCGGGCGCTCAACCCGCTGCGTACGGTGCATCTGCTCGTCGCGCTGGCGGCGCGCCGGGACCCGGACCGTGGGCTTCGTGAGCTGCCAGCCGGTGTGGGGCTGTGGCCGGGTGCCGCCACACTGTTCGGGTTCGTCTGGCTGGAACTTGTCGCACCCGAACGGGCCACCCTGCCGGTCATCACCGCCTGGCTCGCCGCGTACGCGGTGGTCATGCTGGTCGGAGCGGCCCTGTTCGGCGTCGGCTGGTTCGACCGCGCCGACCCCTTCGAGGTGTACAGCACCCTGGTCGGTCAGCTCGCCCCGATCGGCCGTGCCGCCGACGGCGTACTGGTCTGGCGCAACCCGCTCGACGGGATCGCCGGCCTGCGGCCCCGGCCCGGGCTGGTCGCCGTGGCGGTCGTGCTGCTCGGCTCGACGATGTACGACAGCCTCTCCAACGCGCCGGGCTGGTTGCGCTTCAGCCAGGAGAACGGCCTGCACCCGGCGGTCACCGGCAGCGGCGGGCTGATCCTGGTCATCGCCGCCGTCGCCGTGGCGTACCTGCTCGCCACCACGGCCGCGGCCCGCATCGGGCGAGCCGACCCGGCCGAAACCCGAGCGGTGCCGGGCGAGATCGCCCACTCGATCGTGCCGATCGCGGTGGGCTACGTGGTGGCGCACTACTACTCGCTGCTGATCCTGGAAGGCCAACGCACCGTCGCGCTGCTCTCCGACCCGCTGGGCACCGGCGCCAACTGGCTCGGCACCGCCGACTGGGAACCGCACACCGGGCTGGTCACGCCCTCCGGGGTGGCCAGCCTCCAGATCACCGTCATCGTCCTCGGACACCTGGTCGGCACACTGCTCGCCCACGACCGCGCCCTGTACCTGTTCCCCCGGGCCCGGGCGGTGGCCGGTCAACTCCCGCTGCTGGCCCTGATGGTCGCCTACACCGTCGCCGGTCTGCTGCTGCTCTACGCGGGGTAGTCCCGCTCGGCTCCGACCCGTGCGCCATGATGGCCCGTGGACTCCGCACTTCAGCACTATCTGGACGACCTGGTCGCCGCCGCCCGGGACGTGCTCGGGGCCGACCTGGTCGGCGCGTACGCGGCCGGCTCGGTGGGGCTCGGCGCGTACCAGGCCGGCCGCAGCGACGTGGACGTGGCGTTGGTCAGCGCCGGACCGCTCACCGACGCCGTCAAGCGGACGCTGGTGGCGCGGCTACGCCACGAGGCCCTGCCCTGCCCGGCGCGCGGGCTGGAACTTGTCGCGTACCGCCGGGAGGTGGCCGCCTCCGGAACCCCCGAGCCGGGCTTCGAGGTCGAGCTGAACACCGGGTCCGGCATGCCGTTCCGGTGCACCCTCGACCCCGCGGACCGGCCGGTCGGCGACGGCCGCTTCTGGTACGGGCTGGACCGCAGCATCCTGCACCAGAGCGGGCTGCCGCTGCTCGGCCCGCCGGCGGGGGACGCCTTCGCCGACCTCGCCCCGGCCGACCTGCGCCGCCTGCTCGTCGACGCGCTGTCCTGGTGGCTGGCCCTGCCGACCCCGTCGGACGACGAACCGGCGCCCGGCACGGAGGACGCCGTGCTCGGCGCCTGCCGGTCGCTGGTGCGCCACCGCGACGGCGTCTGGCTGGCCAAGGTCGCGGCCGGTCAGCGGCTGATCGACGCCGGCGACCCGGCCGAGGTGATCGGCCGGGCGGTCGCCGCACGCCACGGCGGGCCCCCGCCCACCGGGGCACAGGCCCGTGCCTTCCAACAACGGGTACGCGACGAGATCGCCGCCGCGTAGCCGTGCTCCGCGGCGCTCAGCGGACCGGCTTCGGGTCAAGGTCACACACGAGCAGGTCCTGGGCGGAAGCGGCCTTGGAGGCGCCGGTCGTTGGGGCGTACCGCTGCTGTGTCGCCCAGAGCGCGAGCAGGCGCAGGTTGTCGTGTGAGCTGCTGCCGGGATCCGTGGTGTAGATGAAGAGCGTCTGGTCGTCGTCGCCGGGTAGTGCCAGCGCCTCGTATCGGATGGTCATCGGTCCCACGACGGGGTGGACCATGTGCTTGGTGCCGTGGGTCCGCTCGTGCACCCGGTGGTTGTGCCACCACGTACGGAACTGCGGGCTCTTGATGGTCAGCTCGCCGACGAGTTCGTTGAGCTGCGGGTCGTCGGGGTTCCGGCCGGCGTAGAGGCGCAGCGTGCCCACGACGTCAGCCGCCACGGTGGCCCATTCGGGGTAGACCTCGCGGGCGCCGGGGTCGAGGAGGACCCAGCGCGTGTAGTTGCGCTCGCGGGGTGGCAGTTGGGTCCAGTCGGTGAGGAGGGCGCGGGCCAGCAGGTTCGACGCGAGGATGTCCGTGCGGCGCCCGACGATGAAGGCCGGGTGGTCGACCATCGAGGCGATCATCTGGTGCATCGCCGGCCGGACCCGCTGGCCCGGCACCTGCCCGGCGCGGTGCCGGGCCGGCCGGGCCAGGTCGACAAGGTGAGCCCGGGCGGCCGCGTCGAGCTGGAAGACACGGCCCAACGCGTCGATGACCGCCTCCGACGGACTGCTGTGGCGGCCCTGCTCGAGTCGGGTGTAGTAGTCGACGCTCACCCCGGCGAGCTGAGCCACCTCCTCACGGCGCAGGCCGCGGACGCGTCGCCCCGACAGCGGGACGATTCCCGCTGCCTCCGGCGTCGTGTCAGCCCGGCATTTCCGCAGGAAGCCGGCCAGTTCTGTACGTCGCACCATGTCGCCAATGATGCCGCGCGCGACAGTCCGCGCCCAGGGGTTGGGTGGGCATGTCGTTCCCAGGTACGGCTGGGCCTGGCCAGGGGTGTTCGGCCCGCCCGCCCGGCAGCAGCATGAAACGCGTCTCCGGCAGGGCACAGCGCTGCCACTCCAGTCACAAGGAGAACACCGATGTCGTACCCCACCACCCGACCCGCCACCTGGTTCGTCACGGGCACCTCCCGGGGCCTCGGCCTGGAGTTGGTCAAGCAGCTCCTCAAGCGCGGTGACAACGTCGCGGCGACGACCAGGTCGGCTGAGCGTCTCGACGCGGCCCTGGGATCCGTGGACCGGGCCCGGCTGCTGCCACTTGAGCTGAACCTCGCGAACGAGCCGGCGGTCGCGGCGGCGATCCGCTCCACCACCGACCGTTTCGGCGCGATCGACGTAGTCGTGAACAACGCCGGCTACGGCTTCCTCGCCGCCATCGAGGAGGTCACCGACGCCGACGTCCGGCAGATGTTCGACGTGCAGATCTTTGGGCTCTGGAACGTTCTTCGTGCGGTGCTGCCGTCCATGCGCACCCAGCGCAGCGGTCACATCATCAACATCTCCTCGATCCTCGGTCTGACCTCCTTCCCGGGCTGGGGTCTCTACTGCGCCGGGAAGTACGCCCTGGAAGGGCTGACCGAGTCACTGGCCGCGGAAGTCGGCGATTTCGGCGTGCAGGTCAACCTCGTGGAGCCCGGCTACATGCAGACCGATTTTCTGCGTACCCACTCCCTTGGCCTGCCGCCGACCACCGTTTCCGGCTACGAGTCGATCCGGGAGATGACCGAGGCGCACCTGGCGATGCCGGGCACCCAGCTCGGTGACCCCGTCCGAGCCGCGACCGCCATCATCGAGGTGGCGGTCGCGGGAAAGGCTCCTCTGCACCAACTGCTCGGCTCGGACTCCTACTCACTGGTCAAGGCCCGGATCGATGCACTGACCTCCGACGTGGAGGCGGGCCGCGAGCTGGCGTACACGACGGACATCCCGCGGCACAGCTAAGGGCTCTCCGTTAAGTCCTGGCGTTGCCCGGCCTGGTCTCACTGTCCAGGCCGGGCCCGACATCATGAGGGAACCCGGTTCCTGCCCGACCCCCTCGGAGGCTATCTTCCGGACCTATGCGCTTCACCTCGGAGACGATCGCGAACGGCGTCTCGGAACGTCGCTTCACCCTCGGGGACATCCCTGGAGTGCTCTGGTCGCCGGGCGGTGCCGCCAGCGGTCGCCCCTTGGTGTTGCTGGCCCACGGCGGCGGTAACCACAAGCTGGTCTCGGGTCTGGTGGCCCGTGCACACCGCTTCGTCACCGCCCACGGTTTCGCGGTGGCGGCCGTCGATGCACCGGGACACGGTGATCGGTCGGGAACCGAGCTGACCGAGCGGTTCAGGGCCGGAATTCGGGAGCGGATAGCGGCCGGCGAGCCCATCGACTCGCAGCTCCTGCGGCACAGCGCTCAACTCGGCAGACAAGCGGTCTCCGAGTGGCGAACGGTGCTGGACGCCCTGCAACAACTCGACGTCGTCGGCCGGGGCGGGCCGGTGGGGTTCTGGGGATTGTCGCTGGGCAGCGCGATCGGAGTGCCGTTGGTGGCGGCCCGGATCACCGTACCTGTCGAATTTCTCCTGCAGTGGGACGACAAGCTGGTGCCCCGTGACTCGGCTGTCGCGCTGTTCGATGCATTCGCCTCGCCGGAGAAGACGCTGCACGCCAACGCCGGGCCGCACACCGGCGTACCCGCATTCGAGCGGGAAAGCTCGGAGCGCTTCCTCGCCCGTCACCTCGCCTACGGCGGAAACAGGCCCTAGCCTAGCCGTGGGCCGTGGGCCGTGGGCCGTTCAGCGGATCGGCTTCGGGTCGAGGTCGCGGACGAGCAGATCCATGGGCGGGCCCCAGGGCAGGATCGACGTGCCGACCTGCCGCCACCCGTTGCGCGCGTACATCTCACGGGCGCGCGAGCGGGGGGTCGGAGGCGAGGGTGGCGTACCGCTCTGTCCGGTCGGCGAGTAGTCGGCGCATCAGCTCCGCGCCAACTCCCTCACCTCGGCGGTGCGGGTGGACGATCCATTCCAGGACGGCCAGCTTCGACGCCGCGCGGATCTCGGCGGGCGGGTTGCCGTCGGCGCGGGACCACCAGTCCCGGCTGACATGGTCCACCCGTACGCGGCACCGACCAGCGACGAGCCCTCGGTGACGGTGACGAGGGTGAAACCTGGCCGGGCGGCCTCGCCGGGCAGGCGGTCGCGGAAACGGGACACCTGGTCCGGGCCCTCCTCGTACGGCGGCTCGGCGTAGACACACTCGTACAGGTCGACAAGCGGCCCGAAGAAGCGTGCCGCGTCGTGGCCGTGGCTTGTCGCGTAGGTCAGGGCCATGCCCGGATGCTAGCCGCGTACCCGGAACTGTGTGACCGCTCCGACGGAGGGCGCCGGGTCAGCGGACCGGGCGGGGCTTGAGCGAGGCGAAGAGCAGGTTGAGACCTTCGGTCATGGTCGGGTGGGTGATGACCGCGTCGCGCAGGGCGGTCCACGGCATCCCGGCGAGCATGGCCAACTGCACCGAGGTGATAACCTCGCCGGCCTCGGCGCCGAGCAGCGCCGCGCCGAGGATCTGGTCGGTGTTGGTGTCGATGACCGCCTTCCATGTGCCCTGGGTCTGGCGCAGGGTGCGCGCCCGGGGGATCGCGGCGACCGGCAGGTGGGCCACCTCGATGTCGTACCCGGCGCGGCGCGCCTCGGTTTCGGTGAGCCCGACCCGGGCCAGCTCCGGGGTGGTGAAGACGGTGTACGGGATGAGCCGGTCGGCGGTGCTGCGCTGTCCTCCCGCGAGGTTCGCCCGGATGATCCGGTAGTCGTCCAGCGAGACGTGGGTGAACTGCGGGCTGCCGGCGACGTCGCCGGCCGCCCAGGTCCGCTCGGCGCTGGTGCGCAGGTGCTCGTCGACCTGCACGAAGCCGCGCTCGTTGAGGCGTACGCCGGCCACGTCCAGGCCGAGCCCGTCGGTGACCGGTTCCCGCCCGGCCGCCACCAGCACGTCATCCCCGGTCACCAGGCTGCCGTCGTCAAGTGTCACCCGGAGCGTGCCGTCCGCGTCACGGTCGACGCGGGCGACGGCGATGCCGACGCGGACGTCGATGCCGTCGTCGAGGAAGACCCGTAGCACCGCGTCACTCACGTCCGGGTCCTCGCGGGGGAGCAGCCGGGGGCCGCCCTCGACAAGCGTCACCGCGCTGCCGAACGACGCGAACATCTGCGCGAACTCCACCCCGACGGTGCCGCCGCCGAGCACCACCAGCCGGGCCGGCAACCGATCCAGGCGCAGCAGCTCGTCGCTGGTCAGCACCCCGGCCTCGGCCATCCCGGGCACCGAGGGCAGATGTGGACGCGTACCCGTGTTGATCACCACGTCGTCGCCGCGCAGCAGCCGCTCACCACCGTCGGCGAGCGACACCCGTACGGTCCGGGGGCCGACGAACCGGGCCTCGCCGATCACCAGGTGCAGGCCGGAGTCGAGGAACTGCTGCCGGTTGGCGGCCACCATCCCCTCGACGACGTCCTGCTTGTGCGCACGCAGCAGGTCCACGTCGACCCGTCCGCCCTGCACGCTCAGGCCGAGCGCGGACGCGTCGCGCAGCAGGCGGGCCGCCCGGGCGCTGGTGACCAGGGCCTTCGTCGGGATGCACGCGACGTTGATGCAGCTGCCGCCGATCATGCCGCGTTCGACCATGGCGACCCGCTGCCCGGAGCGGGCGACGTCCATACTCAACGTCTTGCCGGCCTTGCCGCCGCCCACGACGAGCAGGTCGAATTCCTCAGGTCCGTCGGTCACCGGGCGCTCCTCTCGGTCACCGGGCAGGCCGGCGGCCACCGCTGGTGCGCGACGGCCAGCCCAGCCTGCCAGCTCCGAGGAGACCGGCGACCCGGTTCCGGGCAGAATCGCCCCAGGTCAACAGTCGTTGAAGGGCTGTCGTCCAGGTTTCCGGGTCGGCCGGGTTGTGGCTCAGCGGAGCACCAGCAGGTCCAGCGCATCGATGACCGGCCCGGACGGCCTTCGTGCGGCATCGTTCAACCGGGCGATGCCTGCCGCGTACGCCTCGTCGCTGATCAGCTGTAGAGGGGTGTGCGCTTCGCGGCGCAGTCCGGCGGCGGCGTCGGCGATCGACGGGGCGGTCGCCTGCGGAACAGGTTCGCAGCCCGTGACCGCGAACCCGGCGGTGGCGAACGCGGCCTCGACGTCGGCGATGCTCGGGTACCGGTCCAGCACGGCGACGGCCTCCGGAAACCAGTGGAACAGGCTGATCGCCTCGTGCCGACCGGCGAACGCGGACCGGATCAGCACCGGCGCGCCCGGTCTCAGCACCCGCCGGATCTCGCGGGCAGCAGCAGCGAGGTCGGGAACATGGTGAATCACTGTGGAGAGCCAGACCCCGTCGAAACTCCCGTCCCGGAACGGCAGGCCGTCGGTGGCACCCGGCACGACCGGCTGGAACACCGCACGCTCGCGCATGGCCGCCGAGGGGTCCACCGCCACGACACTGACTCCAGGCCACCAGGTGCGGAACGCGTGCGCCCAACTGCCGGTGCCGCAGCCGAGGTCGAGCATGCGCATCCCGGGCTGGGCCTCGAAGTGCCGGCTGATCGCCGTACGCCAGGTCCCGAGATCGGCGTTTCGCAGGTGCCGGGTCGCGTGGAAGGCGGCTGCGTCCACGCTGTCGTAGGAAATCAGAGCCATCCGCCTATCCAACCCGGCAAGCCGTGCGGCGGCCAAGAGGGCGAGCGCCGACTCACACCGGCGGTCGCGTCGATCTGATCCGGTCGTCGCCGTCGCGGGTCGCTCCTCCGCCGCCCCCGAGGTGCCGAGGAAAACCGTTGGGCTGCCCCGACCTGCATCAGACATGATCGACTCGTGGACACCTACCTGGAGACCGAGCGACTGGCCCTGCGCCGTTTCACTGCCGATGACGCGGACCTGCTGATCGAGCTGGACAGCGACCCGGCGGTGATGCGCTACCTGACCGGCGGCAACCCGACCGCGCCGGAGCTCGTCCGCGAGCGCTACCTCCCGAACATCCTCGCCGGGTACGAGAAGTGGGACGGCGACCTCGGACTGTTCGCCGCGCACGAGAAGGACGGCGGCGCGTTCATCGGCTGGTTCATCCTGCGTCCCGGGCCGGAGGGCCCGCTGGACGAAGTCGAACTCGGCTACCGTCTGCGGCAGGCGGCTTGGGGCAACGGTTATGCCACCGAGGGCTCGCGGGCCTTGCTGGGCAAGGCGTTCACGGAGCTCGGTGTGCGCATGGTCTGGGCTGAGACGATGTCCGTGAACCACGGATCGCGCAACATCATGGCGAAGCTCGACATGACGCTCGCGGCCACCATCCCCACTCCCTCCGACATGGAGATGATCGAGGGCTCCGAGCACGGAGGCGTACGGTACGAGATCACCAAGGAGCAGTGGGAGCGGCAGTAGCCACGACACCCGGACCGTCCCGGGCCCGTGCGAGTTCGCTGCGGGCCCGGACGACAGTGGTCGTGGTCAGTGCCGGGTGGCGCCGTTCTCGCTGACCGGCTGCCCGAAGGCGAGAAACGGCACGGGCGTCGGGGCGTCCGGCCGGGTGAAGATGCGCTCCGGCTCCTGGACGTGCCCGTCCGGGGCGGCGGGCCGGTCGGTGGACGCGGCCACCGGCTCGTCCACAGTGGTCGGCCCGTCGGCGCGTTCACCGTCGGCGCGTTCACGGTCGGCCGGCTCGGCACCGGACCGGTCGCCCCTCGACTGCTCGGTAACGGACTGCTCGTCGCCGGACTGGTCGGCGTCGGCCCGCCCGTGACCGGTCCGGTCGACGAAGGGCCGGTCGGCGCTCGGCCGGTCGATGCTGGACCGGGTGCCCACCATCGGGTACTCGGCGGTCTCCGGACCACCGGCTGCCGCCGCCATGACCGCGGCGGCGGCGAGGTCGGCCACCCGCTTGGCCTCCCGCTGCACCCGGGCGCGTACCTCCTTGGCGTGCCGTTCGGCGGAGTCCCCGGCACGGCGGGCCTCGTCCAGCCGGGCGCTCTCGGCGGTGAGGTCCCGGCGGACCTCGCTGAGCCGCTGTTGCATCCGCGACAGCTCGTTCTCCAGCGTCTCGCCCTCCTGCTGGATCTCGGCGAGCTGCTGGCGGGCGGTGTCCAGCTCGGCGTGCAGCTCCTCGGCCTCCTGCCGGCGCTCCGCGATCTCCTGCTGAAGGGCGGTGAGCTGCTCCTGGTGCGTGGCGGCCTGCTCGTCGGCCCGGTTACGTAGCTCGGTCACGTGCTGCTGCGCCTCGGCCAGCAGCGCGGCGATCTGCTGCTCGGTGGAGCTGCGCTGCTCGGCAAGCTCCTGCTCGGCGGCGGCCTGCTGCTCGGCGATGTCCTGCTCGGCGGCCGTGCGCCGCTCGTTGACCTCCCGCTCCACGCTGGCCTGCCACTGGGCCATCTCCTGCTGGTTCTTGGAGCGGGCCGACTGGAGCTCCTGCTGGATCTGGGTACGGGCCGACTTCATCAGCGCGTCGGCGGCGACCCGGGTCTGGTTGAGCTGCTGGGCGCTCTGCTCGGTGATCCGTTTCGCCTCGTGCTGGGCGCGCTCGTGTGCGGCCTCACCGTCGGCGCGCAACTGCTCGGCGTGCTCGCGGATCGCGGTCAACTCGGCCTCGGCCAGGGTGCGCCGCTCCTCGTGCGCCTGCTCCTGCTCGGAACGCCGGGTCGCCAACTCCTCGGACAGGTCCTGCCGTGCCTGCGCGGCCCGCTCACGGGTGTCGGCGAGGATCCGCTCCGACTCGCTGCGCAGTTCGTTGGCCCGGTCGCTGGCCGACTCGATGATCATGGCGGCCTGCTTGTCGGCGAGCGTCATGATCTCGGCGACCATCGGGCCCAGATCGTGGATCGAGGCACGGTCCACCTGCACCGGCTGCTCCCGCATCTCGGCCAACTCGGCGCGCAGGCGCTGCACCTCGGCGGTCAACTCACGGACCCGGACCGCGGAGCGACCGTGCTCGCCACTCAGCATCGCGATCTGACCGTCGAGCTGCTCCAGGTGCCGATCCACCTGGCGTTTGTCATAGCCGCGCAGGGCGAGCTCGAAGCTCGGCCGGGAGGCCGCATCGTCGCGTGCTGCGTGCGGCTCAGCGCCGATGGACATGCACCATCCTCCGTACGATCGGGGGCGTGCGGGTCGGCGGTCGCCTGCCCCGCGGGCCGTCAGTGTGGCGCAACGCTACCGCCGAGCCGACCGCATGCGAAGTCCCGCCCCACCACGTCTCGTAGAGCCCCCTCATCTCGCGTCGATCATGGAGTTGTGGTGGGCGACATAGGTCGTGGACCACCACCATTCCGGCACCACAACTCCATGATCGACGGGGTCGGAGCGGGCTAGCGGCGGCGGGCCAGCAGGACTGCGTCGTGAATGGTTATCTGCTCGCCGGTCGGTGCGGTGGCCGGGCGGGGGCGGGCCTCGGCGGCCAGCACCTCCCAGTCGGACGGGTTCAGGGTGGCGGCCACGTCCTGCGCGGTGAACATCATGTCCGGCATGTGCATCCGGCGCGCCGACGTCCACAGGTCCGAGGGGTGATGCCCGACGATCAGCAGCACGCCACCGGGTGCCACCGCCTCGGCCAGCCGGGCGAACAACTCGCCTCGCTGCACCGGGGGCAGGTGCATGAACTGCGCGGACACCAGGTCGTACGCCTGCTCGACGGGCGGCTTGTCGCGCAGGTCGGCGTGGGTGAACTCGATCCGGTCGCCGACGCCGACGCTGTCGGCGTGCGCGCTGGCTCGGCTCAACGCGGTGGTGGAGATGTCCACCGCCGTCACCCGCCAGCCCCGCTCGGCCAGCCACACCGCGTCGGCGCCCTCACCGCTGCCCACGTCCAGCGCGCGCCCCGGGACCAGGTCGGCGACCTCGGCGACCAGTTGTGGGTTCGGCTGGCCACTCCACACCGCGGGCTTGGACCGGTACCGCTCCTCCCACGCCGGCTCCTCGAACGCGGTGGCCACCACCTGCCGGTACGCGGCCACCGCCGCCCGGGTGTCCTCGGCGATGAGATCGGCGTTGATCGCCGCGCCGGCGGTCAGGCCGGCGGCGGCGGACGTGATGACCTGACCGCGGATGTCGGCGATGTTGCCGGCCACCCAGACACCCGGCACGCTCGTCGCCCCGGTCGGGTCGGCCGGGATCTGCGCACCGATCACGACATCACCCATCATCACCTCCTCCGGCGCGAGGCCCAGCCCCACCAGCAGGCCGGCGCGGGGAGTCAGCCGCGTCCCGACCACGACCGCGTCCAGCGCCACCACCCGCCCGTCGGCAAGCCGTACGCCGGTCAGCACGTCGTCGGTCACCTCCACGGCGGCGACCGGACCCGGCACCACCGCGATGCTGCGGGCGGCGAGCCGCTCGGCGGTCTCCGCATCCGGTGCGGGAGCGTCGTGCAGCAGGAGCAGCACGTCGGAACTCCACTGTCGCCACATCTCGGCCTGGTGGGTGGCCAGCGGCCCGGTGGCCAGGACGCCGATCCGCCGGTCCCGGACCTCCCAACCATGGCAGTACGGGCAGTGCAGGACGTCGCGTCCCCACCGCTGGGCCAGCCCGGGCACGTCGGGCAGCTCGTCGGTCAGCCCGGTGGCCACCAGCAGCCGACGGGCCCGCACCGAGCTGCTGTCGTCGAGGTCGAGGCGGAACCCGTCGTCGTCGCGGGTCACGGCCCGCACCAGCCCGGCGCGGAACTGCCCGCCGTACTCGGCGACCTCGGCCCGCCCGGCCGCGAACAGCTCGCCCGGCGGCGTCCCCTCGCGCCCCAGGTAGTTGTGCACGTGGCCGGCGGGCGCGTTGCGCGGCTCGCCGGCGTCGATCACCAGCACCGATCGCCGCGCCCGGCTCAGCGCCAGGGCTCCGCTGAGCCCCGCGGCGCCGCCGCCCACCACCACCACGTCGTATGTCTCGTCCACCGGTTCTCCCTCATACCTTGTCGGCTGAGCCCACCATCCGTCGTCGCCGGAAAAGTGGCAACTATTCTTGCCGTTATGGCAAACGAGGACACCGCCGCGCTGGCGGCCGTCGGCCCACGGCTGCGCGCCCTGCGCCACCAGCGGGGGACCACGCTGACCCAGCTCGCCGACCTGACCGGCATCTCCGTGAGCACCCTGTCCCGGCTGGAGTCCGGCAGCCGCCGGCCCACCCTGGAACTGCTGCTCCCGCTGGCGAGGGCCTACCAGGTGGCGTTGGACGAGCTGGTCGACGCGCCGGCCACCGGCGACCCCCGGGTACGCCCCAAGCCGATCGTCATCCACGGCGTCACGTTCCTGCCACTGACCCGCCGACCGGGTGGCCTGCAGGCGTTCAAACAGATCTTCCCGCCGGATCCGACGGCCGGGGAGCGGACCCCGCAAACCCACGAGGGGTACGAGTGGCTCTACGTGCTCTCCGGCCGGTTGCGCCTGCTGCTCGGCGACCGCGACCTGACCCTGACCCCGGGCGAGGTGGCCGAGTTCGACACCCGCGTTCCGCACCTCGTGCTCAACCCCGGGCCCGGTGTCGCCGAGGCCCTCAGTCTCTTCGGCCCGCAGGGGGAGCGGCTCCACGTCCGGGCCCGACCGGCCTGATCAATACGCGATCAGTGAAGTCGGGGCATCCAGGCCGCCGGGACACCCCGACTTCGGCGACCTCGTGTCGATCAGCAGGGAATCTCAGGCTTCTTGCAAGGTTTGTCCAAGACCCCTGACGCACGCTTCTGACACGGGGGACGACGGGCGCCGGGTGACGCGAGACATCCCCGGCACCCGGAGTGCCGGGTGCCGAGCACCCATCTCCGACTCCCACCGGGGAAGCCGGACAACCGCGGCGTCGAAGGGACGGACATGACCGAAGAGACCCTGCCGATCTGGGCCGACGAGCTGATGGCCGGCCGTGCCGCCGACGGCTCCACGCTGTGGAGTGGCTGCCGCAGCGCCGCCTCGTGACACGGCGCGAGGGCCGGACCGGTTCCCCTCCGGTCCGACCCTCGCGACTGTTCCGCGCTAGGCGCGGGCCCTACGCTGCCGGACGATCAGCAGCAATGTGGCGCCGAGGAGCACCGCCAGCAGGCCGGCGGTCATCCAGCCCCCGATCGGGAAGGACTCGCCGGTCACCGGGAGCTTGCCCCGCACCGGAATGGTGATGGTGGACTCGGGGGAGAGCGGTGCCGGACCGTCCGGCGGGGTGCCGGTCGCGGTCGCTGTGTTGCGCAGCGACCCGTGGTGGTGGTCGGCCTTGCTGACGGTGTAGGTCGCCGAGCAGGTGACGGCGGCGCCCGCCGCCAGGGTCACCGCCCCGTTGGCGGTCCGGTCCGGACCGCAGGTGATCGGGCCGAGGTTCGTCGGCGCGGCCGGCGCGGTGAGGGTGTCGGTGACCGTCACGTCGGTCAGGGCCACCTGCCCGGTGTTGGTGACCACGAACTGGAACGGCACCTGCTGGCCCGGCCGACCGATCTTGTCGGTGCTGCTGGACTTCACCACGGTGATCGCCGCACCCCGGGTGGCCGTGACCTCGGCGGTGGCCGGATCGGAACGTACCGGTCCCGGCGGTTGTTGTCCGGGGATGGTCGGCGGCGTGCCGGCGGCGACGGCGGTGTTGGTGATCCGGCCGGCCGCGATGTCGGCCGCGGTGACGGCGTAGGTCGACGTGCAGGTGGTGCTGGCCCCCGCCGCCAGCGTGACGCTGCCGCTGGCCACCGGCGGCGTGCCGCAGGTGATCGCCCCGGGCGTGCCGGTGCCGGAGAACTCGGTCTCGTCGACCGTCACCGCGCTGAGCGAGGTGGTGCCGGTGTTGGTCACCACGAACTGGTACGTGACGGTGTCACCGGCCGCGGACACCACGCTGGGCGTGACCGCCTTGGTGATGGCGATCTCCGGATGCGGGATCGGAATGTCCAGCGACGACGGCGGGGAGACCGGCGGCGCCCCGATCGGTGGTGTGCCGGTGGCGGTGGCGACGTTGATCAGCGCCGTGCCGGCGAAGTCCTCGGCGGTCACCGTGTAGGTCGCCCGACACTGGATGTCAGCGCCCGGAGCCAGGGTCACCGCACCGTTCGGGGTGTTCTGCGGACCGCAGGTGATCGGCGCGAGCAGGACGCGCTCGGACGGCGGCAGCACGGTGTCGGTGACTGTCACGCCGGTGAGCGCGAGACCACCGGTGTTGACCACCAGGAAGGTGAACGGCACCTGCTGCCCCGGCGCGGTGATCGCCACAGTCGTGGACGACTTGATCACCTCGATGTCGGCGCTGAGCCCCGCCTCGGGGATGGTCAGCGTCGAGGGCGGCGAGTTCACCGGTGTCCCCCCGCCCGGCGGCGTCCCGTGCGCGGTGGCGGTGTCGGTGACCCCGCCGTTGTCGAGGTCAGCCTGCGTGACCGTGTACGTGGCGGTGCAGTCGGTGGACGCGCCGGGGGCGAGTGTGGTGGTCGCACAGGTGATCGGCCCGAGACCGGCGTTCGACGACGGCGGTGCCTGGACGTCGGTGACGGTGACGGTGGTCAGGGTGAGCCCGCCGGTGTTGACCACGTGGAACCGGTAGGGCACCTGCTGCCCGACCGTGTTGATCGTGACGGTCTCGGAGGACTTGATCACCGAGATCGCGGCGACCAGTCCGGTCTCCGGGATCGTCAGTGTGGACGGTGGGGAGTCGATGGGGGTGTCACTGCCCGGCGGGTTGCCGTGCGCGGTGGCGACGTCGACGACCGCGTTGTTGTCCAGGTCGGCCTGGGTGACGGTGTAGGTGGCGGTGCAGGCGGTCACCGCACCGGGCGCGAGCGTGGTCTGCGGGCAGGTGATCGGCCCGAGGTTCGCGTTCGACGAGGGTGGTGTCTGCGCGTCGGTGACTGTGACGTTGGTCAGCGTGACGCCCCCGTTGTTGATCACGAGGAACTGGTAGGGCACCTGCTGCCCGACCGTCGTGATCGACGTGGTGGTGGACGACTTGACCACCGAGATCGACGGAGTGACGTCGGCTGCCGGAATGGTCAGCACGGACTGGTCCGAGTCGACGGGCTCCTCCGTGCCGGTCGGGGTGCCGTGCGCGGTGGCGATGTCGGTCACCTCGTCGTGGTCGAGGTCGGCCTGGGTGACCGTGTAGGTGGCGGTGCACACGGTGGTCTCGCCGGGGGCGAGGGTGGTCTGCGGGCAGGTGATCGGCCCGAGGTTCGCGTTGGACGACGGCGGGTCCTGCACGTCTGTGACGTTGACGTTGGTCAGGGTGATGCCGCCGGTGTTGGCCACCAGGAACCGGTAGGGCACCTGCTGGCCCACCGCGTTGATGGTCGCGGCGGTGGACGACTTCACCAGCGCGATCGCCGGCGCGACCACGTCGCCCGGGATCGTCAACGTCGACGGCGGCGACTGCACGGGTGGGCGGCCGCCGGGTGGGGTGCCCTGCGCGGTCGCGGTGTCGCGTACCGCGCCGAAGTCCAGGTCGGCCTGGGTGACCGTGTACGTGGCGGTGCAGGTGGTCTGGACGCCGGGGGCGAGGGTGGTCGCCGCGCAGGTGATCGGCCCGAGGTTGGCGTTCAACGAGGGCGGGGTCTGCACGTCGGTGACGCCGACGTTGGTCAGGGTGAACCCGCCGGTGTTGACCACCTGGAACGTGTACGGCACCTGCTGCCCGACGGTGGTGATCGTGGTGGTCGTGGACGTCTTCACCACCGCGATCGAGGGGACCAGGCCGGTCTCCGGCAGGGTCAGCGTCGAGGGCGGCGAGTCCACCGGCGTGCCGCCGCCGGGCGAGGTGCCGTGGGCGACGGCGGTGTTGGTGACCTGGTCGTTGTCGAGGTCGGCCTGGGTAACGGTGTAGGTGGCGGTGCAGGCGGTCTGCGCGCCGGGCGCGAGGGTGGTGACGGGGCAGGTGATCGGGCCGAGGTTGGCGTTCGACGACGGCGGCGCCTGCACGTCTGTGACGTTGATGGTGGTCAGCGTGAGTCCGCCGGTGTTGACCACCAGGAACGTGTACGGCACCTGCTGGCCGACCGTGGTGATCGAGGCGGCGGTGGAGGTCTTCGTCACCGCGATCGACGGGGTCAGTCCCGCCTCGGGGATGGTCAGTGTCGAGGGTGGCGAGGTGACCGGCGTGCCACTGGGCGGCGTGCCCCGCGCGGTGGCGGTGTCGGTGACCCCGTTGTTGTCGAGGTCGGCCTGGGTGACGGTGTAGGTGGCGGTGCAGGTGGTGGTCTGGCCGGGCGCGAGGGTGGTCTGCGGGCAGGTGATCGGGCCGAGGTTCGCGTTCGACGACGGCGGCGCCTGCACGTCGGTGATGCCGACGTTGGTCAGGGTCAGACCGCCGGTGTTGGCGACCAGGTAGCGGTAGGGCACCTGCTGACCCACCGAGCTGATCGACGTGGTGGTGGACGACTTCAGCACGCTGACGGCGGCGGTGAGCCCCTGCGCCGGGATGGTCAGGGTCTCCGGCTCGGAGACGACCGGGGGACCACCGGGCGGGGTGCCCTGGGCGGTGGCCACGTTGGTGACCCCGTTGTTGTCGAGGTCGGCCTGGGTGACGGTGTAGGTGGCGGTGCACGCGGTCCGCGCCCCGGGGGCGAGGGTGGTGGCGGCGCAGGTGATCGGGCCCAGGTTGCCGTTCGACGACGGCGGGGTCTGGGTGTCGGTGACCGAGATGGTGGTGAGCGGGACGCCGCCGGTGTTGACCACGTGGAACGAGTACGGGACCTGCTGACCGACGCTGGTGATCACCGTGGTGGTCGACGACTTGACCAGGTCGATGTCCGCCGGGGTGCCGCCCGCGCAGGCCAGCGTGGTGCTGAACGGGAAGTAGTGGATCTCGCCGCCGCGGTGCTCCAGCGTACGGGTGATGACGCTGCCCTCGGTGTTGCTGGCCGAGAGGTCGGTGAGGCTGGCGTTGGGGGCGTAGATGGTGCCCTCGACCGTGGCCGCCCCCGGGGTGAGGGTGAGCGCGGTGGCGGTCGGGAAGTTGAACAGGATGTAGGACGCCTGCGGGCCGCCGATGCCGGCGAAGTTCGGGGCGGTCCAGGCGAAGTCGTTGCCAACGCCGCTGGTGTCCACGTTGACCAGTAACGGGGTGTCCGCGGTGGGCTGGCTGGCGAAGGTCAGCGTCTGAATGTTGTTCAGATCGCCCGCGCTGAGGTTGAGCACGTTCGTCACACCGGGGGTCAGGGTGACCACGGCGTTGCTGCCCGCCGGGATCGGCCGGGGCAGCACGTCACCGTTCGGTGTGCGCAGCACCACCGTGTTGTCGCAGGTGGCCAGGCCGGCGGTGGTGTCGCGGAAGCTCGCGAAGGCTCCGGCGAAGTTGATCGGGGAGGCGGGCCCGACGCTGGCGACCGGCTGCCGGGTGACCAACTCGACCCGAGGGGCGGCGTCGTAGTTGTCCGACGGCAGGATCCGGGTGTTGACCTGGGCGCCGTTGTTGTCGGTGTCCCGGACGAACGTGCCGGTCAGGTCGCCGACCTTGGCGTACCCGCTGTTGAGCACCTGGAGCCGGCTGCCGCCGACGCTGCCGGCGAAGTTCACCCGTCCGCCCACGACCAGGGCCGTCGGGTTGGCGTCGCCCGGCACGACGAACGACCCGGCGGTCGCCCCGGCCAGCTGGTAGCCGCCGAAGGTGAGGTCACCACCGACGGCGAGGGTGCCCTCGTTCTCGTTGTCGAACACGCCGGCGTTGCCCTCGGTCATCACCCCGAAGCTCAGCGCCTCGGCGACCGGGTTGATCGGCCCGATGGCCTCGGCCGCGACCAGGACCCGGTTCAGCGGGGGTTCGGGTGGCATCGGTGCCAGCAGGGTGTTGACTGCCAGCACGCCGCCGACGGCAACCAGCGCCGCGGCCCGTGACCTGCGACCACCCCACGAAGAAATCCTCATCACGCCCCCGTTGTGTCAGATGTGCCAGGGGAGCGTATAGGGGCAAAAGGGCATTTGATGGGCTTTTGTCCGCTTTGGTGGGTCGACTGGCCGCAGCCGAGATCGTCCCGGGTGGCAGGCCGCGCGGGCCGGACAGGTTCACCTCCGGTCCGGCCCGCGCGCGTTCGCACCAGCCCAGGTGTCACCCCTTGTGCTTCTCCTGGCACGGCACGCAGAAGCGGACATGCGGGAGGACTTCGAGGCGTTCGGCCGGGATGCTCTTGCGGCACCTCTCGCAGGCGCCGTAGGTACCATCCGCGATCCGGCCCAGCGCGCCGGTGATGTGCTCGATGTGGCGGCGGGTGGCCACCAGCAGAGCGGCCAGGTTGTGGGCCTCGCCCGGGTCGCCGGTGTCCGCGGTGAGTTCGGTCAGTTCCCGTAGCCGAGCCGTCTGCGTCGCGAACTCGTCCGCCAGGGACGCTCGTAGATCAGCCAGCCAGCCGTGCTCGACAGCGCGTTGATCGATGCTCATGGTCTGCCCTTCAGAAGAACGAGGAAAAAGAAAAAGGGCCGAAGCTTGAGTAGCTTCGCCCTGCGGTCGTTTCGGGATGCAACGATTCCGCGGGAGGGCCTCGGCCGGTGCGCGCCAGGCTCGACGTCCCGCGCGTGGGCACGATGTACAAGGCGCCGACGACCGGCACTCCCATGCAGGCCTTGCCGCGCGGAACCGTCACGACGCGGACAGCACTGCCAGCCGTCACGTCAGTGACGGCTGGCGAGCGGAAGGTCACCCACGGCATGCCCCCACCATAGGGCGGCGGATGCCCTAAAGCCAACGTCCCCTGATCCATGATCAACGCATCGGGACGGGCGATGGCACCCCGGGCGGCATCGAACTTCTGAGCACAGTCGAGGCACGGGACCGGTGACGCGTCACCAGCACGGCGAGCAGCGTCCTCGGCCGATCACCGGAGAACGTCGAACTGCGGGCGCCGTGGCGCCGTGTTTATGATCGACGACCCCGACCGGGGACGGCCGCGCTGTTCGGCCGGGAGTAATGAGGTGAGGTGCGCGACGGTGATCCGCGAGGCGTACGCCTGCTGGGTGCGCGAGCCCGGCGCGGCGGAGATCCGGCCGGTGTCGCTGCCGACGCCCGGCCCCGAGGACGTGCTCGTCCGGGCCCGCTACTCCGGGGTCAGCCGGGGCACCGAGACGCTTGTCTTCGCCGGCCAGGTGCCCCCCGACCAGTACGCCGCGATGCGCGCGCCGTTTCAGGAGGGCGACTTCCCCGGCCCGGTCAAGTACGGCTACCTCAGCGTCGGCGAGGTCGAACAGGGCCCGCCGGAGCTGCTCGGACGCACCGTGTTCTGCCTGCACCCGCACCAGAGCGCGTACGTCGTGCCGGCCACCGCCGTGGTGCCCGTACCGGACGGGGTGCCGCCCGCCCGCGCGGTGCTCGCCGGCACGGTGGAGACCGCGATCAACGCGCTGTGGGACGCCGCGCCGCTCGTCGGCGACCGGGTCACCGTGATCGGCGCGGGCATGGTGGGCTGCTGCGTCGCCGCCCTGCTCGCCCGGTTCCCCGGCGTGCATGTCGAGTTGGTCGACATCGACTCCCGCCGGGCCGGGGTGGCCGGCGCGCTCGGCGTCGGGTTCGCCCCACCGGCCGACGCCAGCGGCGACCGGGACCTGGTCGTGCACGCCAGCGCCACCGGCGCCGGCCTGCAACAGGCACTGGACCTGCTCGCACCGGAGGGCACGGTCATCGAGCTGAGCTGGTACGGCGACCGCCCGGTACAGGTGTCGCTGGGTGGGGCGTTCCACTCCGGTCGACTCACCGTACGCAGCAGTCAGGTCGGCATGGTCGCTCCCGCCCGGCGGGGACGGCGCAGCTACCGCGACCGGCTGGCCCTCGCCCTGGACCTGCTCGACGACCCGGCCTTCGACGCGCTGATCACCGGCGCGTCCCGGTTCGCTGAACTGCCCGACGTGCTCGCCAGACTGAGCACGGGCGACCTGCCCGCCCTCTGCCACCTCATCACCTACGACGACGGGGAGTGACCGTGTTCAGCGTGACCGTTCGGGATCACATGATGATCGCCCACAGTTTCCGGGGCGACGTGTTCGGTCCGGCCCAACGCCTGCACGGGGCGACGTTCGTGGTGGACGCGACGTTCCGCCGCGCCGACCTGGACGCCGACGGCATCGTCGTCGACATCGGCCTGGCCACCGAGCAGCTGCGGGCCGTACTGGGCGAGCTGACCTACCGCAACCTCGACGACGAGCCGGCCTTCGCCGGGGTGAACACCACCACCGAGGTGCTGGCCCGCACCGTCGCCGACCGGCTGGCCGAGCGCGTGCACGCCGGTGACCTGGGCGCGGGCGCCCGCGAACTGGCGGGAATCACCGTCACCCTGCACGAGTCGCACGTCGCCTGGGCCAGCTACGAGCGGGCACTGTGATCGATGCGGGCCGGGCGGCACCCACCGCCGGCTCGGGTGGCACCGGCCGTACGGTGCACGTCGTCCTGCCCGGCGACATCGACGACCCGGCCACACCCAGTGGCGGCAACACCTACGACAGGCGCGTCTGCGCGGGCCTCGGCGAGCGTGGCTGGGCGGTGTACGAGCACGCGGTGCCCGGGGCCTGGCCGAGCCCCGAGCCGGCCGAGCGGGCGGCGCTGGCCGGGGTGCTGGCCTCCGCGCCGGACGATGCCGTGCTGCTGCTCGACGGTCTGGTCGCCTCGGCCGTGCCGGACCTGCTCGCCCCGCACGCCCGCCGGTTGCGCCTGGTCGTTCTCGTGCACATGCCGTTGGACGGCGAGGTGGAGGGCCGGGCGCTGGCCGCCGCGCGGGCCGTCGTCACCACAAGCGAGTGGACGCGCCGCCGCCTGCTGCTGCGCCATCCGCTGCGGCCCGACCGCGTCCGGGTCGCCCGACCGGGGGTGACGTCGGCGCCGCCGGTGCCTCCCGGCCCGACTGCCGGCAACCGGCTGCTCTGCGTGGCCGCGGTCACCCACCACAAGGGACACGACGTGCTCGTCGACGCGTTGACCGTGCTGCCCGAGGTGCCCTGGACACTTGTCTGCGCCGGCACCCTGACCCGGGAACCCGAGCTGGTGCACCGGCTACGCGACCAGCTCGCCGGCGCCGGCCTCGCCGACCGGGTCCGGCTGGCCGGCCCGCTGACCGGCGCGGCACTCGACGCCGCGTACGCCGCCGCCGACCTGCTGGTGCTGCCGTCCCGGGCGGAGACGTACGGCATGGTCGTCACCGAGGCGCTGGCCCGCGGCCTGCCGGTGCTCGCCACCGAGGTGGGTGGCCTCCCCGAGGCGCTCGGCCGCGGCGCCGACGGCGATCTGCCGGGACTGCTGGTCCCGCCGGACGACCCGGCCGCGCTGGCCGGCGCACTGAGCTGGTGGTGGGGCGACGACGTGCTGCGGGCCCGGCTGCGGCGGGCGGCTCTCGCCCGGCGCGACACCCTGACCGACTGGACGGTGACCGCCGCGTCGCTGGCCGCCGTGCTGGAGGAGGTGGCGCGATGACCGTCGAGGAGACCATGCCGTTCGCCGACTGGCTGCGGCTGCGCGAGCCGGCCGACGCGGCGGCGCGGGCCGAGGACCTGGTGGACGCCGTCCGCCCCCGGCTCACCGGTGCCGCCCCGACGGTGGTCCACGACCTGGGCAGCGGCACCGGCTCGATGAGCCGCTGGCTGGCCCCCCGCCTGCCCGGCCCGCAGCACTGGGTGCTGCACGACCGCGACGCCGACCTGCTCGCCCGCGCCGCCGAGGGCATGACCGGGGTGACCGCCGCCGACGGCGCCCCGGTCACCGTGACTGTCCGGTGCGGCGACCTCACCCGGCTCAGCGCCGCCGACCTGGCCGACGGGTCCCTGGTCACCGCGTCCGCGCTGCTGGACATGCTCACCGCCGAGGAGGTCGAACGGGTGGTGGCCGCCTGTGTCGGCCGGCCCACCCTGTTCGCCATCTCGGTCACCGGCCGGGTCCTTTTCACCCCGACCGATCCGCTGGACACGGCGGTCGAGGCCGCGTTCAACGACCACCAGCGGCGTACCGTCGGCGGCCGGCGACTGCTCGGCCCGGACGCCGTCGCCGCCACCGCCGCCGCGTTCGCCCGACACGGCGTGGACGTGCGGGAACGGCCCAGCCCGTGGCGGCTCGGCCCGGAACAGGCCGACCTGGCCGCCGAGTGGTTCCGGGGTTGGCTGGGCGCGGCCTGCGCGCAGCGTCCCGACCTGGCCGGCCCCGCCCAGGCGTACGCCGAGCGGCGGCTGGCCGACGCGGCGGCCGGTCGGCTCAGCGTGCTGCTCGAACACACCGACCTCCTCGCGGGTGGATGAACTGTTCACGCCCTGGGTACGTGGACTAGGGCAAGAGAACGATCTTCAAGGGGAGGGCCGGCGTCGATGTTCTGGGCCTGGGCACGAGTGGTCGGTGGGGTGGGTCTGCTCACCGTCCTGTTGTGGCAGGTGGGCACCGGCCCGTTCCTCGCCGGGGTGCGGATGATCGACGCGCCCGCGTTGGTCGCGGCGCTGTCCATCGGGGTGCTCACCACGGTCTGCGCGGCGTGGCGGTGGAGCCTCGTCGCCGGTGGCCTGGGCGTGCGGCTGCCGCTGGCGACCGCGGTGGCGCACTGCTACCGGGCCGTCTTCCTCAACGCCACCCTGCCCGGCGGGGTGCTCGGCGACGTGCACCGGGCGGTCCGCCACGGCCGGGACGCCGGGGACGTCAGCCGGGGCATCCGCGCGGTGGTCTGGGAGCGTACCGCCGGGCAGGTGGTGCTTGTCGGCGTCGCGCTGGTGGTGCTCGCCGCCTTCCCGTCCCCGGTGCGGACGTATCTGCCCGTCGCCGCCGCGCTGCTGGTCGCGGCCGGACTGGTCGCGGTGCTGCTGGCCCGGGCCGTACCCAACGCCGGCCCGTCGCGCTGGGCGCGGGCACTGCGCACCGCCGGGGCGGACGTGCGGTCCGGGCTGCTGTCCCGGCGCACCTGGTTCGGGGTGCTGATCGCCTCCACGGTGATGGTCGCCGGTCACCTGGCCACCTTCCTGGTGGCGGCCCGCACCGCCGGATCCGACGCCCCACTGGCACGGCTGCTGCCGTTGACGCTGCTCGCCCTACTCGCCATGGGGCTGCCACTGAACGTCGCCGGCTTCGGCCCCCGCGAGGGGGTGGCCGCCTGGGTGTTCGGCGCGGCCGGCCTCAGCGCGGCCGAGGGCGTCGCCACCGCCACCGTCTACGGTGCCCTGATCCTCGTCGCCAGCCTGCCCGGAGCCGCGGTGCTGCTGGTGCGACGGAACCGACACCCGGTCGCCGCCCGGGAAGCCGTCCCCGACGGCGGCTGTTGAGTCGGTGGTGAGGAACACGCGTCGCCGCGCGTCGGTGGCGCCGGACAGAGGAGTCCCATGCCCGCAGCATTGCCGGTTGCCACGATCCGTACGCAGGTCACGGTGCCGTTGACGTTTCCCGACGGCTACACCACGACCGTCCGGGTGTTCTCCTTCAAGGGCCTGGTGGACGCTCGGGAGCACCTCGCCCTCGGCCTGGGTGACTGGGCGGGCGCCCTGGACCGGCTCGCCGCCGGGGGAGAGCCGCCGCTGGTCCGCCCGCACAGCGAGTGCCTGACCGGCGACGTGTTCGGCAGCCAACGCTGCGACTGCGGGCCGCAGTTGCGCGAGGCGGTGCAGCGGATCGCCGCGACTGGCGGTTTCCTGCTCTACCTGCGACAGGAGGGACGCGGCATCGGCCTGTACGCCAAGCTCGACGCGTACGCGTTGCAGGACGCCGGGCTGGACACCTACCAGGCCAACGTGGCGTTGGGGCGGGGTGAGGACGAGCGGGACTACACCGCCGCCGCGCAGATGCTCGCCACGTTGGGCGTGCCACGGATCCGACTGCTGAGCAGCAACCCGGACAAGGCCGCGCAGCTGACCCGCCTCGGCGTGGACGTCGCCGAACAGGTGCCCACGAGCGTCTTCCTGTCCCCGGCCAACGCCGACTACCTGGCCGCCAAGGCCGCCAAGGCGGCGGGGGTCATCTCGGCCGCGCCCGACCTGCCTGTCGACAAGTGAGTGGCACACCGGCGCCGAGGCGGCCGTACGTGCTGCTCAGCTGCGCCACCTCGATCGACGGGTACATCGACGACGCCTCTGACCAGCGGCTGCTGCTGTCCAACGACGACGACCTGGACCGGGTCGACGCGGTGCGGGCCAGCTGCGACGCGATCCTCGTCGGGGCCGGCACCGTTCGCCGCGACGACCCCCGGTTGCTGGTGCGTTCCGCTGACCGCCGGGCCGAACGGGTGGCGTGTGGTCGGCCCGCCTCGCCCACCAAGGTCACCCTGACCGCCCATGGTGACCTCGACCCGACCGCCCGGTTCTTCACCGCTGGTAACCCCACCCGGCTCGTCTACTGCGCCACCGGCGCGTTGGAGAAGACCGAGGAACGCATCGGTCGACTGGCCACCGTGGTGGACGCGGGGGAGCCGGTCGACCCGGCCTGGCTGCTGACCGACCTGTACGCGCGGGGCGTACGGCGGCTGATGGTGGAGGGTGGCGGGACGGTGCACGCCCAGTTCCTCGCCGCCGGTCTCGCCGACGAACTGCACCTGGTCGTCGCCCCGTTCTTCGTCGGCGACGGCCGGGCGCCCCGGTTCGTCGGCGAGGGGCGCTTCCCCTGGCACCCGGGCCGGCGCGCCCGGCTGGCCGAGGTCCGCCAGATCGGCGACGTGGTGCTGCTGCGCTACGCCCTCTCCGACCGCTGCACCGAAAGCTGACGCCGGCTGCCCATGCCGGAGGCGCGTCACCGGGGCGTTGGCAGGCGGCGGGCGCCGGGGCCCTCGCGGCCCAAGACGTCGCGGGGGTTGGTCAGGTGGCAGGCCCGCAGGGAGAGGCAGCCGCACCCGATGCACGCGCTGAGGTCGTCCCGAAGTGCCCGCAGGTGCGCGATCCGAGCGTCGAGGACGCCGCGCCAGTCGGCGGACAGGCGAGCCCAGTCGTCGCGGGTGGGGGTGCGCTCGCTCGGCAGTCGATCGAGGGCCTCCCGGATCACCGTGAGCGAGATGCCGACGTGTTGGGAGGCCCGGATGAACGCCACCCGGCGCAACGTGTCGCGGCTGTACCTGCGCTGGTTGCTCGGCGTCCGGCTGCTGCGGATCAGGCCCTTGCGCTCGTAGAAGTGCAGCGCGGAGATCGCGACGCCGCTGCGGTCGGCGACCTGGCCGACGGTGAGTTCGTGGAGCGTGGTGCGAGCCCTGGGCATGAGACCAAGCCTAGGGCTTGACCTCAATCGAGGTTGAGGCCAGAGAATCGGCGGCGTCCAGAGCCGCGAATCAGGGAGCACCCTCATGGCACACGTTCTCGTCATCGGCGCCACCGGCAAACAGGGCGGTACCGTCGCCGACCTGCTGCTCCAGCACGGCCACGACGTCGTCGCCTACGTGCGGTCGCCCGCGTCGCCCGCCGCGGTGGCGCTGTCCACCGCCGGAGTCCGGCTGGTCACCGGCGACCTGGCCCACCCCGAGGGCCTGACCGACGCCGCCAAGGGCGTCGACGCGATCTTCGGCCTGTCCGTACCGTTCGGAACCGGCGGTAGGGACGAGGAGGTCGCCCAGGGCCGCCACCTGGTCGATGTCGCGGCCCGCGCCGACGCGCACCTCGTCTACTCGTCGGTGCGCGGCGCCGGCCGGTTGGCGGCTACCGACCTCGACCACGCCGACAGCAAGCGACTCGTCGAGGCGTATCTGCGGGATCAGCAGGTCAGGGCGACGGTCCTCGGGCCGGTGTACTTCATGGAGAACGCGCTCAACGTCGGGTTCAGCCGCCTGACCGACGGTGTCCTGGCCAACCCGCTCACCGCCGGCAAGCCGCTGGACCAGGTGACCGTCCGCGACATCGCCGGCCTCGCGGTGCACGCCATCGAGCACCCGGACCGGTTCGTCGGCGAACGGATCGACGTCGCCTCCGACCTGGTCACCGGCGACGAGGCGGCCCGCATCCTCGGCGACGTGCTCGGCCGCGAGATCCCGTACCAGCAGATGCCGTTGGACCAGGTCCGGCAGTGGGCCGGCGACGAGATCGCCGACATGTTCCAGCGCTTCGAGGAGAACACCGACTTCGTTGACATCGACGGGCTGCGCGCCAGGTACCCGGAGGTGACCTGGCACCGCTACGCCGACTGGGCCCGGACTGTCGACTGGGACCGCGTCCTCGCCGCCCGGCCGAGCTGGCAGTAGTCCGCCTACTGGCCGGGTGGGCGTACCGACAGGTCGTGGTGGAAGACGTCGCGGGGGTCCCACCGGGCCTTGACCTGTTGCAGTCGCGGGTAGTTTCGGCCGTGGTAGAGGGCGGGCCAGGCCCGGGTGTCGGTGCGGAGGTCGACGTCGGGGTAGTTGATGTACGCGCCGTGCGGGGGTACGCCGCCGGTGTCGGCGTACATGTCCCGGTAGAACTCGCGGATCCAGGCCACGGCGGCGGTGTCGGCGGCCGGGTCGGCCCAGCCCGCGAGGTAGAACAGCAACATCGACGCGTCGCGGTGGCTGGCGGCGGTGGCGGTCGGCGGCACGGCGTTGATCGCCCCGCCGTAGGTGTTGAGGCTCAGCGAGCCGGTCAGGAGGCTGTCGTCGGCGCGGGTGAGGTGGCGGTAGGCGACGTGCAACTGGCGGTCGGTCAGGGGTGTGCGGTGGAAGGCGGACTTGACCTTCAGCCGCCAACCCTTGCCGTCGTCGTCACTGTGCAGTGTCGCGGCCAGCCAGGGGAGCGTCTGCGCGGAGACCGTCGGGGTGACGCCGACGCCGTCGCCGAGCGCCACCACGAGCTCGTCGAGCAGGTGTCTGCTGTCATGCGGGACCTGGCCGGCGAGGGTGTGACCACCGGCCTGCGGGCGGAACAGGATCAGCTCCCCGTACAGGTGTCGTCCCCGCGAGTCGGGTGCGCTGTTGCGGGCGCACCACCTGCCGAAGTTGCCGGCGAGCCGGCAGAAGCCCGCCTCGTCCATGCCGGCCCACGGCCAGGTGACGGTGAAGTCCACCACCCGCGCGGGCGGCGTGGGCAGCGACCGGAACCAGTACCTGGTGACGACGCCGAAGGTGCCTCCGCCCGCGCCGGTGTGCGCCCACCACAGGTCGCGGTGCGGATCCGTCGGATCCCGGGTGGCCACCACCGCACGGGCGGTGCCGTCGCGGTCCACGACGACCACCTCGATCGCGGACAGGTGGTCGGCCGCGAGCCCGTGCAGGCGGGAGAGCCGACCGTAGCCGCCGCCCGCGACGTGGCCACCGACGCCCACACCCGGGCACGATCCACCCGGGATGGTCACCCCCCAACCGAGAAAGAGCCGGCGGTACGCCTCACCGAGCGTCGCACCCGCCTCGACGGCGAAGCCGTACCGTCGCGGGTCGTGGTAGACAGCGGTCAGGCCGGACAGGTCGATCACCATCCGGACCGCCGGGTCGTCCACGAACCCCTCGAAGCCGTGTCCGCCGCCGCGTACCGCCACCCGCCGGCCGGCGCGGACCGCGTCCTGCACGGCGGAGACGACCTGCTCGGTGGAGCCGACCACGCGCACCTCGTCCGGTGTGCCCACGAACCGTCGGTTCCCGCGACGGACGAGGTCCGCGTACCGGGGGTCGTCCGGCAACACCCGGACCGGGCCGAGTGGGGGCGGACAATCCGTCGGCGCCGCGGAGGCGGAGGCCGGGGACGGACAGAGAACGGCCGCGGACGCGACCGCGCCGGCGCGGAGCAGATCCCTGCGACTGGGCTGATTCATGCCGTCGATCCTGGGTGTCCGCCGTGGACGACGTGCAGTACTTTCGTCACACCGTGTGCCGTGACGAAAATGGGGGTGGCCGTGCTCAGCGGCCGGTGTGTCGAGTGCGACGCCGACCTGCCCGGCGGCTCCGGCCGGGGCCGCCCCCGCCGCTACTGCTCGCGCCGCTGCCAGGCCCGCGCGTACCGCTGGCGTCGCGACCACGGTCCCACCGCGACGTCGCGTCGCGTCCCCGGTCCCACCGCGACGTCGCGTCGCGAGCATGGTCCCACCGCGACGTCGCGTCGCGTCCCCGACCTGCCCACGCCCAGCGGCGGCGACCCCCGCGACCGGCTGGTCGGCCTCGCGGTCGAGCTGGCCGACTCCGAGGGCCTCGACGCGGTGTCCATGCGGGTGCTCGGCCAGCGCGCCGCGATGCCCGTCCACACCCTGTACCGGTACCTTCGCAACCGGGGCGAACTGCTCGCCGCGATGGCCGAGCGCATCACCGCCGCACGGATGCCCGGCGGCGCACCCGGGTGCGACGACCCGCGCCAACAGCTCGAACGGCTGGCCCGTGACGAGTGGACGATGTACCGGCGTCATCCCTGGCTGCTGGCCGTCCTCGCCACCGACCGGCCACCCACCGGGCCGGCCGTCCTCGCCATGGTCGACCGGTTCGTGGCGGCGTTCACCAGCGCCGGCTACGACGACGCCGCGGCGTTCCGCTCCTACCTGGTGCTCAGCGGCTACATCCAGGGCATGGCCCTGCTCATCCGGCGCGATCCGACCGACACCACCTACCCCGCCTGGTGGTCGGCGACCCGCGTCCGGCTGGAGCGGACCGGCCGCACCCAGCGGCGACCCTGGCTGGTCGCGGCCGGACAGAGCAGCCCCGAGACGGCCCTGGACACCTGGTTCCAGTTCGGCCTGCGCCGGCTGCTCGACGGCCTGCTGTCCGGCCCGGCCCGATAGGGTGGCCGGCGTGCCGCGACTCGTGCAGATCACCCCGGACAACGTGGAAGCCGCCTGCCGGGTGAGCGTGCGACCGGACCAGGAGAAGTTCTCGTCTCCGGTCGCCTGGTCCCTCGCCGAGGCGTACGCGCAGCCCGACGTCGCGTGGCCACGGCTGATCGTCGAGGGTGACGAGATCGTCGGCTTCCTGATGGGCTTCTTCGACATCGTCTGGGACCCGGCTCGCCCCGACGACAGGCGCTCGGGCCTGTGGCGGCTGAACATCGCCGCCGAGCACCAGGGTCACGGGTACGGCCGCTTCGCGGTTCGGGCCGTCTGCGCCGAGGCGCGCGAACGCGGGCACGACCGCGTGTTCACGACGTGGGAACCGGGGGCGGGCGGCCCGGAGCCGTTCTACCTGAAGCTCGGCTTCCGTCCCACCGGGGAGACCAGCGGCGGCGAGGTCGTCGGCGAACGGCACCTGACCGACTGATCAGCGGTGCGGCGTTGCCTGCGTACGATGCGGGGTCGAGTTCCCCTCGTCGCGCGGAGGTATCGGGCAGATGGCAGGCCAGCACGAGGGTTTCGCCCTCGGCGTCGACCTCGGTACGTCCAACACGGTCGCGGTGCTGCGCTGGCCCGACGGGCGGACCCGCCCGCTGCTGATGGACGGTCAACCACTCAGCCCCTCCGCCGTGTACGCCGACCCGGACGGCACCCTGCACACCGGGTGGGACGCCCGGCGGTTGGCACAGACCGACCCGGGCCGGTTCGAGGCGAACCCGAAGCGCCGGGTGGACGAGCCGACAATCGTGCTCGGCGACCGCTCGTACCCGCCGGCCGACCTGCTCGCCGCGGTGCTGGCGGCGGTCGCGCGGGCCGCGGTGGGCGCCGTCGGCTTCCTGCCCCCGGCCGTGCTGACCTGCCCGGCCGCCTGGGACGCGACGCGGCGGCAGGTGCTCGCCGACGCCCTGCTGCTGGCGGGCTGGCCGCAGGTGGCCGAGCACACCCTCGCCGGGCCGACACCGCCGGGCACCCGGCTGCTGCGAGAGCCGGTGGCCGCCGCCCGCTACTACACGCAGGTGCTGCATCGTCCGGTGCCCGTCGGCGACGCGATCGCGGTGTTCGACTTCGGCGGCGGGACGCTCGACGTCGCGGTGCTGCGCAACGAGGGCGCGGACCCGTGGGGTGACTCCGGGTTCAGCGTGGTCGCCGACGGTGGTCTGCCCGACCTGGGCGGGCTGGATCTCGACGCCGCCCTGGTGGGTCGGGTCGGCGAGCTGCTCGGGGAACGCCACGCCGCGCAGTGGGCCCGGCTGCTCCGGCCGGCGGACCCGGCGCAGCGCCGCGACCAGGTGCGGCTCTGGGACGAGGTACGAGGTGCGAAGGAGACGCTGTCCCGTTCGACAGTGGCGCCGGTCGCGGTGCCGGGGGTGGCCGAAGCCGTCCAGCTCACCCGGGCCGACGTCGAGCGGGTGGCCGCGCCGCTGCTGCGCCGCGCGGTGGACCGGGCCCGGGAGGTGATCGCCGCCGCCGGGCTCAGCCCCGACCAACTCGCCGGGCTGTTCCTGGTCGGTGGCTCGTCGCGGATCCCGCTGGTGGCCCGGATGCTGCACACCGAACTGGGGGTGGCGCCGACGGTGCTCGACCAGCCGGAGCTGCCGGTGGCCGAGGGCGCGCTGACCGACCTGCCGCTGCGCCGACCACTTCCGGCGTACGCCGGGCCACAGCTCGCCCCGCCGACCCCGGTGAGTCCGCCCGCACCGGCTGGGTCGGTCGGAGCGGCTGGGCCTGTCGGGCTGGCTGGGCCGGCTGGGTCGGGCGGGGACGTGCCGCCCGTACCGTCGCAGCCCTGGCCGGGCCCACCCGCGCCGGCGGGCCCGGGTTGGGCGGGCGCACCGCCGGCGGGACCGCCCACGCCGGGCCGGGCGGGCGCGGCGCGCTGGCGGCGGGCGCGTTGGGTGGTGCTGGGCGCGGTGCTGGCCCTGCTCGGGGTGGGCACCGCCGCGACGCTGTACCTGACCCGGGACCGCTACCCCGATCTGGAGTTCACGTCGCTGCGCGAACTGTCCCGGCCGAAGGCCGGCGGCGAGCGGCCGGCCGGCATGTGGACGGCGGTGCTCGGCGACCGGGCCTACCTCGGGTACCCGCTGCCGGACGACCGGCTGGAGGTGGTGGCGGTCGACACCGGCACCGGTGACGAGCTGTGGCGCAGGGCGACAGACGTGCGGGCCGACGACTGGGAGGCGATCATCGCCGTTCCCGGGGCGGTCGCGGTCCTCGCCGACGCACCGGGCGACAACACCCCGCGCCCGTTGGCCGTCCTCGACGGTCGGTCGGGCACGCAACGCTGGCAACGCGCGGTCCGGGGCGACGACGAGATCTACTTCGCCGACGACACGGCGGTGCTGGTGGACCGTGCCGCGGCCCAACTGGTCGGCCTGCGCCTGAGCAACGGCGCCCAGAAGTGGACCCAGGCCAACCCCCGCGACCAGTACGACAGCAGCCGCACCGTGGTCCGGCCGGTGGGCAGCGACGAGGCGGCGGGCGGACCGGCCTTCCTCGACGGCACGCCCCGCAACCCGTGGACGAGCAAGGGGCGGCGACTCGTCCAGGTGGGTGCGGACCGGTCCGTGCGGCTGCTCGACATGACCTCCGGCAGGGTGCTGCGCCAGTGGGGCAGCGTCGCCGACCTCGACGATCTGGTGGTCGCCCACGAGGACCGCCTGTACGTGGTCGCCAACGAGGGCGGGTACCAGTTGCTGGCGTACGACCTGGGGTCCGACGCGGAACCGGTGGTGCTCTACCGCTCCGGGAACGACGAGCAGCGCGCGAAGGCACTTGTGGCGTGCGGTGAGCGGCGGGCCTGCCTGTTGCAGGTGCCGAACAACGACGTCCAGCGCACCGAGGTGGTGGCGGCCACCGAGGGTGAACGCACGGCCCACTGGCCGGCGCCGGGCGTGACCGACCTGGTGCCGGTGGGGGAGCAGGTGCTCGCCCAACGGGAGTACCCGGAGCCGACAGTCACCCTCTTCGACGCCGCCGGCAAGCCGGTGTTGCGCGACCGGGGTGGGGTGGCGGTCCGGCTGGACGAGGGCAACCTGCTGGTCTTCGCCAAGGCACCCGGCACGGTCGCGGACAACCGCGTACTGGCCGGGGTGTGGACCGAGTCCGGCGAGGTCGACGAGTTGGGCGAGCTGAAGGACGTCCGCAGCGCGTCCTGCTCGTGGAACACGCACGTGATCGCCTGCGGCGCGGACGAGGACTTCGTCCTGTACCGCTTCACCAAGGACTGACCCCACCGATGCGGCGGTCACCTCGTACGATGCTTCGGTGAATCTTCGGGGTACGGTCCGCGCCGATCGTCCGTTGGTGGTGCTCGCCGTCGGGGAGGAGGCCCGCTACCTTCCGCCCGGGTTGCCGGTGCTGCTGACCGGCATGGGCAAGGTGAACGCCGCCAGCGCGGTGGCCGCCGTGCTGGCTGCCGGGCCGCGCCCCAGCCTGCTGCTCAACCTGGGCACGGCGGGTGCGCTGCGCCCGGGGTGGGCCGGCACCCACGAGATCGCCACCGTCCTCCAGCACGATCTGGACACCGACCTGCTGCGGACGCTCACCGGGGAGACCTGCGGTGCGCCGCTGACCCTGGCCGCCGAGGGTGCCGTGCTGGCCACCGGCGACACGTTCGTGGCCGACGACGCGGCGCGGGACCGGTTGGCGCTGCGTGCCGACCTGGTCGACATGGAGGGGTACGCGGTGGCGTGGGCGGCCGCGCAGGCGGGTGTGCCGTGCCGGCTGGTCAAGCAGGTCAGCGACGAGGCGGGCGACGGCGCGGTGCGCAGCTGGCAGGAGTCGGTGGACGCGTGCGCCCGGGCCCTCGCCGAGTGGGCCGGCCAGCACCTCGCCTGACCGTCGACGGTCATTCGGCGGGCCCTCGCGGTCGGAGCCCCCGCCTGGTCTCCCGGCTGTGCCCCCTGGGGAGCAGCACGTGCACGGCCAGCCCGAGGGCCACGATCGCGGTGACCAGCACCGGTGGCCAGCGGCCGGCCCAGGGCAGCAGCAGCAGGGGCAGCAGTTGCGAAGCCACTCGAACCCACGGCACGCGGGCGGACAGCAGATAGGCGAACAGGACCCGGCCGAGCACGAACACCAGGGGTCCGCCGATGATCAGGACCAGCCACCGCACCGGTGTCGTTCCGGTGGGTCGGTCGACGACGAGGTCGAAGGAAGCCGCCGTGACGAGCACGCCGACCAGGAGCACCAGATGGGAGTACGGAGCGATCCGGGTGGACCGGCCGGGCTCCGACGAGGCCGCCGTTTCGAGCAACTCGCCGGCCCGATAGACGTAGATCTGCCACAGCAGCAGCATGATGGCGAACGCGCAGAGCAGCGCGGTGATCCTGGAGCTGTCGAAGTCGCTGCGGCTCAGCTCCAGGGTGGGCACCAGGATGATGTCGCCGAGGGCCAGGATGACGAACTGCTGGTACCGCTCGCCCAGGTGGCCGGTGGTCCGGTCGTACTGGTCGAGAGGCACCCGGCCGAGCCACGGTGTGGGGTAGCGTGCCGCCGCGGAGAGCAGGTCGATGGCGATCGCGGTGGTCCAGATCCACCACCGCGCGGTGCCGGCCAGCGCCCCGACGATCCAGAGGACCCCGGACACCAGGAACCAGAACAGGAACCGGGTGGCTCGCGCCATGGCCGCGGGGTGCTGCTGCCGGTACAGGGCGCTGAGCAGGACGATGCCGCGCACCACGTGAGTGCCGACGTAGGCGAGTGCGAAGGCCAGGGACTGCCCTCCGGTAACCATCGGCAGCGATGCCGCCATCCCCACCGATCCGACCATGGCGACCATCAGGATGGCCTGGATGGGGCGCTGCTGAGGGTCGTAGAACTCGGTCGTGGTGGAGGTGACCGACCAGGTCCACCAGATCGCGACGAGCAACAGCGCCACCGACGCGCTCTGGGCCCAGGACGTCTGGTCGGCGAGCAGCTTCGAGGTCTGCGCGAGCGCGGCCACGAAGACCACATCGAAGAGCAGTTCCAGCAGCGTCGCCCGGGTCGACCCGTCCAGACGGCGTACCAACGCCGGGGTGCCTCCGGTGGTCATGCCCGGCCTCCCGCCGTGTCTTCCGAGAATTATCGGCGGCCCCGGCGCGGACGTCCCCGGATCGGCGATTCCCGCCAAGTGGGGAGGAGAGGGATCGGTGCCCCCGGGCGCGGTCAGGCGTCGTCGGTTCGCCGGACGTTCAGCCCCGGCGCGGTCTCCCGGTCTCCGGCGGGGACGACGATGTGACCGGCCAGCGCGAGCGCCACGACGACGGCGACCAGCAGCGGCGGCCAGCCGCCGGCCCACGGCAGCACCAGTAGTGGCGTGAGCTGCCAGGCCACTCGCCGCCACGGCACGACCCAGGACACCAGCAGGGCGAACAGAACGCGACCGAGCACGAACAGCGTCGGGCCGCCGACGATCAGCACGAGCCACCGCACCGGTGTCGTTCCGGTCGGATGGGCGACGACCATCTCGAACGAGGCCGCCGTGGCGACCACACCGGCCAGCAGGACCAGATGGGTGTACGGAGCCAGCCGCACCGGCCGGTGCGCCCGGGCCTCGGCCGCCACCATCAACTCGCTGGCGCGGAAGACGTAGACCTGCCAGAGCAGCAGCATGGTGGCGAATGCGCAGAGCAGGGCGACGACCCGGAGAAACCGGAGTTCGCCCCGGCTGACCTGCAGGGTCGGCAGCAGGACGATGTCGCCGAGGGCCAGGATGACGAACTGCTGGTACCTCTCGCCCAGGTGCCCGGTGATCCGCTTGTACTGGTCGATGGGCACCTTGCCCAGCCGGGGCGTGGGGTAGCGGGCCGCCGAGGCGACCAGGTCGATCGTGATGGCGATGGTCCAGAGCCCCCAGTTCGGACTGTTCGACAGCGCGCCGGTGACCCAGAAGACGCCGGACACCGTGAACCAGAAGAGAAACCGGGTGGCCCGCTCCCTGGCCGTCCGGTGCCCCTGCCGGTGCAGGACGACGACCAGGATGACGCAGCGGGTCACGTGCGTGCCGACGTACGAGAACACGAAGAGCAGCAGGTGCGCGACGCTGACCATCGGCAGCGCCACCGCCATCCCCACCGAGCCGACCATGGCGATCATCAGGACGGCCTGGATCGGGCGCTGCCGCGGGTTGTAGAACTCGGTGGTGGTCGCGGTGAGCGACCAGGTCCACCAGATGGCGGTCAGCATCAGCAGCACCTTGGCGCTGCCGGCCCAGGTGCGCTCCTCGGTCAGCAGGGTCGACAGCAACGCGAGGGCGGCCACGAAGACCACGTCGAAGAGCAACTCCAGCAGCGTGGCCCGGGTCGACCCCTCCATCCGGCGTACCAGCGCCGAATTTTCTCCGGTGGTCATGCCCGGCCTCCCGCCGTGTTTCCGAGGATTATCGGCGGCGTCGGCGGGGCCCGTCCCCGGATCGGCGATTCCCACCGGCCGGGGAGGGGACGGCCCGAGGTTGCCACGGCGCCGGACCCGGGGCGATGCTTAGGGGCATCCATCATGCTCGATTCTCGCGGAGGCTCGGATGCGCCGCTCCCCGCTCGTCGCCCTCGTCCTGACCACCCTCCTGCTCGTCACGCCCAGCACGGCGCGGGCCGCCGTCCCGGACCGGGCCGCCGACGCGGCGGCCACCCTGACCGGGGTACGCACCGCGGGCACCGCCTGGGGGCTCGACCCCGCCACCGGCCGGATGACCCTCACCGTCGACGACACCGTGGCCCCCGGCGAGCTGGCCGCGTTGCGGACGACAGCCGACCGGGCCGGCGTGCTGCTGCGCCGCGAACCCGGAACGTTGCGCCCCCTGATCGCCGGTGGGCAGGGCATCTACGGCGGTGGCGCGCGCTGCTCGCTCGGCGCGAACGCGCGCAGCGGCAGCACCTACTACGTGATCACCGCCGGGCACTGCACCACCACCGCCGCCACCTGGTACGCCGACAGCGCGCAGACCACCGTGCTCGGCACCCGCACCGCCACCAGCTACCCCACCAACGACTACGGGCTGATCCGCTACACCGGGCGGATCGCCCACCCGAGCGCGGTCTACACGTACCCCGGTCTGCTGACCATCAACGGCCCCGGCACCGCGTACATCGGTCAGGCGGTGTGCCGCAGCGGCAGCACCACCGGCGTGCGCTGCGGCACCGTCACCGGTCTGAACCAGACCGTCAACTACGCCACCGGCGTGATCTACGGCCTGATCCGCACCAACATCTGCGCCGAGCCGGGCGACAGCGGCGGTCCGCTCTACGTGGCCTCCACCGGCACCATCCTCGGCATCCTCTCCGGTGGCAGCGGCAACTGCACCTCCGGCGGCACCACCTACTACCAGCCGATCGGGGAGGTGCTGGCCGCGTACGGGCTGACGTTGCCCTGACCGGCGAGGTGTGACGTATGACGGGTTGCCCGTCTCGCGCCCGAACACCTAGGCTCGGCGGCGCCCAGGATCCCCGCCGCGAGGACGTGTGCCCCGATGCCGACCGACTCCCCACCTGACGACGCGACCGTCCCGGCGGGCCCCGCGCCGATCGAGGTGGCCGCGGTCGGGGAGACGATGGTGGTGCTCTGTCCCGCGCCGGGTGAGCCGTTGGAGCATGCCGACCGGGTCGCCGTCTCGGTCGGCGGCGCGGAATCCAACGTGGCCGGCTACCTGGCGCGGCTGGGGCACCGGGCGGCCTGGGTGAGCCGGGTCGGCGACGACCCCTTCGGCCGGGCCGTCGTCCGGCACGTCGCCGCGACCGGCGTCCGTGTCGACCAGGTCAGCGTGGACCCGGCCGCCCCCACCGGCCTGTACGTCAAGGACCCGGGCCCGGAGGGCACCGCCGTGCACTACTACCGGGCGGGCTCGGCGGCCTCCCGGATGGATCCGGGCACGCTCGCCGCCCCGGGTCTGGCCGGTGCCCGTGTGCTGCACCTGTCCGGCATCACGCCGGTGCTCTCCGCGTCCTGCCGGGCGCTTGTCGAGCACGCCGTGACGGACCGGCCGCTGGCGGGGGCACTTGTCAGCTTCGACGTCAACCACCGGGGCCGGTTGTGGCCCGCCGAGCAGGCCGCTGGGGTGCTGCGCGACCTGGCCGACCGCAGCGACCTGGTCTTCGTCGGGCAGGACGAGGCGGAGACGCTGTGGGGCACCGCCGACCCGCTGGCCGTACGCCGGCTGTTGCCCGGGCCGGAGACGGTGGTGGTCAAGGATGGCGCGGTGGGCGCCACCGCACTGCGCCGGGACGCCGAGCCGATCTTCGTGTCCGCGCCCCTGGTGACGGTGGTGGAGCCGGTCGGCGCCGGAGACGCGTTCGCGGCCGGCTACCTGGCCGGGCTGCTGCGCGACCTCGACCCCGTGCGCCGCCTGCGCCTCGGGCACCTCGTCGCCGCACAGGCGTTGACCAGCAGCGGCGACAACGCCCCGGTCCCGCCGTGGGCCTGGTTCGAGCGGCTGGTCGACGCCCCCGTCGAGGCCTGGTCACCGCTCGATCTGACCGGGGCCCTGGCGACGACCTGAGTCAGGCCGTCGCCGTCCGACCGGGCCAGGTGCGGCGGTCGATCGGGCCAGGTCGAAGGCCGGCGGGGCCCGGTCGGCGGTCGACGGCCAGTAGGCAACAGATTCACCGCGATCTCGGATGGAGTGCACCATGACCACAGCAGACTTCGAGCACATCTTCGGCAACGCCCGGGTGATGGCGATCCTGCGCGGCCTGCCGGTCGCCGAGACCGTCCGGCTCGCCGAGCGTGCCTGGGACCTCGGCATCGACGTGGTGGAGGTGCCGGTGGCCACCCCGGACGCCGTACCGTCGCTGCGCGCCGCCGTCGAGGCGGGCACCGCGCGCGGCCGGATCGTGGGCGCGGGCACCGTGCTCGACGTCGAGCAGGTCGCCGCAGCAGCCGACGCGGGCGCCCAATTCACCGTGGCGCCCGGCCTGGACCTCGCGATCGCCGACGCGGCCGCCGCCCGAGGTCTGCCGCACCTGCCCGGCGTGGCCACCCCCACCGAGGCCCAGCAGGCGCTGCGGCACGGCCTCACCTGGCTCAAGGCGTTCCCCGCGATCTCGCTCGGGCCGGCCTGGTTCAAGGCGATGGCCGGCCCGCTGCCGCAGCTGCGCTTCGTCGCGACCGGCGGCCTGGACGCCAGCAACGCTGGCGCGTTCCTCCAGGCCGGCGTACGGGTGGCGGCCGTCGGCTCAGCCCTGTCCGACCCGACCCAACTGGACCGGCTAGCCGCCCTGCTAACCCTCCAGTCCCCAACGCCCTAACGCCCCCCACCGCCCCCCACCGCGCCCCCACCGCCCCCCGCCCGCCCCCGCGTCGGCGGTGCGGGCGGTTGATCATGAGGTTATTGTCACGACACGCCGCGACGGGCGGCTATAACTCCATGATCAACGGCGAGGGGGCGGGGAGGGGCGGGGAGGGGCGGGGCGGCGAGGGGCGGGGCGGGGAGGGTGGGGGTGGGTGGGTTGGTGGCGGGTTTGTGCCATGGCGTAAGTGCGTCGGGGGTTGGTGGGGGTCGGGGGTGGGTGTTGCGTCGATGCTGTGCGGCGTACCACTTCTCGACGCAAAGAGGTCATCTTGGCTCTGTCTCGCCGGCGTCGCCGATCCGGGCTGATCGCCCTCGGCACCGCCCTCACCCTGGCGGCCGGGTTCACCCCACCCGCCGCGGGGGCGTCCGTCGCCCCGCCGAACACCCCCGACCGCCCGGCCGGCCTTCCCCCGGCAGCCGCCGGACGTACGGCCACCGTCACGCTGATCACCGGTGACACGGTCACGGTGACCACCGCGGCGGACGGCAGCACCGTGTCGACCGTGCGCCGCCCGGACGGCAGTACGCCGACCTTCCACCGCACCGTGCGCGACGGCGACACGTACGTCTACCCGGACACCGCGCTGTCGTACGTCACCAGCGGTGTGCTGGACCGGCAACTGTTCAACGTCACCGAGCTGATCGCCGACGGCTACGACGACGCCCACACCGACACGTTGCCGCTGATCGTCACGATGACCGACGCGGCGGCCCGCGCCCGCACCCGTCCCACTGTGGACGGTGCCGAGCTGGTCCGCCCGCTCGACAGCGTGCAGGGCGCCGCGTTGACGCGCCAGCGCGCCACCGCCGACCGGTTCTGGACCGCTCTCACCGCCGGCACCGCCCGGCGTACGGGTGCTGTCCCGACCCTCGCCAACGGCATCGCCAAGGTCTGGTTGGACGGTCGGGTGCACGCCGACCTGGCCCAGTCCACCGCGCAGATCGGCGCCCCGGCGGTCTGGGCCGAGGGCAACACCGCCGCCGGTGTCGACGTCGCGGTCCTGGACTCCGGCGCCGACGCCGAGCACCCGGACCTCGCCGGTCAGATCGCCACGTCGAGCAGTTTCGTGCCGACGGAGCCCGACATCCTCGACTACAAGGGCCACGGTACGCACGTCGCCTCGACGATCGCCGGTAGCGGTGCGGCTTCCGGCGGGGTCGAGCGGGGCGTCGCCCCCGGCGCCCGGCTGCACATCGGCAAGGTGCTCAACAGCGAGGGCAGCGGGCAGGACTCCTGGATCATCGCCGGCATGGAGTGGGCGGCCCGCGAGCAGAAGGCCCGGGTCGTCAGCATGAGCCTGGGCGGTGAGGCCACCGACGGCAGTGACCCGATGAGCCAGGCGGTCGACCGGCTCAGCGCCGAGACCGGCGCGCTGTTCGTGATCGCCGCCGGTAACGGCGGGCCGAACAGCATCGGCAGCCCGGGTGCGGCGAACTCCGCGCTGACGGTGGGCGCCGTCGACTCCACCGACCACCTCGCCGAGTTCTCCAGCCAGGGGCCCCGTGCCGGCGACGGCGGGCTCAAGCCCGAGATCACCGCACCCGGCGTGGACATCCTGGCGGCCCGTTCCCACTACGTACGCGGTGGTTCCGGGGACTACACGCTGATGAGCGGCACGTCGATGGCCACCCCGCACGTGGCCGGCACGGCGGCGCTGGTTGCCGCGGCGCACCCGGACTGGACCGGTCAGCGCATCAAGGAGGCGCTGGTCAGCACGGTCAAGGCCACTGCCGAGTACACCCCGTACCAGGCGGGTGCCGGTCGGGTCGACGCGGTCGCGGCCACGCGGGCCACCGTCTTCGCCACCCCGAGCGCCTACTCCGGCTTCCAGGCCTGGCCGCAGCAGCCGGGGATGACAGTCGACCGGACGGTCACCTACACCAACCTCGGCGGCGCGCCGATCACGCTGAAGCTGGCCCTCGACGCGACCGCCGCGCCGGCCGGCCTCTTCGCTCTCTCCGCCGACCGGGTCACCGTGCCCGCCGGGGGCACCGCCACGGTGACGCTGCGGGCCGCGTACGACAAGCTGCCGGCGGAGAAGCAGGTCAGCGGCATGATCGTCGCCACTGACGAGGCCGGCGTGATCCGCGGCCGTACCCTCGTCGGCGCCGGCAAGGAGGGCCAGCGGCAGAACCTGACGCTCGTCGCCAAGGACCGGGACGGCAAGCCGCTCGCCGGCAAGGTCATCCTCACCACCGACGGGCTGTTCAGCGCCGTTGACCTGCCCGAGAGCGGCACCGCCACGCTGCGGCTGCCGGTGGCGAGTTGGACCGGCTGGATCTCCGCGGACGTGCGCGGTGCACACGGGCCACGTTCCAAGGGCATGGCGATGCTCAGCTTCACCGACGTCAACCTGGACCGCGACCGCACCGTCACCCTGGACGCGCGGGAGGCCCGACAGGTGCGGGCCGCGGTGCCACAGGAGGCCACCGCCACCTCGCTGCGGATGGACATCCACCGGTCCACCGCGAACGGCCTCACCGAGAGTCAGGTGCTGCCCAACGACTCGTACGACAGCATGTGGGCCCTGCCGACGACCCGCAGGGTCACCGACGGCGAGTTCGAGTTCGGTGCCCGGTGGCGGCTCGAACAGCCGGCGTTGACGATCTCCGCGGCCGGCCGCACGTACGACGATCTGCTGGTGAAGCGGGCGACCCCGGCGCTGCCGGCCGGCCGTCGCCAGCTGGACGCGGTCTACGTCGCCGACACCTCGGCGGCCGGGCTGGCCAAGCGGCCGGTCCGGGATCGGGTGGTGGTGGTCCGGCGCAGCGACACAGTGGACATCGCCACCCAGGCGCGGCTCGTCGCGGCGGCCGGCGCGAAGCTGCTGCTGGTGGTCAACGACGGCGTCGGTCGGCTGGACCCCTGGGACGAGACGCCGTGGAGCCCGGAGAGCCGGGCCCCGGTGACCGTGGCGACGCTCGGTGCCGACGAGGGCGACCAGCTCATCGCGGCGCTGGGGCGCGGCCCGGTGCGGCTGTCCGCCGAGTCGCACCCGGAGACCACCTACCTGTACGACGTGGCACACCACTGGACGGGCACGGTGCCGGCCGACCCCACCTACCGGCCCGCGAAGCGGGACCTGGCCCGGGTCGACGTGGAGTTCCGCAACTACCGGCAGGGCAAGGCGCTGGAGTTCCGCACCGACGTCTGGAAGGGCATGGCCTCGGGCAACCAGGAGACCGTCCCGGCCCAGGGCCGGCGCACCGACTGGGTGACCGCCGGCGAGCGGTGGATCGACGACGCGTACATCGTCGGCGAGACCGGTCAGCACCTGATGGAGGTGGCCAGCTACCCGGCCGGCCGATCGAGCACCGTCGAGTGGTTCGGGCCGATCCAGCGGCCCCGGATGGGCGGGGGCTACGTGCCGGTGCGTTACCTGGACACCCTGTACCTACCCGCGCCCGGCTGGGGCGACGGGGGTGGCCACATCGGTGAGGCGCGCGCCAACTACGACATGGTCAACCGGACCACCCTCTACCAGGGCGACAAGGAGCTGAACTGGGGCAACGCCGAATACCTCCAGGTCTCCGGGCTGGCCGCGCAGCGGCTGCCGTACCGGCTGGTGGTGCAGAACGACCGGGCCGCCTGGACCAACCCGTACTCCCGGCAGACCCGCACCGAGTGGGGCTTCACCTCGGCCGCCACCGGCGTGGAGTCGTCGGAGGTGCTGCCGATGATCCAGCTGGACTACCAGGTGGCCATCGACTCCGCGGGCCGGGCGTCACGGCGGGCACCGCTGACCGTGGTCGCCTCCCACCTGCCCGGCGTCCGGGGCACGGTCGGCGCGGTCACCGTCGAGGTGTCCTACGACGACGGGGCGAGCTGGCAGCAGCAGCGCCTGACCCGGCACGGGGACGGCTGGCGTACCGCGCTGGCGGCACCGGCCCGGGCCGGCTTCGTGAGTCTGCGCACCACCGCGCGTGACGCCGCGGGCAACACCGTGAGCCAGAGCATCACCCGGGCGTTCGGCCTGCGCTGATGCTCCGGCTGGCCGTCGGTCGGGGTGCCGCGCGCATCCCGGCCGGCGGCCGGTCCGCGTCGGTCCCCGTTTCGCGGTGTACGCGTCGGAGCCGGGCCCGACGTCTGGTCAGGACGCGCGCCAGCGGGTGCAATGGGGCCCATGGGATTCCTGAGTACCGCGAGCCTGTTCGTCGCCACCCTGACCACCGGCCTGACCGCCGGGCTGTTCGCCGCCTTCGCGTACGCGGTCATGCCGGGCCTGGGTCGCAGCGACGACCGGACGCTGGTGCTCGCCATGCAACGGATCAACGAGTCCATCCTCAACGGCTGGTTCGCCGTCTGCTTCGGGGGAGCGTTGCTGTTCACGCTGCTGGCGGCGGCGCTGCACCTGGGCGCCGAACGTCGGCCGGCGTTGTCGTGGATCGGTGCGGCGCTGCTGGTGTACCTGGTGGTGCTCGGCGTCACCGCCGTGGTCAACGTGCCGCTGAACAACACGCTGGCCCGCGCCGGCGACGTCGACCGGGTCACCGACCTCGCGGCCGTGCGGCAGCGCTTCGAGACCACCTGGGTACGCGGCAACGTGGTCCGGGCGGTCGCCTCGACCGGCGCCTTCGGGCTGCTGGCGTGGGCGCTGGTCGAGGCTGCCCGGCTGCCCGGCTGAACCCGTTGTCGGCTCAGTCGGTCGTCGCGGCCGTGCCGGTCGTCTCGGCCGTGCCGGCCCGCTGGAACGCGCGGGCCAGATGCTCGAGGTCGAAGCCCTCGAAGTGCTGGAGGAACCGGCGGCGTACGGCGGCCAGGTGACTGGGCCAGGACTCCGCCAGGCGGGCGAATCCGCTGTCGGTGAGGACCGCGTTCCAGCCGCGGGCGTCCTCCTCGCAGCGTTCCCGCCGGACCAGGCCCTGGGTCTCCAGCCGGATGATGGTGCGGGTCATGCCGCTGAGCGAGAGGTGGCAGGCCGAGGCGAGCTCGTTCATCCGCATCCGCCGGCCCGGCACCTCGGATAGGTTCATCAGGGCGGTGTATTCGGTGAGCGGCAACTGACGGTCTCCGACCATGTCGGTGTCGATCGCGCGGGGCAGCACGTGCATCACCTGGCCCAGGGCGCGGACCAGGGCCTCCTCGTCGGGGTTGAGGGGTTGCAGCGGTTCTGCGGCGGGGTTGGACATCCTCATATCTTAGTTGCTTGATTGAGCAATTGCTTGCACGGAGTGTGAGCGTGGCCATAGCCAGTTCATTTGCTTGACCGAGCAATCACTGGTTAGCGTCGTGCCGTCAGCCAGTCCCTAGGAAAGGCGCCACCATGACCAGGATCGGGATCATCCTCGGAAGCACCCGCCCGGGGCGTAACGGTGAAGCCGTCGCCCGCTGGGTGCTCGAGATCGCCAAGCAGCGCTCCGACGCGGAGTACGAGCTGATCGACCTGCTCGACTACCAGCTGCCGCACCTCGACGAGGCGTACCCGCCCTCGATGGGCCAGTACACCCAGCCGCACACGCTGCGGTGGGCCGAGACGATCGCCTCGTACGACGGGTTCATCATCGTCACCCCCGAGTACAACCACTCGACCTCGGGTGCCCTGAAGAACGCGATCGACTTCCTGTACGCCGAGTGGAACAACAAGGCCGTCGGCTTCGTCAGCTACGGCTCGGTCGGCGGGACGCGCGCCGTGGAGCACCTGCGGTTGATCTCCGGTGAGCTCCAGATGGCCGACGTGCGGTCGCAGGTCGCGCTGTCGCTCTTCACCGACTTCGAGAACTTCAGCGTCTTCAAGCCCAACCAGTTCCACCAGGACGCGCTGACCACCACCCTCGACCAGGTGGTCGCCTGGAGCACCGCGCTCGCGCCGCTGCGCCAGGCCTGATCGTTCGAGCACTACCGGAGACGGCCGTGGGACCACTCCCGCGGCCGTCTCCGTCTGCCCGTTCACCGGCCGGTCAGCCACGCCCGACGTCGGCGAGCAGGTCGAGCGAGACCTGCCACAGCCGCGCCGCCGCCACCGGGTCGGTCGCGTGCTCGGCGACCCCCCGCAGCGGTGTCTGCGGGCTGTGCCGCTCGGCCTGGTCGCAGTCCTCGAAGTAACGGCCGCCGACGCCCTCCAGCCCTGGCCAGGCGGCGAGCAGCACCGACGTCGCGGCCCCCTGCTCCGGGGTCTTGAAGTCGAATGCCGGAAGCCCCGCGTAGTCCTCCTCGGTGAGGTGTCGCCCCAGATTCGTGGTGACCGCGCCCGGGTTGGCCGCGTTGACAGTGATGCCGTCGTGGGCCCAGCGCCTGTTCGCCTCGACTGCGAACAGGGCGGTGGCGGTCTTCGACTCGCCGTAGGCCAGCATTCGGTCGTAGCGGCGTTCGCGGAAGTTGACGTCCTCGAAGACCATCGGCGCCTGTACGTGGGCGATGGAACTGAGCGACACCACGCGGGCCCGGCCGGCCGCCGCGAGCGCCCGGTGCAGCCCGGTGGCGAGCGTGAAGTGGCCGAGATGGTTCGTGGCGAACTGCAACTCCCAGCCCTCGGGCGTGCGTGTTTCGGGGGTCGCCGACACCCCGGCGTTGTTGACCAGGATGTGCAGGGGCCTCTCCCAGGCCCTGACGAAGGCCGTGATCGACACCTGGTCGGACAGGTCCAACTGTGCGACCCGGATCGACCGGTTCGCCACGGTGGCCCCGATGTCCTCCGCTGTCCGCTCGCCGGCCCGCACGTCGCGTACCGCAAGGGTCACCTCGGCGCCCGCGGCCGCGAGGGCCCGGGCCGTCTCCACGCCAATGCCCGACGAGGCGCCGGTGACGATGGCGCGCTGCCCGGTGAGGTCGACACCGGCCACGACGTCACGGGCGGTGGAGCGGGCGTCGAAAGGCGTGGTGAGGCGTGTTGCACTCATGATCGAATTCCCTCTCGCGTATGTCGTTGGGTGGCCGACACCGGCTCCCGAACGATCGTGCGTGCAGGTCTGCCGAGACGGCCAACACACGCTTGCTGCCCTGGCTACAGTCTGTCCCTGTGGCCACCCCTGAGCTGCGGCAACTGCGGTACTTCCTGGTCCTCGCGGAGGAACTGAGCTTCACCCGGGCCTCCGCCCGCCTGATGATCGCCCAGCAGTCGCTGTCCCAGCAGATCACCGCCCTGGAACGCACGCTCGGGGTGAAGCTGTTCGATCGCGACTCCCGCGGCACCACCCTGACCGACGTCGGCGCCCTGTTCGTGCCGGAGGCGCGCGCCGTGACGGACCGCGCCGACGAGGCCGTCGCCGTCGTGGCACGAGCCCAGCGGGGCGAGGTCGGCAGCCTGCGCCTCGCCTTCCTGACCACCGTCGCCAACCACCTCCTGCCGCCGGTGGTCCGCGCCGTGCACCGCCACCTTCCCGATCTTGACCTGGCCACCGAGTCCACCGGCATCGCACCCCTGGTGCAGGGTGTGCTCGGCGGCCACTACGACGTCGCCTTCACCCGGACCCCGCTGGTCCCGGGCCTGGCGTCGCGGCGGCTGACCACCGAACCGGTGTGCGCGGTGCTGCCCGAGGGCCACCCGCTCGCCGACCGCGCCGAGTTGAGGCTCGCCGACCTGGCGGACGAACCGTGGGTGCTGACGCCGCGCAGTTCCTGGGAACCCTGGCACCGCACCTTCGACGAGCAGTTCCGGGAAGCGGGGTTCGTGCCGAACGTCGTCCAGGAGGACGCCAGCGTGCAGAGCCTCCTCGGCCTGGTCGCCGCCGGCGTCGGCGTCACCCGGCTCGCCAGCTCGGCGGCCAGCCTCCGCCGCACCGGCGTGGTGTTCGTTCCGCTGACCGGTGCCCACGCCCATACCGAGATGGTGTGGCTGCCGGGCCGCACCGCGCCCGCCCTGCACCGGCTCCTGGACGTGGTCACCGACCTCGCCGCCACGACCGACCTCACCACGACCGGCTGACGGCGGGCCGCCCGGGAGATCGATGTGACGCCGGCCACGGCCCGCGTCGGCCGCTCGCGCCGACTACTGTCGTCGCGATGAGCCGAGCTGCCACCGCTGCCCGGTCTCCGCTGTGGCGGGACCGCACCTTCGGCACCTACTGGATCGCGCAGTCGCTCTCCGCGGCCGGCGACTCCTTCGCCTACCTGGCGGTGCCGCTGCTGGTGCTCCAGGCCACCGGGTCGGTGGCGCGGATGGGCCTGCTCACCGCCGTCGCCGGCGCGGCGTCCGTCATCGCCGGGATCTTCGGCGGGGTGCTGGTCGACAGGTACGACCGCCGCACCCTGATGATCGTGGCGGACCTGGCCCGGTTGGTGCTCTACGGCCTGGTGCCACTGGCCTGGCTCGCCGGCCCACAGGTCTGGCTGCTCTTCGTCGTGCTGCCGATCTGCGAGGCGGCCGGCATGGTGTTCCAGGTCGCGGCGGTGACCGCGGTCCGCAACCTCGTCGACTCCGACCGGATCACCGAGGCCAACGGCCGGTTGCAGGCGACGTACGCGGCGGCGGCCGTCCTCGGGCCGCTGCTCGCCGGCGTCGTGTCGGCCCGCTTCGGCCCGGCGCTCGCCATCGCCGTCAACGCGGCGAGCTTCGCTCTCTCGGCAGCCGGTCTGTGGCTGATCCGACTGCGACCCGCGCGGGCCGACACCGCCGCACCGGCGACCCGGGAGCGGCCGCTGGCCGAGTTCCTGGCCGGGGCGCGGTTCCTGTGGCGGCAGCCCGTGCTCCGCGCGCTGACCGTCCTGCTGTCGGTCTTCATCTTCCTGACCTACGGCTTCACCGACGTGCTGATCTACCACGTCACCCACGATCTCGGCGGCTCCGAGGGCACCGTCGGCACGGTGCTCGGCCTGGCCGCGCTGGGCACGGTCGCCGGCGCACTGTTGGTGGCCCCACTCCGCCGCCGGCGCGGCTTCGGCGCGACCTGGATCGGCGCGCACTCGGTCTGCGGGTTCGCGGTGGCGGGCGTCGGCCTCGCGACGAACGTGCCGGCGGTCACCGCCCTGACCGCGGTGTACCTGTGCTGCCTGAGCATCGGCGGGATCTGTTCGATGTCGCTGCGCCAGGAGATCACCCCCGATCACCTGCTCGGCCGGGTCACCTCGGCGTTCTGGAGCACGCACTACGCCCTCGGGCCGATCGGCGCGGCCACGCTGACCTGGGCCGCCGGCCGGTACGGCGTCCAGGCGGTCACGCTCGCTGCCGGAGCGGGATGCCTGCTGGTCGCGGTCGGCGGTCTCTTCACCCCGGTCCGCCGCGCCGGCTCCGAGGCGCGTCGTCCGCCGACCGCAGTCGTGCCGGGCACGGCCGGTCAGCCACCGGCGGACCATCCCTCGACGGCGTGAGGTGGAGCGGTTCGGGCGTCGGCGAGACGCCGCCGGTCAGAACTCCTGGTACATGACGTGTAGACCGACCCGGCCGAGGGTGGGGTGGCGGAACGCGCCGGGTACGGTGCCGACCACAGTGAAACCCTCCCGCCGGTACAGCTCGACCGCTGAGCTGTTGCTCTCCACCACGGCGTTGAACTGCATGCCGGCGTACCCCTGAAGGCGCGCCCAGGTCAGGGCGTGGCGGCACAGCGCGGTGCCCACGCCCCGGCCCCGGGCGTCGGCGGCGACCAGGAAGCTCGCGGTGGACACGTGCGCGCCCGGCCCGGGTCGGTTGGTGCCCATCTTCGCGGTGCCGAGCACCCGCCCGCCGTCGACCGCGACGACGGTCCGGCCCGGCGGTGCCTCCGCCCACATGGCGTACGCCTGCTCGGTGGTCATCGCCGGGTCGTAGGGGAAGGTCTCCTGGGCCCGGATCACCTCCTCGACGATCGGCCACACCTGCGACCAGTCCTCCGCCACGAACTCCCGAATCCGCACGCCGAGCAGGCTACGAGCGGCGAACCGGCCGGACAACGGGATTTCGGTCAGCGCGCGAGCGCGTCGAGTTCCGCGTCCAGCAACGTCGCGAGCCGGGCGTGCCGCTGCGGATGGCTGCTTGGGGTCATGCCACGGCTGGGCATCTCCACGGTCATCAGCAGGTACAGGTGCAGTCGGTAGAGGCCGAGCCGTCGGCGCGCCGAGGCGTCCAGCGCCAGCGGTGTGCCGGCGGCGTCGCGGTAGCCGCGCAGCAGCGGATGCTCCGGCTCGTCCTCGACGCGCCGGAAGAGCAGCGGCGAGACCAGGTCCAGCAGCGGGTCGCCGTAGAGGAACCGTTCGCCGTCGACCAGGCCGCGCAGCCGAAGCCGACCCTGCGCATCGGGCGCGGCCAGCACGTTGCCGTCCCAGCAGTCGAAGTGCAGCAGCGCCGGCCGGTCCACCTCGTCCAGCACGTCGGCGTGCCGTCCCACCAGCTCGTGCAGGCGGTCCGGGGTCACCGGCAGCCGCACCTTCCAGTCGGTCGCGTCGGCGAGCAGCGCGTCGAGCATCGCCGTGAACGCCACAGGCCAGGTCGGCCCGCCGGCCCGGTCGCCGTCGTACCCGAACCGGTCGCCGGTGACCCGGTGCACCGCGGCGAGGGCCACCCCGAGGTCGTACCGTGCCGGGCTGTCGTCGACCGCGACGCCGCCCGCGGCCAGGTCGGACAGCGACCGGCCGGGCAGCAACGTGGTGACCAACCACTCGCCGTACGCGGGGTCGGTGCCGTGCCGCAACACCGGGGGTACGGGCACCCGCGGGGCGTGTTCCGCGACGAGGCGGAAGTAGCGGGCCTCGGCGGCACAGAGCCCTCGTTCGTAGCGCAGCAGCGGCGTCCCGGCCGGTGGGGCGAGCTTCAGCACCACCCGACGGTCGTCGTCGAGCCGCGCCCACCAGACCGTCGCGTATCCGCCGCCGGCCAACGGCCCGGCGTCCCGGACCCGGGTGTGCGGCCCGAGCGACGCGCGGACCAGGTACGCCACGTCGTCGCGGGTGAGCGGACGCTGCGTCGGGCTGATGCCGGTCACGAGACGGTGTCACCCCGTCGAGCGCGCGGCGCGAAGCCGGCGGTGACGCGGACGGCGGGCGGGACGGGACCGGCGCTGTCCCTGCGGACCAGCTCGGCGGGGAGCACCTCGACTCGGGGGGTCGGCACCTCCGCGGCGAGCACCAGGGACATCGCCCGGACTCCCATGTCGACAAGGGGCAGTCGCACGGTGGTCAGCGCCGGGGTCACGTCCCGGGCGATCGGCATGTCGTCGAAACCCACCACCGAGACCTGCCGCGGCACCGCCAGCCCACGTGCGCGCAGGGTGGCGAGCGCGCCGATGGCCATCGAGTCGTTGAGCGCCGCGATCGCGGTCAGCTCCGGGTCGGCGTCGAGCAGTCGGGCGGTCGCCTCCGCGCCGCCGTCGCGGTCGAACTCGGCGTACCGGATGCGCCGCTCCGGCAGGTCACGACCCTGCTCGGTGAGGGCCTGGCGGAGGCCGGCCAGCCGGTCGGTGGTGGTGGTCAGGATGCGGGGGCCGGCGACCACGCCGATCGCCCGGTGCCCCAGCCCGCACAGCTCCCGCCCGGCGAGGTAGCCACCGGCCCGGTTGTCCGGCATCACCGCGTCGCCGGAGTGCTCGTGTCGACCGATCACGACCACCCGCCCGCCCGTGGCCTCGTACGCGGCGAGCTTCTCGTTGAGCTGCCGGGTGAACGCCTCGTCGTGGTAGCCGGAGCCGGCCAGGATCAGCGCCGCGACCTGGTGACCGCGCAGCAGCTCCACGTACTCCAGCTCGCGGTCCGGGTCCCGGTAGCTGTTGCAGATCATCAGCAGTCGGCCCTGGTCGGTGGCGACGCGTTGCAGCCCACGGGTGATCTCGGCGAAGTACGGGTCGGAGACGTCGTGCACGATCACGCCCACCGCGCTACGGTGCGAGCGGGCCAGCAGTTGCGCGTGCGCGTTCGGCACGTACTGCAACTCGGCGACGGCGGCGAGCACCCGCTCGCGCAGCTCGTCGGTGACCGGCTTGCTGCTGGCGTTGATGACGCGGGAGGCGGTGGCGGGTGAGACGCCCGCCCGGCGGGCCACATCGGACAGGGTCGCCATGGCCCGCCCCCTCGATCTGTTGACGGCGTTTCCTCGTGCCGGCTAGCGTCACGGTACCGCAGAGAAAGCCCTTTCCCGCAGGGAGGCACGACCAGCACGACGGGAGGGACACCCATGACCCGCAGGTCGATCGGCATCATCGTCAACGGCGTGACCGGACGGATGGGCTACCGGCAGCACCTCGTCCGCTCGCTGCTGGCCATCCGCGAGGCCGGCGGTGTGACGACGGCCGACGGCACGACCATCTGGCCGGAACCGGTCCTGGTCGGGCGCAACGAGACGAAGCTCCGGGAGCTCGCCGATCGGCACGGGCTGACCGACTGGACGACCGACCTGACCTCGGCGCTGGCCCGCGACGATGTCGAGATCTACTTCGACGCCCAGGTCACCCAGCAGCGGGAGAAGGCGATCCGGCGGGCCATCGAGGCCGGCAAGCACATCTACACCGAGAAGCCCCTCGCCGAGGACACCGCCGCCGCGCTCGACCTGGCCCGGGCCGCCGACGCGGCCGGCCTGCGCACCGGTGTCGTGCAGGACAAACTCTTCCTGCCCGGCCTGCGCAAGCTCAAGCGCCTCGTCGACGGCGGCTTCTTCGGCCGGATCCTCTCGGTGCGCGGCGAGTTCGGCTACTGGGTCTTCGAGGGTGACTGGCAGCCCGCCCAACGTCCGTCGTGGAACTACCGGGCGGAGGACGGCGGCGGCATCGTCGTCGACATGTTCCCGCACTGGCACTACGTGTTGGAGGAGCTGTTCGGCCGGGTCGCCGCCGTCTCCTGTGTGACCGCCACCCACCTGCCCGAGCGGGTCGACGAGGCCGGTCAGGTCTATCCGGCCACCGCCGACGACGCCGCGTACGCCGTCTTCGAACTCGACGGCGGCATCATCGCGCAGATCAACTCGTCCTGGGGTGTGCGGGTGTACCGCGACGAGCTGGTGGAGTTCCAGGTCGACGGCACCGAGGGCAGCGCGGTGGCCGGGTTGCGCAACTGCCGGGTGCAGCACCGGGCGGTCACCCCGAAGCCGGTGTGGAACCCGGACCTGCCGGCCACCGAGGACTTCCGGGCACAGTGGGCCGAGGTGCCCGACAACGAGGAGTTCGACAACGGCTTCAAGGTGCAGTGGGAGGCGTACCTGCGGCACGTCGTGGCCGGCGAGCCGTTCCGGTGGGACTTCCTGGCCGGCGCGCGGGGCGTGCAGCTCGCCGAGTTGGGGCTGCGCTCGGCCCGCGAGGGCCGTCGAGTCGAGGTGCCGGAGCTGTTCGGATGAGGGCCGAGGTCGTGCTGCCGGGCGGGCGGCGGCACCGGCTGGCCGGTGGCAGTGGCTTCGCCCGCCCGGCCGCTCCGGCGCGGACCCGGATCGCGTACGCCGCCGCACACGTGGTCGCCAACCCGGCCGCGGAGAACGTGCCGGGCGCCCCGGCCTCGGTGGACTGGCACACCACACTCGCGTTCCGGCGGCACCTCTGGTCGTACGGGCTGGGCGTCGCCGAGGCGATGGACACCGCCCAGCGGGGGATGGGGCTGGACTATCCGGCCACCCGGGAGTTGATCCGCCGCAGCGCCGCCGAGGCCCGTGCGGTGGGTGGTCGGATCGTCGCCGGCGTCGGCACGGATCAGCTGCCACCGGGCCGGGCCACCCTGGCGGCGGTCACCGCCGCGTACACCGAGCAGCTCGCCGACGTCCGCGCGGCCGGCGCCCGGCCGGTGTTGATGTGCAGCCGACACCTGGCCGCCGCCGCCCGCGGCCCCGAGGACTACCTGCGGGTGTACGACGAGCTGCTGAGCGCCACCGACGGGCCGGTGGTGTTGCACTGGCTGGGCCCGATGTTCGACCCGGCGTTGACCGGCTACTGGGGTGCGGTCGACCTGGACGCCGCCGCCGACACGGTCACCGAGCTGATCAAGGCGCACGAGTCGAAGGTGGACGGCATCAAGGTGTCGCTGCTCGACGCCGGCCGGGAGGTCGCGCTGCGCCGCCGGCTGCCCGCCGGGGTGCGCCTCTACACCGGTGACGACTTCCACTACCCGGAGCTGATCCGGGGCGACGAGGTGGGGCACTCCGACGCCCTGCTCGGGGTGTTCGCGGCCATCGCACCGGCCGCCGCCGCCGCGTTGGCCGCCCTGGACCGGGGTGACCTGGCGGCGTACGCCGAGATCTTCGCGCCGACTGTCCCGCTGGCCCGGCACCTGTTCGCGGCACCGACCTGGCACTACAAGACGGGGATCGTGTTCCTGGCCTGGCTGGCCGGGCACCAGGACCACTTCACGATGGTCGGCGGGGCGCAGTCCGGCCGGTCCCCGGCGCACCTGGCGACCCTGCTCATCCTGGCCGACCGGGCGGGGTTGTTACCGGACGCCGACCTGGCCGCCGCCCGCGCGCGGGCGTTCTTCGCGGTGGCGGGTGTGGCTCAGTGAGCCTCGCGCGCTTCTCGTTCAATCAGGCCACCGCCCAGCACTGGCCCCTGCCCGACGTGGTGTCCGGCTGCGTCGCCGCCGGGGTGCCGGGCATCGGGCTGTGGCGCGAGCCGGTCGCGGAGCACGGGCTGGCCCGGTCGGCGAAGCTGGTCCGCGACGCCGGTCTCACCGTCACCTCGCTGTGCCGGGGCGGGTTCTTCTGCGCCGACGACTGGTGGGCGGAGAATCTGCGCGCCATCGAGGAGGCGACCACCCTCGGTGCCCCCGAGCTGGTGCTGGTCTCCGGTGGGCTGGCGCCGGGCAGCCGGGACATCGACGGCGCCCGCCGTCGGGTCGCCGACGCCATCGGCGAGCTGGCACCGCACGCCGAGGCCGCCGGGGTACGGCTGGCCATCGAGCCGCTGCACCCGATGTTCGCCGCCGACCGCTGCGTGATCGTCAGCCTGGGCCAGGCGCTGGACATCGCCGAACGGTTCGACCCGACGGTGGTCGGTGTGGTCGTGGACGCGTACCACGTCTGGTGGGACGACACGGTGTACGCGCAGATCCAGCGGGCCGGGCCACGGATCGCCGCGTTCCAGGTCTGCGACTGGGTGACGCCGCTGCCGGAGGGGGTGCTGCTGGGCCGGGCGCTGCCCGGCGACGGGTGCATCGAGTTGCGTCGGCTGCGCGAGGCGGTCGACGCGGCCGGGTATGACGGCCCGATCGAGGTGGAGGTCTTCTCCGCCGAGGTGTGGGCGCGGCCCGGCGCGGAGGTGCTGGACGCGGCGATCACCGGTTACCTGGACCACGTCGTCTGAGCCGCTCGAACGGCGGTGGCCGGAGGCGGTCGGCGCTCGCACCCGGCCCGACCCGGCCCCGACCCAGCCGAGGCTGGTGACAGACGAAGCGGCGTGGCCGGCCAAGGGGCGTGAGCACCCTGCTCGCCGCCTAATGAGTTCTGGGAGTTGGCTGGTGGGTGCGGCAGACTCCTGGTGGGTAGCCGCTGGCGGATGAGCACTCGCGCAGCCTGGACG
>NZ_JBEZDJ010000002.1:0-436487 GCF_040648275.1 Micromonospora sp. NPDC049171
CTCACCACGTCCAGGCTGCGCGAGTGCTCATCCGCCAGCGGCTACCCACCAGGAGTCTGCCGCACCCACCAGCCAACTCCCAGAACTCATTAGGCTCTGCGGTGGGGGCGGTGGGCCCGTGCCGGGGGTCACCTGACGTGATCGGCCGGCGCCCACCGCGAGGGTGGACGCCGGCCGGAGGGGAAGTGGCGGTGGCTCAGTTGCGGCCGAAGACCTTGCGGCTGGAGCCGAGGCGCAGGAGGACCGTCTCGCCGGTGGCGTCCTGCACCCCGTCGTTGTCGGTGATCGCGTACACCTCGCCGTTGCCGGCCACGGTCAGGCCCTCCAGCTTCTCCTGGGTCCAGCCGTTGGTGGCGCGCAGCGCGGGCAGCACGTCGACGGCGAGCGTCTTCGGCAGCACGGTCAGCGGGCCGGTCGCCGCCGCGGCGGGCAGCGGCACCGTGTAGATCCGCTTGACCGTGGCGGCCGGGCCGTTCAGCTTGTCCCGCTCGATGACCGCGAGCCGGTCGCCGACCACTGTGATCTCGGAGAGGCCCATCCAGTCACCCGGCACGGTGGTGGCGCCCAACTGGTAGCCGTACCAGCTCCAGGTGCCCGCGGTGACGTCATAGCGGCCGAGTCGGACGATCCCGGCCGGGTCGGTGCTCAGCTCCCGCTGCACGGCCACCCAGACGATCTCCCGGCCCTGCCGGTCGGTGGCCGCCGTGACGCCCTCCAAGCCCTGCTTGCCCAGGCCGGCGGCGACCTCGGCGGGCAGCGCGACGGTCTGCCGGGTCACCCCGGCGGCGTCGAGCCGGACCAGCTTGTTCTCCGCACCCTTGGCACCCTCGACGGCGAGCCAGAAGCCGCCCTGCGGGCGGGCGACGATGCCCTCCGCGTCGTACCCGACAGGTGCGCCGGCCGCGTCCCGCACCGGCAGCGCGCCGGTGATCAGAGCCGGTGACCGCTTCGCGTCGATGGTGAGGATCCGGGTCTGGCCGTACGCCGCGTCGGTGACGCTGTAGAGCTGGTCCCGCTTGCCCGGCACCGCGCTCAACGCGCCGAGCGCGCCCCACCCGATCGGGGTGCCGGTGCGGTCCGCGCCGGAGACGATGCTCGGGAACTCCGGGGTGCCCCTGCCGAGTTGGAAGAGCGACACCGAGGCACGGACGTTGAGCGAGGCGTCGTCCTCCTCACTGGAGACCGCGAGCAGCCCGCGTGACGGGATGGGCAGCAGCCCTTCCGGCCCGTTGGTGGTCGGCAGCACCTGCCGGAAGACGGGCTTCGTGGGGTTGCCCAGGTCGTAGACGGCGACGAAGTTGCTGCGCTCCGATCCGACGAACGCGTACCGCACCCCGCCGTACTCGGCGACGGCCACGCCCTCCGGCTCGGTGCCCTTCTTGGCGGCCCGGTCCTCGTTGTGCAGCCCGTAGGTGACGGCGAGCCGTTCGAAGGTGTTGCCGGCGTCCCAGGCGACGCGCCCGGTGCGGCTGTCGAAGACCGACCAGCCACGGGTGCCACCGTGCCAGTCGCCCTCGTTGGCCGTGGCCAGGTAACTGTCGTCGACCCAGGCCACCGCGTCCGGCTCGCGGGGCACGTCGGTGATGCCGCCGGTCAGGTCGATGACACCGTCCTTTGCGGTGTCGATCCCACTGATCGTGGCGGTGCCGGCGCTGAACACCGTGGTGATTCGGCCGGTGGGCAGGTCGATGAGGGCGACGCCGTTGTTCTCCTGGAGCGTCACGGCCAACTGGTTGCGGTTGTTGATCGAGACGTACTCCGGCTCCGGATCGGTCGGCGCGGCGAGACCGGCCTGGACCAGGGCGGGCAGCGCGCTCCCGTTCGCGCCGGTCAGCGCGACCGGACGCAGCCGCCAACCGGCCGGGGACCTCCCGGTCAGGTCGACGATCTGCACGAAGCCGGCGGGCGCCTGGGGCAGGTCGCCCTCCGCACCGCCGGGCGGGGTGGCCTCCTCGTCGCGCTCGTTCTCGATGGCGATCGCGGCGTACCGCTTGTCCTTGCTGATCGCGATCGAGTCGGGCTGACCACCGAGGTCGAAGCTGGCCACCCGCCTGCGGCTGGCCAACTCGATCACGTCGAGCCGACCCGACGGCGCGGTGTAGCTGCCGCTGGTGTTCACCACCACGAGCACGTACCGACCCACCACGGCGACCGAGGTCGGCTCGTCCTCGGCGTTGCCGAGCTGCCCCAGGGAGAGTGTGCCGAGGCCGCGCGGCCGGTCGGCACGGGAGATGTCCAAGAAGCCGATGCGCCGGGCCAGCGCGTCGGTGTGGATGAGGGTGCGGCCGTCCTCGCTGACCGCCGAGATCTCGGCGACAGTCGCGGTCGCCGGGTCCTCCCCGGTCGGACGGTTCTGGAACACCGGATACGTGGCGACCCGGTCGAAGGCGAGCGGCGGGTGGTGGTGTCCGCCCGCCGACGCGGGGGTGGCCCCGGTCAGGCTGGCGGCGGCGACACCGGCTGCGGTGAGCGCGGTGAATGCTCTTCTGAGAGTCAAGGACTTCCTCCGTTAGGTCGTACCCGCACGGAGGCTGACAGTTGTCGGGGAGCGTCAGCTTGCGCCGACATGAACAGTCGGCGAAGCACCGCGCAGCCGCCACCAGGCACCCACGACCAGCGCGACCGTGACGACGGTGACCGCGACGTCGCCGGCCAGGGCCGCCGCCGGGCTGGCCGGGGAGTACGGCGGCACCACGTACGCGAACGCGGCGGCCATGACCAGGCCCGCACTGCCGGCGACAAGCACGTGCCGCTGCCCCCAGCCGCCGCGCGTCGACAGGTACGCGATCAGCCCTGCGGCGACGGCGGCGAGGGCAAGCGCGACGATCACCCCCGGCCAGCCGGGCGCCAGGTCGGAGCCGAGGCGGACCAGGACGACAGGCAGACCCACCCAGAGCGGGTGCGGCACCCGACGGGCCCGGCGCGGGCGGGGGCGGCGCCAGCGGGGCAGCAGCGCCGTTCCGACGAGCGCGAGGACCAGTGCGGCCGCGAAGGCCAGCTGGAGTGGGCTGGCCAGGAAGCCCTTGTCGTTGTTGATGTTGGCGAAGATGAACAGGCTGCCGAGTAGGTAGATCAGACCGACGACGAGGAGACCGGGTCGGCCCAGCCAGGGCCGATGCCGGCGGTCCGCCCCGAGGAACGACTCGATGAGCACGATCGGCGCGCAGATCGTCAGCACGATGTGGTTGCCCACGTAGTCGAACGCCTGCCGGAGGCTGAAGCCGAGCCCCGGCACCAGCGTCGCCTCGGCGGCGGCCCGGGTGTCGGCGTACTGGGTGTCGTCCAGGAAGTCGGGGTTGAACAGCGACTGGTCGACCAGCCCGGCCTGGAGTACGCCGAACGCGGCGGCGAGCAGCACGATCGTCGGCCAGCTCGCGCCGAGGTGCCGGGCGGTCTCCCGGATCAGGATCGCCGCGCCGCCGTACATCGGGCCCAGGAAGATCAGCACCGGCAGGAAGTCGTCGATGGCGAAGCCGCCCCACGAGCACTCCGCCGCCCACGGCGCGAGCAGCAGCAACGCGACGACGGGCAGGAGCCGCCGACGCATCGGCAGCCGGTCGGTGCCGGCAGGGCGGTCGGTGGCGGCGGGACGGCCGGTGTCGACAGAGCGGTCGGTGGCGGGGCGGTCCGTGGTGGCGGGGCGGTCGGTGGTGACGGGGCCGTCGGCGGGATCGGGTCCGGTGGGCACGGGCTCTCCTCGGCGTTTCGGGGGTCACCCACACCGTGCGCCGGCCGTCCGGCCACCCGATACGGCCATCGGGCGACGACCGACGCGACCAAAGTCGTTCAGTAGGGTGGTGCCGACGTCGCACCCGGGGAGCGTGGAGATGCAGCCAACCGTGACGGCCGACCTGGTCACCCAGCCCGCCGATGCCGAGCAGCCCCTGCTCAGCTACCGCGACGAGGCGACCGGCGAGCGCGTCGACCTCACCGCACAGCAGGTCGGTTCCTGGGCGGCACGCAGCGCCAGCCTGCTGCGGGACGGCTGCGGTCTCGGCCCCGGCAGCCGCGTAGCGGTGCTGTTGCCGCCGCACTGGCGTACCGCCGCGGTGTTGTTGGGCGCGTGGGCCTCGGGCCTGGCGGTGTCGTTCCGACCGCGCGCCACCGCGGGCCTGGCGGTGCTCGAACCCGGCGGCGACCGGCCGTTCGACGCGGTCCTGGTGACCCCGCAGCGGCAGGACGACTGGCTGGAGGACGTGCCGGACGCCCCGCACCGCTACCTCGTCGGCACCGGCCCGGGACGGTTGGCCGACGTGCCGCTGGGCTGGTTGGACTGGTCCGCCGAGGTGCTTCGCCACGGCGAGGCCACGCCCGACCACGCCGCCATCCGCCCGTCGGACCCGGCTACCGCGGACGGCACCACCTACGGCCAATGGGGCGCGATCGCCCAGGAGTACGCGAAGATGCTGGACCTGCGCGCCGGCGACCGGCTGCTTGTCGACGCCGGCGAGCACGAGGAGCCCCTGAAGTGGCTGCTCGCGCCGCTCTCGGCTGGTGCGTCCGTGGTGATCAGCGCCAACCTCGACCCGGCGCGACGGGACGCGATCGTCGCCGCCGAAGGAGTGACCCGGGTCCTCTGAGCCGTCCGGTGTAGTCGATCAACTAGCGCTCACCTACACGCGGCCTCGCACCTTGATCGACTCGGCTTTCGTGAAATCGGGGCATCAACCTGTCGTGGATGCCCCGATTTTCAGAAGGCCGAGTCGATCAAGGTCGTGCGGCCACGAGCAGCGCCTGGCCGTGCTCGTGCGTGGCTTCTCCCGCTGAACGTTGCCGCCACGCCCCGGCCGGCCGCTGGCTTCGCGTCAGCGCGGGCGTCGCGACAGTGCGCGGTGTGGTCGGTGGACAACCCACACCGCCCGCCGCCGGGCAGTGGTCGATCACAGAACACCCAATGATGTACGTCCTGCTGGTCCTCAGCGGAGACGGTCACCCCGCCCGCTTCGACACGCGCGGTGAGCCGGACCAACACCCGAACCGCGGTACGCGCGAAGATCCGCGCGCGCAGCAGGTCCGGCGCGGTGATCGGCAGGTGGATCACCCAACGGTCGCTCATCGGAGGCGGCGGTTCGCCGACCGGACCGTCCGCCCCGGGGTGCGCTCTCGTGTCGGACATCTTTCGTCGCGTAGGCCCGCCGGCTCATGGCTGAGGTTGCGCACGGTGACTGCCCTTCGTCGGATGGAGCGACGTGCGGGGGCGGCCTCCGCCGGTTGCGCTCGGCGGAGACCGCCCCGCCCCGCTGCCGTTCCGGAGGTGCGACAGCAGGCCGCGCTGGGGGAGCGCGGCGGGTGAGGGTCCCGGCGGCGATGCGAGACCGGCACGAGAGGCGCCAACCGACCGCAGCAGCACCGCATCACCGAGAGCGACGCTATTGCCACTGAGTCACCTATGTCAAGCATGCCGCCGAGTCATCTACCCACTTATGTCATCCGTGCTACATGCGTTGCCTGCGTCGAAGTAGCTGATCAATACTGGGCGGGCCAACCGACTGCAAGGGGCTCCACGTGCCTATCCCGCCCACGATGGACGAACTGCTCGACGATCTCCTGAAAAAGATCAAGGACGGTACCTACGCGCCTGGGTCGCAACTTCCGTCCGGGCGGGTGCTGGCAGATGAATACGACGTCTCCCAGTCCACGATCAGTCGGGCGGTGGCGAGGCTGCGTGGCGAGGGTGTGCTGGTGGGTCGTCCAGGTCGCGGGGTCTTCGTCGCCGAGTCCCTACGGCGCTGAGCGGATGCCCGCGCCCAACGGATGATCGAGTCGGAATCCGTGAAACCGCGGCATTGAAGTGCCCCGGATGGTCCGACTTGCGGGAAGTCGAGTCGATCAACGCGGACCGTCCGGTCGATGACAGAGCAGGATTTCGGGACGTGAGCGCTTGGCGCGTATCGATACTCTCGCGAATGGGATGGCGAGGCACGCCATTCTCGTCCGGGGGGACACGATGGTCGAGCGCGTACGAAGAATGCTTGCCGCATCAATCGGGGTCATGCTCGGTGCGGTCCTGGTCACCGTCACCGCCAGTCCTGCACAGGCCGACCAGCAGTTGGACCTGCAAAAGTCCGGCTGGGCCTACACCGACTCATATCTACCGAAAAAGTCGTTCGTCAACCCTGCCGGAGACGCGCCGATCGGCGCCTGGGCAGATGCGCGCGGCAACAAGCACAGGTCGCGGTCCTATTTCACCTTCGACGTCTCGCGCTTCCGCAAGGCCATCGTCCACCGGGCCGACCTGATCATCAAGGAGCGATCGGCTGCCGACTGCGCGACGGCTCAGCCCGTCCAGCTCTGGCGCACCGATCCGATCAAGGCGACCACGAGTTGGGAGTCCGAGCCGCGCCGGCGTGAACTCATCGGCACCACCCTGGCCGGCGGCTCGGCGGCCTGTCCCGGCTACCTGGTCTGGGACCTCATGCCGACCCTGCAGAGGCTGGCGGATCAGGACAAGCAGACGCTGACCGTCGAGATCTCCGTGCCGCACGGCGACGAGGGCAAGCTCTCGCACGGCCGCAAGCTCTATCCGTTCCCGGCGATCCGCAGTGATGTCAACCATGCCCCGACGGTCGCGCAGATCGGGCTCGAATGGCCGTCCTGGGCCTGCGGCACCAAGAAGAACCCGCAGCCGGTCGGGGCACGCAGCTACACGTTCATGCTCCGGGGCGCGGATGCGGACAGCGGTGACCCGCTACTCAACGGGCAGTTCGCCGCCTGGCCGGTCGGCCACGAGGACCAGCGGTCCGAGCAGCTTGGCTCGAGTTACGGCAACACCCTCGCCAAGGTCCCGTGGGAGATGTCGCAGTACCCGCACGGGACAGTAGTGGCGTGGACCGCCCGTGCCTACGACGGTCAGGACTACTCGAAGTGGGCTCCACCGTGCTACGTGAAGGTGGACGGGCAGCGGCCGGCCCCGCCCGTGATCACCTCGACGAAATACCCGGATGACGGCGAACCCCACGGCGGCTCCGGGGTGCCGGGCACGTTCGTCTTCACGGCGAACGGGTCGCCGGACGTGGTCGGCTACTACTGGGGACGCTACGGCGAGACCTACAACTACGTCCCCGCGCCCGCACCCGGCGCGAACGTCACGCTCGAATACACGCCCACCTCCTTCACTGAGCTGCTGAGCGTACGCAGTGTGGACAGCGCGTCGAACTCCTCCGAGGTGACCAACTACCGGTTCTTCGTGCGATCCACCGGACCGCAGGTGCAGGTGACGGTCGGGGGTGTCGGCTTGCCGAGTCAACTGGCGATCTCGACGAACGTCGAGGGGGTCACCGAGTTCGGCTACCGGATCGATGGCGGCGCCGAGACCAGGGTCCCGGCGAGCGCCGACGGCGCCACCGAAGTGTCGGTGACGTTCCCGCAGGCCGGCAACATCCGGCTTGAGGTGCGCAGTTACGTCGGCGGCGAGTTTGTCGGCGCGTACACCGGGCAGGTGTTCGTCCGTGACACCCCGCTCGTGGAGTCGGCCGACTTCGCCTTCCCCGACCACGACGGTGTGGTGGGTCGTCCGGGCAGCTTCACGTTCCGGCCCGGCCGGGCCGGGGTGGTGGCGTACGAGTACGGGTTGCTCCGCGGCGAGATGCGACGCGTCGACGCGGCAGCGGACGGCACCGCGGTGCTGAGCTGGACGCCGACCGAGCCGGGCTGGCACACGTTCATGGTGCGCAGCATCAGCGCCGACGGCACCGTCTCGGAAGTCGTCCAGTACGAGTTCAACGTCATCGACACGAAGCCGAGCGTCTACTCCCAGACCTACTACGAGTACGGCGCGTGGGGCGGCGTGGGCGTTCCCGGTGACTTCCACATCAGCACGGCGTTGCCGGACGTGGATGTCTTCCTCTACCGCTACAACGACGGGCCGGAGCAGGCCCTCGACCAGGTGGACAACGAGGTTCGGTTGACCCTCGCGCCGGATCGCTCCGGCAGCAACACGCTTGCGGTGCGGACGCGCTTCCTGGACGGGTCCTTCTCGCCGACGCGGACCTACACGTTCGAGGTCAGTGACGCGCCGGTGGTGACGTCCAGCGCGTACCCGGAGAACGGTTCCGCCGGTCAGCCAGGTCAGCCGGGTCAGTTCACCTTCAACCCGGGCCGCTCCGACGTGGTGGAGTACCGCTATCTGCTGGACTACAGCAGCGAAGAGCAGGTCGTGGCCGCCGGGCCCGACGGCCGGGCCACGATCGAGGTCACGCCGCCGCACCCCGGGTACACGCTGTTGACCGTCTCCAGCCGGACGGCCGACGGCACCGTCAGCGCCGAGCGACGGTACTACTTCCGGGTACGCGATCCCCGCGTGAGCGTCTACAGCGCCTACGACGAGTACACCGTGATCGGCGGGATCGGCGCGACCGGCAGGTTCAGCGTCCGCACCGAACTGGCCGAGGTGACGACCTTCGAGTACCAGCTCAACGGCGGCGCCTGGCAGAGCGTGCCGAAGACTCCAGACTCGTCGGTCACCGACATCTCGGTAACAATGGATCGCAACGGCGCGAACGTCTTCTCGGTGCGGGGCCGCACCGAGGCGGGGGAGTACTCACCGCAGACGGACTACCCGTTCCTGGTCGGCACGGCGCCGCAGGTGTCCTCGGTTGCCTACCCGACAAACGAGTGGGGCGGCGGCGTCGGCGTGCCGGGTGACTTCACCTTCACCCAGGGCTCTCCGGGCGTCGTCGAATTCGAGTACACGGTTGACGACGGGCCGGCGGTGCTGGTGGCGGCGAATGCTGCCGGAGTCGCCACCGCGAGCTACACGCCGATCGCGACGAGCTTCCAGACCATGAGGGTGCGCGGACGTACGGCCGACGGCGTGTGGACCGACACGACGAACTATCAATTCCTGGTCAACTCGGCCTGAGTGCGGGTCGACTCCATATCGGCGACGGCGCGGTGTCGAAGTGCCGTGGCATCGCCGATATGGAGTCGATCAAGGGTGCGAGATGCCAAGGACTCAACCAGTACGTCCTACGGAAGCTCAGCGCCGCCTGAGCGATCGGGCAGCCCGTGGCGTGCCGGAGAGCCCAGTTGATCAACTAACTGTTCATCCCCGCTGCGCTCGTTTCTCATCAAGCTCGCCTGGCGAGTTCGCCGACGGCCGGCAGGGTCACTGAACGGCCGCGCCCACCGGCGTGCCACAGCACCTGTAGACCGGAGCGTTGGCATGCCCTCAACCGCACGGTGGCCCCGCCGCGTCGCGGCGAGTCTCCTCGCATCTGTGGCGTTCACCCTGACGTTGGTCGCCGCCGTCGATCCTGCCGCAGCCCACCCGCAGACCGTGACCATCGCAGCGGACGCGAACCGCCCCGAGCTGGTGCGCCTGACGTGGAACGCGGTCGACGGCCCCGGCCGGTACGCCCACGACCGGGCGCTCGGCGACGTGCCAGCGGCGAGCGTTGCCGACCACGACCGCGCCACCGCCTGGAAGGTCGCCGCGAGCGTTGGCCCCCTGCTGCTCCTCGCGACCGTCGTCTCGCTGCTGCGACGCCAGGTACGTCGTCGGCGGGCCGCCCGCAACCGACAGTCGTCCTGATACCGGCCATCCGCTCTGGCCCCGTGCCCGCCGCGGTCGGCATTCCAGTGCTCGGCGTCGGCGGTTTCTCGCACCCAACAAAGGAGAACCCTCGCCATGACGCACGAGACACGTGCGCGTAGGAAGCGAACACGCGGGATCCTGCCCGCGGTCGCGCTCATCCTCATCGCCGGACCGGCAACGGCCCTCAACCCCACACTCGCCGGAGCAGAGACGGTCCCGACCAGCGGTATTACGCCGCTGATCAACCTGGCCGACGGGCAGAACCTCGAAGGCAAGGTCCCCGTCGTCGTCGAGCCGGTCACCGAGAACGACTCGGTGACCACCCTCGCGGTCGACGGCGACAAGGTCGGCGCCGAGAAGACCGCCGGCACCGCCCACTTCGCGTTCGAGATGGGTGGCAACGGCACCGAGGCCCGCTACCGCAACTACGTCACCGTCAACGGTCACACGGCCGAGGCGGACCGGATCTACCTCCCGGACATCCCCGGCGGGCAGGTCGGCACGCTCGACTTCCCGGGCGACTGGTTGCGGCCGGGGGCCAACACGGTCACCGTCCACACCGGAGCGAACTGGGTCGACTCGACCACCAAGACCGCCGTGGGCTACGAGGAGCTGCCCAACGGCGAGGGTGGCCGCTGCCCCAACTACGACGACTACGCGTTGAGCAGCATCAGCCTCAGCCTGCTCGGCGTGGTCGCCGACGGTGAGCAGAACCTGTTCAGCTACAGCTTCGGTGACGGCACCTGCGGCAGCTCGGCGAAGCTGCTCAACCAGGACCTGACGTTCGTCGTCTCCGGCGAGCCGGGCAGCACGTCCGGGCTGCGCACCGACCTCGACACCACCAAGCTCGGCAACGGTACGCACACCGTCAGCGCGACCACCCTGTCGGGCGCGAAGACGTCGGTGACTGTCGACGTCAACAACTCGCCGGCCGGCGCGGCGGTGGTCACCCCCGGTGACGGTGCCCGTATCCGTGGCACCCGACCGGTCATCGCCGCGCTGCCCACCGGCGGCAAGGACCACGTCGAGTCGCTGGCCATCGACGACAAGCCCGCCGAGAACGCGGAGGCGCTGGCCACCGGCACCGCCACCCTCGGCCTCCGGGTCGAGGCGGGCAACTCGGTCGAGGCCCGCTACCAGAACTACGCGGTGGTCAACGGCCACCGGGTCGACCTCGGCGGCGACTACGGCGCGACCGGCGCGGAGGACGTCAGGCTGGCGTTCCCGACCCGGTTTCTGCACCTCGGTGACAACGTCGTCGAGATCCGGACCGGTGACTACAACGGCACCCTCAACGGTGCGAACTGCGCCAACCACGACGACTTCACGCTTACCCGGGAGGCGACGAGCCTCGCGTTGAGCACGGCGGGCACGGTGACGGCCGGCACCACGTACCTCGTCACCACCAGCGGCACGACCGTGACGAAGGCGGAGACAACCGCCGCGTCGTTGGCCTTGGGCGACGGGAACTGCGCGGCCAACAGGGACGCCGAGTTCCACTTCGCCATCGACGGCGCGCCGACGACGCGTACGGTCGACACCCTCGGCAGTGGGGGCGACGCGCACCTGAAGGTGTTCGTCGGTGGCAACGGCAGCGACAACGGGTACGACAACAAGGTGCTGGTCAACGGCATCCCGCTGGAGATCGGCCTGTGGGAGAAGGAGACCGCCGACCTCACCTTCCCGAACGAGTGGCTGGTGCCCGGTGTCAACGCCGTCGAGTTCGTCGCCGGCAACGACCACGGCAGTGCCAAGCCGGGCGGCTGCGACAACTTCGACGACTTCACCCTGCGGGATTTCGAGCTGCTGCCGACAGGTGCGAAGGCGACCCAGCTGACCCGCTCGATCGCGCAGACGACCGTCACCATCGGCTCGGGGACCTACCCGCCCGGATCCCAGGTGACCACGTACCTCGGTGACGGCACCTGTGGCAGCAGCTACAACGCGGTGCTGACCAAGATGGTCCTGTTCGACGTCACCGCGCCCGACGGCTCGGCACTGCCGGCGCTGGGCAAGCGCGCCGACGTGGACACGACGACGATCGCGGACGGCGCCCACACCATCAGGGCTGTCGTCGGGGACAAGACCTCGACGCGGCGCTTCACCACCGACAACACCGCACCGGAGATCGAGAGCAGTGTCCCGGCCGCCGGGCAGCGGCTGACCTCGACCGTCGCGCTCAACGTCAAGGTCAAGGACGCCACAGGCGTGGCCGGTACGCCCGTCCTCACGCTGGACGGCGCGCCCGTCAAGCAGGGTGACCAGATCGGCCACGGCCTGCCGGCCGGTACGCACACCATCGCGCTGACGGCGACCGACGCACTCGGCAACACCGCCACCCGCGAGGTGCGATTCAGCAGCGCCAGCATCCCGGACGTTCCGACCGAGCTGAACTCGACAGTCAGGGGCACCGACCCGCTCTCGGCGGAGCTGTCCGCCCGGATCCCCGGCGCGGAGGGTGTCGGGCTGACCGCCACGTTCACCAAGGCGGACGTGGTCCTGCCGACGGGCGGCTACCAGGGCGAGGCGGCCGACGTGCCGACCACGCTCGACGTCCAGCACGACAAGAGCGTGGACCTCACCTCGCTGCGCCCGCTCGACGGCGCGACGATCGACACCGCGTCCAGCCGTGGGGTGGTCTTCCAGCGGTACGACCTGCCGCTCGGCGCGACCAAGCAGGTGCCGACGCTGCGCTGGTCGGGCACCATCGATCCGGCGCGGATCGTGGCACTGCGGGCGTGGCACCCGGTCACCAAGAAGTGGGTCGTGCTCACCAGTTCGCGGGGGCAGGCCGGGCAGGACACCGTCCTGACCGCACAGATCGAGGCCGGCTACCGCGACGGCGGTGTGGTGCACGTGCTGGTCACCGGCGAGGACCCGTTCGCGGACGACCTGTCGCCACACGACGCCACCGCGCAGAACGACAAGGACCGCTTCGAGGATCCGGCGTCGTACGACTTCTCGCTGGCCCACTTCACCGACACCCAGTACGTCACCGAGGGTGCGGCCGGCGGCACGTACGACGACTTCGACGGCAACGCCGAACCCTCCGACGTCGAGACGGCCGAGGAGCAGGCGATCTGGTCGGCCGCGTACCGCGACCAGATGCAGTGGATCGCCGACAACTCGGCGAGCCGAAAGATCGCGTACGCGGCGCACACCGGCGACGTCATCGAGAACGACTACTACGACCCACTCGCCAAGAACCCGGACGGCACGCTGAAGCGGCCCGGCCTGCACGAGCAGGTGGAGAAGGAACTCGCCACCGCCTCCGGTTTCCAGAAGATCCTGGACGACAACGGCGTGGTCAACCAGGTCATCGCGGGCAACCACGACGACCAGTTGGGTGCCGAGACGGGCCCCACGTCCCGGTTCAGCCGGACCTTCAGCGCCGACCGGTACTACGGGACGGCGAAGTCCTGGCCGAAGGGCACCGAATACCACGCGTGGGACGAGGTGACCAAGGCCGACGGTACGGTCACGCCGGGCAGGGACAACCAGAACAACTACCTGCTCTTCTCCGCCGGTGGGCTGGACTTCGTCGCGGTCGGCCTGTCGTACGGGGTGACGCCGGCCGAGGCCAAGTGGGCCGACTCGATCTTCAAGCGGTACCAGGACCGCAACGGGATCCTGCTCTCCCACGACTACCTGAAGCCCTCGGCCAACCCCGACGGTCGCGGGGCGGACTTCTCCGCGCCGGACGGCTCGCCGCTCTTCAAGCAGGTCGTCGAGACCAACCCGAACGTGTTCCTGGTCCTCGCCGGCCACGAGCACGGCGTCGGCACCAACCTGAAGTCGAAGATCGGCGTGACCGTCAGCCACGACGTCGTCGAACTGCTGGCGGACTACCAGTTCTACACGGTGACCGCCGCCGAGCTGTGGCCGAAGCAGGTCGCCGCCGACGGCACCATCGACGTCAACGGGGACGGCAAGCCGGACCACAAGGCCACCGACCGGTTGCAGTTCGGGGCGAGCTTCCTGCGTTTGCTCCAGTTCGACGTGGACCGGGCCGAGATGCACATCGACACGTACTCGCCGTTCCTGAAGAACTTCGGCGCGACCGAGTACGACATCCGCCAGGACGGCAGCCAGCCCAAGCCGCGCTACAACGGCTCGGAGGACAACCTGACGCTGCCGGTGGACCTCACCACCCGCAAGACCTCGTTCCGCACCGACTCGCTGGCCGCGTACGTGCCGTCCGGCACGATCGGCACCGACGAGGTCACCTCGAACGGTGTCGCCACGGCAACCTGGGACAAGCTCCTGCCGGGCACCGCGTACGGCTGGATCGTCTCCGCGCGGAGCGCCGACGGCGGCGAGGCGGTGGCCCAGCCGGCGGTGTTCGCGACCGCCAAGCAGGTCCCGACGATGACAGTCACCGCCGCCCCGACCAACTGGGGCACCGCGGCGACGGTGACCGTCAAGGTCGCGGCCGGCAGCACGCCGGTCACCGGTGCGGTGGAGTTGCGCGAGGGTACGACCGTCCGCGGCTCGACCACGGTGACCAATGGCGTCGCGACGTTCACCCTCCCGGTGGGCCTCGCCGGCGGCCAGCACACGCTGACCGCGTCGTACTCGGGCGACGACCACCTCACGGCGGTGCAGGCCACCACCACCCTGACGGTGAACCTGCCCGCGGAGTGGAGTTCGTCGACCGTCTACAACGACGGGGACCGGGTCACCTACCAGGGCCGGGTCTTCCGGGCCTCCTGGTACAGCAAGAACCAGAAGCCCGGTGCCGACCCCAACGGCGCGTGGCAGGAAATCGCCATGACCGAGGACGGTACGGCGATCTGGACCGCGTCGCGGATCTTCAACTCGGGCGACTTCGCGATGTACGACGGCAGGAAGTGGCGGGCCCAGTGGTACACCCGCAACCAGAAGCCGGGCGACCGCAACGGCTCCTGGGAGGAGATCGCCCCGACCCCGCCGGACAACAGCCCGGCGGCCTGGACGCTCACCAAGGTCTACAACGCCGGTGACCGGGTCTCCTTCAAGGGCCACGTCTACGAGGCGAAGTGGTGGACCCGCGGCCAGGAACCGGGTGACAAGAACGGCCCCTGGAAGCTGATCAAGTAGTCAGTTTCGCGTAGTGCCGGCCCGGGACCGCTGCTGGTCCCGGGCCGGTGCGCGTGCGGACCCTCCTGCCGTGCGGGCCCCCCGCGCCGCGCCGGGCCCGGCGCCGTTCGGGCCCGCCCGCCTTGATCGACTCGGTTTTCAGAAAGACGGGGTGTCGACGGGCCTCGGATACCGCGTCTTTCTGAAAGCCGAGTCGATCAAGGCTGTGCGGTGCGGCAAGGTCGGTGGTTACAGGGCGAACAGCAGGGCGGCGTCGAGGAGGACGACGACGGCGGTGGCGAAGTGGATGCCGAAGGCTACGGCCTTCGTTCCGCCGTTGCGGAGCACGATGACGGTGTCGCCCAGCGGGACGAGCGCGACGATCAGCATGAACCACGCGACCGCGTCGGCGGTGGTGAAGGCGATCAGGGCGAGGCCGAGCAGCCCGAAGGTGAGGTCCTTCAGGCCCTTGACCGTCAGGTAGGCGGGATCGCCGTCCGGGCGGGCCGGTACGCCGTACCCGGCGGCTGCGGCCTGCGGCACCAGCAGGAACCGCGCACCGATGAAGACGACGAAGAGACTGAGCACGACGGCGAGCCCGTAGGCGAGGGGGGTCAACATGGTCCGCTCCAATTGCTAGCGCTGCTAGATGTAAGAGCGACGCTAGCAGAGCGTCGGCAGGATATCTAGCGGTGCTAGAGTTCGGTCATGTCGACTCAGACGCGCCGGGAGCGCGAGCGGGCGGAACGGGAACGGGCCATCGTCGCCGCAGCGCGCGACCTGGCCTTGGCGGAAGGCTGGGACGCGGTCACCACCCGGCGGCTCGCCGCCGAGATCGAATACAGCCAGCCCGTCCTCTACAGCCACTTCAGGGGCAAGGACGCCATCATGGCGGCGGTCGCCGTCGAGGGCTTTGCCGAGCTGGCCACCGCGCTCGCCTCGGCCCGCGCCTCGGCCGCCGATCCCCGCCAGGCGGTCGCCGACGTCGCGGCGGCGTACGTCGCGTTCGCCGAGCAGCGTCCCGCGCTCTACGACGCGATGTTCACCCTCGCTGTGGACCTGCCGTTCGCCAGCCAGGGCGTCCCGACCGACCTGGCCCGAGGCTTCGCCGAGCTGGCCGAGACGGTGCGCCCAGCCGCCGGGAACGACGACCTGGAGACGTTCACCGAGACGTTCTGGAGCGGCTTGCACGGCCTGGTCACGCTGATGCGCAGCGGCCGGCTCCGCCGCGCCGGCCACGAGCAGCGGCTGGCCGTGCTCGTGCGTCACTTCTCCCGTTGACCGTCGCCGCCACGCCCGGCCGCATCACGGCCTCGATCGACTCGGCTTTCAGGAAGGCGCGGCATCAACGTGCCCCGGATACCCCGACTTCCTGAAAACCGAGTCGATCATGGCCGCCGAGCGCCGAGCGCCGAGCGCTGGGCGCCGGGCCGCCGGGCGGGTCAGTCGAAGGTCGGGAGGGACGGGCCGAGGACGTCGTCGGCGTCGACGATCGTGTACGCGTACCCCTGCTCGGCGAGGAAGCGCTGCCGGTGGGCCGCGTACTCGGTGTCGATCGTGTCCCGGGAGACGACCGTGTAGAAGTGCGCCTGCCGGCCGTCGGCCTTCGGCCGGAGCACCCGCCCCAGCCGTTGCGCCTCCTCCTGCCGTGACCCGAACGTGCCGGACACCTGGATCGCCACCGCCGCCTCGGGTAGGTCGATGGAGAAGTTGCCCACCTTGGAGATCACCAGGGTGCGCAACGAGCCGGACCGGAACGCGTCGAACAGCCGCTCCCGCTCCTTGTTCGTGGTCGAGCCCTGGATGATCGGCGCGTCGAGGTATTCGCCGAGTTGGTGCAGCTGATCGATGTACGCGCCGATCACCAACACCTGGTCGTCCGGGTGCCGGTCGACGAGGGCCTTGACCACTGGCAGCTTGGTGCGGGCGGTCGCCGCCATCCGGTAGCGCTCCTCGGCCTCCGCCGTCGCGTACGACATCCGCTCCGCGTCGGTCAGGGTCACCCGGACCTCGGTGCACTCGGCCGGGGCGATCCAGCCCTGCGACTCGATGTCCTTCCACGGCGCGTCGTACCGCTTCGGGCCGATCAGGCTGAACACGTCACCCTCGCGGCCGTCCTCGCGTACCAGTGTCGCGGTGAGGCCCAGCCGGCGGCGGGCCTGGAGGTCCGCGGTGAACCGGAAGATCGGCGCGGGCAGCAGGTGCACCTCGTCGTAGACGACCAGGCCCCAGTCGCGGGCCCCGAACAGGTCCAGGTGGGTGAACGCGCCGCCGCGCCGAGAGGTGAGCACCTGGTACGTCGCGATGGTGACCGGGCGGATCTCCTTGCGTTCGCCGGAGTATTCGCCGATCTCCTCCTCGGTCAGCGAGGTGCGGGCGATCAGCTCCCGCTTCCACTGCCGGCCCGCGACGGTGTTGGTGACCAGGATCAGCGTGGTCGCCTTCGCCTCGGCCATCGCCGCCGCGCCGACCAGGGTCTTGCCGGCGCCGCAGGGCAGCACCACCACACCCGACCCGCCAGCCCAGAACGCCTCGACGGCCTCCCGCTGGTACGACCGCAGCGTCCACGGCTTGCGCCCGTCCTTGCCGGCCTCGGCCAGCTCGATCGGGTGCGCCTCACCGTCCACGTAGCCGGCCAGGTCCTCCGCCGGCCAGCCCAGCTTGAGCAGGGCCTGCTTGAGCCGGCCACGCTCGGACGGGTGCACCCGGATCGTGTCGTCGTCGATCTTGTCGCCGAGCATTCCGGCGAGCTTCTTGCTCTTGGCCACCTCGATCAGCACCAGCCGGTCCAGTGCGCGCAGCACCAACCCGTACGCCGGGTCGTTGGCGAGCTGGAGCCGGCCGTACCGGTCCATCGTGTCCGCCACGTCCACCAGCAGCGCGTGCGGCACCGGGTAGCGGGAGTACTTGAGCAGCGAGTCGACCACACCCTCCGCGTCGTGCCCCGCCGCCCGGGCGTTCCACAGGCCCAGCGGGGTCAGCCGGTAGGTGTGCACGTGCTCCGGGGAGCGCTCCAGCTCGGCGAACGGCGCGATCGCCATCCGGCAGGCCTGCGCGTCAGGGTGGTCGATCTCCAGCAGCAGCGTCTTGTCCGACTGCACGATCAGTGGTCCACCGCTCACGCCAGCGTCCTCTCCTCGGTTGGTCGCCAGGCTGGGACGTGTCGCATACCCGCCGCTGGCCGACCATCCAGTGTTGCACGATGTGGGATCCGCGAAGAAAGATGCGCACCGGGCGCAACCGTGACGGCACTCACGAACGTCTAGTAAGGGAACGACGGCCAGGGGAGGTTCCATGAGGCATGTCCGGATCTCTTCCCAGCTGGTCGCTCTGGTGGTGGTTGTGCTGGTCGGCGCCGGTGCGTGCGCGTTCGATCCGCAGTCCGGTGGGAGTGGTGGCGGGGGAGCCGCGCCAACCGGTGCGGCGGAACAGGCAACGGGGGCGAGCGCTGCGCCCGGCCCGGACCAGCGCGGCCGGCCCACACCGGCCGCACCCAGCCCGACGCCGAAGGCAACCAGGCCCCCGGCGCCGAAGCCCACCCGCAGCGCGACGCCGAAGCCGACCACCGCCACCGGTACGCCGACGGTTGCCGGCTGCCCCCAGGGGCAACACCAGCGCGAGGTGGAGACCTACCTGGCCCGGCTGGGCGGGTTCGGGGCCGTGACCGTGGACGGCCGGCAGTCCGCCGCCGACTGCGCCGCGATCAAGAAGTTCCAGAAGAGGTACGGCATTCGCCCCGTCGAGGGTCGCGCCGGGCCAACCACCTACGACGTGGCCCAGCGCCTCGCCACCACCGACCCAGCCAGGTGCGGGGCCGGCACCGGCACCACGTTCTGCGTGGACCTGACCCGGCAGACCGTCTGGGCGGTCCGCGGCGGCAAGGTGATCATGTCGCCGACGGTGACCCGCACCGGGATGTCCGGCTTCCGCACCCCGGCCGGCACGTTCACCGTCAACTTCCGCAACCCGAAGGAGTGGTCCGACCCGTACGAGGTGTGGCTGCCGTACTGGCAGCACTTCACCCAGGGCATGGGCTTCCACGAGACCACCACCTACCTGCACGACAAGTCGATCGGTTCGCACGGCTGCGTCAACCTGCTGCACGCCGACGCCGTCCGGATGTGGGAGCTGGGCAGGGTCGGCACCCGGGTGGTGCTGATCGGCCGCCGCCCCGGCACCTGACCGACGCGGAGCGAATCACGGCGATAACCCCCTGTCCGACCGGTCCAACGAGTGTCACGCTGGGAGGCCAGGGCCGGACCGGGCGGGGAGGCTGGGTATGACGGTCGACCGTGAGGTGATCCCAGAGCACGACCAAACGCCACCCGACGGGGTGTCCCGCGCGACGGTGATCGCCTACGCCGTCGCCGCGACGCTCCTCGTCGGGTGGTTCCTCTTCGGCTGGCTGGTGCTGCGGCAGGGCTTCGTCGACTCGGTCGGGGAGTCCGCCGGCGCCGGCTTCGCGCTGCTGCTGGTCATCTCGGTGGTCGGCACCGTCCGCCGCAGCCGCCGCTGACCGACCGGGCCAGCGGCGGCATCGCCCCGCTCAGTCCGCCAGCACCGCCGCGGTGATCCGGTGCAGCGCGAACGTGTGCAGCATTTCGGTCCGTTCGTCCTCAGCCCGCAGGTAGCCGGCACCGATCGAGACCGGCTTGAGCAGGCGCGACGCGGTTGCCCCGTGCGCGTCGACGTAGCCGACCCAGACCAGCGCCTTGTCCCGGACCGCCTGCTGGAGCACCGCCAGGGCCTCGCTGTGAGTGTGTGCCGGCACCGGGCCGCCGCCCAGCCCCGGCGCACCGCCGCGCACCACCGCCGGTGCCCGTCGGGCCGCCCGCGCCGCCGCATCACCCCGCCGGATGTGCTCCACCACGCCGAGCAACCGGGGCATGGGCAGCTTCGGGGCGGCCAGCGGATCAAGTGTCCGGGTGGTCACCGACACCCGGGCCGGTGCCCGCCGGATCCGCGGCCGGGCCAGCACGGTGCTGCCGGTGCCGTCCTCCTGCACCGGGGCGAACCCGGCGTCGCGCAACGCACCCAACAACCGACCAACCTGGTACGGCGTACACAGCACCGTCGGCGCGAGCCGGCGCAGAGTCAACGACTCCAACCGGCGGTCGGCCAGCACCTCGCTGATCAGCGTCTCGTCGTCGCTGCGCAGGTACGCCCCGGCCAGCCCGACCCGCAGCCCGCCGTGCTTACGGGCCACGTCGTCCACCAGGTAGGTGAGCCCCTGCGGCACCGGGGTACGCGACCGGCGCCGGAACACGTCGTGCAGGTCGTCGGCCGTGTAGCCGGAATCCAGGGCGCGCCGCACGCTCGCCGTGGTGACCCGGTGCACGCTGGCCCCGCCGGCCGACTCGAGTTCGGTCATCGCCTCCAACTCGGCGGCGAGCGCCGGTTCGGGTGGGCCGGGCACCACCACGGTCAGGTCGGCCTGCACCAGGAAGTGGTCGACCGGGGCGGGCAGCAGCGCGTCCAGGGCTCGGGCGGCACTGGACGGGTCACCGCTCTCCACGTCGGCGTGTACGCCCAGCGGGTCGTCGTCGCCCCGCTCGTCGGCCGACGTCAGGTCACCGAGCAGCAGCCGACCGTACGAGGTGAGCGCCCCCAGCCCGGTCACGCCCAACTGTGCGGCCTCGGCCAGCACCTCCCGGTGGGCGGCGTCCCGGCCCCGGCTGCGCCGCGGCGCCCGCCAGTCCAACAGCTCCTGCACCTCCTCGGGGGTGGGTGCGGTCGCCGGCTCCAGGTCGGCGAGCACGCCGAGCACCGCCCGCCGGGTGGCCGGCGCGCTGGCCCGTTCGGCCTCGGCGGAGAGCGCGGTGATGGGCCGATCCCGGTCGTCGCGCCGGCCGACCAGGCCCACCTGCCGGCTCATGGTCAGCCAGGCTCGGGCGAGCTGCTCCCAACGCTGGGCCAGCGAGGCGGCCCGCCACACCTCGTACCCGCCGGTCGGCAGCACCTGCTGGTCCGCCCCGTACCGGCTGGTGGTCGCACCGGGCATCTCCAGCTCACCCGCGAGCCCCGCCGCGTACGCCACCTCGAGCAGCAGTGCCGCGGTCGGCTCGTCCAGCCCGCCGGTGCGGGCCAGTCGACGCAGGTCCCGCACACCGATGCCGCCCGAGCGAAGCACCGGCGCGGGCTCGTCGGCGAGTTGTTCCAGCAGCCCTTCGGTGTGTCGGACCACCTCCATCGTCTGCCCGGCGCCGGCCGAGTCGACAGCCTTCGCCTCACGTGGCGCGGCGGCGACCGGCGGTGGGCTGGTGCGCAGCGGCCCGAGCGGCCCGCTGTCGCGGCGGAGCAGCAGGCCGACCTCGCGGGGCAGCTCCACCGTGCCGCTGGCCGTCGACGAGCCGGTCGTCACGGGGACCAGGAGCCGGTTGTCGACGAGCCAGCGCACCGGGGAGCCGGTCGGGGCGCCACCGTTGGTCGGGTCGGAGAGCACCGGGTCCGCCGCGCCCAGCGGCGGTGCCTGCAGAGCGCCCGGCGGCACGCTGCCCACCGGTGGGCCGGCCGCCAACCGGTCCAGGATCGCCCGGGCCGAGGGTGGGGCGGCGAGCAGCGTCCGTCGTAGTTTCGCCGGGTCCGCGCAGAGCGCGGCCGTGCGCGGGTCCAGCTCCGCGGCTGGCCGGCCGAGCCCGGCGGGGTACGGGGCGACTTCGTCGACGGCGGGCACCACCTGTAGCGCGTGCTCCGGGCCGTACAGCAGAAAGAGCGCACGCAGCCGGCCCACGGCGGCCCGGATGGCCGTCGGAGCGGGCGGGTGGGGCCCGGCGGTCGCCATGGCGAGCACGGCGTCGGTGGCCGTGGTGCCGTCGTCCGGGTTCCGGGTGAGGCGGGCGGCGTCGAGGATCTGGAGGGTGAACTGGTCCAGCCCGTCCAGCGCGCGGGCCACCGAGACCCGGGACTGGGCCCGGATGGCCAGGGCGGAGACGTCGGCCGGCACGGGCACGACGAGGTCGGGCCGCAGTTGGAGGAGCGCGGCCAGCGACTCGTCGGGCAGCGACCGCAGGTGGTCGGCGAGTGAGGTGGTCATCGTCTTTCCACGCTAGCCCGGCAGTGGGCCCTCGCGCCCCTCGGACGTCCGGCCGACTGGGAGTCGCCCGGTAGGTTTCTCGACATGCCCGCACTGACCGTCGGATTCGACCTCGACATGACCCTGGTGGATTCCCGCCCCGGCATCGCGGCGGCCTATCGGGCGCTGACGGCGAGGACCGGCGTGCCGGTGGACGCGGAGCTGGCGGTGTCGCGGCTCGGGCCACCGCTGCGCACCGAGATCGCGCACTGGTTCCCGCCGGAGCAGGTCGAGTCGGCCGTACGGGCGTACCGCGAGCTGTATCCGGCGTACGCGATCACCCCGACGGTCCCGTTGCCGGGCGCACGGGAGGCCATCGACGCGATCCGGGCTCGGGGCGGCCGTGTGCTCGTCGTCACGTCGAAGATGGGTCGGCTGGCCCGGCTGCACCTGGACCACCTCGGCCTCACGGTCGACGAGTTGGCCGGTGACCTGTTCGCCGAGCAGAAGGCGACGGCCCTACGGGAGCACGACGCGACCCACTACGTCGGTGACCACGTGGCGGACATGGTCGCGGCGGCGACCGCGGGGGTGCCCGGCATCGGTGTCGCGACCGGCCCGTGCTCCCGCGATGAGCTGCGCGCGGCCGGGGCGAGGGTGGTGTTGGACGATCTCAGTGAATTCCCGGCGGCGCTCGACGGCATGATCCAGCTAGCCTTGGAGCAGTAGCGGCTCAAGTGAAGCAGGGGTTTTCAGGTGCCTACGGGGCGAGTGAAGTGGTACGACACGGCCAAGGGGTATGGCTTCGTCACCAGTGACGAGGGCGGCGACGTGTTCCTGCCCAAGGGCGCGCTGCCGGCGGGTGTCACCGACCTCAAGGGTGGCCAACGGGTCGACTTCAGCGTGGTTGACAGTCGTCGGGGCGCACAGGCCATGGGCGTCAAGCTGCTGGACGCGCCGCCGTCGATGGCGGAGTTGCGCCGTCGGCCGGCCGAGGAGCTGCACGGCCTGGTCGAAGACATGATCAAGGTGCTGGAGGCGAAGGTCCAGCCGGACCTGCGCCGGGGTCGGTACCCGGACAAGAAGACGGCGCAGAAGATCGCTCAGCTGGTCCACGCGGTCGCCCGCGAGCTGGAGGTCTGAGGCACCAGGCCGGCGGTGGCGGCTCGGTCGAGCAGTGCCGCCACCGCGGCGAAACCGGCCTCGCCGAGGTCTGCGGTGAACTCGTTGACGTAGAGGCCGATGTGCCGGTCCACCACGTCGAGCTCCATCTCCTGGGCGTGCGCCAGCACGTACTCCCGGCTGGCCGCCGGGTCCGCCCAGGCCTGCCGGACCGACTCGCGGACCCAGCCGGCCGCGGCCTCCGGGTCGACCGCGCCGCGTCGGGCCAGGATCGCGCCGAGGGGAATGGGCAGGCCGGTGTCGGCCTCCCACCACTCGCCGAGGTCGACCAGGGCACTCAGCCCGTGTCGGTGGTAGGTGAACCGGGCCTCGTGGATGACCAACCCGGCGTCGTAGCGGCCAGCCGCGACGCCCGGCATGATCTCGTGGAACGGCACCACTTCGATCCGGGCCGGCGGCCGTCCGGCCGACCAGAGCCGAAACAGCAGGTACGCGGTGGTCCGGTCGCCCGGCACCGCCACCGTGGCACCGGTCAGGTCGGTGCGGTCCGGCCCGCCGTCGCGGTCACCCCGGGTGAGCACCAGCGGGCCGCACCCGCGACCAAGCGCCCCGCCGCAGGGCAGCAGGTGGTAGTCGTCGAGCAGCCAGGGCAGCGCCGCGAAGCTCACCTTCACCAGGTCGAACGCGCACTTTTCGGCGGCCGTGTTGGTGACGTCCACGTCGGCGTACGTCACCTCGACCGGCGGCGCGCCCGGCACCCGCCCGTGCACCAGGGCGTGAAAGACGAACGTGTCGTTGGGGCAGGGCGAGATCGCCAGGGAGAGCGCCACACCCCCACGTTATCCCCGCCCCCGCGCGTTCTCCTCGGCGCGGTCTGGTGCCTGTGATCTGTGCCGTGCCGTGCCATGCCATGCCGTGGCCATGCCGTGGCCGTGCCCGTGCCGTATCTCCATCGAGCCTGATGCCGGTGAGTCATCAAGATGACTCACCGGCATCAGCGTGGTCCCGGCCGTTCGCCCGTGCCGTGCCCGTGCCCGTGCCGGCGAGGTGCTGACGAAGGGATGTACACAGCACCAGGGGCACTGTCCACAGGGTTATCCACAGGGGGGCTACTGCTGTTGACGGCGCGAGTCGGCCGTCGGCGCTCACGCTCGAAGTCCGTCCTCCTCGGTAGCAGTCAGCGCGAACGCCGGGGCCGCCGCGGTCAGGGCGGTGAGGGCTTCGCGTAGGCGCCAGGCGCCACGATCGCGGGGGCCGATCGGGTTGGAGATGGTGCGTAGCTCGGCGAAGGGCACCCCGGCCTGCGCCGCGGCGACCGCCACGCCGTACCCCTCCATGGCCTCGGCGACTGCCTCCGGATGCCGGCCGCGTAGCTCTTCGGTGCTGGCGGCGGTGCCGGTGACCGTGCTGACCGTGAGCACCGGGCCGATCGTGGCCGCCGGGAGGGCGGCCCGCAGCGTCGCCAGCAGGACCGGATCGGCCCGCACCACGCCGCCGACCCCGAGCAGCGCGAGTGGCATGCCCAACTCGTCGACGGGGATGAAACCGTCAGGCGACTCGGCACCCAGGTCGGCGGCGATGCTGGCGGTGCCGAGCACCGTGTCACCGACCTCGGCCCGGCCGGTGAAGCCGCCGGCCACGCCGGCGCTGACCACCGCGCGGTACGGGCGTCCGGCGGCCTCGGCCAGCGCCAGCAGGCGTGCGGTGGCGGCACCGGCGACGGCCGGGCCCACGCCGATCGGGGCGACGGTCACGGTCGGGTCGGTCAGCCCGGCGCGGACCGCGTCCGCCTCGGCCGGCACCGCCGTCACCACCAGCAGACCGGTCACGAGAGCGAGCCGGGGGACTCGCGGCGAGTCTCCTCGTCGGCGCTGCCACCGGGGCCGCCGACGGAGGAGGACGGTCGGTAGATGTGGTAGCCCGGCGGGGCCAGGTTCGGATCCTCGTACGGCGGGGAACTGCTCTGCGCCGGTGCCGGCGAGGTGGGGGTGGAGTCAGCGGGCTCGGCCGCCGGCTCGTCCTCGGTCAGCTCGTCGTCGCCGAGCGGTCGGCCGGCCAGCTTCTCGCCGCGTAGCCGGGCGGCGACCAGCACACCCCGGATCGCGGCCAGGACACCCACCCCGGCGGCGACCGCGATGCCCATCCGGCCGTCGAACGGGACCAGGCCCAACCCTCCTCCGGCGACGAAGGCGAGCATCAGCACCGTCTCGGAGTGGGCGAAGGAGCTGGCCCGCAGCCGCTCCGGGATGCGCTCCTGGATGGAGGCGTCCACGGCCAGCTTGGAAATCCCGCTGACCAACGCCGCGACCAGGCAGAGCAGGGCGACCATCACCAGCGAGAAGTGGATGACGGTGAGCACCGCCACCCCCGCCACGATGATCATGCTGCTGGACTGGATGGCGGTCGGTCGGTGGATGCGTAGTCGGGTGCCGATGGCGGTGGCCAGGAAGGTGCCGACCGCGAGCGACCCGCCGACCACCCCCAACGCCCACTCGGCCCCCAGATCCCGGCCGAACGCCACGGTGGTCAGGTCACCCTTCTTGATCGCGAAGGCGAGGAAGAGCAGCAGGAAGCCGTACACCGCGCGTAGCGTCCCGGCACCGATCAGGGTGGCGATCACCACTCGACCGGCGGGACGACCCCGACCCAGCGGGCGATCGCCGCCGCGGCGGCCCAGCGCCCGCAGCGGCCGGGGCACCCGCTCCGGTGGCTCCGAGTCGGCCTTCGGCGGCAACCGCAGGGAGATCACCATGCCGATCAGGAAGATCACCGACGCGACGCGCAGCGGCCACTGTGGGCCGAACCAGAACGCGGCCAACCCGATCGGCGCCACCAACGCGCCCGCGACCGTGCCGTAGACGCTGGCCCGGGCACCCACCTGGGAGAGGCCGAGCCCCTCCGGCAACAACCGGGGCACCGCCGCGGACCGGGCCACGCCGTACGCCCGGGACAGTGCCAGCACCCCGAACGCGGCCGGATAGAGCCCGAAACCGTGGATGTAGTCGGAGATCAACCAGGCCAGGAACGCGCGGCCGAGCATCGTGGCGGCCAGGGCGTACCGCCGGCCGTGCCGGAAGTGGTCCAACAGTGGGCCCACCACGGGGGCGAGCATGGCGAACGGCACCATGGTCACCAGCAGGTAGAGCGCGACCTTGCTGCGGGCCTCGCCGAGCGGGACGTTGAAGAAGATCGTCCCGGCCAGGCCGATGGCGATCAGCGTGTCACCGGCACAGGAGACCGCGTGCAGGTCGAACAGCCGGACCATGCCGACCTCGCCGCCGGCACCCCGGGCCCGGGCCCGACCGGCCCGCCGGGTCACCCAACGGCCGCTGCCCACCGAACCACGCAACAGCAGACGAACAGCACGGATCCCGGTGCCGACGGTCCGACCGAGGACGGATCGCCCGGAGCGGGAGTACGACGGCATGTGCACCATCCTCGCCCATCCGATCCGGGTACGCCGCGCCACCACGGGGAAAGGTTCCCCGGGAGTCACTGTCACCCCTGCGGGGCGCATGGGGAACAATGGTGAGGTGACCAGGCCCGCCTCCACCCGCGCCGCCCGTCTCGACCAGGTCTGCGCCGCCGCCGTCGAGGTGGCCCGCGCTGGCATCACCGAGGTGGACGCCGACGACGTCGGCGACCACCTGCAGGTTGTGGCCGAGGGTGAACGGCTGGTGACCCACTACTTCGAGTGTCGCCTCGCTGGCTATCGCGGCTGGCGGTGGGCGGTCACCGTCACCCGCGTGTCGCGCAGCAAGACGGTGACCATCTGCGAGACGGTCCTGCTGCCCGGCCCGGACGCGCTGCTCGCGCCGGGCTGGCTGCCCTGGCAGGAGCGGCTCAAGCCGGGCGATCTGGGCCCGGGCGACCTGCTGCCGACCTCGCCGGACGACGATCGGCTGGTCCCCGGCTACCTGCTCTCCGACGACCCGGCGGTCGAGGAGACCGCGTGGGAGTTGGGCCTCGGGCGAGCGCGGGTGCTCTCCCGGGAGGGTCGCATCGAGGCGGCGCAGCGCTGGTATGACGGCGACCACGGCCCCGAGGCGCCCATCTCCACGGCAGCCCCGGCCTCCGCCCGCTGCGGCACCTGCGGCTTCTACCTGCCGTTGGCCGGTGCGATGCGGCAGGCGTTCGGGGCGTGCGGCAACTTCTACGCCCCCGACGACGGCCGGGTGGTGAGCGCCGACCACGGTTGCGGCGCCCACTCCGAGACGCTGATTGAGGCGGCCGAGACCGCCGTCGAAGAACTACCGACGGTGTACGACGACAGTGCGGTGGAGGCCATGTCGGTCAGTCGCGCCCCGGGTTCGGTGGAGACGACCGAGCCGGCGGAGCCGTACGGGCACTCCTGACCGTTCGCGCCGGGGTGACCCGGGTGCGGTGGTGGGGTCAGCTCGCGCGTCGCCGGCGGCGGTTGGCGTCGTGGCGCATCATCGCGGCGAGCCCCGGGAAGCCCCACAGGAAACCGGCGAGGCAGGTCCAGAGCCAGTTCTGGTGACCATGGTCGGTCAGCCAGCCCCGAAAGAAGATCAGCAGGACCAGCCCGGCCACCGCCCACGCGACCAACCCGGCGAGAGCGAACGGCACCATCGGCGGGTCCAGTGGTGCGGGCCGCGGTGGTTGCTCGTTCGGCATTCGGCAAGCGTACGCGATCCACTTCCCCTGCCCACTTGTGATCTGGGACGATGCGCGCGACAACCGGAAGATCACCTGCGAGGACCCGATGGCAGTAGCGCCGCCCGAGAACGGCACACCTCCCACTCCCGCTCATCCCCGTAACGGTTTCGACAGGTTCTTCGAGATCTCCGCCCGTGGCTCGACGATGAGCCGTGAGGTACGCGGTGGCCTGGCGACCTTCTTCACGATGGCGTACATCGTGGTGCTCAACCCACTGATTCTGGGTGGCGCCGTCGACGGTGACGGCAAGACCCTGCCGATTCCCGCGCTGGCCGCCGCGACCGCGTTGGTCGCCGGCCTGATGACCATCCTGATGGGTGTGGTCGGCCGGTTCCCGCTGGCGCTGGCCGCCGGTCTGGGTGTCAACGCGCTCATCGCGTACGAGATCGCTCCCGAGATGACCTGGGCCGACGCGATGGGCCTGGTGGTCATCGAGGGTGTGCTCATCGCGGTGTTGGTGCTGACCGGTCTGCGGACCGCGGTGTTCCGTTCGGTGCCGACGCAGCTGAAGACCGCGATCGGGGTCGGTATCGGTCTGTTCCTGACCATCATCGGTCTGGTGGACGCCGGTTTCGTCCGGCGGCTCCCGGACGCCGCGAACACCACGGTCCCGGTCGGCCTGGGCATCGGCGGCAAGCTGGTGAGCTGGCCGCTGCTGGTCTTCGTGGTGGGTCTGCTGATCACGCTGGTGCTCGTGGTGCGCCGGGTGAAGGGTGCGATCCTGATCGGCATCCTCGCCTCCACCGTGCTCGCGGTGATCGTGGAGGCGGTCGGCAACATCGGCCCGTCGTTCGTGGACGGGAAGCCCAACCCGAAGGGCTGGGCGCTGAACGTGCCGGAGCTGCCGAAGACGGTGGTGGACCTGCCGGACCTGTCGCTGCTCGGCAAGTTCAACGTGCTCGACTCGTGGGGGCGTGCCGGCTGGGTGGTCGTGCTGATGTTCGTCTTCACGCTGCTGATCACGGACTTCTTCGACACCATGGGCACGATGGTGGCGGTGGGCCAGGAGGGCGGCCTGCTCGACGAGCAGGGCACCCCGCCGCGTACCAAGGAGATCCTGCTCGTCGACTCGATCGCCGCGGCGGCCGGCGGTGCGGCCAGCACCTCCAGCAACACGTCGTACATCGAGAGTGCCGCCGGTGTCGCGGAGGGTGCGCGGACCGGGGTGGCCAGCCTGGTCACCGGCGTGCTCTTCCTGCTGGCGATGTTCCTCGCGCCGCTGGTGGTGGTCGTGCCGTTCGAGGCGGCCTCGACGGCCCTGGTGGTCGTCGGTTTCCTGATGATGACCGCGGTCCGGACCATCGACTGGTCCGACTACGAGATCGCCATCCCGGCGTTCCTCACGATCGTGCTGATGCCGTTCACCTACTCCATCTCCAACGGCATCGGTGCCGGCCTGATCACCTTCGTGGTGCTCAAGCTGGCCCGGGGTAAGGCCCGGGAGGTGCATCCGCTGCTGTACGGGGTGGCCGCGCTGTTCGTGCTGTACTTCCTGCGTGGGCCGATCGAATCGCTGGTGCTCTGACGCCCGTCCGGGCGGGGAGCCGAACAGGATTCCCCGCCCGGAGCAGCACTAACCTCCTCGTGAGCCTGGTCATAACCGATGTCGTTAGCCATGCTCATTAGTTAAGCTAACTACTGTGACGGAGCGGACGGTGACGGCGAAACGCGTGCCACCGGCGCAGCTGGCCCCCCAGTTGCGTGATGCGATCACCCGACTCAACCGGCGGGTCCGCCAGGCCCGACCGGTCGGCGACCTCACGGTCACCCAGGTCTCCGCGCTCACCAGCCTGCGGCTGGCGGGTGCGATGACCCCCCGGGAGCTGGCCGATGTCGAACGGGTGCAGCCACCGACGATGACCAAGATCGTCGGGAAGTTGGAGGACCGCGGCCTCGTGCGGCGGACCCCCCATCCGACCGACGGTCGGCAGGTCATCCTCGCGGCGACCGAAGGGGGGCACGCCGTGCTCGACCAGTTCGAGCGGGCCCGCGACGAGTGGCTGGCCCACCGGCTGGCCGCGCTCGACGAGGACGAACGGGAGACCCTGCAGAGGGCCGCCGAGATTCTCCAGCAGCTCGCTCGCGCCTAAGCCGCACTCAGCCCCACCGGGCCGTGCCGTCACCTGTCGATGACGTGTACGTCCTGAAGGAGGCGCACCAAGAGTGCAGGCCAAGCTGAGCACGATGTTCCAGTCCCTACAGGTCCGCAACTACCGCCTCTTCGCATCCGGGCAGCTGATCAAGTTGATCGGCGTCTGGATGATGTTCATCGCCCAGGACTGGCTCGTCCTCGACCTCTCCAACAACTCGGCCACCGCGCTGGGCGTGGTCACGGCCTGCCAGTTCACCCCGGTGCTGCTGCTCACCCTGCTCTCCGGCCGGCTCGCCGACCGGTACGACAAGCGGGTGCTGCTGTTCGCCGCCAACGCCTTCTGGAGCCTGCTGGCGCTCGGCATGTCCCTGCTGGTCCTCACCGACCTGGTGCAGCTCTGGCACGTGTTCGCCTTCGCCGCGCTGCTCGGCACGGCCAACGCCGTGGAGACCCCGGTCCGGCAGGCGTTCGTCTCCGAACTCGTCGGCACGCCCCTGCTGCCCAACGCGCTGTCGCTGAACGCCGCCGTGTTCAACTCGGCCCGGATCGTCGGCCCGGCCGTCGCCGGCCTGGCCATCGCCGCGTTCGACGTCGGCCCGGTGTTCCTCTTCACCGCCGTCAGCTCGATCGCTCCCCTCGTCAACGTCGTCCGGATGCGCACCGCCGACCTGCACCGCGACGCCCTGCTGCCGCGCGACGAGCGGGCGTCCGCACGGGTCATCGACGGGCTGCGGTACGTGTGGCGTCGGCCCGACCTGCTGTTGCCGATGGCGGTCATGTCGGTGATCGGCATGTCGCTCTTCAACTTCCAGCTCACCCTGGCCGCGCTGGCGAAGACGGTCTTCCACACCGGTGCCGCCTCCTTCGGCCTGTTCAGCACGGCGCTGGCCGTCGGTGCGCTCGGCGGAGCACTCAGCGGCACCGGCCGGCGCAGCCGCCCGTCGGTCTGGCTGGTGCTCGGTGCGGCGATCGCCTGCGCCAGCTTCGGCACCCTGGTCGGCCTCGCCTCGGCGTACTGGCTGGTCGTGGTGCTGCTGGTGCCGACCGGCTTCTTCATGGTCTTCTTCGCCCAGGCCGCCAACCAGCGGGTTCAGTTGGGCGTGGACGCGGCCTTCCGGGGTCGGGTGATGTCCCTGTGGGTGCTGGTGTTCCTGGGCACCAACCCGGTCGGCGCGCCGCTGATCGGCTGGGTCGCGGAGCACTTCGGTGCCGGGGCCAGCATCTGGATGGGCGCGTTGATCTCATTGGCCGCCGCGCTGATCGCCCTCACCTGGCAGTTGCGCCGCTCCGGTGCCCGGCTGCGTTTCCGGGTGCTCCCGATGCCCCGCTTCTACGTGACCTCTACCGACTGCTGAGGTTCGGCGAAGCAACCGCGGCAGTCTCGTTGTACGGATTGTGCGGATGCGGCCAAATCGCTGGCGGGGCGGCACGATGGGGCTTAGCGTCGATACGTGGGAGTCGGACGCGCGCTGATGCTGGCCCTGGCGTTCCTTGCCGTCGCCAGTCTGCCGGCGGCGTTCGCCCTGCTCTTCTGCTACGACGAGATCCTCGACCGGGTCGTCTGCGGCTGGTCCGAGTGGCGTGAGCGCAGCCGGGAGAAGCGCACCATCGCCCGCCTCGACCGGGCCGTCGAGGCCGACGCGCTGACCCGGGACATCGACCTGAGCGGTTTCGACAGTGTCGACCGTCGGCCCCTGGAGCAGCTCGCCGCCGACCTGCGCCGCCTCGGTGGTCAGCGACTCGGTGGCACCGGCCGGTCGATGGTCTGGCACGGCGCGCTCCTGCAGGCGTACGACGATCGACTCCGGTTGGCCTGCCGGGCCCTCGGCATCACCGAACACCTCGCCGAGTTGGAGGGCGTCGACCAGGAGATCGAGCGGGTCCGGGTGGAGGGTGTGCTGCACGCGGCCGGGCTGGCCCTGCCCGCGGCCCGAGCCGGGCACTGGCAACGGCACCGCTGAGCCCCGGTTGCGGCTCTTCGTCGCGGTCTACCCGCCCGCCGAGTCGGTCGACCACCTCGGCGCGCAGGTCGCGCGGCTACGGGTTGGCGCGGCGTCCGCCGCCGGCGTCGACGTCCGGCTCGCCGATCCGGCCCATCTGCACGTCACAGTGGGTTACCTCGGCGACGTCGAGGCGGCCCGGCTGGTCGAGGTGCGGAGTGCGCTCGGGCTGGCCGCCGAGGGATTCGGTGCCGGCCGGCACGCCCTAGCCCGGCTCAGCCTCGGCGGCGGTGGCCGGTTCGGTCAGGGCCGGTCGACGGTGCTCTGGGTGGGCCTGCGCGGCGAGGTCGAGGCGCTGCACGTGCTGGCCGGGCTGGTCCGGGCCCGGTTGCGGCAGGCTCGGCTGCCGTGCGACGCCAGGCCGTTTCGCCCACACCTGACCGTGGCCCGGCCCGGCGATCGGATGGACCCGGCCGACGTCGAGGCCGACCGGGCCGCACTGGACGACTACCAGGGCCCGGAGTGGCCGGCGACCGAGCTGCTGCTGATGCGCAGCCAGCTCGACTCCCGAGGCTCGCGCTACGACCGGCTCGCCGCCTGGCCGCTCTGATCCGGTGCGGTCGGCACGACGACCCGCACGGGCACCTGCCCCTGGGCCGAGATCGGTGGGGCAGCGGCAGTCTCGGGCCCGCTGCGGAGGACTTCGCGGGCCTGTTCGGCGGCGCGGACGATGCTCTCGCTCATGAAGTCGAGGAAACGGGCGATGTTTTCCAGGCGGGCGGCGGCCGGGGTGTGCGCACCGAGGAGGGCGACGCCCTGCCGCGCGGTGGCGACGAGCTGGTCGTTGGCGCGGGCGCTGGCGATCGTGGCCTGGTAGAAGAGCTCGTTGTCGACGACATAGCGGTCGCGGCGGCGTTCGTCGCGTTCCCGGCGGACCAGACTCTGGCCCTCCAGGAAGGTGATCGCCTTGGAGATGGACGCCGGGCTGACCTGAAGGCGCTGGGCCAGCTCGGACGCGGTGAGGGCGCCCGCGTCGGTGGTGAACAGGCAGGTCAACACGCGGGCCCCCATCTTGTTCAGGCCCGACGCCATGAGGACGGTGGTGAAGGCCTCCTCGTAGTCCGCGACGGCCTCGGCGTCGCGCCCGTGCTGCGGGAGGACCGCTGCCGTCGGGCGGGCGGCGGCTGGTCTGCGCCGGTGGGCGCGGCGTTCGGTGGCGCGGTGCGCCAGGTCGGCGCGGTAGCCCAGGGGGCCGCCGTTGCGCATCACCTCGCGGGTGATCGTCGAGGTGGGACGGTCGAGACGCCGGGCGATCTCCGCGTAGGGAAGGCTGTCGACCAGCCCCAGCGCGATCTGCTGGCGTTCCTGCTGGGTGAGTCGGCCTCCCGGCATCTGATCTCCCTGGTGATCCCTCGTGGCGGCCTGGTGGCCCCTTCACCATAGCGTTCACTTCTGGTCCATTGCAACAGGCGCGGCTGCGGTCGTTGCATTAGGCGGCACCCTTGTTGCAATGATTGGCGTGATCTGAGCTGGGAAAGTCCTCCTGGAACGCAACGAGCTTGTTGCCTGATATTGGAAAGCAACGTAGCGTTTCCGATATGAGAAACGACGCACGAGCACCGGAGAGCATGATGAAGACGTTCGACACCCCCGCCCCGATCTCCGCCATCCTGACCATCCCCGCCGGGCGCATCCAGCTCATCGCCGCGGACCGCGTCGACACCACTGTCGAGATCCTGCCCACCGACCCGACCAGGAGCCGCGACACCAGGGCCGCCGAACAGGCCACCGTCACGTACGCCGACGGCGTCCTGCGGATCACTGCCGCACCCCCCGGCAGCCCGCTCGTCGGTCCCTCCGGATCCCTGCAGGTGACCGTCCGACTGCCCGCCGGCTCCCGCATCGACGCCAAGGCCGCCAGCGCCGAGCTGCGGGGTGTCGGGCGCCTCGGCGACGTGACCTTCGACGGCGCGTACCGCCAGATCAAGATCGACGAGGCGGCGAGCGTCCGCCTCACCGCGATCGACGGCGACGTCGAGGTCGGTCGGCTCACCGGCCCTGCGGAGATCAGCACCACCAGGGGCGACATCCGGATCGCCGAAGCCACGCACGGCACCGTCGTGCTGACCACCCAGTCCGGCGACATCTCGGTCGCCGCCGCCGCCGGCGTCTCGGCCGCGCTGGACGCCGGCACCGGCCACGGTCGGGTCAACAACGCCCTCCGCAACGACGGCACCACCGCACTGGACATCCGCGCCACCACCTCCCGCGGCGACATCGCCGCCCGCAGCCTCTGAACAGGACGGATCACGATGACGAACAACAGCATGTCCGCGACCAGTTCGACGTGGACCGGCCTGGTGCCGGTCGACGACACGGCCCTGGCCGTCACCGACACCGGCGGTCCCGGTGTCCCCGTGGTCTACCTCAACGGTCAGTTCGCCACCCAGGGGTACTGGCGTCGGGTCATCGCCGACCTGGGCACCGGTTGGCGGCACATCACCTACGACGAGCGGGCTCGCGGCAGGAAGTCGAAGCGCTCGACGGACTACTCCTTCGAGGCCGCCGTCCGCGACGTCGACGCCGTCCTCGCCGCCCGGGGTGTGGACCGCGCGCTGGTGGTCGGCTGGTCCTACGGGGCGGTCGTCGGGGCGCACTGGGTCAACCGGAACCCGGAGCGCGCTCTCGGCGCGGTCCTGGTCGACGGCGCGTTCCCGCACGACTGGCTCGACGAGGCCATGGAGCAGCGGATCCGGAAGATGTTCCGACGGATGAACGTGTTCATGCCGCTGCTGCGCCCCACCGGTCTGACCCCGCGAATGAATGCCGCCCAGATGGCGGACAGCAACATCGAGCTGGGCAGACTTTCCCGTGAGCGCGAGTTGGGCCCCGTGCTGGACGGCATCACCGTCCCGGTGCGGTACGTCGTCGCCTCCGGCACGTCGCTCGGCAGCCGCGGTGACGAACAGGAGAAGATCCGTGCCAGCCTCGACGCGGCGACCGCCCGCAACCCGCACATCCAGATCGCCGCGAAGGTCGCCAGCAACCACGGTGCGATCCTCAAGAAGGACTTTCCGGCCGTCGCCCAGGCCGTACGCGAGGTCGCCGGCCACGCCGTCGAGGGCGCTGAAGACCCTCGGTGAGGCCACGCGTTCCGCGTCGGCGGGTGGCCGTTCACCACCCGCCGACGCGACGCGTCAGGAAGACTCGCGTGCCGCCGGCCCGCTGCCGAAGAGCACGTCGTCCCAGCTCGGCAGGCGCTTGCGGGGCTTGCCGTTGGCATCTGTGGACTCGCCACCGGCGGCCGCCGCCGCGCCCGTGCGGCGGGGCCGCAGCACCGCCAGCGACGGCACGGCCGGCACCTCCTTGGGCGCGTCCGAGTCGTCGTCGAAGGCCGACCCCTGGCCACCGCCGAGCAGCGCGGCGGCACCCCCGCCGACCGGCCGCTGCCGAGGCGCGTCCGAACCAGCAAGAGCAGCAGGGGTACGCGGCTCAAGGCCACGACCCGACGAGGCGCCCAGCGGGCGGTCAAGTGAGGCGAGCAGCGCGTCCCGGCCGGCCCGGATCGGATCCCGGCCCGGGCGCGGATGCTCGGACGCCGCCGGCAACCCGTGCCCACCACGGCTCGGCTCGCCGCGCGAGGGACCGGGCAGGCCGTGCCCGCCCCGCTCCGGTGCCGGCTCCTGGCCGAGGATCGGCGTGGGCCGCTCGGCGCACAGGTATTGCGCCATGTCGTCGTGCGGGGCGACCGACTGCCGGGTCTTGTCGAGATCCCAGATGGCCTGCGCGGTGGCCTTGCCGGACGGCCAGGTGGCGATGATCCGCCAGGTGCCGTCGTCCCGCCGGTACGCGTCCCAGGAGATCTTCTCGGTGTCGATGCCGTGCTGGCTCAACCGACCGTTGACCACCTCGGCGAGCGGGGTGGGCTTCTCCGCGCCCTTGAGCCGGGTGCGGCGGGCGTGCTGGGCGAGCATCGCCCGCTCCTGGAGGACCGGGCCGGCATAGCGCAGCACCCGGTCGACCGGCACCCCGGCGATCCGGGCGACGTCCTCGGCGGACTCACCGGAGCGGATGCGGGCCTGGATGTCCCGAGGGGACAGTGAGGGAGTCGGGTCGACGGTGGTCGGTGCCGCCGGCAGCGGCGGCGCGCCGGGCTCGGCGTGCAGCGCCCCCGAGATCCGGTCGTCGATCGGCAGGGCGAGCAACCGCCCGACCTCGTCGGCGAGAACCAGGGCATGGCCGTCCTCGGAGAGGGCGACGAAGCGTACTGGGCGCATAGCGTTGCCTCCGTCCCGCTTCGCTGGCCGCACGCCACGAGTCGGCCACCCAGGCGTCTCGGACCACCGTACGCGCATCTGTCTCGGGGTGGGGGAAGCGACACCCGGCATGTCGCGACTGAGCTGCAACGATGATCACGGTCGGTGTCCGTGGAGGCCCCCACGAACACCGACCGTGACGAACGTCAGAGTCGTTCGATGACGTAGTCGATGGACGCGGTGAGCGCCTCGACGTCCGTCGGCTCGACGGCCGGGAAGAGCGCCACCCGCAGCTGGTTGCGACCGAGCTTGCGGTACGGCTCGGTGTCGACGATGCCGTTGGCGCGCAGCGCCTTCGCGATCGCGGTGGCGTCCACCCCGTCGGCGAAGTCGATCGTGGCGACCACGTTGGAACGCAGCGCCGGGTCGGTGACGAACGGGGTGGCCACGCTGGACCGCTCCGCCCAGCCATACACCGTGGCGGCGCTCTCGGCGGTGCGCTTGGCCGCCCAGGACAGGCCACCCTGCGCGTTCATCCAGTCGGTCTGCTCGGCGGCCAGGAAGATGGTGGCCAGCGCCGGGGTGTTGTAGGTCTGCTCCAGGCGCGAGTTGTCGATCGCGGTGACCAGATCGAGGAAGGCGGGGATGTAGCGCCCGGACGCCTTGATCTCGGCGGCGCGCTCCAGCGCTGCCGGTGACATCAGGGCCAGCCACAGGCCCCCGTCGGAGCCGAAGCACTTCTGCGGAGCGAAGTAGTAGACGTCGGTCTCGCCGACGTTGACGTCCAGGCCACCCGCCGCGGAGGTCGCGTCGACAAGCAGCAACGAGCCCTCGTCCGCCCCGGCCACCCGGCTGATCGGCACGGCCACGCCGGTGGAGGTCTCGTTCTGTGGGGTCGCGTACGCGTCCACACCGGACTCGGCGACCAGGGTCGGGGCGCTGCCCGCGTCGGCCTTGCGGACGGTCGGGTCACCGAGGAACGGCGCGTCCTTGACCGACTTGGCGAACTTGGCGCCGAACTCGCCGAAGCTGGCGAACTGGGCCCGGTCGCGGATCAGGCCGAAGGTGGCGACCTCCCAGAACGCGGTGGTGCCGCCGTTGCCGATCACGACCTCGTAACCCTCGGGCAGCGCGAAGAACTCGGCGATGCCGGAGCGCAGCCGGGCCACCTGGTCGCGGACCGTCTTCTGCCGGTGCGAGGTGCCCAGGTAGCTGGTGGCGACCTCGGCGAGTGCGGACACCGCCGCTGGGCGGACCTTGGACGGCCCGCAGCCGAAACGGCCGTCGGCGGGCTTGAGGTCATCGGGAATCCGGATGGTCGGTGCGTCAGCCACGGTCTTGAAGATCCTTCCGCAAGGGCGAGGGCGGGCCCGGCGACACTGCCGGCCCTCATCCTCGCACTCGGACCCATCGGTGGAAGCCGGGCCCCCGAGGACTGGGCTGAGTCCTTCGCCACACCTCGGCGGGGGACCGCCCGGTGTACGCAAAAAAGGGCCCTGCCCATCGCCAGGCGATAAGCGGGGCCCTTCCGTACAGGTCAGACGCCGTGCGGGATGGCGACCCAGCCTTCGACGTCGGACGGCTTGCGGGTCTCCGGGCCGACGTAGCGGGCGGACGGACGCACCAGCCGCTGCAGGCGCTTCTGCTCCAGGATGTGCGCGCTCCAGCCGCCCATCCGCGCGCAGGTGAACATCGAGGTGAACATGTGCGCCGGCACTTCGGCGAAGTCCAGTACGACGGCCGACCAGAACTCGACGTTGGTGGCCAGCACCCGGTCCGGGCGGCGGGCCTGCAGCTCGGCGAGCGCCGCCTTCTCCAGCGCCTCGGCGATCTCGAAGCGCGGTGCGCTCAATTCCTTGGCCGTGCGCCGGAGCACTCGGGCCCGCGGGTCCTCGGCGCGGTAGACGCGGTGGCCGAAGCCCATCAGCCGCTCGCCGCGATCGAGCACGCCCTTGACGTAACCCTCCGCGTCGCCGCTGCGCTCCACCGCCTCCAGCATGGTGAGCACCCGGGAGGGCGCGCCACCGTGCAGCGGGCCGGAGAGGGCACCGATGCCCGACGAGATGCAGGCCGCCGCGTCCGCTCCGGTGGAGGCGACGATGCGAGCGGTGAAGGTGGAGGCGTTCAGGCCGTGCTCGGCGGCCGAGATGAAGTACGCGTCGACGGCCTTGACGTGCCGCGGGTCGGGCTCGCCGCGCCACCGCTTCATGAACCGCTCGACGATGGTCTGCGCCTTGTCGATCTCCTTCTGCGGCACCGCCGGCAGGCCGAGGCCCCGGGCGGACTGGGCGACGAAGGAGAGCGCGGTCACCGAGACCCGGGCGAGGTCCTCGCGAGCCTGCTCGTCGGAGATGTCCAGCAGTTGGCTGAGCCCCCAGTACGGGGCGAGCATGGCGACCGCCGACTGCACGTCGACGCGGATGTCACCGGAGTGCACCGGCACCGGGAACGGCTCCGCCGGAGGCAGACCCGGCCCGAACCGACCGTCGACCAGCAGCGCCCACACGTTGCCGAACGAGACCTGACCGATCAGATCCTCGATGTCGACCCCGCGGTAGCGCAGCGCGCCACCCTCGCGGTCGGGTTCGGCGATCTCGGTCTCGAAGGCGACGACGCCCTCCAGCCCGGGTTTGAAATCGGCCATGTCGCTCTCCTGGATCTGGTCGGTGCGCCCGGTCGGCTTATCCGGCCCGGTCGGCCGAGCGCCCTCTAGGCGACCATCAGGGATGTGTTCGCAACATCTTGCCTGCTGGGTAACCGGATACGCGACCCAGGGCGACTGTGCTGCACGCGACATCCCCGGACGCGCATTCTCCGTCGGACTCGGTGAGACTGGGCGGTGCGGGCTGGCCAGCGCGGGAGGGCGCCGGCGGACCTGCCGAAAAGGAGTGGCGACGTGACGGGCGACACACCCACCCCGGCCGCGATGCGTAACGAGTACGCCGCGGACCTGGGCCTGACCGAGGCTGACCTGGCCGCTGACTGGCACAGCCAGTTCGCCAGCTGGTTCGCCGACGCGGTGGCCTTCGGGCTACCCGAACCGAACGCCATGGTGGTGGGCACCGCCGACTCGGCCGGCCGGCCGAGCGGCCGGACGGTGCTGCTCAAGGGGTACGACCCGGAGGGCTTCGTCTTCTTCACCAACCACCAGTCGCGCAAGGGCGTCGAGGTGTCCGCCAATCCGTACGCCAGCCTGGTCTTTCCGTGGTTTCCCATGCAGCGGCAGGTGGTGGTCGCCGGACCTGTCACACCCGTCGACCGCGCGACGAGTGCGGCCTACTTCGCCAGCCGGCCGCGCGGCTCCCAACTGGGTGCCTGGGCCAGCCCACAGTCACAGGTGGTGTCCGGCCGGGCGGCGTTGGAGGAGCGGTACCAGGAGGCGGCCGAGCGGTTCGCCGACCAGGCCGAGATCCCGACCCCGCCGCACTGGGGCGGGTTGCGGGTGCGACCCGAGTCGGTGGAGTTCTGGCAGGGTCGGGCCGGCCGGCTGCACGACCGGCTCCGCTTCCGCCGCCTCGACGAGGGTGGTTGGACCGTCGAGCGGCTGGCGCCGTGACGGGTGTGCGGGAGGCCCGGTCGCGCGGAGCGCGCCGCTGGGCGATCGACGTCCGCCCGCTGCGGGTGCCCGCGTACCGGCGGCTCTGGCTCGGCAACACCGTGGCGATGTTCGGTTTCCAGTTCACCGCCGTCGCGGTGCCGGTGGAGATGTACGCCCTGACCCGGGACTCGTTCTGGGTGGGCCTGCTGGGCGTGGCTGCCTTCGTACCGTTGCTGGTCTTCGGGCTCTGGGGTGGTGCGGTCGCCGACGCCCGCGACCGCCGTGCGGTGCTGCTCGGCGGCTCATTGTTGCTCTGGGCATCCACCCTCGGTCTGCTGGTCCAGGCGTTGCTGAACGTGGGCAGCCCGGTGTTGCTGCTGGCGTTGATGGCGGTGCAGTCGGTGGCGTTCGCGATCAGCTCGCCGGCCCGCAGCGCCATGCTGCCCCGGCTGGTGCCCGACGACCTGGTGGCCTCCGCCACCACCCTGAACTACACGACCTTCACCGCCGCGTCGGTCGCCGGCCCGCTCGCCGCCGGCCTGATCCTCGCCGCGTCGCCGGACACCACGGTGGTCCTGCCGATCGCGTACGGGTTGGACGCGGTGCTGTTCACCGCGATGCTCTGGGCGGCGCTGCGCCTGCCCGCGCTGCCGCCCGAGCCGACCGCCGACGGTGAGCCCCGCCGCGCCGGCCTGGCCAGCGTGGTCGACGGTTTCCGCTACCTGGCCACCACGCCGGTGCTGCTGCTCTCCTTCGGGGTGGACCTGATCGCGATGATCCTGGCGATGCCACGGGCGCTCTTTCCGGAGATCGCGCACGAGAGGTTCGGTGGCGGCGGAGCGGTCGGCCTGCTCTACAGCGCCATCGCGATCGGCTCGATGATCGGTGGGCTGACCTCCGGCTGGATCGGCCGGCTCCGCCGGCAGGGCCTCGGCCTGGTGGTCGCGGTGGTCGCCTGGGGCCTCGCCATCGCCGCGGCCGGGCTGGCCCACCAACTCTGGCTGATGGTCCTGCTGCTCGCCGTGGCCGGTGCCGCCGACCTGGTCAGCGCGGTGCTGCGGCAGTCGATGCTGCTGGTCTACGCACCGGACCGGATGCGCGGCCGGCTCCAGGGCGTCAACACGGTGGTGGTGGCCGGTGGCCCGCGGCTGGGCGACCTGCGGGCCGGCACGATGGCCGCCGGGTTCGGTGGCGGGGTGGCCTGGGTGGCCGGCGGGCTCGCCTCGGCGGTGCTCGTCGTGGTGCTCGCGGTCGCGTTCCCGGCACTGCTTCGCTACCGGGCGGCGGCGTCGAGCGGGGACCGGACCTGACCGGTTAGGGTCGCCGACATGGAAAGCCCCGAGCAGCGCGCGTTCTCCGGTGCCCAGTGGACCATCTCCGCCGCCGGCCACGAGGCCGTCATCGTGGAGGTGGGTGGTGGGCTCCGGACGTACCGGCACGACGGTGTCGACCTGGTCGACGGGTACCAGACCGACGAGGTCTGCCCCGGCTGCGCCGGGCAGGTGCTGGCACCCTGGCCGAACCGGATCAGCGATGGCCGCTACTCGTTCGGCGAGCGGACGCACCAGCTCCCGCTGACCGAGCCGGAGCGGCACGTGGCGATCCACGGGCTGGTCAACTGGGTGTCGTGGCAGTTGCTGGAGCAGTCGGCGGACGCGGTGACCCTGGGCTACGACCTGCCGCCGCAGCCCGGCTACCCGTGGCCGTTGCGGCTGCTCAGCCTGTGGAGCGTCGGCGCGGACGGTCTGCGCGCCGAGCACGAGGTGACGAACATCGGTGGCGAGTCGGTGCCGTTCGGCTTCTCCGTACACCCGTACCTGCAACTGCCGGGCGTCGCGGTCGACGACCTGGTCCTGCGGCTGCCCACCCGGAGCCGGGTGCTTGTCGACGGTCGGCTGCTGCCGATCGGAGTGACCCCGGTGGCCGGCACCGAGTACGACTGGACCAGCCCCCGCCGGATCGGCGCGGCCGTGCTGGACTCCTGCTTCGGTGAGGTCATCCGCGACGCCGACGGTGGCTCGTCGGTGAGCCTGGCCGCGCCGGACTCCTCGACCGGGGTGAGCATCTGGGCCGATGCCGAGTTCGGCTGGTGGCAGGTGTTCACCGGAGACGCGCTCACCGGTGCCCGGCACCGCCGTTCGGTGGCGATCGAGCCGATGACCTGCCCGCCGGACGCGTTCCGGTCGGGCAAGGACCTGCTCACGCTCAAGCCCGGTACGACCTGGCGGGGTGCCTGGGGCATCCGGCCCGGGGCCTGATGGAGTTCGCCGAGGTCGTCCGACGTCGGCGGATGGTGCGCAACTACGACCCGGACCGTCCGGTCCCGCCCGACGTGGTGGATCGGCTGCTCGACCACGCGATCCGCGCCCCGTCGGCCGGCTTCGCCCAGGGCTGGGGCTTCCTGGTGCTGGAGGAGCCGGCCGACCGGGAGCGGTTCTGGGCGGCCACCACCCCGGAGGGCGGTGGCCGGGAGCGTTGGCTGGCGGGGATGCGCCGGGCGCCGCTGATCGTGGTGCCGCACGCCAACGAGTCGGCGTACCTGCGGCGCTACGCCGAGCCGGACAAGGGCTGGACGGACCGGTCCACCGAGCGGTGGCCGGTGCCGTACTGGCACGTGGACACCGGCTTCGCGGCGTTGCTGATGTTGCTCACCGCGGTGGACGAGGGGCTGGGGGCGTGTTTTTTCGGCATCGCCCCGCAGCGGCTGGCCAGTTACCGGGACGCGTTCGGGGTGCCGGCGGAGTACCAGCCCATCGGTGCCGTCACAATCGGTTACCGGGCACCCGACCATCGGTCACCGTCGCTGCGCCGTGGACGTCGTGGAGTGGACGAGGTTGTCCGCCGCGGCCGGTGGAGCTGAGCGCGACGTCCCGTTCGTCCGGATGCGGATCGGACGACCGGTAGCGAAACTGACATCAGGGAGCAGAACGTAGCGTGCGCTGGGCGGCTAGGCTGGCACGGTCATTGGTGCCGCGCCGCGCGGTGCCCGCCGCGGCCCGGCTCGGCGCTGTCGGTCGGCCCGGCCACGGGGAGGGGAGCGTGCCGTCGTGATCTTCAGAGCGGTCCGGGACGGGCGTCCCTACCCGGAGCACAACCTGACCCTGAAGCAGTGGGCGGAGATCCCGCCCCGCCCGCTGCGCCTCGATCAGATGATCACCACCAAGCGCGAGCTGGCGCTCGACAAGCTCCTCGCCGAGGATTCCACCTTCTACGGTGACCTCTTCCCGCATGTCGTGCAGTGGAACGGCGGGCTCTACCTGGAGGACGGGCTGCATCGCGCCCTGCGCGCCGCCCTGCAACAGCGCAACCAGATCCACGCGCGGGTGCTGGTGCTCTCCGGGCCGATCGAGTGAGCGGTGTCGGCTGAGGCTTCGTTGTCGAAGGCTGCGGTGTCGGCTGAGGCTTCGTTAAGGTAACGGCATGAGTGCCCTCGATCTGCTCGACCTGGACTCGTCGCTCGGCGAGGAGGAGCGGCAGATCCGCGACGTCGTCCGCCAGCTCGTCGACGACCGGGTGCGACCGCACGTCGCCGACTGGTACGAGGACGGCCGGGTGCCGGCCCGGGAGTTGGCCCTCGAGTTCGGCAAGCTCGGGCTGCTCGGCATGCACCTGACCGGCTACGGCTGCGCTGGCGCCTCCGCCGTCGCGTACGGGCTGGCCTGCCAGGAGCTGGAAGCCGGGGACTCCGGCCTCCGTTCCCTGGTCTCGGTGCAGGGTTCGCTCGCCATGTACGCCATCTGGCGCTACGGCAGCGAGGAGCAGAAGCAACGCTGGCTGCCGTCGATGGCCACCGGCGCGGCGATCGGCTGCTTCGGCCTGACCGAACCGGACCACGGCTCCGACCCCGCCTCGATGACCACCCGGGCCCGCCGCGACGGCGACGACTGGCTGCTCACCGGCGCAAAGATGTGGATCACCAACGCGCCGATCGCCGACGTCGCGGTGATCTGGGCGCGCGCCGACGAAGGCGTGCGCGGTTTCGCCGTACCCATGGACACACCCGGTGTCACGGCCTGGGAGATCCGCCGCAAGATGTCGCTGCGCGCGTCGGTGACCGGCGAGATCGCGCTCGACGACGTCCGGCTTCCGGCGGACGCCCAACTGCCCGAGGCGGTCGGGCTCAAGGCGCCGCTGAGCTGCCTCACCGAAGCCCGGTACGGCATCGTCTGGGGCGCGGTCGGCGCCGCCCGCGATTGTTTGGAAACCACATTGGCGTACGCCACCACCCGCACCCAGTTCGGTCGCCCGCTCGCCGGCTTCCAGCTCACCCAGGCGAAGCTCGCCGACATGGCCGTCGAGCTGGTGAAGGGGCAACTGCTCGCGCTGCACCTGGGTCGACTCGCCGACGCCCACCGGCTCCGGCCCGAGCAGGTCAGCGTGGGCAAGCTGAACAACGTCCGGGAGGCCCTGGCCATCGCCCGGCAGTGCCGCACCATCCTCGGTGCCAACGGCGTCTCCGGCGAATACCCGGTGATGCGGCACGCCAACAACCTGGAGAGCGTGCTGACGTACGAGGGCACCTCCGAGATCCACCAACTGGTCGTCGGGCAACGGCTCACCGGGCTTTCCGCGTTCGCCTGACCTGCCCGTTTGTGCGGTCCTGGCGCTCGACGCGCGACTGTCGTAGTGGGGCCGTACCGTCATTGACAGACGACGTGTCTGACGAGGACGGTGAGCGTGATGGCCCGCGACGCTGGCAGCAACGAGCCCACGAGGGAGTTTCCCGGTTACCCGACCGGCGACGACCTCCGGGAGCGGTCGACCGCTACACCCGAGCCGACCACGGATACGCCGGGCGGCTTCGGCGGTTCTGGTGGCCCCGGCGGCCCCGGTGACCCTCCGGTCGGGCCCCCCGGCGGCCCGACCGCAGGTGGCTTCGGCGGTGGTGGTGGGGCGGCCCGTGGCCTGCTCCTGCTGCTCGGCGCTGCCGCGCTGGCCGTGGTGGTGCTGCTCGGCATCCAGGCGACCGGCCTCCTGCCGGAGTTCCGCAACCCGTTCGCCAAGGAGCAGACCGACCGCAGCCAGCCACCGCTGCTGAAGTCGATCCAGGACCTCAGCCGCTACGTGGCCGCGGAGGGCAATTTCCAGGTCGTGGTCGACACCCAGAACGACAGGCGCAACGTGCCGGACTTCCTGCTCAACGAGCGCACCCTGTTCGTCGGGGCCGGCAGTGTCGAGGCGTACGTCGACTTCACCAAGATCGGTGAGGGTGCCGTCGTCCCCTCCGCCGACGGCAAGTCCGTCGAGATCAAGCTGCCCGCCCCGCAGCTCGGCGAGACCAACCTCAACATGGAGAAGAGCTACGTCTTCGCCGAGCAGCGCGGTCTGCTCAACCGGCTCGGCGACCTGGTCGGCAACGACCCCAACCGGCAGCAGCAGGTCTACCAGCTCGCCGAGGATCGGATCACCGCCGCCGCCCGCGACAGTGGGCTCTCCGCCCGCGCCGAGGAGAACACCCGCAAGATGCTGGAAGGGTTGCTGCGCTCCCTCGGCTACCAGCAGATCACCATCACCTACACGGCCCCCTGACCCGTCAGGCCGGTCACGCCCGCAGCGCCGCAGCGCCCGCCCCGACGTCCGTCGGAGCGGGCGCTGCCCTTCTCGCCCTCTCGCGGCTATGTACTTCCCGCCGCCCGTCCGCTGAGTCCCGCTCCGGTACGCCCCCGCGCCGCCGGTTCGCGCATCCCTCGGCACGACGCGCACGCCATGATCCACTCGGCTTCCTTGAAACCGGGGTATCGCAAGCCTCCGGACACCCCGGTTTCAGCAAACCCGAGTGGATCTAGAGGAGCATGCCCCGCCCCGCCCCGCCCCGCCGCGCCCCGCCGCGCGCCGCCCCGCCGCTCGGGCGTCGCCTGGTGCTCACTGGGCAAGATCTGTGCAACTTCGGGGATGGTGCTGCCTCTGACGCCGGTGAGGCAGCAACTTCGGTGAAGTTGCTGCCTCACGGTCAGGGGTTCTGGCCTCGACGGGGGCGCTGGTGGGGCGCGGGTCAGTGCTGGGTGGAGGCCAGGTAGCGGTCCTCGTTCGGCATGAGCACCCACAGGATCAGGTAGACGATCACCTGGGTGCCGGGCAGCAGCAGGGACAGCAGGAACAGCAGCCGGACCATCCCGGCGGACATGCCGAACCGCCGTCCGAGGCCGGCGCAGACACCGGCGAGCATGCGCCCCTCGCGGGGCCGGACCAGTTTGCGACTCATCGTCGTACTCCCACTCTGCGGCGGTGCGCCGCGTCTGCAATCCACGGTAGAAGGGGGTGGCCACCTCGCCCTCGGTCCTGAGGATGAGCGGCAACCCGTGGACCCGTAGGTGCTTTACCCGGGCAGCCCCTCGCTGACGCCTCCCCGAGCGGCCCGCCGCAGCCGCCGTACACGGCATCCGTCAGGGCGGGACGAAGATCGTGCTCGATCCTGGCTGTAGTGGCATCGAGGACGAGAGAGACCACTAGATCCTGGACAACGCCGTTGCGTTAGGTGGAACGGCTGTTCGTCGACCAGCACTGCCTCGCCGATCATGGAGTTGTGGTGGGTAACAGAACGCCCGTAAACCCCCAAAGTTGGCACCACAACTCCATGATCGCCAAGCCGGGCCCAACCCGCTCCCCGATCGGGCACTTCCCGTCCCGGGATGACCCGCCGGCTACAGCTCTAACGCAACGGTGTTGAGATCCTGGATCGAGCGCGATCTTGCGGCGGGGCCGGGCGGGCCGGGCGGGGCGGGCGGGGCGGGCGGAGCCGGTCGGGCCGGGCGGGGTGGGCGGGGTGGGTGGCTGAGCGGGGTGGGTGGGTGTGCGCGTCCCGGTGGCCGGGTGGGCGTTGAGCTGGGCGGGTAGGCTGGCAGATCGGCCACCCACACCCCGGGCGGCCGGACCCCTACCCTGGTCGATCATGAGCAGGGCCGTCAGCTCGGCGGTCCTGACCCGGCCGGGTCCCGTACGCCGGGACGACGGCGAGGAAGCGCAGCCATGATCAGTGTTTTCGACCTCTTCAGTGTCGGTATCGGGCCGTCCAGCTCGCACACGGTGGGGCCGATGCGGGCGGCGCGGACGTTCGTCGCCGGGCTCAAGGCCGACGGGCTGCTCACCGACGTCGCACGGGTGCAGGCCGAGCTGTTCGGCTCGTTGGGGGCCACCGGGCACGGCCACGGCAGCGGCCCGGCGGTGCTGCTCGGGTTGGCGGGCGAGTCGCCGGAGACTGTCGACACGGACACCGTCGGTCCTCGGGTCGAGCGGATCCGGGCGGAGCGGCGGATCAGCATCCTGGCCGCGCACGAGATCGACTTCGACCCGGATCGGGACCTGACGTTGCACCGCCGCCGGTCGCTGCCGTACCACCCGAACGGGATGACCTTCGCGGCGTACGACGACAGTGGCGCCGAGCTGCGCCGCCGTACCTACTACTCCGTCGGTGGCGGGTTCGTGGTGGACGAGGCGGCGGCCGGCGCGGACCGGATCAAGCCGGACAGCACCCAGGTGCGGTACCCCTTCCTGACCGGGGCGCAGTTGTTGGAGGTGACCAGCCGCACCGGCCTGTCGATCAGCGAGGTGATGCTGGCCAACGAGCGCTCGTGGCGCAGCGAGGCGGACATCCGGGCCGGTCTGCTGGAGATCTGGCGGGTGATGCGGGAGTGCGTGCAGCGCGGCTGCGAGCGGGACGGCGTACTCCCTGGGGGGTTGAAGGTTCGGCGGCGGGCGGCGGAGCTGCGGCGCGGCCTGGAGGCGGACGCCGGGACGCCCGACCCGCTGCACGCGATGGACTGGGTGACGCTGTTCGCGCTCGCGGTCAACGAGGAGAACGCGGCCGGCGGTCGGGTGGTCACCGCGCCGACGAACGGTGCGGCCGGGATCATCCCGGCGGTGCTGCACTACTACAGCCGCTTCGTGCCGGACGCCGACGACGACGGTGTGGTGCGGTTCCTGCTGGCGGCGGGCGCGATCGGTGTGCTGTTCAAGGAGAACGCGTCGATCTCCGGCGCGGAGGTCGGCTGCCAGGGTGAGGTCGGTTCGGCGTGCTCGATGGCGGCGGCGGGCCTGGCCGAGGTGCTGGGTGGCACCCCGGAGCAGGTGGAGAACGCGGCCGAGATCGGGATGGAGCACAACCTCGGGTTGACCTGTGACCCGGTGGGTGGCCTGGTGCAGATCCCCTGCATCGAGCGCAACGCGGTGGCTAGCATCAAGGCGATCACGGCCGCCCGGCTGGCGCTGCGCGGCGACGGTGTGCACAAGGTGTCGCTGGACAAGGTCATCAAGACCATGCGGGAGACGGGCGCCGACATGAAGGTCAAATACAAGGAGACGGCGCGTGGCGGTCTGGCCGTCAACGTGATCGAGTGCTGAGTCCGGCCGATTCGGGGCATTCGTTCACCGACTGCTAGCCTGTCGTCCGTTTCAGGAGGCGGGAGGCTCGCGGTGACCTCTGGCGTCGCGGCGTTGTGGTCGCACCGCAACTCGCTGCGCATCCTGGTCCGCCGGGATCTGGCGGTCAAGTACCAGCAGTCGGTCCTGGGCTACTTCTGGTCGTTAATCGAGCCGCTCGGCATGGGCGCCATCTACTGGTTCGTCTTCGGGGTGCTCTACTCCTCCGACACCGGCCGGCACCTGGGCGAGGCGGCCGGGTCGTACCCGCTGTTCCTGATCACCGGGATCTTCGCCTGGATGTGGACCAGCTCGGCGTTGAGCGAGGCGACGAACGCGCTGACCGGCCAGTCCCGGTTGATCACCACGATGAACGTGCCGCGGCAGGTCTTCCCGATCGGCCGGGTCACCGGCCGGTTCGCCGAGTACGCTGCCGGCCTGCCGATCCTGATCGCCATCGCGGTGATCTACGCGGTGCACGGTCGGATCCACCCCGGCTGGTCGCTGCTCGCCCTGCCGCTCGCGGTGGCCGTGCAGGCCGTCCTGCTGACCGGGCTGGCCCTGTTGCTGTCCGCGTGGAACGTGCTGATGCGCGACGTGGAGCGGTTCCTCCGCCTGATCATCCGGGTGCTCTTCTACGCCACGCCGATCATCTACCCGCTCAGCCTGGTCCGGGAGTCCGACCTGCCCGGCTGGCTGAAGCTGGTCTACGAGCTGAACCCGCTGGTCGGGATCTTCCAGCTGCACCACGCGATCTGGTACCCGGACGAGTTCCCGGACGCCCGGCTGCTCGCCACCACCGTCGTCGGCAGCGTGCTGGTGCTGGCCGCCGGCTGGTGGTCGTTTCGCCGGTTGGAACCCGCAGTGCTCAAGGAACTGTGACGTGGCCGCGCCGATCATCGAGGCTGACGGTCTGGGCATCCGGTTCGTCCGCAACCGGCGCCGGCAGTTGCGGCTGCGCGAGCTGTTCATCCACCGGGGCGGGCGCGGTGCCCTGCCGGGTCAGTTCTGGCCACTGCGTGACGTGTCGTTCACCGTCGAGCCGGGCGAGACCGTCGGGGTGATCGGCCGCAACGGCACCGGCAAGAGCACCCTGCTGCGGCTGATCGCCGGGGTGCTCATCCCGGACGAGGGCAGCATCCGGGTGCACGGCGCGGTGGCACCGCTGCTGGAGTTGTCGGCCGGTTTCTCCAACGACCTGACCGGGCGGGAGAACCTGCACCTGGTCGGTGGTCTGCACGGGTTGTCGGCGGGCTATCTGAGGCGGCACTTCGACGAGATCGTCGAGTTCGCCGGTGAGCAGGTGCAGGGGGCCATCGACACGTCGGTGCGGCACTACTCGTCGGGGATGAAGGTGCGGCTCGGCTTCGCGATCATCTCGCACCTGCCGCACCCGATCCTGCTGATGGACGAGGTGACCGCGGTCGGCGACGCGGAGTTCCGCAAGAAGTGTTACGCGACGATTGATCGTCTGCTCGGGGAGGGGCGCACGCTGGTGCTGGTGTCACACAACGAAAAGGACCTGACCCGGTTCTGCCGTCGGGGGTTGTACCTCGACGCGGGCCGGTTGACGCTCGACGGCACCATCGCCGAGGCGCTCGACGCGTACCACGCCGCGGTCCCGCGGTGACGCTCGCGATCGTGCTCGCCGCCGGGACGTCCGCGGCGGGCCTGACCACGTCGACGGGCGAGCCGCTGGCCGAGCGTCTGGCCGCCCAGTTGCGCCGGGCCGGGGCCGCCGAGGTGCGCTTCGCCGGCGACCTCGACGAGTTGGCCGCGCTGGCCGACGCCGCCGACGGCCCGCTGCTGGTCACCGGCACCGACCTGGTCGCCCACACGGCGGTGCTGCGGCACCTGGCCACCAGCCCGGTCGGGCCGACTGTGGCGTTGGTGCTGACCGACCCGCCGGTGCCCGGTCGGACCGCCGTGCGCGAGGAACGCGGGCAGGTGGTCGACGCCGGCCCACTGGACGCCCTGGACGGCGACGCCACCGGCGTGTTCGGTGGCGCGCTGCGGGTCGGCGTGGACGACCTGCCGGCCCTCGCCGCCGCCGCGCGGGCCGCCGCCGTCGGCGCGCGGCCCGTCACCGCCCCGCTCGGCCCGCCCGGCGACGTGTCGCCGCTGCCGGTCGCCGGGGGAGCCGGGCCCGACACCCCGGGGGCCGCCGTGGACCGGCTCGTCGCGGGTCTCGCGGCGCTCGGCACGCTGATCTTCGCCCAGCGGGTACGCCTGCTCGTCGCGCACCGGGTCGCGGACGCGCCCGCGTTGGCGGCCGCCGAAACGGCGGTGACCGCCGTCGACGAGGACCGGGCCGAGCTGCGGCTGTCGGTCAAGGAGAAGGACGACTTCTTCTCCACCTACTTCGTCAGCACCTGGTCGCCGTACGTGGTGCGGCTGTCGGCCCGGCTCCGGCTCACCCCGACCGGGGTGACGGCGATCTCGGTGCTGTTCGCGTTGGCGGCGGCGGTGCTGTTCGGCGTCGGCGGGCGGCCGGCACTGGTCGGCGGCGCGGTGCTGCTCTACCTCGGCTTCGTGCTGGACTGCGTGGACGGCCAGTTGGCCCGCTACACCCGGCACTTCAGCGCCTGGGGTGGCTGGCTGGACACGATGGCGGACCGGGCCAAGGAGTACCTGGTCTACGCCGGCCTGGGCTTCGGGGTGAGCCACGCCGGGTTGGGCAACGGCTGGGCGCTCGCCATCGCCGCGATGACGTTGCAGACCGTTCGGCACATGACCGACACCTGGTACGGGGTGCTGCACGACGAGGCGGCCCGCCGACCGCGTACGGCGACGGGTGCCAGCGGCGGCATCGGCGACCGGCTCAACGCGGCGTCGACCCGGGTGCAGGCGGACACCGGCTCGGTGTCGTACTGGCTCAAGCGCACAGTGGTCTTTCCGATCGGTGAGCGCTGGGCGTTGATCGCGCTGACCGTGGCGCTGTTCAACCCGCTGGTCAGCCTGGTCGCGGTGCTGGTCTGGGGGGTGCTGGCATTCGCGTACACCGGGGCGCTGCGCACGCTGCGGGCGCGCTGGATGTGGGTGCCGGTGCTGGACACGGTCGACGCCACCCTGCACCGCGACGACGGGCCGTTGGCCCGGCGGCTGCCGGTGGTGCGCCCGATGGGGCCGCTCACCCTGGCGGTGATCGCCGCGCTCGGCCCGGCGGTGCTGCTGGTCGTGGCGCTGCTGGGTGACGCGCCGGACGGGTTGCGCTGGGCGGTGCCGGTGGCGCTGCTGGTGCTGCTGGTCGCCGGGCTGGGTGCCGGTGCCGCGCACAACGGCCCGCTGGACTGGCTGGTGCCGGCGGCGCTGCGGGCCGCCGAGTACCTGTTCGCCATCGCGGTAGGGGTGGTCGGCGACGTGCCGGGTTGGTTGATCTTCGGGTACGTCTTCGTGCTCACCGTGCACCACTACGACCTGACCGCCCGGCTGGAGAAACGACAGGCGGCACCACCGCTGCACGCGGCCACGCTGGGCTGGGACGGGCGTTCGGTGCTGCTGGCCCTCGCGGCGATTGCCGGCATGGCGGGTATCGGGCTGGCTACACTCGGTGCGTACCTTCTCGTGGTTTTCGTGGTGAGCGTCGTCCTGGCCTGGTTCGTCCGACCGGCCCGTAGCGCGCGGGCGCACGTCGCGCCGGTGGGCGCCGGAGGTGCCGCGCCACGCTGACGGAGGGACGGCCGGGTGACCCTGATCAGTTTCGTGGTGCCGGCCTTCCGGGTGCAGGGATACCTGCGCGAATGCCTGGACTCGATCCTCGGCCAGCCGGAGACGGACATCGAGGTGATCGCCGTCGACGACTGCTCGCCGGACGCCAGCGGCGACATCATCGACGAGTACGCGGCCCGCGACCAGCGGGTCCGCTCGGTCCGGTTGCCGCAGAACGTCGGCCTGGGTCCAGCCCGCAACATCGGGCTGGACCGGGCCGTCGGCGAGTACGTGTGGTTCCTCGACGGCGACGACTGGCTGACGCCGGAGTGCCTGCCGGAGGTCGCCGAGCGGCTGCGGGTCACCCGCCCGGACGTGCTGCTCGTCGACCACGTCCGCACCCACTGGAACGACACCGCCACCCGCAGCGCGATGGCCGAGGTGTTTCCCGAGTCGCCCGGCACGGGCACCTTCCGGCTGCGGGACCGGCCGGAGGCGATGCGGCTGCTGCACACCGCGTGGAACCGGCTGGTCCGCCGGGAGTTCCTGGCCGACCTGGGGCTGCGCTTCGCGCCCGGCTGGTACGAGGACGTCTCGTTCAGCTACCCGGTGCTGATGGCGGCGCAGCGGATCGGCGTACTGGACCGGGTCTGCGTCAACTACCGGCAACGCCGCGCCGGTGCGATCACCCGGACCCGCGGGGACCGGCACTTCGAGGTCTTTCCGCAGTGGCACCGGGTCTTCCACCTGATGGATTCGTGGGGGTCGGCGACGGAGGCCCTGCGACCGGCGGTCTTCGAGCGGATGATCTGGCACTACCTGACCGTGCTCGGCAACGGCCAGCGGATCGCCCCGGAGCTGCGGCCGGCGTTCTTCGCGCAGATCACCGCCGACTACGAACGCTGGCTGCCACCCGGTGGCTATCCGGTGCCGGACGGGGTGGAGGGGATCAAGCACCGGCTCGTCGCCTCGGGCCGCTGGCACACCTTCAGCGCGTTGCGGGCCGCGAGCCGGGCGCGGGACGCCGCCCAGCGAAAGGCGCGCACCGCCCGGCGGCGGGTCGGCCCGGTCGCTCGGCGTGGCGCCCGGTTGACCCGCGACGGGTTGCTGCGCGAGTACTACCGGGCGGAGCTGCGCCGGCCGGTCGACTCGACGCTCGCCGTCTACGCCGCGTACTGGTACCGGGGTTACTCCTGCAACCCGGCGGCGATCTACGAGGTCGCCCGCCGGTTGGCGCCGGGGGTGCGCGGGGTGTGGATCGTGCGCCGGGACCGGGTGGACACCGTGCCGGCCGGGGTGGAGTACGTGGTGGCCGGCACCCCGGCGTACTACCGGGTCCTCGCTCGCGCCCGGTGGTTGGTCAACAACGTCAACTTCCCGGACTTCGTCCGCAAGCGGCCGGAGCAGGTGCACCTACAGACCCACCACGGCACGCCGGTCAAGGTGATGGGGCTCGACCAGCAGCGTTACCCGATCGGGGCGGGGCGGATGGACTTCGCCGGGCTGCTGCGTCGGGTGGACCGCTGGGACTACAGCGTCAGCGCGAACAGCTTCTCCACCCAGATGTGGGACCGGGCGTACCCGGCCACGTACACGACCCTGGAGGTGGGCTACCCGCGCAACGACCGGCTGGTCACCGCGGGCCCGGACGAGGTCCGCCGACTCCGTGCGGAGTTCGGCCTCGGCCCGGACGAGCAGGTCGTGCTGTACGCCCCGACGCACCGCGAGCACCTGCCCGGCTATCGGCCGCCGTTCGACCCGGACCGGTTCGTCCAGGCGCTTGGTGACTCGGGCCGACTGTTGATGCGCAGCCACTACTTCCACGATCGCGATCGGCGTCCGGGCCACCCGACGGCCTGGGAACGGGTGCGGGACGTCAGCGGCCACCAGCGGGTGGAGGATCTCTACCTGGTGGCGGACGTGCTGGTCACCGACTACTCGTCGGCGATGTTCGACTACGCGGTGTTGGATCGACCGATCGTGCTCTACGCTCCCGACTGGGAGGCGTACCGGCTGGCCCGGGGCGTCTACTTCGACGTGACGGCCGAGCCGCCGGGTGCGGTTGCCACCACCTTCGACGATCTGCTCGACCTGTTCCGTACCAACGGGGTGCGATCGGATGCCGCGACCAAGGCCCGCGAGCATTTTCGGGGCCGGTTCTGCACTTTGGACGACGGGCGCGCGGCGGAGCGGGTGGTACGCCAGGTGTTCCTCGGTGAGCCGGGCGAGCGATCCGCGAACTGCTGATCGGACCTATGTCGCTTAATGGCACCGTCACCGACCGAACATAAGACGTTTACCCGATGTCCTAAACTCATGATCCTGGTCACAGTCTTCTGGGGTTCGGCCGACGAGCTGGGGGGGAAGACGGTGAGCACCGTCACGCTCAAGGATGTGAGCAAGGTCTTCAGGGATGGCACGGTCGCCGTCGACAGCATCAACCTTGATGTGAACGACGGCGAGTTCATGGTGCTTCTCGGGCCGTCCGGCTGCGGCAAGTCCACAGTGCTGCGGATGATCGCCGGGTTGGAGGATCCGACTCACGGCGCCGTCCTGCTGGACGGAGAGCTGGCGAACGACCTGCCACCACGGGACCGCAAGATCGCCATGGTCTTCCAGGACTTCGCGCTCTACCCGCACATGACCGTCGGCGACAACATCGCCTTTCCGCTGCGGCTGGCCGGGGTGGAGCCGGAGCCGCGCGGCGAGCGGGTCGGTGACGTGGCCAGCGCCCTGGGCATCGGTGATGTGCTGGCCCGCAAGCCTGGTCAGCTCTCCGGTGGGCAGCGGCAGCGGGTGGCGATGGGCCGGGCGATCGTCCGCCGGCCCGGCCTGTTCCTCATGGACGAGCCACTGTCGAATCTGGACAGCGGCCTGCGTGCCGAGCTGCGCGCGGAGATCTCGGGCCTGACCCGGGAGCTGGGCGTCACCACCGTCTACGTCACCCACGACCAGGCCGAGGCGCTCACCATGGCCGACCGGGTGGCCATCATGCGCCGGGGCGTCCTCCAGGACGTGGGCACACCCACCCAGGTGTACGGCCGGCCGGCGACGCTCTACGTGGCCGCCTTCCTGGGCAGCCCGCGGATGAACCTGCTGGAGGCCTCGGTCTACGTCCACCTCGACCGGTACGTCACGCTCAACCTCGGTGACCAGTCGCTCTACCTGCCCTGGAACGACATCCGCAGCCGGGCGGTGGCGCACTACCACGGTGAGCGGATCGTCGTCGGCATGCGGGCCGAGGCGCTCACCCCGGTCGCACCGGACAGCCCGGGCGACGTGCTGCGCGGGCGGATTCGCTACCTGGAGCACCACGGGCACGAGTCGCTGGCGTTCCTCGACATCGGCGCCACCGCGATCATGGTCGACGAGATGGGCGCTCCGCTCGACCCGCCGCCGGTGGGCCAGCGTGGCCTGCGTCGGTTCGGCTCGGTGATGCAGCGACTCACCGGTAAGCCGGTGGAGCCGCAGGAGCCACCGAGTAACGGCACCCAGACCAGCGTGCTTCCCGATCCGGGCCGGCACCACCGCCGCCCGGCGGAGCTGGCGGTGCGGCTGGCGCCGTACCCGGCGGTCAGCGCCGGTCACCCGCTCGCCGTGTCGGTTCGGATGGACGCGCTGCACTTCTTCGACGAGCGGGGCGCCCGGATCGACGTGGGTTGGCGCTGACGACGCACCGGAGCGGGGTGGCGGTCCGGCTCCGCGATGCCCTACCGTCTGCCCACCCAGTCCACATGTGACCGACCACCGAAAGAGGTGCGCCCGTGTCGGGTGACCGTCCCAGCCCGCTCGTCATCGAGCGCATCCTGCGGGATCGCGAGGGCATCTGGCAGCAGATCGTGGCCGAGGGTGACCTCAACAAGCTGACCGGGCGGATGCTGGCCAGCTCGGCCATCGCGCTGGCCTGCTACGGGGCGGTGCTCGGTGCGTTTCACAGCCCACTGATGGCGCTCACCTCGGCGCTGAAACTGCCCCTGCTGTTCCTTGTCACGTTGGCCATCTGCCTGCCCACGCTCTACCTGTTCAACCTGGTCTTCGGTGCCCGGCTCTCGGTGCGTCAGTCGTTGGCGCTGGTGATGGTGGCGATCACGGTCACCTCGATGCTCGCGGTGGCGTTCGCGCCGATCAGTCTCTTCTTCCTGATCACCGCGCCCGACTACGGGTTCTTCAAGCTGCTCAACGTGGCGATCCTGGCCCTGTCGGCACTTGTCGGGCTGCGCTTCCTGACCGGCGGCATGCAGGTGCTCAACGACCACGGCCTGCTTGCTCCGCCGGTCGCCGCCGCCCAGGCGAACGCTGCTTCCCCGGCCGTGCCGGCCGCCGCCCCGGCCGTGCCGGTTGCGGTGCCCGCCGGCTCGGCGCCGGCCGCCGTGCCGGCCGCCGGTACGAGTGCCGAGCCGGTGGCCGTTCCGGCCGGGTCTGCTCCGAACGGCGCGGTCAGCGTCGCGCCGGCGCACGTTCCGGCGCAGTGGAGCGGCCAGCCGGCCGGTGCGCCTCCCGTCGGCGCGGTGCCGGGCTATCCGCGCTCGTGGAACGAGCGCCCGGTCCGACCCGGCGAGCCGACGCAGCGGCCGGCCAGCATGACCCTGCTCTACATCTGGATCCTGCTCTTCGGCTTCGTCGGCACCCAACTGGCGTGGACGCTGCGCCCGTTCTTCGGCGACCCGGGTCAGGATTTCGCCTTCTTCCGCAGCATCGACGGCAACTTCTACGCGGAGATCCTGCGGACGATCGGCAACCTCTGAGCCTCGGCCAGAACCTGAGAAACCGCTGGTTGCCGGCATGATTACCGGCTAGTAACGTCAGCTCATGACCATCGACTCCCGCCAGGTGGCGGCCGGCATGCTCGACGCGGTGCCCTTCGCCCGTACGCTCGGCTTCGAATTCGTCGAGGTGGCGCCCGAGGCGGAGGGCGGGGTCCGGGCAGTCGTCCGGATGCCCGACTCGCCGGCCACCCACAACCATGTCGGCGGCCCGCACGCGGGCGCCATCTTCACCCTCGGCGAGACGGCCTCCGGCGCGGTCGTGCTGGCGGCCTTCGGGCAACTGCTCGACCGGGCCGTGCCGCTCGCCGTCCGGGCCGAGATCGCCTACCGCAAGCTCGCCATGGGCCCGGTGCTGGCCACCGCGCGGCTCGGCCGGCCGGCCCTCGACGTGATCGAGGAGCTGGAGTCCGGCCGGCGGCCGGAATTCGGCGTCGAGGTGGAGATCGCGACCGAAGACGGCACGCCGACCTCGGCCATGACGGTGATCTGGACACTGCGGCCGAACTGAACCGTGTCGCGGCGGCCGAAACGGGTTTGCCGGCCCAGCGGGGTGGATAGATTCGTACCGTGCTGGGCCTACCTGCTCACGTGACCGCCTGTCTCTTCGATCTGGACGGTGTGCTGACGCAGACCGCCCGCGTGCACAACGCCGCCTGGACGCAGACGTTCGACGAGTTTCTCCGGCAGCGCGCCACCGCTTCCGGCGAACCGTTCCAACCCTTCGATCCCGGCCCGGACTACAACCGTTACGTCGACGGCCGCCCCCGCGCCGACGGCGTCCGGTCGTTCCTCGCCTCCCGCGGCATCGTGCTGCCCGAGGGCACCCCGGACGACCCACCGGACGCCGACACCGTCAACGGCGTGGGCAACCGAAAGAACGTCCTGCTGCTCCAGCGCCTGCGCGACTCCGGCGTCGAGGTCTACCCGGGGTCGGTGCGGTACCTAAAGGCGGCAGCGATCGCCGGTCTGCGCCGGGCGGTGGTGACCGCCAGCGCCAACGGCGGCGAGGTGGTCGCCGCGGCGGGGCTCGAACCACTCCTGGAGGCCCGGGTCGACGGGCTGGTCGCCCGGGCGCAGGGGCTACGCGGAAAGCCACAGCCGGACACCTTCCTCGCCGGTGCCCGGTTGCTCGGCGTAGACCCGACACAGGCCGCCGTCTTCGAGGACGCGCTCTCCGGGGTGGCCGCCGGCCGTGCCGGCGGCTTCGGGTACGTGGTCGGCGTGGACCGGGTCGGGCAGGCGGACGAGTTGCTCGCGCACGGTGCCGACATCGTGGTGCGGGACCTCGCCGACCTGCTCGACACCGCCGATCCGTCGGCACCGGCACGCACCGCCGCCGCGCCGCACCCGAGCACCGAAGGGGGCCCCGCATGATCCGGGAGCGGGCCTATCCGGTCGAGCCGTGGCACGTCCGCGAGACCCGGCTGGACATGGACGTGCTGGCCCAGTCCGAGTCGGTCTTCGCGCTCTCCAACGGGCACGTCGGGCTGCGCGGCAACCTCGACGAGGGTGAGCCGCACGGCCTGCCCGGCACCTACCTCAACTCGTTCTACGAGTTGCGCCCACTGCCGTACGCGGAGGCCGGCTACGGCTTCCCCGAGTCCGGGCAGACGATCGTCAACGTCACGAACGGCAAGCTGATCCGCCTGCTCGTCGACGACGAACCACTCGACGTGCGCTACGGGGAGCTGCTGGCCCACGAACGGATCCTCGACATGCGGGCCGGCACCCTGCACCGGGAGCTGCACTGGCGCTCGCCCGCCGGCCGGGAGGTCAAGGTCCGCAGCACCCGCCTGGTCTCGTTCACCCAGCGGTCGGTCGCCGCCATCAGCTACGAGGTGGAGGCCGTCGACGGCCCGCTCCGGCTGATCGTGCAGTCCGAGCTGGTGGCCAACGAGTCGCTGCCGGCGCAGAGCAAGGACCCCCGGGTGGCGGCGGTGCTGGAGTCGCCCCTGCAGGCAGAGGAGGAGCTGACCACCCCGGACGGGGGGCAACTCATCCACCGCACCAAGGTCTCCGGGCTGCGGGTCGCCGCCGCGATGGAGCACGAGGTGCACGGCCCGGACCACACCACCATCGAGTCCGAGGGCTACCAGGACTGGGTCCGCACCACGATCGCCTGCGTGCTCAAGCCCGGCGAGAAGCTACGGGTGATCAAGTATCTGACGTACAGCTGGTCGAGTCGGCGGTCGCTGCCGGCGCTGCGCGACCAGGTCGGCGCGGCACTGGCCGGCGCCCGGCTGGACGGCTGGGACGGGCTGCACCGGGAGCAGCGCAACTACCTCGACGCGTTCTGGGACGCTTCCGACGTGCTGGTCGAGGGTGACCCGGAGGTGCAGCAGGCGGTCCGGTTCGGTCTCTTCCACGTGCTCCAGGCCGGTGCGCGGGCCGAGCAGCGGCCAATCTCGGCGAAAGGGCTGACCGGTCCCGGCTACGACGGGCACGCGTTCTGGGACACCGAGATGTTCGTCCTGCCGGTGCTCACGTACACCCAGCCGAGCGCGGTGCGCAGCGCGTTGCAGTGGCGGCACAGCACGCTGGACTCGGCGCGGGAGCGTGCCGAGACGCTCAACCTCCGGGGTGCCGCGTTCCCGTGGCGGACCATCGAGGGCCCGGAATCCTCCGGATACTGGCCGGCGGGCACGGCGGCCTTCCACATCGCCGCCGACATCGCCGACGCCGCGCGCCGCTACGTGATGGTCACCGGGGACACGCAGTTCGAGCAGGAGATCGGGCTGGAGCTGTTGGTGGAGACCGCCCGGCTGTGGCGCTCGATCGGCCACCACGACCGGCACGGCGAGTTCCACATCGACGGTGTCACCGGCCCGGACGAGTACACCGCCGTGAAGAACGACAACATCTACACCAACCTGATGGCACAACGGAACCTGCTCGCGGCCGCCGACGTGGTGATGCGTTACCGGGACGAGGCGTTCCACCTCGGGGTCACCGACGAGGAGGCGGCGAGCTGGCGGGATGCCGCCACCTCCATGCACGTCCCGTACGACGAGGAGCTCGACGTCCACCAGCAGGTCGAGGGCTTCACCCGCCTGCAGGAGTGGGACTTCACGCACACGCCGGCGGAGAAGTATCCGCTGCTGCTGCACTACCCGTACTTCGAGCTGTACCGCAAGCAGGTGGTCAAGCAGGCCGACCTGGTCCTCGCCATGCACTGGCGCGGGGACGCGTTCACCCCCGAGCAGAAGGTCCGCAACTTCCTCTACTACGAGCGCCGGACCGTCCGCGACTCGTCGTTGTCGGCCTGCACCCAGGCGGTGCTCGCCGCCGAGGTGGGGCACCCCGAGCTGGCCCACACCTACCTGCGCGAGGCCGCGCTGATGGACCTGCACGACCTCAACGAGAACACCCGCGACGGCGTGCACATGGCGTCGTTGGCCGGCGCCTGGCTGGCCCTGGTCAGTGGGCTCGGCGGGCTCCGGGACCACGACGGCGAGCTGTCCTTCGCGCCCCGGCTCTCCAGTCGACTCAACCGGCTGGAGTTCTCGCTGCAGTGGCGCGGGCTGTCGCTGCGGGTGGATGTCCGGCCGCACCAGACCACGTACTCACTGCGTCACGGCGGACCGGACGACGTGGTGGAGCTGCGCCACCACGACCAGGTGCTGCGGGTGACCTGCGACGAACCGGTCACGGTGCCGGTGCCGCCGGCCGAACCGGCCGGCCCTCCGCCCGAGCAGCCACCGGGCAGGTCGCCGCTGCTGCGGTTGCCCGAACGCGTCAACGCGCAGTGACGGTCGGGGCGGGATGTGGTCCCGCCCCGACCGCCACGACTACGTCACGTCACGACCGGCTCGCCGGTCCCGACAATCAGACCGGCTCGCCGGTGGACGGCCGTCCGATCGCGTCCCGGGGCGCCGCCGCCTTCGGATCGTCGGGCAGCCGCGCCGAGGCGGCCTGGTCCCCGAAGTCCTGATCCCCGACGTCCTGGGTGCGCTCGGCGTCCTGTTCCCGCTGGGTCCGCTCGGTCAGTTGCTGCTGCCGGGAAATCTGCTGCTTGGCCATGGCGATCCTCGCGATCCGTCGGGGCGCGGTTGCGCCGACACGGGCTGCGGTCGCTCGTCGCGTACCCGACGGTCTTTTCGGCAAACGCGGCCGGCGGCGAGGGTCATCCGGGTGCGTGCGGTGCGGTGGGTCGGGTAACCCGGCGGCAGCCGAGCACTCCGGAGGTGGGCATGGACGAGCAACGCCGCACGGTGACCATTCCGGTCGGGGACGCCCAACTCCCCGCCGACCTGATGCTGCCCGCTCAGCCGGTCGGTGTGGTGCTCTTCGCGCACGGCAGCGGCAGCTCCCGGCACAGCCCGCGCAACGTGGCGGTGGCCCGCACCCTGAACGGTCGCGGGCTCGCGACGGTGCTGGTGGACCTGCTCAGCCCGAGCGAGGACGAGGTGGACGCCCGCACCGCCGAGCTGCGGTTCGACATCGGGCTGCTGGCCAGCCGGTTGGCCGGGATCGTCGACTGGTTGGCCGGCGAGCGTCCCGCCGGTGCCGTACCAATCGGCCTGTTCGGGGCCAGCACGGGAGCCGCCGCCGCCCTGGTCGCGGCGTCGTCCCGGGCGGATCGGGTGGGTGCCGTGGTCAGCCGGGGCGGCCGGCCGGACCTGGCCGGTGCCGCGCTGGCCCAGGTGCGTACCCCGACGTTGCTGCTGGTGGGCGGCCTGGACGAGGAAGTGATCACGCTCAACGAGCGGGCGCTGGCGGAGTTGGGGGAGGTCGGCGAGCTGCGGGTGATCCCCGGTGCCACCCACCTCTTCGAGGAGCCCGGCACCCTGGAGCAGGTCGCCGACCAGGCCGGCGCCTGGTTTACCACGCAGCTCCGCTGATGATCACCCCGGGGACGTGAGGGCCGAGGCCGAGCGACGCTGTTGAACGGTGTCGATGACGCGCCACAGGACCGCGGTGATCGGGACGCTGACGAACGCGCCGGCTATCCCCGCGATCAGCGTGCCGGCGGTGACCGCCACCAGGATCACCGCCGGGTGCAGGCGGACCTGTCGCTTCATGACCAGCGGCTCCAGCAGGTTGCCCTCGATCTGCTGCACGGCGATCACGGCGGCCAGGGTGAGCAGTGCGGTGGTGGGGCCCTTCGCGGCCAGCGCCACCAACACGGCGACCGCGCCGGCCACCGTCGCTCCGATGATCGGCACGAAACCGCCGAGGAAAGTGATCAGCGCCAGCGGCAGGGCGAGCGGCACCCGCAGCACCACCAGAGCCAACCCGATGCCCAGCGCGTCGATGGCGGCGATGAACATGGTGCCCCGGCTGTACGCACCCAACGTCTGCCAACCGGCCCGGCCGGCCTCGGCCAGCACCGGCTGGGTCGTGCCGGACACCCGCGACAGCACCCAGTGCCACATCGACCGGCCGTCCTTGAGCAGGAAGAAGAGCAGCACCAGGGCGAGCAGCGCGGAGCCGAACACCTCGGTGGCGGTCCGGGCACCGGCGACCGGGTCCGGAGAGCTGCCGCTGAGCCCCTGCCGGGCCTGGTCGACAAGACGATCCAGTTGTGCCTCGCTGACCGGCAGGGTGGACGTCACGAAGTCGCGGCTGCGCTCCACCCCCTGCGTCAGCTCCTGGCTGAGCTGGTCGAACTGACTGGCGGTCAGGTTCCACACCAGGGCGCCGACACCGACCAGGATGCCGAGCAGCAGCAGTACGGTGCACAGCGCGGCCAGCGCCGCCGGCAGACGCAGCCGACGCAGCAGGAGCAGCACCGGGTCGAGCAGCGCGGTGAGGAAGATGGTGGCGGCCAGCGCGATGGCCAGCGGCGCCAGCAGGACGGCGATCCGGCCCAGCAGATAGAGACCGGCGATCACCACCACCAGGCAGGCGCTCCACGACACCGCGGTCCGGACCAGCCAGGGCAGTGCCGCCCAGGTCTGGCGTGGCCCGGAGCCGCCGGTTGTCGCGTCGGGTCCCTCTGTCGCCATGTCGGTCCTCCTCGATCTCGGCGAGGTCGGTACCCAACCGGTGACGTGCTGACACCCGTACCGGTGCGCTGCCGCTGCCCGCGCGGATCGTACGCCGGCCGCCGCCGCCCGGGTGGGCGTTCGCTAGTGCTGTTGCTTCTCGCGGAGCTCGTCCACCGAGTTGGGCCGGCCGCTCAACGCGTCGCGTATCCGGTCGACCAGCCCGATGCCGGGGGCGAGCAGCCTGTTCGCCGGGGGATGGTCCGGTGTGCTCGGATGTGGCCGGGTGGGGCCGATCCGCTTGACCGTCAGCACCTTGGCGGCCGCGTCGATCAGCTCCTCCCGGGCCGTCGCGGCGCGCAGTCGGGGGAAGAGTTCGTTCTCCTCCTCCCGTACGTGCTGGCGGATCGTGTCGGTCAGGTGGGCGAGGAGTTCGTCGAAGCGGGGGTCGGACGGGTCGACGGACTCCCACTCCTTCATGGTCCGCTCGGCGTCGGCGTGCTCGGAGATCTCCCGGTCGGCGATCTCGTCACCGTCGGGCAGTGCCTTGCGCGCGATCGGATAGACGTATGCCTCCTCGGCCACCGAGTGGCGGACGAGCTCGGCGATCACCACGTCGGCGAGACGGCGGCGGTGCTCGGGGGTGCCCTGCCGGGTCTCCAACTCGACCAGGAGTGTCTCGACCTCACGATGGTCGGCGACCAGGATGTCGACGACGTCGTGGTCGTCGGCGGTCTCTCGGTTACTCATCTGACGGCCCCTTACCGGTTGCGGATCGGTGGGAGGTGTGTGGCCCTGGTACCCCCACGGGGCTGCACAAACCCACCGATGACGATGGGTCGCACGGGGTTGTTGGTGCCGGTGGTGACCGATCGGCACGGTTGTCGTGTCGTCGTCGGGGTAACCGCCGCCATGGCCGACGACCGCCCAACCGCCGACCGCGAACAGTCGCGGCTCGACGACGCGGCCGAGCGGAGCGGCCGGGCGGTCCGGCGGGCCCGGCACCGCGGCGGGCAGGCCGGCCGGATCCGGGCCCGGCAGTGGGAGGTCACCCTGGTGATCTCGCTGCAGGCCGGGTTGGCCGCGGCGATCGCCGCCCTGCTCGCCAAGAATCTGCTCGGCCCCGGCGCGCACGTCTTCGCTCCCGCCGCCGCCGTCGGAACGATCGCCACCGCCATCGGTCAGCGAGCCCGCCGGACCTTCGCGCTGCTGGCCGGAGTGGCCCTGGGCATCATCATCGGCGACACGCTGCGGTACCTCCTCGGCTCCGGCCCGTGGCAGACCGGCGTGGTGGTCGCGCTGGCCATCGCCGCCGCGCTGCTGGTGGCCGGGAAGGGCGGTCCGCTCGTCGGTCAGGCCGGTGGTACCGCGGTGCTGATCGCCACGCTGGCCCCGATGGAGCGAGGCCTGGAGCTGCCCCGGATCTTCGACGCGCTGGTCGGCGGGGGTGTCGGCCTGGTGGTGGTCGCACTGCTGTTGCCGATCAACCCGATGCGCGTGCTGGACCGGGCCGCGGCGCCGATCTACGCGACTCTCTGCGGGCATCTCGACGAGCTGGCGCAGGCGATGCGGGCGCGTGACGGCAAGCGGACGATGGGTGTCCTGGAGCGGCTGCGGGACACCGACGACGACCTGAGCCGGCTGCACGACGCGCTCAGCGGCGCCGAGGAGGTGGTGACGATCGCGCCGGTCCGCTGGCACCGCCGACAGCAGTACCACCAGTACGCCCGTACCGCGGATCACCTGGAGCGGCTGCTGCTGGACAGCCGCGGGTTGGCCCGCTGGTCGACGACCGCGTTGCAGTACGACGAGCCGATCCCACCGGAGTTGCCGGACGCGATGGGCCGACTGGGTCAGGCGGTGGCGGCGATGCGGACGGAGTGCCGGGCCGGTGAGTACCCCCAACACACCCGCCGGTTGGTCGAGCAGTGCGCCGAGTTGGCCGGGCGGGCCTCCGCGAGCGGGGTCAAGTCGTTCGGCGAGGCAATCGTCACCGGGCTGCGTACCTCGGCCAGCGACCTGCTCCGGGCGGCCGGCTGTGAACCCGACGACGCCAATCGGATCGTGCGCCGGGCGGCCGGTGCCGGCGAGGCCGAGGTCCACCCACCGGTCCATCGACAACTGCGGCGGATCCGTCCGACGCGCGCCGCCCGGTTTCGTCGGCGTGCGCACCTGGCCGCCCGGATGCGCAACGACGGCCGGGCCGGCCTCCCCGCGAGGGAGAGACCGGCCCGGTGAGCTGGCGGGGTCAGGAGGAGTAGCCGCGCTCGGCGATCCAGTTGGCGACCTTCGGCAGGCTCATCCAGTACTCGCCCAGCGCCGGGTCGGCCGGGTCGGCGACCCGGAGGGTGTCGCCGCCGTCGCGGTAACCGACGAGGGTCAGGTAGTGGCCGCCCTCGTACGAGTGCGGGTTGCCGTCGGTGTCCACGGTGGTGCCCATGATGTTCGCCACCACCGGTCGACCGGCGTCCACGGCGGCCACCACGTCCCGGCGGAGCTGCTCGACCTGGTCGGGACGGGCCACCGCGTCACGGATCTCGGTGGTCCGGTACTTGCCGCCGGTCAGTTCGTTCAGGACCCGCGTGGTGTCCAGGGCCGACGGGGTGCCCGCCTCGGTGGTGCCCAGCAGTTTGGCCACCGCGTCCTGGGAGAGCGCCTTGCCCTGGGCGGACAGCGCGATCCGCGTCGCGGCGGGGCCGCAGTAGAAGAAGTTCGGCTGGGCCTGGTAGTCGATGCTGAGGATCCGCTCGGCGGACCGATCAGTCTGGCTCGACGACGTCGGGGCGGTCTGCGGCGGTGCGGCCTGCGCGGCTACCGCCGGGCCGAGGGCGCAACCGCCGGCGACAAGCATGCCGACGACGGACAAACCGCTCTTCTGGACGATCGGGTTCATGATCGAGTCTCCGTTCGGGGGTTGGTGCGCCTCCGACCGGCGGAGGGCAGCAGCACCGGGAATGGCGCTCGGCTCAGCGGTGGGCGACGACCGGCGGCCGGTGTCGGCCGCGGGCGTACCGGATGCGTAACGGGTCGGCGGTGGCCGGCATTCCGGCGCCGGCAAGATCCCGAAGTTGTCGGCTCCTGAGCCGGAGTCAGAGGCTGCCGAGCAGCCCGGTGACGGTGATCTCGATGACGACCCGGTCCGGATTCGGACGCGGGGTCCGATACCGCTCGGCGTAGCGGCGCTCCGCCTCGGCCACGGCGGCCCGATCCGACCGCAGCACCGCCCGGCCCTCGATGGTCAGCCAGCGGCGGCCATCCACGTGGCACACCGCCACCGCCGCGCCCGCCGCACCGGCGGCGGCCACCTGCCGGGCCTTGCGGGAGTCGCCGGAGGTGATGACCCGGGCCAGCCCGGCCGCGGGGTCGAGGGTCACCCCGACCGGTACGACGTGCGGGGTGCCGTCCGCCCGAATCGTGGTCAGCGTGGCGAGGTGCCGTTCCGCACAGAAGGCGACAACGCGCTCGTCGTGCACGTCCAACCGATGATCGCCCGCCATGCCCGTCCCCTGTTCACCGAAGCGACCCCGATCATGGCACGCGGCGGCGGACGCGATCGGGATCCGGTGGGGAATCCGGCTGGCCGGGCAGTTGGCGGCCGGCCGCCCGGCGCTGGTGCACCAGCCGGGTGAGGTAGATCAGCGCGGCGGCCAGAACGCCCATGTCGTCCAGGTAGATCGGGTCCGGCAGCACGTCCACCGGGAAGATCGTGTAGATCAGTGCCCCGTAGAAGGCGACCTTGCCGCCCGCGCCGAGCCCGGTCAGCATCCGTCGCGTACGCACCACCCGCACCGCCAGCACCACGGCGCCGACAAGTGTGGCGATCGCGAGGATGCCGGCGATCACCACGAGGACCCACGCCTGTCGGGACATGCCGTCACGCTAACCCACCCGGAGTCGGGCGGCTCAGAACGCGGGCACCGCCACGCGGCTCAGCACGCCGCAGCGCGGCTCAGAAGGCGGGGACCGCAGCGCGGCTCAGAAGGCGGGGACCGCAGCGCGGCCGCGGGCGGTCACCTTGTTTTCCCGGGTCTGCTCGACCGACGGCCTGGCAACCTCGCTGAGCGGCAGCACCGACGCCGACTCCGCCACCCGGCGCCCGGTGGCGGCGTGGGCCTCCTCGCGCAGGCTGCGGGCCGCCGCGACGGCCAACTCCGCCGCCCGCCAGGCAGCCTGCTCCTGCTCCCGGGCCGCGGCGTGCCGGGCCGCCAGATTGTCGCGGATCGCCCGCCGGAGCACCAGTTCCTGCGCGACCGGGTGCAGCCGCGGATCCCAGCCGTCGCGGTGCGCGAAGACCTCGCTGAGCTGCTCCACCGACAGCTCCCGCCGCCAGTACGCGTCCAGCGCGGCACGGTGTAGGTAGCGCTCGCGGTCCGCGTACTCGGCGGGGGTGCGGGCGGTCTGCGGCAGTGGCATGGCGGCTGCCGCGCCGAGCCGCCGGACGGCCGCCTCCGCCGCCTCGTACGCCTCCCAGGCTGCCTCGACCGCCTCCTGCGCGGCCACCCACTCGTTGCGACGGCGCTGGGCGGTGGTGGTCGCCCGGGCGGCGGCCACCCCGACCTCCTGCGCGTAGCGGCTCTGCTCCCGCTCCTCCTGCGCCTGCTCAAGTTGGCTCGGCATGGCCGCGCGGCGGATCCGGGCACCCGGGTCGAAGCGGAGTCGGCCGGGCCGTAGCAGCAGAGCGGAGACAGCGACGCCGACCACGCCGAGCAGGCTCAGCCAGATGGCGGCGGCCCGGGAGAGGTCGGGTAGGGCGGCGGAAAGGATGGATTGCATGATCAGCACCTCGCGGTCGAAGGCGGGTATCGACGGGTGGCAGAGGAGCCCGAGGAACACCGGTCGGCCGGGTGACGGGGTCAGACCCGTCGGGGGCGACTCAGCCGCCGCGACGGATTACCCGGACCGGGCCCCGGAGTGTGCCGGGCCAGGATCAGCGGGTGGGTGGGCCGCGTCGTGCGGGAACGCCACGGCCGGGATCGAGGGCCGGCGTGTGACCCGGGCCCTGGACGATCGGCCCGGCCGGTGCGGCGGTGTCGACCGGGCCAGCCGGTCGGGCGGCAGCGGGCTGCGCCGCCGACCGCTCGGTGACCGGCGTGGCATCGGGTCGGACACTTGCCACCCGGCTGCTCACGGCACTGGGCCGCAGCTGCGTCGAGGCGGGCGGTGGGGTCGCGGCGAGGGCGCCGCCCAGGCCGACCGCGAGCACCAGCGCGGTGATCGCCAGCCGGGTCAGCTCACGCAGTGACCGCAGCACAGCCCATCGGGCCGGGCGGACGAACACTGCGGACGACACCCGACCAACCTATCGCCTGCCCCGACGTGTCGCAGCACGGCGACGGCCCGATCCGGCGTGACAGCCACCACCCCGCACACTGTGGACGACGACGATCGACACCGGAAACGGCGGTGCCCCCGGCCGGATCGGGTCCGGTCGGGGGCACCGCGCGTCGTTCGGGTGGTGCCGCCGCTGGCGAGTGGTCGCCCCGCGGCGGGTCGTGGTCAGCCGCCGGAGCCGAGCACCGGCGGCGCGGCGTCCGCGCCGTCGCCCCACACCATCTCGTCCTCGGTCAACCAGGTCAGCCGCTCATCGGAGTCGTCGTCCTCCGACCGGCCCCGCCCGCCGAGCACCCCGGAGCCGTTGCGGGCCGAGCCACCGGTCGTCGCGGCCCGGCCGCCGCTGCCGCCACGTTGGCCGTCCATGCTGCGCCCGATGCCGTTGGCGGAGCGGGCTTCGGCCGGGGGCGCACCACCGGACGGACGAGCCGAGGTGGTGGGCGTGCCGCTCGAACCGGCGAGCGCGGCGGTGCGCAGCACACCGCCGGCCGGTGCCCCGCCCGGCGTGCCGTAGAGCAGCCCGGGGCCGACGCTCGCGCTGGCCGGCACCGTGGCCGACCCGGCCAGGCCGGCCAGCCCGGCGGCGGCACCCCCGGTGAGCAGTGCGCCGCCGGCAAGCGGATCCGCACCGGCGAGGACAGTGCCGCCGGAGTCGTAGTCGCTGACAGCGCCGAGCGGCCCGGTGGCCACGGCGGGCCTGCCACCGGTGCCCGAGCCGTCACCGACGCCAGGTGGTGGGGCGGCGCGCTCAAGCCTCGAAACTGTCGCGTCGCCGGTGTGCGCGCTGACGTTGCTGCTGCCGGGCCCGGCGCTCGCCTTGGCGATGGCCGAGACGCTCTGCGGCGTCGTCGACTCCGTGTTGATCCGGTTCGGGGTGTCCGGGTCGGGCAGCGGTGGGTCGACCACCCGGTCGTACGCGGAGATCTCGTAGCCGCTGGCCAACTCGGCCACCAGGTTGACCATCCGCTGGTGAGCCTTCTCCTGCTCCTGCTTGTCCTGCTGGTGACCCAGGACGCCCATGACCATCGCACCGGGCAGACCGAAGGTGACGGCGCCCTTGACCGTGCCGGAGATGGCCTTGTCGTTGTCGTCGGTCTCCTCGGGGCTCTCGGCCTGCTTGTGGGCGCTGCGCAGGTGCTCGGCCATCATGGTCAGCCCCTGCTTGATGCCCGCCATCCCCTCGCCCAACGCGTCGGAGTGGGCGACGATCAGGCCGAGTCGCCGGTGGAACTCCCGGCCCGCCGAGCCCGTCCAGGTGTTGCCGAGCTTCTCCAGGTCGCCGCTCAACTCCCGGCCGAGACCGTCGAGGACCCCCTTGAGCTCGGCCCACTGGGCGGCAACGCCCTCGATCTGCTCCGGCTTGCCGGCCATCACGCCGTCGTACAGCTGCTGGTGGCTGCTGCCCTGGTAGCGCTGGGTGTACTCAGACACGGCCGTTCTCCTTCGGCTGCAACGCCCGATCGACCCCGGACAGCGCGGCGGTCACGTCGGTGGCGTTGGCGGCGTTACGCGCCTCGGCGGTGCGGTAGTTGGTCAGGATCGTGCTCGTCGCCTGCTGCGCGGCCAGCACCGCCTGCCGGATCCGCTCGGCCTGGTCGACATAGGACTGGTGGACCTCGGTGTAGCGACGCGCCTTGTCGGTGGCGTCGAAGAAAGCACCCAATGCCGGCGGGCGGCACTGCATCTCGGAGTTGAGCTTGCGCAGCACCGTCTCGACCTGACTCAACCGCGACGCGAGGTGCTGGTGAAAGTCCTCAAGGGACAGCAGGTCGACTTCCGTACGCCCGGTCATGGCAACATCCCCGTCGTTCTGGTTGACAACCGTCAGCGACGTTCAGGTTAGTGCACCGCCGCGATTCGGTGCGACCCGTCGCGGCTGCTCAGCCGTCGGCACCGATCGATCCCACGGGCATCCCACCGCCCGCCCCGCCGGCCGGTGGGGCGGGCGGCGGAGGTGCGGCTGCCGGCGGTGCGGCCGGTGCCGGCGCGTCGGGCGAGAAGACGGCCATCGCGTCCTCCTGGGTCAGGGTGGGCCCGGTCGGGATCAGTGCGAGCAGCGAGCCGGGCACCGCGAGCGGGGTGACCCCGCCGTAGCCGAGCACGGCCAGGGTCTCCGCCGAGCCGAGCGGGTACCGGATGCCCTGCGGGCTGATCAGGTAGATCGTCGACCCGGCGGCACCGGATCCGCTGGTCCCGGCACCGGGCGAGGCCTGCGCGATGACGCCCTTGCCGCCGGGCAGCAGCACCGCCTCGGCGGTGCGTACGGCGTCCCGCCTGGTCTGGGGCACCGGCACCGGGCCCGAATCGCTCGTGGTCAGCTCGGCCGGCGCCCGGTCGAAGACTTCCAGGGTCGTGGTCGGCGGGCCGCCCGCGCTGCCCGCCCGGTACGTCGCGCAGAGCGCGGTCTGACCGGGCCTGGACGGGTAGACCGCGGGCAGCGTCGTCGGCAGCCCCTCGTCGTCCACCCGCTGCTCGACGTAGAGATCGCCGGCCTGGTCCGGGGTGATGTCGGTGATCTGGCCACCGCCCCGGACCATCAGCAGAGCGGTGATCTCACTGACCGGGGCGAGACCCTCCCGGGTCAGCACGTAGTGCTGCCCGGCGGCGCTGAACACCTGACCGATGACTGCCGGTCGGCCGGCCACCCTGCGTACGCTGCTCTCACCCTCGCCGGGCAGTGCCGGCTTGCGCAGCGGTGGCCCGGCCGGCACGGCGTTGAGCAGTTGCTGACCGACCCGTAGCGGGGTGGCGCGGGACATCTTCAGCGCCGTGATCGTCGGGTCCCCGTCGAGCACCTGGAGTCGGGTGTTTTTGGCGAGCAGGTACCGCTGCCCGTCCACCTCGACAAGCACCGAACGGTCACCCAGCGGCACGCCGCCGGGCAGCGCACGGTCGATCACCACCTTGGTGCTGGAGCGCGCGGGGTCGACCGGGTCTGGCACGTCGCAGACCGACCAGGGCAGGCCGGTCAGCGACTTGCGGTCCGGCAGGGCGTCCGGTGCCCCGACGATGCCGAGGGTGAGCCCGCGCGGCCGGTCCCGCAGTGCGGCCTGGGACATCGTCCGCGCCGCCGTATCCGGCTTGTTCAGCACCAGGCGGGCCGAGGCGTAGTTGAGCGTCGGATGCAGCCGCCCGTTCAGGAACACGTACGTCGCGCCGGTCTCCCGTTCGATGACCAGGGTCTGGTCGTTCAGTGGCGCGGTGCCACCGGTGAACTGGCCGTAGGCACCAACCCCACCCAGCACGACGGCCGCGGTGATGACACTGCCGAAGACGGCCATGCCGAGCCGTCGCATCGGCAGGTTGGTGGTCTCCGGGTCGCCCGACAGCAGCGCGGAGACGATCCGGCGGGTGACGAAGCGGTACGCCTGCACCTGATCGCGGCGGGTCCGCATGACTTACCTCCGGCGGGGTGGATCCGCGACGATCAGGTCGGGGTGCCGTCGCGGGCTTCCCTACGATAAGGGGCCGGCGGAGGTTCGTCGGGACCACCGCTCGTGGCCGGCACCGGACCGACCCGGCGCCCAGCCGTACCGTGCAGGAGGGACAGTCAGCGATGACGCAGGTTCAGGCGCGACCCGCCCGAGCGGCCACGGCCCCGTCCGACGGGGCGACGCGACCGACGCCGCCGATCGACCGACCCGGCCGTGGACGCGTCGGTCCGGTGCTCGTCGGGCAGCTCGTCGTACTGGAGCTGTGCGTGGTCGGCGTGTGGGCCGCGTCGGCCGGGCCCAGCTGGCTGCTCGGCGTGACGACCGGTGTGGCGGTGCTGATCCTCGCCGCGACCTTCGCCCGCCGAGGAGGCCTGTGGTGGTTCGAGGACCTGCTGTTGCGCGGGCGGTTGCGGCGGCGCGGCGAGCGCGCGTCGGCCGCGCTGGGCGGCGGCACGGCCGGCGACCCGCGGTTGGCCGCGCTCGCCCCCGAGCTGAGCGTGATCGAGTTGACCGACCGCGGCACCCGGCTCGGCATCGGGCGCGACGACGAGGGCTGGTTCGCGGCGGTCGCGCTCCAGCCCACCGGCGGTGCGACCGCCGGTTCGGTGGGTGCGTCCACCGTGGACGAGGTGGTGCGCGTGCTCACGGACTTCAGTGCCCCGGTCTCGCGTACCCAGGTGGTCGCACACACCCTGGTCTGGTATCCGGCGCCCGGTGCTCCGCCGGCGGCACACCGGACCGTCTGGGTGGCGCTGCGGCTGACCGTTGCCGACGCGCGGGCGGAGGCGGTGAGCCGGGGCGGCGGACTTGCCGGCGTGCACCGGACGGTGGCCGCCGGGATCGGTCGGCTGGGTAAGGCGCTGACCTCGGCGGGCCTGACCCATCGGCCGCTCACCCGGGACGAGCTGCGCGCGGCCATCGTCTCGGCCGCCGGCCTGGACCTGGGGCCGGAGGTGCCGGCGGAGACCTGGCAGGGGCTGCGCGGCGGCGGCTGGACCCACCGTTGCCTGGTGCTGCGTGGCCGAACGGACGTGCCGCTCGGCCCGCTGGTGGACGCGATCACCGCGACCTCGGCGCCGTCGCACACGGTGGCGACGACGGTGTCGGCGGACGGTCGGGTGGCGTCGCCGCTGCTGCGGGTCGCGGCGATGGACAACCACGTGGAGGCGCTGGTCAAGGTCGTCCGGGACATCGCGCAACGCACCGGCACGTCCACCCGGGCCATGGACGGTCAGCACGGACCGGGCGTCTACGCCACCGCGCCGGTCGCGTCGGCGCTGGGCGCCACCACCCGTCCGCAACAGCGCTGACCGGGGGCGGTCAGGGCCGGAGGTTGACGATCCAGCCGTAGAGGCCGCAGACCCAGAAGGCGAGCGGGACCAGCGAGATGATCAGCATGATCTCGGCGATGTCGAGCAGCCGACCCCAGACCGGCGAGATGCGCTTGCCGGCGACGGTCAGGCCGTAGATCAGGCTGACCACGGCGGCCAACACCAGCCCGCCGAGGATCAGGCCGAGTCGGACCGGCAGCGACCCGCCGGCGAAGGTGGCCGCGGCGGCCAGACCCAGCCCCACGGTGCCGGCCAGCAGCACGGGGGTGCGCTGGGCGCGGCCCAGCAACGGGCGGGCCCGCAGCAGCGACAGCAGGGCCAGCACCAGGCACAGCAGCACCGCCGACACCCGCCCGTCCAGGGCGAGCACGATCTGCGCGCCCAGCACTAGCACCGAGACGGTCCACAACAGACCGGTCATGAACTGGTCGGCGCGTTCGCTGCGCTGGAGCACCTGCCGACCGTCGACCGACTCGCTGTCGGTCTTCAGATCCTCCGGACCCGTCGGGATCGAGGGCACCGGCAGTCGCGCCAGCCGGTAGGCAGCCATCGGCAGTGCCGGCACCACCGCGAACGCGACAGCAGCCACCACCGCGGCGGAGGCCGGCGCGTCGAGATCGAGGACCAGGCAGAGCAACGCGCCAAAGCCGGTCGCGGCCCCCACCCCGATCGCGGCGAAGAAGAGCGGATAACGGTCGCCGACCGCCAGCACGGCGACCGCACCGGCCACCACCGCCGCGGTCGCCGCGAGCAGGACGTGCGGGCTGGCCAACTCGGTGAGTGGCCGATCGCCGGCGAGCAGCAACAGGCCGCCGACGGCGGCGTACCCCAGGGCGACCATGGCCAGCACCGCGCCGGTGCGGCTGTCCCCGGCGGCCCGGGACAGCACCGCCGAGCCGACCAGCAACGCCACCGCCACCAGCAGGGCGGCCAGCGCGCCGGGCAGGTGCGGCGGGCCGGCGAAGAGCGCGGCGAGCGCACCGGCACCGAGCGCCGACGCCGCGAACACCACCGCGAAGGAGCGGGTCGCGCCGACCTGCCAGGCACCGGGGCGTTGGTTGGTCGCGGTGGCGACGGCATCCACCACGTCGTCGAAGACGATCTCCGGGGCCGCCGCGGACCGGGGGTTGAAGTAGAGCACCTCACCGTCGCGGACACTGAGCTGCGCGGCGGTACGACCACCGTCCAGCGGCGCACCACCCAACCTGGACAGTGCCCAACCGCCGTGCCGCGCGCCCTCGTCGGCCATGTCCTCGCCGGCGTAGAGCAGCAGGGTGGGGAGCAGGTCGGCCATCGGCACGTCCGACGGCAGAGCCAGGTCCATCCGGGTACGCGGAGCCACGATGGTGATCCGGCTCAGCCCACCGGTCGCCGTCTTCGTCGCCACAGTGGCCTCCAGGTGTGCGTCGGTGCTCGGCAGGCCGCGATGCCGCGCTCCGGGACCACCGCGCCCACGGCAGATTACCTACGATGGCGGGCACGTACGATGCCCACCCGCGGGCTCCGGCCCGCGGCGGCACGTCATCAGGCCGCTTCTGGGGAGGAGACAGCCGTGAGCACTGTGGTGTTCCGCCGGCTCCCGCGTCAGCCGGGACCGGCTCTACCGCGCGGTGAGGTGCTGCTGGAGTCCCCTCCCGAGCTGCCCGAACCGACGCCCCGCGGGATGGGGCAGCTGCTCATGATCCTGCCGATGTTCTGCGGGGTCGGCGCGATGGCGTTCCTCTACGCCGGCAAGGGCGGCGGCATGATGACGTACGTCGCCGGTGGCCTCTTCGGCGTCTCGATGCTCGGCATGGCGATCGGTTCGCTGGCCAACAACGGCGGCAAGGACAAGGCCGAGCTGAACGCCGACCGGCGCGACTACATGCGCTACCTGGCCCAGATGCGCAAGCGCACCCGGCGCGCCGCGGAGCAGCAGCGGGCGGCGATGACCTGGCGGCACCCGGAGCCCGACGCACTCTGGTCGATCGCGGCGTCCCGGCGGCTCTGGGAGCGGCGGACCACCGAGGACGACTTCGGCGAGACCCGGATCGCGCTCGGCCCGCAGCGCCTGGCGGTGGAGATCGTCCCGCCGGAGACAAAGCCGGTGGAGGACCTGGAGCCGATGAGCGCCATCGCGCTGCGCCGGTTCGTCCGCGCCCACTCCACAGTTCCCGAGTTGCCGACCGCGTTGTCGGTGCGCGCGTTCAGCCGGGTGGTGCTGCGGGGCGACCGCGCGCCCGTGCTCGACCTGACCCGGGCGGCGCTCGGGCAGTTGGCCACCTTCCACGCCCCGGACGACCTGGTGGTCGCGGTGGTCGCCGCGCCCGACCGGCAACCCTCCTGGAACTGGGTGAAGTGGCTGCCGCACGCGCACCACGGTGCCCGCACCGACGCCGCCGGTGCCCGCCGGCTGGTCTTCGCCAGTCTCGCCGAGGCCGAGGCGTCGCTCGCCGCCGAGTTGGCTGGACGGCCCCGGTTCGCGCCCGAGGCCAAGCCGTTGACCACCGCCCCGCACCTGGTCGTGGTGATCGACGGTGGCGAGGTCTCGCCGACCTGCCAACTGGTGGGCCCGGGGCTGCTCGGCACCACGGTGATCGACCTCTCCGGGACGGTGCCCCGCGATGCCGGTCGCTGGCTGCTCTGCCTCGACGTGGCCGACGGCAGGTCGCTCGACCTGGTGCGCGGCAGCTCGTCGTCGCCACTGGGGCGCCCCGACCAGCTCAGCGCCGAGGCGGCCGAGGGGCTGGCCCGGCAGATCGCCCCCTACCGGCTCTCCCAGCAGCAGGCCAGCAGCGACGAGCCGCTGGCCCGCAGCACGGAGCTGCCGGACCTGCTCGGTGTGGGCGACGCCGCGACGGTGGACGTGCAGCACACCTGGCGCCCGCGCGGTCACCGGGACCGGCTGCGCATCCCGCTCGGCGTCGGCCCGGACGGCAACGTGGTCGAGCTCGACTTCAAGGAGTCGGCGCACGAGGGCATGGGCCCGCACGGCCTGGTGATCGGTGCCACCGGTTCCGGCAAGAGCGAGCTGCTCCGGACGGTGGTGGCCGCCCTGGCGGTGACCCACTCGTCGGAGGAGCTCAACTTCGTCCTGGTGGACTTCAAGGGTGGCGCGACGTTCGCCTCGTTGGAGGCGCTGCCGCACACCAGCGCGGTGATCACCAACCTGGCCGACGAGCTGCCGCTTGTCGACCGCATGCGCGACGCGCTCGCCGGCGAGATGGTGCGCCGGCAGGAGCTGCTGCGGGCGGCGGGCAACTACGTCTCCCGCTTCGAGTACGAGAAGGCGCGGGCGGCCGGCGAACCGCTGGCCCCGATGCCCAGCCTGCTGATCATCTGTGACGAGTTCAGCGAGTTGCTCGCCGCCAAGCCCGACTTCATCGACCTGTTCGTGATGATCGGCCGGTTGGGTCGGTCGCTGGGCGTGCACCTACTGCTGGCCAGTCAGCGACTCGAAGAGGGCAAGCTGCGTGGCCTGGACACCCACCTGTCGTACCGGATCGGTCTGCGGACCTTCTCGGCCGTGGAGAGCCGGATCGTGCTCGGCGTGCCGGACGCGTACGAGCTGCCGAACGCGCCGGGGCACGGTTACCTGAAGACGGACACCAGCACCATGCTGCGGTTCCGGGCCGCGTACGTGTCCGGGGCGTACCGGCCGCCGGGGCAGCAGGCCGCCGCGTCGCAGGCGCTGGTGCAGCGCAGGATCGTGCCGTACGGCCTGGACTTCGTCGCCGCACAGCTCCCGCAGATGCCGGTGGACACCGCGCCGGAGCCCGAACAGCCGGCCGACGGTAAGGCCGTGGCGATGCTCGACGTGCTGATCGACCAGCTCAAGGGTCGAGGCCGCCCGGCACACCAGGTGTGGCTCCCACCGCTGGCCGACCCGCCGAGCCTGGGTGAGCTGCTCGGCCCGCTGGCCGTCGACCCCACCTACGGGTTGTGCACCGCGTCCTGGCCGGGTCGTGGGCGGCTGACCGTGCCGGTCGGGGTGGTGGACCGCCCGTACGAGCAGCGCCGTGACCCGATGATGGTCGAGCTGGCCGGGGCCGGTGGCAACGTGGTCATCGTCGGCCGGTCGCTGAGTGGCAAGAGCACGATGCTGCGTACGCTGCTCGCCTCGCTGGCGCTCACCCACACACCGCGAGAGGTGCAGTTCTTCTGCCTGGACTTCGGCGGAGGCGCACTGCGCAGCCTGGAGCGCCTGCCGCACCTGGCCGGGGTGGCCGGTCGCCGGGACGTCGAGGCGGTCCGCCGGACGGTGGCCGAGGTGGTCGCGATCCTGGACGACCGGGAGACCCGCTTCGCCCAGCACGGCATCGACTCGGTGGCCAGCTACCGTCGTCGCCGGGCGGCCGGCGAGTTCGCCGACGACCCGTTCGGTGACGTGTTCCTGGTGGTGGATGGTTGGAACACGGTGCGCCAGGAGTACGAGGAGCTGGAGCAGACCATCACCACGCTGGCCAACCGGGGCCTCGGTTTCGGCGTGCACGTGGTGCTCACCGCGGTGCGGTGGGCGGAGATCCGGATCAACATGCGGGATCTGCTCGGCACCAAGTTGGAGCTGCGTCTCGGCGACGCGTCCGAGTCCGAGATCGACCGCCGCGCGGCGATGAACGTGCCGGAGAAGGCGCCCGGCCGTGGCCTGACCCGGGACAAGCTGCACTTCCTCACCGCCGTCTCGCGGCTCGATGGTCGTCGGGACATCGACGACCTGGGCGAGGCGTCGGTGGCCCTGGCCGGGCACGTGGCGGCCAACTGGCCGGGTCGTCCGGCGCCGAAGGTGCGGCTGCTGCCGCGCCGGCTGCCGGTGGCCGAGATGGCCCGGATCATCGACCGGTCGGCGCCCGGTCTGCCGATCGGTGTCAACGAGTCGGCGCTCGCGCCGGTCTACCTGGATCTGGCCAACGAGCCGCACCTGACGGTCTTCGGCGACGCCGAGTGCGGCAAGACCAACCTGCTGCGGCTGATCGCCCGGGGCATCACCGAGCGGTACACGCCCGCCCAGGCGCGGCTGGTGATCGCCGACTACCGGCGTGGCCTGCTGGGCGCGGTGGAGGGCGATCACCTGCTCGACTACGCCCCGTCCAACCAGGCGTTCGCCCAGGGGCTCGCGTCGATCCGCAGCGCGTTGTCCAACCGGTTGCCCGGCCCGGACGTGACCACCGCCCAGCTGCGCGATCGTAGCTGGTGGAAGGGCCCGGACCTGTACATCCTGGTGGACGACTACGACCTGGTGGCCTCCGGTGGCAGCAACCCGCTGAGCGCCCTGCAGGAGTTGTTGCCGCAGGCGCGCGACATCGGTCTGCACCTGATCGTCACGCGTCGCGTCGGTGGTGTGTCCAGGGCGCTCTACGAGCCGGTGCTCCAGCGGCTGCGCGAGCTGGACTCGCCGGGTCTGCTGATGTCCGGCAACCGGGAGGAGGGCGCCGTCTTCGGCACCCTGCGTCCGAGCCCGCAACCGCCGGGCCGGGGCACCCTGGTCCGCCGACGCGACGGCCAACAGCTGATCCAGACCGCCTGGTCCGAGCCGTCCTGACGGGACGGTCAGGGCCGGGCTGCTCCGGTAACGTGCGGCGTACCGCCACATCCGTTGGGAGGATCCTGTGGGCACATCGTGGACGCCGGGTGCCGGGTTGGGCGCTGGCCTCGACGGGCTGCTGCGGCAGGCGCAGGAGCAGCAGCGCCAGCTCGCCGAGTTCCAGCGCCAGCGCGCCGAGTTGAGCGTGCGCGGCGAGAGCCCCGACGGGCTGGTCCAGGTCACCGTCGATGGTGAGCAGAAGGTCACCGGGGTCGAGGTCAACGCGCGGGCGATGCGTCTGGACAGCTTCAGCCTGGCCGAGTCGGTGCAGGCCGCGATCGACGCGGCGTACGCCCTGCACGCGGAGCGGGCGCGGGAGCTGCTGACGGACATGCTCGGTGGGCCCGACCTGGTCCGGCGTGCCGAGGCGGGCACGCTCACCCCGGAGGAGTGGTTCAAGCAGTTCGGGGTGGACCTCAACGACCCGCTGCGCCGGCTGCGTGGCTGACGAGAGAAAGGGGCCCGATGGCCAACAAGGTCGACGTCGACGCCATCCGCGGTGCCGCCAGGAAAATGGAGGCGGCCGACGGTCCAATCCAGTATCTGCGTAACGCGCAGCAGTTGCTGGAGGGCGTCAAGCTCCCCGGCGGTGCGCTGACCATGTTCGGTGGCTCCACCGTGGCGGCGCACAACGGCTCGGTGGACGGGCATCTGGCCAATCTCCGGTCCGGGATCGTCCACCTGCAGACGGCCGCGGCAAATCTGGAGCAGTCAGCGAAGAACTGGGAGCGGTCCGACCAACCGTGGGTCGTCAAGTGAGACGGTCCGCCGCAGACGGAGGGAGCCCGCAATGTCGGAGATCCTGATCGCCAACTCCGCGGGTGCCGTGGTCGGCTCGCACAGCGTCGCCGCGGCCACCGCGCCGGTGCGGACACTGGCCGGCGTGGCCCGGGGCAACTGGGCCTGGATCGCCTTCGCCGGGGTGTTGGTGGCCGCGATCGCCTACCTCGAGTCGTTCGACAACGAAGAGGTCAACAAGTCCATCAAGGAGTGGGGCGACGCCGCGCGGCTGCTCGGTGGTGACCAGTTCGGCGCGGCACTGGACGAGGTGGTCCCCGGCAGTGACGAGTGGGACTTCGACGACCGCGACGCCTTCGAGGTGTTCCTGCGCAAGCTGAAGGCCGAGATCAATTCGCTGGCCGAGGCGTTCAACGCCAACCGGGACACCCTGACCGCGGCCCGGGACGCCTTCAACGACGCCGTCAACGCGCTTGTCGACGCGCTGATCCCGATCCTGGTGGCGGTCATCGCCTCGATCGCGCTCCAGATGTTCCCGGCGACCGCGCCGATCGCGGAGGCGATCGGCGTCGCCGGCATGACCGTCGCCGCTGCCGTGCTCGCGGTGGTCTTCGCCGACATCAGTGGGTTGTTCACCACCATTGCCGACGGCTTCCGAGGCAACGACCAGTTCGCCTTCGTGTCGGATTCGCGGCCGGGATGGGCTGCCACCGGCACCGACCCCAACATTCGGGACATCAAAATCGACTGGGTCAAGGACGACTCGTTCTACCGCTGAGCGATGGTCGAGAGGGAGCGGCGATGCCGCAGGCATTGTTCTACCTGTTCGTGTACTTCCTGCTGACCGTCCCGGTCTTCCTCGGCCTGGCGCTGGTGGCGCAGGTCCGCGGGTCGGTGCGGGCGCGACGAGCAGGCGAGTTGGTGCTGCTCACGGGCATCGCCGCGCTGGTCCCGGTGGTGCTGCACCGCGCGCTCGACGTGCCGGCGCTCTGGCTGGCCGTGGCGCTGCTGGTGGCCATCCTCGTGATCGGCGCGGTGCTGCATGTCCGCTCGTATTCCCGGTCGGCCTGAGCCGATTCACCGGTATCCATCGGACGGCGCCGGCCAGGGCTGCGAGGGCTGGTCGTATTCCGCTACGGTCTTCACTGGAGTGTCCGTCGGTGGGGTGTTGCTGCCTTGCCGCGGGGGAGGGGTGCGGCAAAGCCGCCACCACAACATGACGGAAGGGTGTGAAGCATGGCGTTCGAGGTCGAAGCTGCGACTCTGCATACCGCCGCGAGTGACGTGCGGTCCACGCGCAGCGAGGTCGACGGCGAGCTCAAGAAGCTGTGGAACGTTGTCGACGACCTGGCCATGGCGTGGAAGGGTCAGGCGTCCACGGGCTTCCAGTCGCTGATGACGCGCTGGAACGAGGACACCGTCAAACTGCTGACGGCGATGGACAACATCGCTGACCTGCTCGACAAGTCGGGTACGACGCATCAGGTCAACGACGAAGAGCAGCAGCAGATGCTGGACAAGTTCCACTCTGCTCTCAACCCGTGATCCGCAGGCAGCAGAGGGGGAAATCGTGACGATCAAGGTTGACTACGCGGTCCTCGAGAGCAGCAATCAGCAGATGCAGGCCATCTCGAAGACGCTCGAGGAAAAGCTCGACACGCTTCGGGCGATGCTGACCAAGCTCCACTGGGACGGCGAGGACCGGGTTGCCTACGAGCAGCACCAGGCGAAGTGGGATGCGGCGGTTGGCGACATCAACCGGATCCTGAACGAGATCGGCGGTGCCGTCGGCATCGCCCGGGAAAACTACCTCACCACGGAGATGAGCAACTCCAAGGTGTGGAGCTGACGCATTCACCGGTGCGGCTCCGGTCCGGTTCGTCCGGGCCGGAGCCGCATTGGTTTGTGGTGCCCGTGGCGCGGCGGCAGCGGGGCGACGTGCGGCCGGCTCGATCGCCGGCCACCACCATCCACCAGGTCAGCTGGCCGCCGGTGCGTCAGGGCGTCGGCCCGGGCGCCAGTCGCGTTTGCGGCCCCGGGCCACGATCGGTCGTGCGATCAGCAGCAGCACGGTGAGCAGCCCGCCGACCGCCGCCGCCCAGATCGCGGCGGTGCGCTGCCAGGCCAGGGGGTCGTCGTGCGCGACGGGCGCCGGGAGCGCGCCGACGGGCGGGTTCTCCCGGGTGCCCAGCAGGCTCGACACCGCCCGGTACGGGTTGACCACGCCGTAACCGATGTCGGCGTTGTGGCCCCCCGGTGGGTTGTCCGCCGTGCGTTCCAGTCGTTCGGCGACCTGCCGCGGGGTGAGAGTGGGGTAGGCGGCCCGGACCAGCGCGGCCACCCCCGAGACGTACGCGGCGGCGAAGCTGGTGCCGCCGGTCGGCTCGGCACGGTAGCCGGAGCCCTGGGGTGCTGGCCCGATGATGTTCAACCCCGGTGCGGCGATATCGACGTAGTCGCCGCTGATCGAGCTGCCCACGTGACCGCCCAGCTCGTCCACCCCGCCGACGGCGATGACCCCGGGGTACGCGGCCGGGTATCCCGGCCGGTCCTGCTGATTCTCCACCCGGTTGCCGGCGGCGGCGACAAGCACCACCTGCCTGGCCAGCGCACGGTCGACGGCGGCCGTCAGCTCGGGGCCGGGAATTGTCGTGAGGGACAGGTTGATCACGTCGGCGCCCTGCTCGACCGCCCAGTCGATCGCCGCGGCGATCTGCACCGGAAGCTGGGCGTCCCTGGTGTCCTTGAGGTCCGGCAGGACCCGGATCGGCAGGATGCGGGCCGCCGGGGCGACCCCGCTGAACGGGGCGCCGGTGCCCTCCCGGCCAGCGATGATGCCGGCGATCATCGTGCCGTGCCCGACCAGGTCGCACTGGCCCTGGTTGGCTGCCAGGTCGCTGAAGTCGCGGCCCTCGAGCACCTGGCCGGCGAGGAGCGGGTGGACCGCGGAGACCCCGGAATCGATGACTGCCACCGTCACGCCGGCGCCCCGGGACAGCGGCCACGCCGCGGACGGCTCCAGCCGGCGCAGCGCCCACGGCATCGCCGTCAGGCCCTCCTCGCTGACCGGCCCGCAGGCGGGCAGTGCCGCCCGCGCCGGCACGGGTGCCACAACGGTGGTGCCGAGCAGGGCAGCCAGGGCTGCACTGAGGACACCGCGAGCGGCACGGCCACTGCGGCGGAACGGGTTGGTCGCGCTCAACGGCGGGCATTCGCGCACTCGCAGAGATTACCGCTGTGCCCCGTCGGGCAGCGGCCCGGCGACCGAGGGTCAGGCCGGCGGGCCGACCTCGGTGGTGGGCGTCTCGGCGAACAGCGCGAGCAGGTCGCCGACCTGCCGGTCGGCCTCGGCGGGGTGCCGGAACCGGCCGGACGGGTTGAGGGTGTATTCGTTGCGCCGGCCCACGCGGGTGCGGTGCAGGTATCCGCCCGCCTCCAGGTCGGCGACGATCGCCTGCGCGGCCCGTTCGGTCACGCCGACCTCGGCCGCGACGTCGCGTAGCCGGGCGGTGGGGTCGCGGGCGATGGCCAGCAGAACGTGCCCGTGGTTGGTGAGGAACGTCCAGTTCCGCCCGCCGCCGGTCTCGCCCGTCGCAGTGCTCGCCATGGTGTGACCGCCTCCTTCGGATGTCCGCCCTGCCCCCGGAAGTCTCGTCCGCCGTGCCCGCGGTGCGTCGCTCAGGGGTCGACCCGGAGTCAACGTATGAAATGTAAATCACGCATACCTTGACGCATCTTACGGTGCGTGTGACGGTGGAGCCCGAGCCAGCGCCCACCGCCGGCCCGGCTGACAAGCCGGTTGACCAGGTAAAACGCGTGAATACGAGGTGCGGGGATGAGTCGTCCCGGAACGTCCGGCGGACAGCCGGGTCCGCAGCGGACCACCGACCGGGCGTCCGCGATCAGCGATCCGGTCCAGGCGTACGCCGAGCTGACCGCCGGAAACCAGCGCTTCGTCAGCGGCACCCCGCGCCACCCCAACCAGGACGCCGGGCGCCGGGCCGCCGTGGCCGACGGGCAGCACCCGTTCGCGGTGATCGTCGGTTGCTCCGACTCCCGCCTGGCCGCCGAGATCATCTTCGACCGAGGGCTTGGTGACCTGTTCGTGGTCCGCACGGCCGGGCACACCGCCGGTCCGGAGGTGCTCGGCAGCGTGGAGTACGCGGTGACAGTCCTCGGCACGCCGCTGGTGGTGGTGCTCGGCCACGACTCGTGCGGGGCGGTGCAGGCGGCGCGGGAGTCCGCCGCGACCGGCACGCAGCCTCCCGGGCACCTGGGCGCGGTGGTCGACGCCGTGCTGCCCAGTCTGGCCCGGGCCCGTGCCGAGGGTGTGGAGGACATCGACGGCATCGTCGACATCCACATCGCGCAGACCGTCGAGACGCTGCTCGGGCAGTCGCCCGTGCTGGCCGACGAGGTGGCACAGGGGCGGTGTGCGGTGGTGGGCGTGTCATACCGGCTCGCCGCCGGCGTCGTGCGCCCGGTGGCGGCGGTGCCGGCCGGCTTCGCGACGCTCGACGTGCCGACCGGGTCGGCCGCCTGACACGTCGAGGGCCGCCCCGCCCGAGGCGGAGCGGCCCTCGACGGAGGATCCGGTGGGTCAGAGCAGCGACATGTGGACGTGGTCGGTGTGGTTCGACGGCCCGCTGTACGACTTCCAACCGCTTGCCGGGAACCAGATCTGCCGGTTCCAGATCACGTAGTAGATGCCGAGCCGGTCGGCGTTACGGATGAGGAACGCGGCGACGTTGTTGCCGTACGTCCGGGTGTCCTCGTTGTGCCAGGGCGCGAAGCCGCTCTTCTGTAGCGACCAGTCGCAGGCCTTGCCCTTCGGGTGCTCCCACGGCCCGCCGGGGCGGTAGCAGCCGACGAACCGGTTGAAGCCGGCCCGCTTGACCTCCTTGTACGCGTGCAGCGTGCGAGGCGTGATGCAGCCGGACGTGGTCGGGTCGTCCTCGCTGCACGACTGCGCCTTCCAGTCACCGTCGGCGGTGCGGCCCGGCCCGATCTTGGCGACCGGCGAGGTGGCGTCCACCAGGCCGCCGGTGAAGCCCTTGCCGCCGACCAGCGAGAGCGCCTTGTCGGCCTCGTTCTTCCGCTTGGCCATCACGGCGGTCTGCTTCTGCTGCTCGCGAACCTCGGTGTCGAGGAGGAACTTGGCCTGCTCGGCGCGGGCCTTCACCGCGTTGACCTCGGCGAGCTTGTTCTCGTTCACCATGTTGATCTCGTCGAGCATCGCGGCGCGCTGCACGAAGGTGTCGGGAGCGTCGCTTTCGAGCAGCATCGCGAGCGCGCCGATCCGACCGGTCCGGTACGACTGGGCGGCGATCTGCCCGACCTGTGGTGCCAACGCGTCCAGGTCGGCCTTGGCCCGGTCCACCTCCAGCGCCAGCTCCAGCTGACGCTTCTTGGACTTGTCCAGTTTGGACTTGGCGGCGGAGTAGTCCCGGTTGGCCTGCTCGATGACGTCGTTGAGCAGCTTCGGCTCGCCGTCCTCCTCGTGCCCGGACGGTGTCGGGGTCGTCGGGGCGGCGTGGGCCGGCAGGGGCCCGGCGAGCACGGTCAGTGCGGCGATCACGGCCACCACGGGTGTCAACCAGCGGCGTAGGGGTGCCGTCACAATGTTCCCTTCCGTCGACCGCCGACCGGGTTAGCTGACGGGTTCGGGGCGGAAGTGGCCCCTACCGCTGACGCGGATTCACCCCACATACCTGGGTCCCCGGCTCGCCGGTTGGCGATTGGGCGGTGGCACCGCAGGCGCCGCTTCGCGCCTTCATCGGTAACCGGCAGCGAGGTTACCCGAGAGTCGACTGCGTGAGCTACGCCTGGCTGCCGACCAAAAGTGTCATTTCGCCATAGCGCTGGGTGATCAGTGACGCGGTTCTCAGGGTGGAGATCCGATCTGGTCACGCTGAGGAGTGTCACCATGCCGTTTCCGTGCTCCTGTTCGACTCCGGCCACCCGTCGGTGGCCGTGGATGGGGGTGGGGTCCGGGTCTGCTCCGGCTCGTCGGGTCGAGAGGTTCGCGGTGAGCTGAGGGCGGCCAGCGGCTCCGCCCGGTCCGGCTCCGGTGGCCGCCGGGCGGCGTCGGCGGGCGGTGTGGCGTCGGCGCGTCCGGCGGCGGTCACGATCGCGGCCAGCCCGGTGGTCAGTGGCACGGCGGCGATCAGGCCGAGCGTGGCGACCGCGCTGCGGACGATTTCCTGCGCGAGGAACTCGCTGGTGAGGATCTGCCCGATCGGCCGCGAGTCGGCGGTGAGCAGGAGCAGCAGGGGCAGCGACGCGCCCGCGTACGCCAGCACGATGGTGTTGACAGTGGAGGCGATGTGCGCGCGGCCGACCCGGGTCGCGGCGCGGTAGAGCTGCAACCGGGTCAGCCCGGGGTTGGCGTGCGCCAGCTCGGTGACGGTGGCCGCCTGGGTGACCGTCACGTCGTCGAGCACCCCGAGCGATCCGATGATGATCCCGGCGAGCAGCAGGCCGTGTAGGTCCACGTCGGCCTGGAACATCGACAGTGTCGTCGCGTCCTCGCTGCCGAAGCCGGTGAGGTGGGTCGCGGCCGTGGCGATGGTGGCGAGCAGCCCGGTCAGCACCAGGCTGCCCAGGGTGCCGAGCACCGCCACCGAGGTCTGTGCGGTGACCCCGTGCGTCAGATAGAGCACCACGAACATGATCAGTGCCGCGCCGACCACCGCCACCAGCAGGGGCGACTTGCCGGCACCGATGCCCGGCAGCACGAACGTGAGCAGGATGGCGAAGCTGGCCGCCAACCCGGCGAGTGCGGCCAGACCCCGCCACCGACCGAACGCGACGATCGCCGCGGCGAAGATCACCGCCAGCCACAGCATCGGGGTGCCGCGCTGGTGCTCGGCGATGTTCCAGTTGCTGGTGCTGGGATCGACGGGATCGGTCAGCTCGACGAGGATGACCTCGTCGCCGACCTCGACCCGTGGTGCGCCGGGTCCGTCGGGGATCGGTGTCCGGACCTGTTGACCGGCGGTCGGCCCGTCGTCCACCCGGACGTCGACAGTGCCGCACGGCCCGCCGCCGACCCGGGGCGTGCCCTCGGGGCTCGACGGCAGCGGCGGGCACGGCTCGGTCACCACCCGGGTCACCGTGCCGCCGTAGCGCGGCACGTCCGCCCCGGCGTCGGTCTGCGGTGTCCCGCCGCGCGGCCAGAGCAGGGCCGCGGCGAGCACGGTGGCGACGAAGAGGGGCACCACCGTCACGACGAGGAGCCGCCGCACCCGGGGCGGGGCGGACGGAGCAGAGCGGGTGTGGTCGGAACCCAAGGCGAGACTCCCAACGATCCGGTGCGGGGTACGTGTCAGTGAGCCGGTCGGTTCATCCGCACCGTGGAATCGCGGCGGGAGACGCGGTGGATCGCTGACCGGCGACCACCTGATCACGGATGGTCAGTGCCCGGCCCGGGTGGCCAGCGGCGACGCCACGGCGTGGCGACGCCGGTGCCCGTTCGCGCAGCGGCATGCGGGGGGTCATCGTGGGGAATGCTAACCAGCCCGGCCCGGGGGCGCAGGTCGTGACGGGGAACCGCCGCGTGCCGGCGTCGGGGTGCGGGGCGGTCAGCCGCGCTTCATCAGCCGGCCGACGGCCGCCATCATCTCGGTGGCCATCTCGTCGGCCCGCCCCTCGGCGGCCCCCTCGTGCATGCAGTGCCGGGCGTGTCCGTCGAGCAGCCCCAGCGCCACCTTGTCGAGGGCGGCCTGGATCGCGGAGATCTGGGTGAGCACGTCGATGCAGTAGCGGTCGTCGTCGACCATCTTCTCGATGCCGCGGACCTGGCCCTCGACTCGGCGGAGCCGCGCGAGCAGCTGGTCCTTGCTGGCGGTGTACCCGCGGATCGGGGTGGGTGCGGTCATGCCGACCAGGATAGCCTACCCCCGGGGGGTATGGTACGGTCGCTTCCGGACCTGATACCCCCACCGGGTACCGGTAACGGCAAAGGAGACGATCCGATGGTCAACACCACGTTCCAGGTGCAGGGCATGACCTGTGGGCACTGCGTCAGCGCGGTGAGCGCCGAGGTCGGCGCCATCGCGGGCGTGCGAGACGTCCAGGTCGACCTCGCGACCGGCCAGGTCAACGTGAGCAGCGAGCAGCCGCTGGACGTGCAGGTCGTCCGGGCCGCCGTCGACGAGGCCGGCTACGACCTCGTCGACGCGTGAGCGCGGGGGCCGGCATGCGTACCGTGACGAGACTCGCCGGATTCGCTGCCGGCCTCGCGGCGATCTTCGGCGCCACCTACACGGTCGGCCGGGTGGCCGACCGCACCCCGGTCGTCGAGGGCCGGCATGACGGCGACGCCGTCCACACGACTGAAGAACGCGGCGAGCCGGCCGACCGGATTCCCGGTGGGCTGCTCGTCTCCGACCGCGGCTACACCCTCGTCCCGGTCGCCGCCCCGGCCGACCAGTTCGCCTTCCGGATCACCGGTCCGGACGGCCAGCCGGTGACCCGGTACGACGTGGCACACGACAGGCGGATGCACCTGATCGTGGCCCGCCGGGACCTGTCCGGTTTCCGGCACGTGCACCCCGACCTGGGTGCGGACGGCACCTGGCGGGTCGGCACACCGCTGGCCGGCCCCGGGCAGTGGCGGGCGTTCGCCGACTTCACCCCGACCGGGGGTGAGCCGCTGACGCTCGGCGTGGACGTGACAGTGCCCGGTGCGCTGACCGAACGACAGTTGCCCGCCCCGGCGACAAGCACCACCGTTGACGGCTACACGGTCACCCTGACCGGCGCGCCGCGGCCCGGCCGCACCTCGCCGCTCACCCTCACCGTCAGCCGGGACGGGCGGCCGGTCACCGACCTGGAGCCCTACCTGGGCGCGTACGGGCACCTGGTGGCACTGCGCCGGGGTGACCTCGCGTACCTGCACGTGCACCCGGACGGGACGCCCGGCGACGGGCGGACCCAACCCGGCCCGGCCGTCACCTTCCTCGCCGACGTGCCCTCGACCGGGAGCTACCGGCTCTACCTCGACTTCCGGCACGGCGGGGCGGTGCACACCGCCGAGTTCACAGTCGTGACCGGCACCCCGCCGGCCGACGCCCCGCCGGCCGGGAGCAACCCGAGCGGACCCGCGCCGAGCGGCGGTGCCGACCACGGCACGCCCGGGCACGGGCACAACTGACGGGACGAAGACGATGACCACCACCAGCAGACCGCTGCCCGAGGCACCCAACCGGATCGAGTTGGCGATCGGCGGGATGACCTGCGCCGCCTGCGCCGCCCGGATCGAGAAGAAACTCAACCGGATGGACGGGGTGAGCGCCGCCGTCAACTACGCCACCGAGAAGGCGTCCGTCCGGTACGCCGACGGCGTCACCCCGGACGACCTGATCGAGACCGTGCGCAAGACCGGGTACACGGCGGCGCTGCCGGCCGCGCCGACGGCCGAGGAGCCGGCGGATCCGCTGCGCGGTCCGCGTACCCGGCTCTGGGTCTCGGTGGCCCTCAGCGTGCCGGTGGTCCTGCTGGCGATGGTCCCGGCCTGGCAGTTCGACTACTGGCAGTGGCTGTCGCTGACCCTGGCCGCCCCGGTGGTGGTCTGGGGTGGGCTGCCGTTCCACCGGGCCGCCTGGACCAACCTGCGGCACGGTGCGGCGACGATGGACACGCTGGTCTCGCTCGGCACGCTTGCCGCGTTCGGCTGGTCGCTCTGGGCGCTCTTCCTCGGTGACGCCGGCATGCCCGGGATGACGCACCCGTTCCGCTTCGCCATCACCCGCACCGACGGCGCCGGCAACATCTACCTGGAGGCGGCCGCCGGGGTGACGGTCTTCATCCTGGCCGGTCGCTACTTCGAGGCCCGATCCAAGCGGACCGCCGGTGCGGCCCTGCGCGCCCTGCTCGCGCTCGGCGCCAGGGAGGTGGCGGTGCTGCGCGACGGGGTGGAGACCCTGATCCCGGTGGATCGGCTCGTCGTCGGCGACCGGTTCGTGGTCCGACCCGGTGAGAAGATCGCCACCGACGGGGTGGTCGAGGAGGGCACCTCCGCCGTCGACGCCAGCATGCTCACCGGTGAGTCGGTGCCGGTCGAGGTCGGCCCGGGGGACGGCGTGGTCGGCGCCACCATCAACGCGGGCGGACGGCTCATCGTCAGCGCCACCCGGGTCGGCGCGGACACCCAGCTCGCCCGGATGGCCGACCTGGTCGAGCAGGCGCAGAGCGGCAAGGCGGCCGTGCAGCGGCTGGCGGACCGGATCTCCGGTGTCTTCGTGCCGATCGTCATCACCCTGGCCGTCGGCACGCTCGGCTGGTGGCTCGGCACCGGGGCCGGCCCGACCGCCGCGTTCACCGCCGCCGTCGCCGTGCTGATCATCGCCTGCCCCTGCGCGCTCGGCCTGGCCACCCCGACCGCGCTGCTGGTCGGCACCGGTCGAGGTGCCCAACTGGGTGTGCTGATCAAGGGGCCGGAAGCGCTGGAGTCCACCCGCCGGGTGGACACCGTGGTGCTGGACAAGACCGGCACCGTGACGACCGGCCGGATGACCCTGGTGGACGTGGTGCCGTCGAGTGGTGCGGAGCGGGCCGAGCTGCTCCGGCTCGCCGGGGCGGTGGAGGCCGCCTCCGAGCACCCGATCGCCCGAGCGGTCGCGGCGGGTGCGAGCGAGACGGGGTCGCTGCCCCCGGTGACGGGCTTCCGCAACCTCGAAGGGCTGGGCGTGACCGGCACCGTCGACGGGCGGGCCGTGCTCGTCGGTCGGGCCCGGCTGCTGCGCGAGCGCGAGATCGAGGTGCCGCCGGAGGTCGAGTCGGCCGTCGCTGCCGCGGAGGCCGCCGGCCGTACGGCGATCGTCGCGGGCTGGGACGGGCGGGCCCGGGGCGTGCTCGCGGTCGCCGACGTGGTCCGGCCGACCAGCCGGGCGGCGGTGGCCCGACTGCGGGCGCTGGGGCTCACCCCGATCCTGCTGACCGGAGACAACACCACGGTGGCCCGGGCGATCGCCGCCGAGGTGGGCATCGACGAGGTGATCGCCGAGGTGCTGCCGGCCGGCAAGGTCGACGTGGTCAAGCGGCTCCAGGCGCAGGGGCGGTCGGTGGCGATGGTCGGCGACGGGGTCAACGACGCCCCGGCGCTGGCCCAGGCCGACCTGGGGTTGGCCATGGGCACCGGCACCGACGTGGCGATCGAGGCGTCCGACCTCACCCTCGTCCGGGGCGACCTGGCCGCCGCCGTGGACGCCATCCGGTTGTCCCGACGCACGCTCGGCATCATCCGCGGCAACCTGTTCTGGGCGTTCGGTTACAACGTGGCGGCCCTGCCGTTGGCCGCCGCCGGGCTGCTCAACCCGATGATCGCCGGAGCCACGATGGCGTTGTCCTCGGTCTTCGTGGTGGCCAACAGTCTGCGGCTGCGCCGGTTCCGCCCGGCGGGCGGTGGCGGACTGTGACGGCGGTAATGGTTGGACCGCCGACGGTGGGGGTACTGGTCCTGTCGTAGCGACGCTTGCAATGGAGGTTGGCAATGGGTATCGACGACAAGATCAACAACGCCACCGAGGACGCGGCCGGCAAGCTGAAGGAAGGCGCTGGTCGCGCCACCGATAACGAGCAGCTCGAGGCCGAGGGTCGCACTGACCAGTCCACGGCCAAGCTCAAGCAGGCCGGCGAGAAGATCAAGGACGCCTTCAAGAGCTGACGTACGACGTACCCGCACGCCGGGCCGGTGATCATTCACCGGCCCGGCGTGTCTGTGTGTCCGGCCTTTCCGGTGACCCTGAGAACCCCCTGATTCCGCCCTCGGCCCGTACCGCCGCGCGGGCATACCTGCTAGCTTCTCTTTGCATGTGCGAGGGCCGGTTGTGAGCAGTGCCCCATCGCCGATCGGCGACGACCTGGTGCGGGTGCTGGCCTCGTTGGCCAACCCGCACCGGCTGCGAATCGTCGCCGCGCTGGCCCGCGAGCGCGCCTACGTCAGCGGGCTGGCCCGGCAACTGGGCATCAGCCGAGCGCTGTTGCAGGTCCACCTACGGAAGCTGGCGGCGGCCGGGCTGGTCACCGCGAGCCTGGAGTTGTCGGAGGACGGGAAGGCCATGAACTACTACGAGGTGCAGCCGTTCGTGCTCACCCTCACCCCCGAGATCATCGCGGCGGCGGCCGAGACGCTGACCGTGCCCGACTCGGCCGAGCAACCAGGAGCGGACCGATGAGCGAGCACGACTGGACCGAGGTGGTCGGCGCGATCGGCATCTTCGCCTTCCTGGTCAGCGTGGCCACGGTGACCATCGTGCAGCTAGCCAAGACCCGGCGGGCCCGGTACGAGGCGTCCCGCGCGGACGACTACCGCCAGCTCGCCGAGACGGCCGCCCAGGCGCAGGCGGAGAACGCCCGACTGCTCGCGGCGATGGACGGCCGGCTCGCCGGGATGGAGACCCGGATGACAAGTGTCGAACGCGTCCTGGTCGAGGTCGACTGACCACGGCCGAAGGCCCCGGGCCGTCGAGCGGCTACTCGACGGCCCGGGTGGAAGCAGCATCACCTCGCCCGGTGGGCGAGTTTCACCGGCAACGCTCCTTCGAGGAGAGGACAGCACTCCATGCTGCGTGTACGCAAATCCGCAGTCGGCTGGGCGGTCGCCCTGGCCCTCACGGCCGCCGGGCTGACCCCGGCGAGCCCGGCCGCCGCCCACCCCACGATCGACTGGCATCCCTGTGCCGCCGACGACTCCGCCGAGTGCGGCACCCTGTCCCTGCCGGTCGACTGGGACCGGCCCCGGGGAGAGCGCTTCGACCTGGCGCTGGCCCGCCGGGTCGCCAAGCCGGCCACCCGGGAGGGTGCGCTGGTCTTCGGCCCCGGCGGCCCGGGTGACAGTGGCGTCGACCGGGTGGTCAACGGCAGCTCCCGGTTCAGCGCCGACCTGCGCCGTCGGTTCGACATCGTCGGCTTCGACCCGCGCGGCACCGGCGGCAGCAACCCGGTGGTCTGCTCCCGGGCCCTGCTCGCCCAGCAGCCGCAACTGATCGCCGACCAGGCCCAGTTCGACGCCACACTGGCCGGCAACGCGCTGCTGCGGGCCGACTGCCGGGCCCGCACCGGGCCGCTCTACGACCACGTGGACACCATCAGCGCCGCCCGCGACCTGGACGCGATCCGCGCCGCGCTCGGCGAGCGGCAGTTGACCTTCCATGGCAGCTCGTACGGCACCCTGCTCGGTGAGCAGTACGCCGAACTGTTCCCGCACCGGGTCCGGGCCATGGTGCTGGAGGCCGCGGTGGACCACAGCGTCGGCACCCGCGCGTTCCTGGACACCCAGGCCGTCACCTCGCAGGACGCGTTCGACGAGTTCGTCGCCTGGTGTGACAGGTCCACCGCCTGCGCCCTGCACGGCCGGGACTTCCGGGCGCTCTGGGAGGGACTGCGCGCCCGCGCCGAGGCAGGCACGCTCACCGACCCGAAACGGTCCGGGGTCGTGCTGACCCCGTTCGAGTTGAGCCGGCTCACCCACCGGGAGTTCTACGACACCTCGCGGTGGCCGGGGCTCGCCGAGTGGTTGCAAGACCTGGAAGCCCCAACCACCGGGCGAAGCGCCGGACCGTCGACCGGCGACGCCGTGGCGGCGTACCCCTTCGCGGTCTTCTGCCAGGACTGGAGCCTGCCCGTCCGGGACTACCGGGAGTACGACGGACACCTGCGCCGGGTGGCCCGGCTCGCGCCCGACCTGCGGTATCCGACGGCGGTGTTCGCCCTCGCGACCTGCCTGGGCACCCCGACGCCGGTCGCCAACCCGCAGCACCGCCTGCGGGTACGCACCGACGTGCCGCTGCTGATCGCCGCCACCGTGCACGACCCGGCCAGCGGGTACAACTGGGCCACGAACGTGGCGCGGCAGTTGGGCCGGCACGGCGTGCTGCTCACCTACGAGGGGTGGGGGCACGGCAGCTACACCACCAGCCCGTGTGTCGAGCGGGCCGTCGACGCCTACCTGATCGACCAGAAGGTGCCGGCCCGGGGCACCACCTGCCCGGCCGTCGACCCCGACGAGTGACCGCGCCGCCGCCGGCCGCCGGGGTCAGAGCTGCCCGGCGGTCGGCGGCCGTCGCACTCCCGCCAGTCGAGCGGCCTTCAGCTCCAGGTACCGCTGCTCGGGCCGACTCGTGGTGCCCCGGGCCGCCGCCAGGTACGCGTTCCGCGCCGCGCCAGCCTCCCCGGCCAGCTCCAGCAGGTGCGCCCGGACGGCGGCGAGCCGGTGGTGCCCGGCGGTGCGGTCGTCGGCGTCCAGGGACGTGAGCAGGGCCAACCCGGCCCGGGGCCCGTCCACCATGGCAACCGCCACCGCCTGGTTGAGGGTGACAAGTGGGTTCGGCGAGATCCGGGCCAACAGCCGGTAGAGGGCGACGATCTGCCGCCAGTCCGTCTCCGCCGCCGTCGGCGCCTCGGCGTGCACCGCGGCGATCGCGGCCTGGAGTTGGTACGGGCCGGGCGGCGACCAGGTCAACGCATCGGTGATCAACGCGATCCCCTCCGCGCTGGCGGCGGCGTCCCACCGGCTGCGGTCCTGCTCGGCGAGCGGCACCAACTCACCGTCCGGGCCCAGCCGAGCCGCCCGGTGCGCATCGGTGAGCAGCATCAACGCCAGCAACCCGGCCACCTCGCCGTCGTCGGGCAGCAGCCCGTGCAGGACGCGCGTCAGCCGGATCGCCTCGCCGGTCAGCTCGGCCCGGTGCAGGTCCGGGCCGCTGGACGCGGTGTAGCCCTCATTGAAGATCAGGTAGAGCACCCGGAGCACCGTGCGCAGCCGCTCGTCCCGCTCGGCCGGCCCCGGCATGGTGAACCGGGCCCCCGCGGCCTCGATCCGCTGCTTCGCCCGGCGGATCCGTTGACTCATCGTCGCCTCCGGCAGCAGGTGCGCCCGGGCGATCTGGGCGGTGCTGAGACCGCCGACCGCCCGCAGGGTGAGCGCCACCTGCGCCGACCCGGTCAACGCCGGGTGGCAGCAGAGGAACAGCAGGGTGAGGGTGTCGTCGGCGTCCGCCGCCGCGGGCTCCGCGTCGGCCGGTGGCGCCACCGCGGCGTACGCCGGCTCGCGCAGCGCCACCGCCAGCTCGCGGTCGCGGCGGGCGCTCTCGCTGCGCCACTCGTCGGTGAGCCGGCGGGTGGCCACGGTGAGCAGCCACGCGCGCGGACTGTCCGGTACGCCCTGCGCGGGCCACTGTGTCGCGGCGGCGAGCAGCGCCTCCTGGACCGCGTCCTCGCACCTGTCGAACTGGCCGTGCCGGCGGACCAGCAGGCCGAGGACCTGCGGCGCGACAGTGCGCAGCAGATCCTCGACCGTCCGGTCGTCTGTCACATCTCTGCTCCGGCCTCGTCCATGATCGGGCGGACCTCCATCGCGCCGCCGAAGCGCACGTCCGGCCAACGGGCGGCGATCTCGGCGGCCCGCTGCGGGCTGTCGCAGTCGACAGCCAGGTAACCGGCGAACTGCTCCTTGCTCTCCATGAACGGCCCGTCGATGACCTCGGCCCGGCCGTCGACGGCCCGGACCGTCAACGTCTGCGACGGATTGGCCAGCGCCTGGCCGCCGATCAACTCGCCGGTCTCGGTCAACTCCTTCATGATCTCGTCGACCTCCCCGAACAGGGCGGTGCGGTCCTGCTCGGAAAGCTCCTCGGTGAAGCCGGGCCGGTTCCAGATCAGCAGCATGTACTTCACGGCGACGCTCCTCAGGCTCTGGTCGCACCCCGGTCGGGGCGGGACTCACCGGAGGGTCGGAGCCGACAACCCGATCCCTACGGCGTACCGAAGGAAATCGCAGATATCTCCGCCGGTGGCGGTCCCACGCCGGGTGGCTCGGCGCCGATCGGTTCGGCGCGAGGTGGCTCAGCGCCGATCGGGTCGGCCGGGCACCTGGCGGGGCTTGCGCCCGCCGCCGACGTCCAACGACGCCCGGTCGGCGGCCGAGGTGCCCGACGACCAGCCCTCGGCGTCGCGCACGCTGAGTCGGTGCCGGGTGACGCCCGGGAAGAGCGTGTCCAGCCGCTCCCGGACCGCCTCGCCCCGGGCGGCGAGCACCGGCAACAGCCGCTCCGCCCCGGCCGTCTCGGCCGCCGCCCGGTCCGCCGCGTCGGTGGCCGCCTCGGTTGCCGCGCGAAACCGCTCGCCGATCCGCAGCGCGAACGCGTTGAGGAACGACTCGTCCCAGACCTTCGTCCGCCGCCCCGACCCCGCCCGCCGCTCGGCCCGACCCCGCAACATGGCCGCGGTGGCCTGCACCAGCAGCGAGGTGTAGAGCAACTCCACCGCCACCAGATCGGCCGGCCAGCCCAGCACGGTGGCGAAGCCGAGATCGTCGGACCAGACCGCCTCACACCTGTTCGCCGCCGCCACCTCCTGCACCAGCAGTGCCTTCGCGCCCGCGTACGGGGTGTCGGTGCTCAGGCGTACCCCGCCGGGCACGTCGCCGCGCTCCGACCCGGCGGCCAGCAGCGCCTCGTCGATGCTGTGCCGGGCGATCAGCTCCTGCGCCTTACCGGTCAGCGCCTCCGCCTCGGCCGGGAAGGTCGTCGACTCGGCCTTGGCCAGCAGCGCCCGTACCCGGTCCAGCATCGGCGACCCGCTGCGCGCCGTACCGGCCGTGCGGGGGAGCGCCGCCCCGCTCGACCCGGGTGGCGGGCGCAGCACCGCGATCGGCGGCAGGCTCTCCACGAGCGCGAGGACGTCCACGGCCGCGCGGAGCGCGTCGACCCGGTCCAGCGCCTCGCGGGCGGACCAGCCGGACAGCACCTTTTCGTCGTCCGCCCGCACCTCGGCGGCCAACGCCCGCAACTGCTCGTCGAACCAGGCCGGGACCGGATCCGACTGCGCGCGCCGCTGCACGGCCATCGCGTCGCGGACCAGCCGCGCCGCGCGGGCGTCGAGCCGCCGCGCGGTGATCCGGTCCACGTCGACCGGCTGCCAGCCGCGCGGCCAGAGCCGCGCCAGGCCGCGGACCAGGCGACGCACCAGCGCCGCGTCCACCGCCGTGGTGCCGTCCGCCGCGCCGGTGCCGACCATCAGCTGGTCCAGCTGCCGTTCGGCCTGCCGTACGTCGGTGCCGCGCACCGCCGCGAGTGCGTTGGCGACGAGTTCGTCCGCGTCCGGCACGGGCACCTCCTTCTCGGGTTCCGCTGCCGGCGAGGCTGCCCGACCCGCCCCAGCTCCATGATCATGCCGCGCGAGGCCCCGGAGACACGAAACGGGGATGTTGCCGCTGGGTCGCCACGCCGGCTCTGGCGGTCACGTTTCGTGGCATCTGGGGTATTTTGGGCCTTGACTGGCGGATGTGAGGTGTGTGGTGGTCGGTTCGAGCCTGCCGAGTGGGCGCACCGCCGACGTGCCGGACGTACGTGCCTCGGCGCTCGCCGGCGTCCTGCTCGGCATCGCGACCATGGCGGCGGTGGACGAGATCGTCTTCCACCAGTTGCTGGCCTGGCACCACTTCTACGACCGGTCGACCCCCGCGGTGGCGCTGCTCTCGGACGGGCTGCTGCACGCCGCCGAGGTGATCGCCCTGGTCGGTGGGTTCTTCTGGTTCGCCGACCTGCGCCGGCGGCACGCCCTGTCGGCCCGGCTCGCCTGGGGTGGCTTCCTGCTCGGCGCCGGCGGGTTCCAGCTCTTCGACGGGCTGATCGACCACAAGGTCCTGCGGCTGCACCAGATCCGTTACGGGGTGCACCTCGTGCCGTACGACGTGGTGTGGAACGTGGCCGGCGCGGCGCTGTTGCTGGCCGGCGCCCTGCTGGTCCGGCGCGCCCGAAGGCGCGAGCGCCGCCGATGACGGTGGCCGTGCCGCCCGCGCTCGCGCACGGCGGGCACGCGGCGGGTGGGCCGGCCTGGCTCCCGCTGTTCCCGGTCGCCTTGCTGGCCGGCGGCTACCTGCTGGCCGCCGTGCGTGACCCCCGGGGTTGGGACCACCGGCGTACCGCCGCCTGGCTGGTCGGGTGCACAATGCTGGCGGTCGCCGTCGGGCCGTTGGCGCAGCTCCCGGACGACCCGCGCGGGCACGTGACGCAGCATCTGCTGCTCGGCATGCTGGCCCCGCTCGGGCTGGTGCTCGGCGCCCCGGTCACCCTGCTGCTGCGGGTCGCGCCCACACCGGTACGCCGGACGGTGGGCCGGTCGCTGCGCGCTCGCCCGCTGCACCTGATCGCGCACCCGGTGACCGCAGCGCTGCTCAGCACGGGTGGGCTGGCGCTGGTGCTGCTCACCCCGCTGTACGCGGCGGCCGAGCGGCAGCCCGTGCTGCACCACGCCGTACACCTGCACTACCTGGCCGCCGGCTACCTCTTCGCCTGGTCCCTGGCCGGGCCGGATCCGGCGCCGCGCCGGCCGGGGCTGGCGGTACGGGTCGGCGCGTTACTCGGTGCGGCGGCCGGCCATGCCGTGCTGGCCAAGTACCTGTACGCGCGGGCCGGCATCCTTCCGCCCGGCCTCGACAACCCGGATCCGGAGGCGTTGCGGGCCGCCGCCCAGCTCATGTACTACGGCGGTGACCTGGCTGAGCTGCTCCTGGCGGTAGCCCTCTTCGCCACCTGGTACCACCAGCACCCGCACCGCCTCCGTCCGTTGGCCAAGAGGTTTGCGGGAAGCTCTTGATCAACGGGGCCGGGGGTCGGAGATGCGCGATTGGAGGGCGGCGGAGAGGCGCTGGATGAACGTGCGGATGCTCTCCTCGCTGTGCCGGGTTTCGATCTCGTCGTTGAGCGGGACCTCCGAGCGCAGCGCCTGGTCCAGCGCGTCCAGCGTCGCGGTCCGGTCGCCCGGGTAGCGCCCGTCGATCACGCCACGGGCGACCCAGGCCACCACCGAGTCGTCGAGCACCTGCTCGAACTGGATTCCGTAGAGGATTCCGTTGATGTGGCCCTTCCACAGGTCCGTGGCCATGCTCGTCGACTCCCTGGAAGAGGTGGCTGCCGTCCCGGCCGGGATCCGGCTCTGCCGAGCCTGCCATCACTTTCCGGGACCTGTAGAGCCGTCAGGTCCGTCGCGGCCAGCTGTCGAGAATCGCCGCCGCCGGCTGGACGTCCCTCTCCGGGTCCGGAGCCGGGGTTGGTCGGTCGGCCGGCGTACGGTCGAAGCGGGGTGCCGGGGCCGGTTGGATCTCGCCGCCGACCTCGACGAAGGTGCCCCGCGCGGCGTTGTGCGGGTGTTGGTGCGCCGCACCGGGGGCGAGCACCGGCGCGACGCAGGCGTCCAGGTCGGTGAAGACCGCCGTCCACTCGTCCCGGGTCCGCTCGGCGAACCGTTCGGTGAAGCGCCGGCGCAGCTCGTCCCAGCCGCTCGGGTCGTACTGGGCGGGCAGGTCCGGGTCGTCGGCGAGGTCGAGGCCACTGAGGAGTACGGCGTAGAAGACCGGTTCCACCGCGCCGACGGCCATGAATCCACCGTCGGCGGTGGCGTACGTGTCGTAGAACGGCGCGCCGCCGTCGAACAGGTTGCGCCCGCGCGGCGCAGACCACAGGCCACTGCCGAGCAGCCCGTGCAGGAACGCCGTGAGCAGCGCCGACCCGTCCACCATGGCCGCGTCGATCACCTGGCCGACGCCGGAGCGTTCCCGTTCCAGCAGCGCGGCCAACACGCCGACGGCGAGCAGCATGCCCCCTCCGGCGAAGTCGGCGAGGAGGTTCATCGGCGGGTACGGGCGCTCGCCGACCCGACCCAGCGGCTCCAACGCCCCCGCCACCGCGATGTAGTCGATGTCGTGCCCGGCGCGGGCCGCCAGCGGGCCGTCCTGACCCCAGCCGGTCATCCGCGCGTACACCAGTCGGGGGTTGCGGGCCTGGCAGACCTCCGGGCCGAAGCCGAGCCGTTCGGCGACCCCCGGCCGGTACGCCTCGACCAGCACATCCGCGCGCTCGGCGAGGCGCAGCAGGTCCGCCACGCCGGCCGGGGACTTCAGGTCCAGTGCGGTCACCCGCCGGCCGCGTTGCAACGGCCCACCGGTCGGCGCGGCCAGCCGCCCCGCACCCGGGCCTCCCGGCCGGTCCACCCGCACCACGTCCGCGCCGAGGTCGGCGAGCACCATGCAGCCGAACGGCGCCGGCGCGAGGCTGGCCAACTCCACCACCCGCACCCCGGCCAACGGCCCACCGCGCGCCGCCGTCACGCGACGCCCACCGGTTCGACGGGGTGGGCCGCGAGTCGGTCGACCAGGTCGGCCGGGGGCGTGAACCGGTCGCCGTACCGTTCGGCCAGCTCGGCGGCGCGGGCCGCGAAACCGGCGGGACCGCCCGCGTACTGCCGGACGTAGCGGATGACCCCGCCGGTCCAGGCGGGGAAGCCGATGCCGAAGATCGAGCCGATGTTGGCGTCGGTCTCGGTGCGCAGCACCCCCTCGTCGAGGCAGCGCAGCGCGTCCAGCGCCTCGGCGAAGAGCATCCGCTCCTGGAGGTCGGTGAACGGCACCGCCCGGCCGGCGTCGGTGACCAGGTCGGCGAGGCCGGGCCACAACCGGCCGCGGGTGCCGTCGTCGTAGGAGTAGAAGCCCCGACCGGCGGTACGCCCCGACCGGTCGTACGCGTCGACCAGCTCGTCCACGAGCCGGTGCGCGGGCAGCGGCAGGTACTCCTCGCTGGCCGCCTCGAACTGGCGGCGGATCCGCTGGATCAGGGTGAGACTGACCTCGTCGGCCAGCGCGAGGGGCCCGGTCGGGTAGCCGGCCTGCAACGCGGCCTGCTCCACCGACGCGGCGGGGACACCCTCGGCGACCATGCCGACCGCCTCGTCCAGGAACCGACCGATCACCCGGCTGGTGAAGAAGCCCCGACCGTCGTTGACCACGATCGGGGTCTTGCCGATCCGCCGGCCCAGGTCGAACGCCCTGGCCAGGGCGGCGTCGCTGGTTCGCGCGCCGACCACGATCTCCAGCAGCGGCATCCGGTCCACCGGGGAGAAGAAGTGCATGCCGATGAAGTCGGCCGGCCGGTCCACTCCCTCGGCCAGCCCGGTGATCGGCAGGGTGGAGGTGTTGGAGGCGAGCAGCGCGCCCGGTGCCACCACCGGCAGCACCTCGGCGAAGACCGCCTTCTTCAGCGCCGGGTCCTCGAAGACCGCCTCGATCACCACGTCGCAGCCGGCCAACGCGTCCACCTGGGCGGTGGTGGTGATGCGGTCCAGCACGGCTCGGGCGTCCGTCTCCGTCGCGCGGCCCTTGCGTACCGTGCGGGCCAGCAACCGCTCGGCGTGCGCCCGCGCCCGACCGGCGGCCTCCGGTGTGACGTCCTTGACCACCACGTCCAACCCGGCGCTGGCGCAGGCGTACGCGATGCCCGCGCCCATCATGCCGGCGCCGAGCACCGCCACCCGGTGTACCGGCGGGGCGTGCACGTCTGTCGGTCGGGCCGCGCCGCCGTTGACGGCCTTCAGGTCGAAGAAGAACGCGCCGATCATGTTCTTGGCGACCTGCCCGGTGAGCAGGCCGATCAGGTGCCGGGTCTCCACGGTGAACGCCGTCTCCAGGTCGACCTGCGCGCCCTCGACGGCGGTCGCCAGGATCGCCTCCGGTGCGGGTAGCCGGGCACCCTTGAGCTGCTTGCGCAGCGTGGCCGGGAAGGCCGGCAGTTGGGCGGCCAACGAGGGGCTGGCCGGGGTGCCGCCGGGCATCCGGTAGCCCGGCCGATCCCACGGCTGGCTGGCCTGCGGGTTGGCGGCGATCCAGTCGCGGGCCCGGTCCAGCAGCTCCGCCTCGGTGGCCACCACCTCGTCGACCAGCCCGGCGGCCAGCGCGTCGGCCGGGCGCATCCGTCGGCCGGTGAGCAGGACCGTGGTCAGCGCCGTGGCCAGGCCGAGCATCCGTACCGTCCGGGTGACGCCGCCGGCCCCGGGCAGCAGGCCCAGGGTCACCTCGGGCAGCCCGAGCCGGCTGTCCGGCACGTCCAGCGCGATCCGGTGGTGGCAGGCGAGCGCGATCTCCAGGCCACCGCCGAGCGCGGAGCCGTTGACCGCGGCGACCACCGGTCGGCCGAGCGTCTCCAGCCGACGCAGGTCCCGTTTGATGGTGTGGAGCAGCTCGGTCAGTTCGGGCGCGTCGGCGCGGGTGGCCCGGACCATCTCCGGCAGGTCGCCACCGGCGAAGAAGGTGGACTTGGCGCTTGTCACGATCACGCCGACGAGATCGCGTTCGGCCTCCAGCCGGTCCAGTGCGGCTCTCATCGACGCGGCGTACGCCCGGTTCATGGTGTTGGCGGACTGGTCGGGGTCGTCCAGGGTGAGCGTGACGATGCCGTCGGCGTCGCGGTCGTACCGAATGGTGTTGGTCATGGTCGTCCCCCGGGTCAGCAGCGTTCGAGAACGGTGGCGACGCCCATGCCGCCGCCGATGCAGAGGGTCACCACGGCGCGGCGCAGGTCGCGGCGCTCCAACTCGTCCAACGCCGTGCCGAGCAGCATCGCCCCGGTCGCGCCGAGTGGGTGGCCGAGCGCGATCGCGCCACCGTTGACGTTCACCGCGTCGGGGTCGAGGCCCAGGTCGCGGACGTACTTGAGCACCACTGCGGCGAACGCCTCGTTGATCTCGAACAGGTCGATGTCGTCGACTGTCAGCCCGGCGACGGCGAGCGCCTTGTGCGTGGCCGGGATCGGGCCGGTCAGCATCAGCGTCGGGTCCGCACCGGTGACCGCCGCGCTGACGATCCGGGCCCGCGGGGTCAGGCCGAGGTCCCGGCCCACCTGCTCCGAGCCGATCAGTACGAGCGCGGCGCCGTCCACGATGCCGGACGAGTTGCCCGCGTGGTGGACGTGGTCGATGGCCTCCAACCAGTGGAACTTCTGCAGGGCGACCGCGTCGAAGCCGGCGGCCTCGCCCATGGTGGCGAAGGACGGGGTCAGCCGGGCCAGCCCTTCCCGGGTGCTCTCCGGGCGCGGGTGCTCGTCCACGGCGAGGATGTCCAGCCCGTTGCCGTCACGGACCGGCACCACCGAGCGCGCGAAGTGCCCACCGGCCCAGGCCTTGGCGGCCCGCTCCTGTGACCGCAGCGCGTAGCCGTCCACGTCGTCGCGGGTGAAGCCCTCCAGGGTGGCGATCAGGTCGGCGCTGACGCCCTGCGGTACGAAGGAGGTGGCAAGCGCGGTCTGCGGATCGGTGGCCCAGGCCGCGCCGTCGGAGCCCATCGGCACCCGGGACATCGACTCGACCCCGCCGGCGAGCAGCAGGTGCTCCCAGCCGGAGCGGACCCGCGCGGCGGCCGAGTTGACCGCCTCCAGTCCGGAGGCGCAGAACCGGTTGAGCTGCACCCCGCCCACCTCGTCGGGCAGCCCGGCCAGCAGCGCGGCGGCGCGTGCCAGGTCGCCGCCCTGTTCGCCGACCGGGGTCACGATGCCGAGCAGCAGATCCTCCAGACGGCCCACGTCCAGGCCGGGGTTGCGCTCGCGCAACGCGTCGATCAGGCCGACCACCAGCGAGATCGGCTTGACCCCGTGCAGCGCGCCGGTGTCCCGGCCGCGTCCGCGCGGGGTCCGGACCGCGTCATAGACGTACGCCTCAGAGGGCACGGGCGATCAACTCCTTCATGATCTCGTTGGTGCCGCCGTAGATCTTCTGGACCCGGGCGTCGGCGTACATCCGGGCGATCGGGTACTCCGTCGTGTAGCCGTAGCCGCCGAACAGCTGCAGACACCTGTCGATGACCTCGCACTGCCCGTCGGTGAGCCAGGACTTCGCCATGGCCGCGGTCGCCGCGTCCAGGTCGCCGCGCGTGTGCCGGACGATGCAGTCGTCCAGGAAGACCCGGCTGACCCGGGTGCGGGTGGCGCACTCGGCGAGCACCATCCGGGTGTTCTGGTGGCCCATCAGCGTCTTGCCGAAGGCGGTGCGCTCCTTGGCGTACGCGACGGTCAGCTCGACGGCCCGTTCCATGGCCGCGACCGCGCCGACGCCGATGACCAGCCGTTCCTGCGGGAGCTGCCGCATGAGTTGGATGAAGCCCAGCCCTTCGGCGTCGCCGAGCAGGTTGGCCGCCGGCACCCGGAACTCGTCGAAGAACAACTCGGCGGTGTCGTTGGCGTGCAGCCCGATCTTGGACAGCAGGCGGCCCCGACGGAAGCCCTCCGGGTCGCCGCTCACCTCGCAGACCAGCAGCGAGACACCTGCCGCCCGCTGCTCGGGGTCGGTCTTCACGGCCACGATGATCAGGTCGGCCAGGCCGCCGTTGGTGATGAACGTCTTCGCGCCGGTGACCAGGTAGTCGTCGCCGTCGCGGACCGCCCGGGTCCGCATCGCCTGGAGATCGGAGCCGCCGTCCGGCTCGGTCATCGCGATCGCGCCGACCAGTTCACCGCTGCACAGGCCGGGCAGCCACCGCCGCTTCTGCTCCTCGCTGCCGTACGCCACCAGATAGCCGGTGACGATGCCACTGTGGACGGCCAGCCCGAGGCTGCTCTCCCCGGTGTACGTCTGCTCGTGCAGCAGCACTGCCTCGTGGGTGAACCGGCCGCCCCCGCCGCCGTACTCCTCCGGGACGGACAGGCCCAGCAGCCCCAGCTCACCGGCGCGCCGGTAGTGCTCGCGGTCCGGATGGCCCTGCGCCAGCAGGCGGTCGGTGTGCGGCAGCACCTCCTTGCTGAAGAAGGTGCGGGCCAGGTCCGCGAGGTCGTCGTGCTCCGGTTCGCGCCAGGGCGAGGGGGGACCGTCGGGCGTCGGCATGTGCACCACCCTCGCGCGCTGTTGGCAGCATGTCAATAAGTCTCGAACAGCAGTCCGCCAGCGACACGTCCTGGCAGGCCGGCCAGTTCTTATGAAACAGGCCTTAGCTGCGGGTCGACCCACGTCGTCCGGAGGCCGCCAACCGCTCAGCGAGCGCGACGACACGGTCGCGGAGTTCGTCGGGGCGTTCGATGACGAACGGCAGGTCGAGCGCGGCGAGCACAGCGGGTAACCAGTCGAGACTCTCTGCCCGGATCTCCACGTCCTGCCAGCCCTCGTCCGCGCCCTCTCGCACCTCGGCGATGCTGGCCGGTAGCTGCCTGCGGATCTGCTCACGTGTTCCCTGTATCCGCAGCGACACCGCATGCTGGTACGGCGCCTGTGCCATCGAGGTGAGGAGGTGTCCTGCGGGATCGTTCCCAACCGGCGGCTCGAACGAGCCGGACAGCGTTCTCGCGTCCGCGATGCGGTCGAGCCGAAGGGTTCGATCCTCACCGATATCCGGATCGACCCCGGTGACATACCACCGGCCCGCATGGTTGACCAGCCCGAACGGATGCAGCGCGCGGACGCTACGCCTGCCGTCGCGCGAGGTGTACTGGAGTGAAATGGGCCGGTGCTGGCGGACCGCCTCGGCGACCGTGAGTAGGACGTCTGTCTGCGGCGCAGGGAAGTCACCAGGTTCGGTGGTGAAGGCGAGGGACTGGAGTACGGCGTCCAGCCGGTCCGCGATCCGCGACGGCAGGACGCGCCGGATCTTCGCGGCGGCGGTCTCGCCCGCCGTACCGGTGGCCGTCGCCAGCCCGGCACGGCGGCCGGCAACCAGGCCGAGGAGGACGGCCACGGCTTCGTCGTCGCTGAACATCAGCGGCGGCAGACGATAGCCGGCGGCGAGCCGATACCCGCCGTAGCGACCGCGCACCGACTCCACTGGCACGTCGAGGTCCACCAGGTGACTCACGTAGCGCCGCACTGTGCGCGGTTCGACACCGAGGCGCTCGGCAAGCTCGGCCATCGTCCGGACGCCGCCGGACTGCAGGAGCCCCAGCAGTGCGAGCACCTGGGCTGTCGGTCGTGCCACGTTCTGAACCTAACTCGAATACTGGACCAGATCTGTCCAGTATTCGAGTTAGCGTTCGGACGACAGACCAGTACCAACCGTACTGAGCAGGGAGAAGGCATGGATTTCGTATCGATCCGCATCATCACCGGCGACATCGACCGCCTGGTCGGCTTCTACGAGAAGATCACCGGCGTGCAGGCGGCCTGGGGTAACGAGGACTTCGCCGAGTTGCGCACCGCCCACGGCACGCTGGCGATCGGCAGTACCCGCACCGTCGCACTGTTCGCGCCGGGGTCGGCCCGCCCGGCCGACAACCACACCGTGATCATCGAGTTCCTCGTGGCAGACGTGGACGCGCTCTACGAGAAGCTGAAGGATGTGGTGGAGGACCTCGTGAACGAGCCGACGACCATGCCCTGGGGTAACCGAGCCCTGCTCTTCCGCGACCCCGACGGCAACCTGGTCAACTTCTTCACCCCGGTGACCCCCGACGCGATCGAGAAGTTCGGCCGCTGACCAGGTGGGCGCAGCCGTGGCTCGGGCTTCGGCGGGCAGGATGGCGCGCCGCCCCCCACCAGGGCGGTGGGCGCGCTGGAGGAGGGCGGCGTGGCAGGGCCGTGAACTAGCGCCTCGGCGGCCGGGGCGGCGGCGTCGGGAGCGTCGCGGCCAGAGTCGCCACGTCCTGGCGCAGCTCGCCAAGGTACGGGTAGAGGTAGTCGCCCGGGCACTCCGTCGGATCGGCTCCGATGCTCGCCCAGTCCCGGTGGCCCGAGATAACGGCCACGTTGCCACCCGCCCCGCTGACCGGATTGACGTATCCGATCCGACCGGTGGGGTTGAGTCGACTCGTGAGGCTGAGCCCCGCCAGGACCAGGGCCAGGGACCGTTGCGCGGCGGGGCTGGGCAGGCGGGACGTGTACCGGCCCAGCAGGCAGACGCCGATGTTGCCCGCGTTGAAACCGCCCACGTGCGCCGCGTTGACCATGAGCGGCCGACCGTCGCTGCCGGCCCCCGGGCCGTAGACCGGCTGCGGCCCCGGGTCGGAGTAGCGCCCCTCGTAGACCCGTCCGCCCTCGTCGATCAACAGGTGGTAGCCGATGTCGCCGAACTCCTGCAGTACGCACTGGTCGTAGTAGATGGCGCGAACCGTGGCCGCCGGATCGGGGTCCTCGTTGTGCTCGTACACCCCACTGTGGTGCACCGTCAGCGTCTGCACCGGATAGAACTCGCCCGGCCACAGCACACTGCCGTTCGGGCCGAGCCGCAGCGACTCGTCAGCTCCCCAGCCGGACCGGGGCAGGTACGTCGGCGGCCGCCGGGTGCCGGGCGGCAGCGGAAGGCTGTTCGTCTCCGCGTTCGCGACCGTCTGCCGAGCCCCGTCGACCATGTTCAGCTCGACAACCGTGGCCGCCGAGCCGTCGCCGACCTGGACCTCGTATCCGGTCGCGCCGTTGGCCACCACGATGTCCGACCGGGCCGACACCGCCCGACCGTCCCGGCCGTTCGGGCACGCGCTGATCTCCAACCAGTCGCTCCACCCCTTGCCGGTACGCAGGCGTACCGCCGCCGCCGGGCCGCTGTGCGCGACGGACAGGTGAGTCAACGGGATGGCCGGAGCGGTCACCACCGTTCGGCTCATCAGTCGACCACGGCGGGCCGCGAGCGGCGCCGTCACCGTGGAGGTGGACGGGGCCGCTGTCGCCGACCCGCCGAACGCACCGGCGGCCGACAGGCCGACGGCCGCACCGGCCGCGCCAGACAACAATCGACGTCGAGAAACCAAGACTTCGCTCCCTTACTCAGTTGATCCGGTCCGATGGCATGGACGTTTCGGCCGCACTGGTCGGACTGTCACTGATGCGTGGCAAGGGTAGAGCAGAAGGTGGATCACCGCAGGCCGCTCGATAGGGTCGGGCAGATGAACGTCGAGACGGCTCCGCGCCGCCGCCGTCTGGAGCCGGACGCCCGGCGTGGGCAGATCCTGGCCTGCGCGGTCCGGCTGTTCGGCGAACGCCCGTACGCGGACGTGTCGACCACCGACGTCGCCCGCGAGGCGGGTGTCGCTCGCGGTCTGGTCAACCACTACTTCGGCGCGAAGAAGGACCTCTATCTGGAGGTCGTCCGGGTCATGGTGACAATCCCGGAGGTCGCCCTCGAACGGTTGCCCAAGGATGACCTGCGGACCCGGGTCGACGCGAGCGTCTCCTGGTTTCTCGACGTGGTGTCGCGGCACAGCACCTCCTGGTTGGCGGCGGTCACCGCCCGGGGGATGGGCGGCGACGCCGACGTGGAGCGGGTGCTCGCCGAAGCCGAGGAGGTCGCCGCGGACCGCATGCTCGTCGCCGTCGGCCTGGCCGGCGAGGCAGGGCACCGGGAAGAGTTGCGGGCCATGGCTCGCGCGTACGGCGGGCTGGCCACGTCGACCGCCCGGGAGTGGCTCCAGCGCGGCGCGTTGACCCGCGCCCAGGTGCACCTGCTGCTCGCCACCACCCTGCTGACAATCGTCGAACAGGTCATCCCGCAGGCCATCGCCGGCGGCGATCCGGCGCGACCGGAGGGCTGACGGAGCCCGCTCAGGCGGCGCGGCGTCCGCCGGCCTGCCCGGCACCAGCGGAGCGGTCGGTACGCGCCGCCGGTGCGGCCTGCCCGGCATGCGCCGCCGGTGCGGCCTGGTCGGTACGCGCCGCCGGTGCGGCATAGCGGTCGGCGGCCTGCGCCGGGTACGACTCGGGGCGAACCACCCGCAGCGGCCGGTCCACCTCGTCGGCCCCGAACCGCCAGCGTGACGGTGCCGGTTGCCGCTGCGGCGCGGGTCCACCGGGGCGCAGACCGGGCCGGGACAGCACCACCGTGATCAGGTAGCCGACCACCAGGAAGCCGTGACTGACCAACCGCTCCCCGCCCACCGAGCCGGTGGCCAGGTCGTTGACCGAGAGCAGCAGCAACGTGCCGACGAACGCGCTGAGCATCGGCAGTAGCCCGGCCGGCGGGCTGCGGCGTACCGCGACGAAGAGGAAGCCGGCGCCCACCGCCACGTTCCACGCGGCCGACTCGTGCCACAGGTGCTGGCCGGTCGGGTGCAGGTGGTCGGCTGTCGCGCCCCGGCCCACCTGGGCCAGACCGAGCACCAACTGCACCGCGCCGAGCAGCCCGAGCGCCGCGCGCAGCCCGGTGACCAACCGACCATGCCCGAGCGCCGCGCGCAGGCCGGCCACCAGCCGACCAGCGCCGGCCAGACGCCGCCACCGCGATCGGCGGGTCGGCTCGGCCGCGACGGCGGCCAGGATCGCCGCGGTGCGGTCGGGCACATCGGCGACCAACCGGGTACGGACCCGACGCGTCACCGCGGCCGCGGCCGTGAACCAGGCCCGGCACTCGGCACACCCGTCGAGGTGCCCCTGCACCGCCGCCAGTTCGGCGGCGGTCTCCTCCCCGTCCAACTGCGCGGACAGGACCTCCCGCCACTGCTCACACCCCATGTACCGGTAGTCGCTCCAGCGACCGCTCCGGTTCCCGGCGACCGTGGCGGGTTGTGGAATACTCGCCGGATCATGACGCGTTACGGCCTGCTGATCCTGCCCGCCACCAACCGGGTGTACGCCCGCTCCGCCGTCGACCTCACCCGGGCCGAGCTGGAGATCTTCGGCCGTTCGGCCCTGGACGGCCAGGTCGGTGAGCTGGACACCGAGGTTGTCGGAGGGGCGTCCTACGTCACGTTCACCGGCGACGGGCTGACCGAACGTGACCTGGCCGTCCTGGGCAACCTCTCCGCGGGGTACGCGCTGTTCGAGATCGTCGGTGAGCTGCTGCGGCCGATCGAGTGGAGCCGACTGGACCGCTACGACGACGACCTGCTGACCATCCAGAAGTACCCCGGCAAGACCAACGAGCAGTTCACCAAGCTGCTGCTCAACGTCACCCTGCTCGCCTCGGACTGGGCCGGCGAGCTGACCAGCCGACGGTTCCGGGTGCTCGACCCGCTCTGCGGTCGGGGCACCACTCTCAACCAGGCCCTGATGTACGGGTTCGACGCCGCCGGCATCGAGCGCGACCAGAAGGACGTCGAGGCGTACCGGACGTTCATCACCACCTGGCTGAAGCAGAAGCGGGTCAAGCACCGGGTGCTGGAGTCGGGGCCGGTGCGGCGCGAACGCAAGGTGGTCGGCCGACGGGTGCGGATCGAGCTGGCGCCGACCCGCGAGGAGCACAAGGCCGGCCAGACGCAGTTGCTGGACGTGGTCAACGCCGACACGGCCCGCTCGGGGGAGTTCTTCCGCCCGGAGACCGTGGACCTGATCGTCGCCGACGCCCCGTACGGCGTGCAGCACGGCAGCCGTACCGCAGACCATGGCCTGACTCGCGACCCGCTGGCGTTGCTCGCGGACGCCGCGCCGGTCTGGGCCCGGTTGTTGCGCCCTGGCGGGGCGCTCGGGATCTCGTGGAACACCCACGTCGCCAGCCGCGAGGACGCGGCGGCGGCGCTTGCCGACGCCGGCCTCACCGTGGTCGACGAGGAGCCCTACCGCGCGCTGCGGCACCGGGTCGACCAGTCGATCATGCGCGACGTGCTGGTGGCCCGCCGCCCGGCCTGAACGGCCGCGCACCTCCGCCCCACCGTGCCATGCGCCACCCCATCCGGGTCGCATGGCCCTCGTGCGTTCCCTTTGCTCTGCACCCGCGGAGGCGCCAGCGTTCTGCACCGCCGGTCACCTTTGCTCTGCACCCGCGGAGGCGCCAGCTACCGACCGTGAGCGTCGCCTCCGCGGGTGCAGAGCAAAGGGGGCGGGTAACTGGTCCTGAACCTCGCGGACCACCGAGGGGTCTGTGCCGCATTTCACCTGTTCAGTGGGCAGGTGTGAAAACCACGTCAAGAAAAGGTTCGCCGCCGTCATGGTCGCGTTATGACCCCTGCCGTGCGGCGGGTGGTGGGGCTTTGCTTGCCCGGCGCGACCGGAAGGCGGTCGCGACGAACCTTTCCGGCTGAGGAGTCAGCGTGTCTGACGTGGTGTTCGTGGTCCTGACGGTGGCGCTGTTCGCAGTGCTCGCCCTGGTGGTCCGGGCGGTGGAGAAGCTGTGAACGCGGTTAACGCCGTCGGTCTGGTGCTCGCGATCGTTCTGGGCGCGTTCCTGGTGTTCGCCCTGTTGTTTCCGGAGCGCTTCTGATGACCATGACAACAGCGGGCGTCATCTTCATCGTGACGCTGGTGGCGGCCCTTGTCGCCGTCTACAAGCCGTTCGGCGACTACATGTTCCGGGCCGTCGCCGGCACGAAGCAGTCGCGGGTCGAGCGGGGCATCTTCCGGCTGGTCGGGGTCAACCCGGCCGCCGAGCAGACCTGGGGCGTGTACGCCCGCAGCGTGCTCGCGTTCTCCGCGGTCTCGATCCTGTTCCTGTACCTGTTCCAGCGGGTGCAGAACCACCTGTGGCTGTCGCTGGGCTTCGACCCGGTGGTGCCGCACGGTGCCTGGAACACGGCCGTGTCGTTCGTGACGAACACCAACTGGCAGTCGTACTCGGGTGAGTCGACGATGGGCCACCTGGTGCAGATGGCCGGCCTGGCCGTGCAGAACTTCGTCTCGGCGGCGGTCGGCATCGCGGTGGCGGTGGCCCTGGTACGCGGCTTCGCCCGCAGCCGCACCGGGCAGCTCGGCAACTTCTGGGTCGACCTGACCCGGATCGTGCTGCGGATCCTGCTGCCGATCGCCGTGCTCGGCGCCATCGCGCTGATGATCGGCGGCGTGGTGCAGAACCTCTCCGGTGGCACCGACGTGAGCACGCTGACCGGCGGCACCCAGACCATCACCGGTGGCCCGGTCGCCAGCCAGGAAGTGATCAAGGAGCTGGGCACCAACGGCGGCGGCTTCTACAACGTCAACAGCGCGCACCCGTTCGAGAACCCCACCACCTGGACCAACTGGCTACAGATCTTCCTGATCTTCCTGATCCCGTTCAGCCTGCCCCGGGTCTTCGGCCGGATGGTCGGGCAGAACCGGCAGGGCTACGCCATCGCCGCGGTGATGGGCATCCTCGCGTTCCTCAGCGTCGCCATCACCAACATCTTCGAGCTGGCCGGCCACGGCACGGTGCCGCAGGCGGTCGGGGCGGCGATGGAGGGCAAGGAGGTGCGGTTCGACGTGTCGAACTCGGCCACCTTCGCCGCCGCCACCACGCTCACCTCGACCGGTGCGGTGAACTCGTTCCACGACTCGTTCACCTCGCTCGGCGGCATGATGACGATGGTCAACATGATGCTCGGCGAGGTTGCGCCGGGCGGCACCGGTTCGGGTCTCTACGGCCTGCTGATCCTCGCGGTGATCACGGTGTTCGTGGCCGGGTTGATGGTGGGCCGCACCCCCGAGTACCTGGGCAAGAAGATCGGCTCACGGGAGATCAAGTTCGCCTCGCTCTACTTCCTGATCACGCCGATCCTGGTGTTGGTCGGCACGGCTGCGGCGTTCGCCACCGGCAACAACTCCACGGCGCTCAACGTCGGCCCGCACGGCCTCTCCGAGGTGCTGTACGCGTTCACCTCGGCCAGCAACAACAACGGCTCCGCCTTCGGCGGGATCACGGTCAACACCACCTGGTGGGACACCGCGCTCGGGTTGTGCATGCTGCTGGGCCGGTTCCTGCCGCTCATCTTCGTGCTCGCGTTGGCCGGTTCGCTGGCCCGCCAGGCACCCACCCCCGCGTCCGAGGGAACCCTGCCGACCCACCGACCGCTGTTCATCGGCATGATCGTCGGCGTCACGGTGGTCCTCGTCGCGCTGACCTTCCTGCCCGCGCTCGCGCTCGGCCCGCTGGCAGAGGGGCTCTGACCACCATGAGGAACGAAGCAATGTCCGTCACCTCCGCTCCAACAGAGCAACTCCCCGGCACGCCGGCCACCCAGGGCAACCGGATCGGCGGGGGCCTGCTCGACCCCCAGCAGCTGATCCGGTCCCTGCCCGACGCGGTCCGCAAGCTCAACCCCAGCACGTTGTGGCGCAACCCGGTGATGCTGATCGTGGAGGTCGGCGCGGCCTTCACCACCGTCCTGGCGGTGCTCGACCCGTCGGTGTTCGCCTGGGCGATCACCATCTGGCTCTGGCTGACAGTGGTCTTCGCCAACCTGGCCGAGGCGGTCGCCGAGGGCCGGGGCAAGGCCCAGGCCGCCACGCTGCGCCAGGCGAAGAAGGACACCATCGCCACCCGGCTGGTCGACTGGAAGCCGGGCGCGCGGGCCAACACCTACCGCGACGAGGCGGTGCCCGCGCCGGAGCTGCGCCAGGGCGACGTCGTGCTGGTCGAGGCCGGCGGCATCATCCCCGGTGACGGCGACATCGTCGAGGGCATCGCCAGCGTCGACGAGTCGGCCATCACCGGCGAGTCGGCCCCGGTGATCCGGGAGTCCGGAGGTGACCGCAGCGCGGTGACCGGGGGCACGAAGGTGCTCTCCGACCGGATCATCGTCAAGATCACGCAGAAGCCGGGGGAGAGCTTCATCGACCGGATGATCGCCCTGGTCGAGGGGGCCAACCGGCAGAAGACACCGAACGAGATCGCGCTGAACATCCTGCTCGCCGCGCTCACGGTCATCTTCCTGCTGGCCGTGGTCACCCTCCAGCCGCTGGCGATCTTCAGCAAGGCGTACCAGGCGGCCGCCCCGGACAGCGGGGCGATCACCGGCTCCGGCGTCACCGGGGTGGTGCTGGTCTCGCTGCTGGTCTGCCTGATCCCCACCACCATCGGCGCGCTGCTCTCCGCCATCGGCATCGCCGGCATGGACCGGCTGGTGCAGCGCAACGTCCTGGCCATGAGCGGCCGGGCCGTCGAGGCGGCCGGTGACGTCAACACCCTGCTGCTGGACAAGACCGGCACCATCACGCTGGGCAACCGGCAGGCCGCCGAGTTCGTCCCGGTCGAGGGGGTCGACGCCGCGACACTGGCCGACGCCGCGCAGCTGTCCAGCCTGGCCGACGAGACCCCGGAGGGGCGCTCGGTGGTCGTCCTGGCGAAGAACGAGTTCGGGCTGCGCGAGCGCGAGCCCGGCGTGATGCCACACGCCACCTTCGTACCGTTCACCGCCCAGACCCGGATGAGCGGCGTCGACCTGACCCCGGACGCCAGCGTGGACGCTGGCGCGGTGGGCACGGCCCGCCGGGTCCGCAAGGGCGCCGCCGCCGCGGTGATGAAGTGGGTACGCGAGAACGGCGGCCACCCGACCGAGCAGGTCGGCGAGATCGTGGACGCGATCAGTGGCACCGGCGGCACCCCGCTCGTCGTCGCCGAGCACGTCGACGGTGAACCCGCCCGCGCCCTGGGCGTCATCCACCTCAAGGACGTGGTCAAGTCCGGCATGCGCGAGCGGTTCGACGAGATGCGCCGGATGGGCATCCGGACCGTGATGATCACCGGCGACAACCCGCGTACCGCGAAGGCCATCGCCGACGAGGCCGGGGTGGACGACTTCCTGGCCGAGGCGACACCTGAGGACAAGCTCGCGCTGATCAGGCGGGAGCAGGAGGGTGGCCGGCTGGTCGCGATGACCGGCGACGGCACCAACGACGCGCCGGCCCTCGCCCAGGCGGACGTCGGGGTGGCCATGAACACCGGTACGTCGGCCGCCAAGGAGGCCGGCAACATGGTCGACCTCGACTCCGACCCGACCAAGCTGATCGAGATCGTGGAGATCGGCAAGCAGTTGCTGATCACCCGTGGCGCGCTGACCACGTTCAGCATCGCCAACGACATCGCGAAGTACTTCGCGATCATCCCGGCCATGTTCGCCGGCCTCTACCCGAGCCTGGACGCGCTGAACATCATGCGGCTGTCCAGCCCGGAGTCGGCGATCCTGTCCGCGGTCATCTTCAACGCCCTGGTGATCATCGCGCTGATCCCGCTCGCCCTGCGCGGCGTGCGGTACCGGCCGGCCGCCGCGTCGAAGCTGCTCAGCCGCAACCTGCTGGTCTACGGGCTGGGCGGCATCATCGTGCCGTTCATCGGGATCAAGCTCATCGACCTGCTCATCCAGTTCATCCCGGGGATTTCGTGATGCGCCTACCCACCTGGATCGCCCAACACCTCGCCGCGCTGCGCGCCGTACTCGTCTTCACGGTGCTGCTCGGCCTGGTCTACCCACTGGCACTGGTCGCCATCGGTCAGCTACCCGGCCTCCACCACCGGGCCGACGGCTCGCTGATCACCTCGGGCGGAACGACCGTCGGCAGCGCGCTGATCGGCCAGTCCTTCACCGACGCGGACGGCAACCCGATCGCCCGCTACTTCCAGTCCCGCCCCTCCGCCGCCGGCGACGGCTACGACCCGACGTCCACCTCGGCCAGCAACCTCGGCCCGGAGAGCGTCGTCGACACCCTCGCCACCGACCCGGAGGAGTCCAGCGAGAGCCTGCTCACCCAGGTCTGCGGGCGCAGCAGGGAGATCGGCGAGCTGAACGGCGTCGACGGCCGACGCCCGTACTGCACCGACGACGGGGTGGGCGCCGTGCTCGCGGTCTTCCGCGCCGACGGTCTGACCGGCCCGGTCACCCGGGTGGTCAGCGTCAACCAGGCCGCCCCGGCGACGCCGTTCGTCTCCTCGTATGAGGGGGTGACGGTGGAGCCGGCCCAACCCGGCGAGGACTACGTGGCAGCCGGCGGGGTGGTCACCCCGATCCGGGGCGACGCGCCCGCCGAACCGGCGGTCCCCGCCGACGCGGTCACCGCCAGCGCCAGCGGCCTCGACCCGCAGATCAGCCCGGCGTACGCCGAGTTGCAGGTGAACCGGGTCGCGCGCGAGCGCGGCGCGGACCCGGCGGCGGTCCGTAAGGCGGTCAAGGAGCACACCGGCGGGCGGGGGCTCGGGTTCATGGGTGAGCCGGGGGTCAACGTGCTGGAACTCAACATCGCCCTCGACAGGCAGTTCGCCGCACGTTGAGCGCACCTCGGGCGGGGCCGTGCCGACCGGCGCGGCCCCGCCCGCCGACCTGACCAGGGAGGATGGTCCCCGTGCCACGCGGAGAACTGCGCATCTATCTCGGGGCCGCTCCCGGCGTCGGCAAGACGTACGCCATGTTGGAGGAGGCCCGGCGAAGGGCCGCGCGCGGCACCGACGTGGTGATCGGCTTCGTGGAGACCCACGGCCGGCAACACACCGCCGCGATGCTCGGCGACCTGGAGCAGGTGCCCCGCCGCACGATGGACTACCGGGGCGCCGAGTTCACCGAGATGGACCTGGACGCGGTGCTCACCCGCCGGCCACAGATCGCGGTGGTCGACGAACTGGCGCACACCAACGTGCCCGGCTCCCGGCACGACAAGCGCTGGCAGGACGTCCAGGAGTTGCTCGACGCGGGGATCGACGTGCTGTCCACGGTCAACGTGCAGCACCTGGAGTCGGTCAACGACGTGGTCGCCCAGATCACCGGCACCACCCAGCGGGAGACCGTGCCGGACGAGATCGTCCGCGCCGCCGAGCAGGTCGAGCTTGTCGACATGACCCCGGAGGCGCTGCGCCGGCGGATGGCGCACGGCAACATCTACCGACCCGACAAGATCGACGCCGCGTTGGGCAACTACTTCCGGGTCGGCAACCTCACCGCACTGCGTGAGCTGGCACTGCTCTGGCTTGCCGACAAGGTGGACGAGCAGCTCGACAGGTACCGCAGCCAACAGGGCATCGCCGCCACCTGGGAGGCCCGGGAACGGGTCGTGGTGGCGCTGACCGGTGGCCCGGAGGGCGAGACGTTGATCCGCCGGGCGGCCCGGGTCGCGGCCCGCAGCAAGGGCGCCGACCTGCTCGCCGTGCACGTGGCCCGCAGCGACGGCCTGGCCGGCGCCGACCCGGCCCAACTGGCCCGCCAGCGGGTCCTCGTGGAGAGCCTGGGCGGCACGTACCACCAGGTGCTCGGCACCGACGTGCCGGCCGCACTGCTGGACTTCGCCCAGGGCGTGAACGCCACCCAACTGGTGCTCGGGGCCAGCCGGCGGGGTCGCCTCGCGCAGATCTTCGCCCGGGGGGTCGGGGTGACCACCACCGCGCTGTCCGGCGCGATCGACGTGCACCTGGTCACCCACAAGCAGGCCGGCAAGGGCCGCCGGGCAACGGCCATGCCGGCGGCACTGTCCCGACGTCGCCGGCTGCTCGGCTTCGGCCTAGCGGTGCTGGGCATGCCGCTGCTCACCCTGCTGCTGAGGACGCTGCCCGACCTGACGCTGACCAACGACATCCTGCTGTTCCTCGCCGGAGTGGTCGGGGTCGCGCTCGTCGGCGGGGTGTGGCCGGCGCTGGTCGCCGCGCTCGGCGGGTCGCTGCTGCTCAACTGGTTCTTCACCCCGCCGTACCGGACGCTGACCATCGCCGAGGCGGACAACCTGCTGGCCCTGGCCGTCTTCGTCGGGGTGGCCCTCGCGGTGAGCTGGATCGTCGACGTGGCCGCCCGCCGTACCCGGGAGGCCGCCCGCGCCGCCGCCGACGCGCAGACCCTCGCCGCCGTCGCCGGTGGCGTGCTGCGCGGTGAACGCCCCCTGCCCGCCCTGCTGGAACAGCTCCGGGAGACCTTCGGGCTGCGCGCGGTGAGCGTGCTGGAGTTGGCCGCGGACGCCAGCGGCCGCCCGGAGCGGGCCCGCGAGGAGCACGCCTGGGATGTCGTGGCCAGCGTGGGCGACCAGCCGCCCTGCACCCCCCAAGGCGGGGAGACCGCCGTACCTGTCGACGACCGGATCACCGTCGTGCTCTGCGGTCGCCGACTGGAGGCCGCCGACCGGCGCATCGTCGAGGCGTTCGCCGCCCAGGCCGCCGTCGCGCTGCGCCAGGAACGCCTCGCCGAGGAGGCCGCCACCGCCCGGCCCCTCGCCGCCGCCGACCGGATGCGCACCGCGCTGCTCGCCGCGGTCAGCCACGACCTGCGTACGCCCCTCGCCTCGGCGAAGGCGGCGGTGACCAGCCTGCGCAGCCACGACATCGAGTTCGACGAGTCCGACCGCGAGGAGCTGCTGGAGACCGCCGAGGAGTCACTGGACCGGCTCGCCCGGCTGGTCGGCAACCTGCTGGACATGAGCCGGCTCCAGGCGGGCGTGCTCGGCATCTCGGCGAGCGCGATCGGCCTGGAGGACGCCGTACCCCTGGCGCTTGACGAACTTGGCCCGGCGGCCGCGACGGTCGGCACGGACATCCCGGCCGACCTGCCGGCGGCCACCGCCGACCCGGGCCTGCTGGAACGGGTGCTCGTCAACATCATCGCCAACGCCCTGCGCTACAGCCCGCCCGACCAACCGCCCACCGTGACCGCCAGCGCGCACGCCGGCCAGGTCGAGCTGCGGGTGATCGACCGGGGGCCGGGCATCCCGGAGGACCAGTGGGAGCACGTCTTCCTGCCGTTCCAACGCCTCGGCGACCGCGACAACCAGACCGGCGTGGGTCTCGGACTCGCCCTGTCCCGGGGGTTGGCCGAGGCGATGGGTGGCAGCATCACCCCGGAGACCACCCCCGGCGGCGGCCTCACCATGGTGCTGCGGCTGCCGGCCGCCGCGCAGACCAGCTCGGAGGGGCCGCGGGAATGACGCGCATCCTGGTCGTCGACGACGAACCGCAGATCCTGCGCGCGCTGCGGATCAACCTGCGGGCCCGCCGGTACGACGTGGACGTCGCCGCGACCGGCGCCGCCGCGTTGAAGGCAGCCGCCAGCCACCCGCCCGACCTGGTCGTGCTGGACCTCGGCCTGCCCGACATCGACGGCGTGGAGGTGATCCGCGGCCTGCGCGGCTGGACCACCGTGCCGATCATCGTGCTCTCCGGCCGGGCCGGCAGTGCGGACAAGGTCGCTGCCCTGGACGCGGGCGCGGACGACTACGTGACGAAGCCGTTCGGGGTGGAGGAGCTGCTGGCCCGCATCCGCGCGGTGACCCGTCGCCTCGGCGGGCCCAGCGAGGCGGTGCCGGCGCTGCGGATCGGCCAGCACACCGTCGACCTGGCCGACCACCGCGTACGGCGCGACGACGGCACCGAGGTCAAGCTGACCCCGATCCAGTGGAGCGTGCTGGAGAAGCTGCTGCGCCACCCCGGCAAGCTGGTCAGCCAGCGTCAGCTCCTGCAGGACGTGTGGGGGCCGGAATACCAGAACGAGACCAACTACCTGCGGCAGTACCTGGCCCAGTTGCGGCGCAAGCTGGAGGACGACCCGGCCCGCCCCCGCCACCTCATCACCGAGCCGGGAATGGGCTACCGCTACCGCCCCTGACCCGTTGACACCTGCCGGCAGAGATTGAAGAATTTCGTTAGCAGCGGCAGCGGCGTGCTTCTGTAACCGTCCCCTCCACCGGTTACCCCTCGGGAGCCCCGCCGTGTCCATGCCCCTGTCCCGTCGTCGGCTGTTGACCGCCGGCGGTGCCGGCCTCGTCCTGGCCGGCCTCACCGACCCGTTCCGCGCCGGCCCCGCCCGAGCCGCCGTCACCACCGCCGACCTGGTCGTCTACGGCGCCACCTCCGGCGGGTTGGCCGCCGCGATCACCATGCGCCGGCTCGGCCGCACCGCCGTGGTGGTGGAGCCCACCAGCCACGTCGGCGGGCTGAGCACCGCCGGGCTGGGCGCCACCGACACCGGCGTCCAGGCGTCCATCGGCGGCCTCGCCGCCGAGTTCTACCGCCGGGTGTACGTCAAATACCACGGCGGAACCCTCACGCCGACGTCGCCGCTGCGGATGACCTTCGAACCGCACGTCGCCGCCGACGTCTTCGCCGACCTGTTGGCCGAGGCGGGCGTGCCGGTGATCGTCGACGCCCGGCTCAACGGCGTCGGCCGCAGCGGCGACCGGATCACCGAGCTGCGCACCGAGGACGGGTCGATCTACCGGGGCGGGGTGTTCGTCGACGCCACCTACGAGGGTGACCTGCTGGCCATGGCCGGGGTGAGTTTCACCGTCGGGCGGGAGTCCAACGACACGTACGGCGAGACGATCAACGGGGTGCAGTCCGGCAACACCCACCAGTTCGCCTACCCCGTCGACCCGTACGTGACGGCCGGCTCGCCCGCCAGCGGCCTGCTGCCGGGCATCTCCGCCACGCCGCTCGCCCCGCGCGGCAGCGCCGACGACCGGATCCAGGCGTACTGCTTCCGGATGTGCCTGACCCAGGCGGCCAACCGGATCCCGTTCGGCAAACCGTCCGGCTACGACCCGATCCGGTACGAGCTGCTGCTGCGCCACATCCAGGCCGGCTACGCCGGACCGTACTTCACCACGCACTCGATCGGCGGCGGGAAGACCGACTCCAACAACAACGGTGCCGTGTCCACCGACAACATCGGCTTCAACCACGCGTACCCGACGGCGAGCTGGGCCGTACGGGAGAGCATCATCGCCGAGCACCGCACCTACCAGCAGGGGCTGATGTGGTTCCTGGCCAACGACCCCCGGCTGCCGGCGTCGGTGCGCGACTCGACCGCCCGGTGGGGGCTGCCGGTGGACGAGTTCACCTCCACGGGTGGCTGGCCGCCGCTGCTCTACATCCGCGAGGCCCGCCGGATGGTCTCCGCGTACGTGCTGACCGAGGCCGACTGTCGGGGCCGGGTACGGGCCGCCGACTCGGTGGGGCTGGCCAGCTACACGATGGACTCGCACAACTGCCAACGGGTGGTCGTCGACGGAAAGGTGCGCAACGAGGGGGACGTGCAGATCGGGGTGCCCGCGCCGTACCCGGTGAGCTACCGGGCGATCGTGCCGCACCGGGCGCAGTGCGCCAACCTGGTGGTGCCGGTCTGCCTCTCGGCGAGCCACATCGCGTACGGCTCGATCCGGATGGAACCGGTGTTCATGATCCTCGGCCAGGCGGCGGCCACCGCCGCGTCGCTGGCCCTCGCCGGGAACCTCGCCGTGCAGGAGGTGCCCGTGCCCACCCTCCAGGCCCGGCTGCGGCAGGACGGCGCGGTGCTGGAGTGGGGCTCGACGAGCGAGGTGATCCTGGACAACGCGGCGAGCAGCGGCATCACCCGGGCCGGCACGTGGCTGCGCAGCACCAGCGTCGGCGGCTTCTACGGCCCGGACTACGAGCACGACGGCAACACCGCCAAGGGCGTCAACCGGCTGCGGTTCCGCCCGACGCTGCCCGCCGCCGGCTCGTGGACCGTGCACCTGCGCTGGACCGCCAACCCGAACCGGGCGACGAACGTGCCTGTCGACATCGAATACTCCGGCGGGCTGGTCACCCGCACGGTGGACCAGCGGCAGGCCGGCGGCCAGTGGGTCGCGCTGGGCACCTACCCGTTCACGGCGGGCAGCGACGGCAGCGTGCTGATCCGTACCGAGGACACCGACGGCCACGTGGTCGCCGACGCGGTCCGCTTCGTCCGCGCCTGACCGGCGGCCGGTGCGCGGGCCGGCACTGTCGGCGCGGCCCGGTCGCCGCTGCTCGGGTCGAGCGGCGGTGCCACCAGCAGCGGATCGACCTGGATCACGTCGATGCCGAGCGGACGCAACATGCCGCGCAGCGCGGACTCGCACAGCTCTTCCCAGTGCTGATCCGCGCCCATCGCGGCGACCAGAAGCTCCGGTCGGGTGAAAGCGATGCCCACCCGCTGCCCCTGTGGCGAACGGCCGGTTCGCACCGTCCGCACCAGCCGTCCCGGCAGATCGCGCACCGGAACGGCAAGGATTATCGGGACGTGTCGGCTCATGCGGCGGACACCACCCAGGCCGAGGTGCCCTTCGCGGTACGCGGGTCGGCCGGCGTGGTCAGGTCGAGCGCGCGGAGGACGTAGTTGGCCTCCGCCACTTCCACTCCGGCGCGCAGGCGCAGATCGGCCACGGCACGGTGCAGCACTGTCATGCGGTCGGCGGAGAGGCGGACCACGGCGTCGACGTCGGCGGCGATCCACCACGCCGCGACGGCGCACGGCTCGTGCCGCAGGTACTCCACCAGGTGACTGCCGGGCGCGGACGGGCCGAGCCGGACGCTGACCAGCGCCTCGTGCCGACGCTCCGGCTCGTCCGCCCAGGTCGCGGGTTCGCTGGGGCTGCTGTCGGTGTCGGTGCCGGGTGGCAGGTCTCCGCGTTCCCAGCGTGTCATCCGCCAAGGACTCATGGGCCCATCGTCACCACCGGGCGACGCCGCAGCACCCCCTCGATACGCCGTTTCGACGGGCCACCGCCATTTCTTGACGCCCCGTTCACGCTGGGGCGCTTCCGGCTCAGAACTCGACGCCCACCAGCCGCTCCGACACCGTCCACAGCCGTGCCGCGTCACCAGTGCCGCGCGCGGAGCGGTACACGGCCAGCTCGGTCGGTTTGCCGGTGAACTGCCCCAGCCCGTCCGGGCCGTAGAACGCCCCGCCTTGCGCCTGTGGGCTGGTGGCGGCGTAGAGGGCGGGGAGCAGGCCGGCGTCCACCGAGTGCACCAGGACGCCCCAGCGGGCCAGCCGGCTCATGATCGAGTGGTGCAGTGAGGGTCGGCTGCGGCCCAGGTTGGGACCGGACGCGTACAGGTTGGTCATCGTCGTGCCCGGGTGGGCGACGTTGCTGACGATGCCCCAGTCGCCGGCCCGGCTCCGTCGGTCCAGTTCCAACCCGAAGTGCAGGGTGGCCAGCTTGGAGGCGTTGTAGGCGCGGATCGCCGCGTACCGGTGGGTGCTCTGCAGGTCGTCCCAGTCGAGCCGGCCGGAACGGGCGGCGCTGCTCGACATGGTGGTGACCCGGGCCCGTCCGGCCCGCAGCAGCGGCAGCAGCCGCCCGGTCAGCGCGAAGTGCCCGAGGTGGTTGGTGCCGAACTGCAGCTCGAAGCCCTCGGCGGTGGCGTGCCGGGTCGGCGGCGTCATCACGCCCGCGTTGTTGATCAGGAGGTGGATCGGTCGGCCCTCGGCGAGCAGCGTGTCGGCAAGCGCGGCCACCGAGTCCAGCGAGGCGAGGTCCAGCTCCCGCGTCGAGACGACGGCACCAGGCGCGGCGGCCCGGACGGCGTCCAGCGCGGCGGCGCCCTTGGCCGGGTTGCGGACCGGCAGCACCACCTCGGCCCCGGCGCGCGCCAGCCGGGTGGCCAGGCCGAGGCCCAGGCCGTCGCTGCCGCCGGTGACGACGGCGATCTTTCCGGTCAGGTTCGGAACTGTCAGGTCGAGCACAACATCTCCCAGGTCGACGGTGTCCCTCATCGGTCACCGCCAAGCCTGGGTCGTTCGCCGACCACCACCCAGGGTCGGCCTATCCAGGGAGCGACGGTCCCCGGGTCGGCTGCCCGGCGGGTAACGTTCCTGACGATCAAGGACTTTCGGACGAGGAGGCACGGTGCGGACGACGACTGTGGACATCCCGACCGGCGACGGGGTCGCGGACGCGTCCCTGACCCGGCCGGACGGCGACGGCCCCTTCCCGGCGGTGCTGCTCTTCATGGACGCCTTCGGCCCGCGCCCGCGCCTGGTCGAGATGGCGGAGCGGATCGCCGCCCGGGGCTACCTGGTGCTGACGCCTCACCTGTTCTACCGGGCTGGTCGGGCACCGCTGTTCGACCTGTCCCGACTCGCTGAGCCGGACCAGCGCGGCGCGCTCTTCGAGAAGATCATGCCGCTGGTCGGCGCGTTGACCCCGGACGTGTTCGACCGGGACACCACCGCGTACCTCGACTTCCTGGCCGCCCGCGACGACGTCCGGCCGGGCCCGGTCGCCATCACCGGCTACTGCCTGGGCGGCACGAACGCGCTGCGGGCCATCGCGGCGCACCCGGACCGCATCGCCGCGATCGCCAGCTTCCACGGCGGGTACCTCGCCACCGACGCGCCGGACAGCCCGCACCTGGGCGTCGGCTCGATCACCGGCGAGGTGTACTTCGGGCACGCCGACGCCGACCGGTCGATGACCCCGGAGCAGATCGCCACGCTGGAGAAGGCCCTCGACGCCGCCGACGTGCGCTACCGCTCCGAGGTGTACGAGGGCGCGCACCACGGCTTCACCATGGCCGACACCCCGGCGTACGACGAGCAGGCCACCGAACGCCACTGGGCCGCCCTCTTCGACCTCCTCGACCGCAACCTGCCGACGAGCTGACCGAAGACGTCCGGCCCGGTCAGCGGCGCAGCAGCACCGGGCCGGCGTCGATGCGGGTGCGGAACAGCGCGTACGGCTTGCGCCGCAGGTCCTGGCCCCGCTGGTACTGGGCCTGCCGGTGCAGCTGGTTGGCGGTGACGTAGAGGTACCCGTCGGTGGCCACCGACATGGTGTCCGGCCAGAGCAGCCGCGGGTCGTGGACCAGCGTCTCGTACTGGCCGTCCGGGTGCCGCCGCAGCACCGCGTTGTGCTCGTACGACGTGCAGTAGAGCCGCCCCGCGTCGTCGGACTCCAAGCCGTCCGACCCGGTGGCCTTGTCCCCCTCGTCCACGACAGTGGCCGCCACCGCCTCCTGGGTGACCGACGGGTCGGCCAGCGCCTCGGCGGACACGCTGTGCAGGCGTCGGGAGATCAGCGGCGAGTAGTACAGCCGGCTGCCGTCGGCCGAGATGGCGATGCCGTCGGAGCCCATCGCCAGCGGCTTCGCCGGCCCGTCCTTCGGGCGGGTCAGGAGCGGCCGGCCCTCGACGAAGGGTCGGTAGTTCTTCAGCGGCTCCGCCTTCGTGGACGGGTGGTCGTGCAGCCGCCGCCAGGAGGCTCCGCTGGCCAGGTCCACCACGATGATCCCGTTCGGCCCGGAGTCCGTCGAGTCGGTGATGTACGCGACCCCCGCCTCGCCCCGCCGCAGGTCGAAGCGGACGTCGTTGAGGTACGTCGTCGGCGGCGCCACGTCCTGCGGGAAGGTGATCACCTGGGCGACCGTGTCGGTGTCCAGGTCGATCCGCACCAGTTTCGGCCCACCCGGCTTCGTGGGCTGGAACATTGGGCTGCCGGTGTCCACCACCCAGAGCCGGTCGGCCGGATCCACCACGATGCTCTGCACCGACACGAACGCGCCCGCGTCGTCGTCACCGGACGGGGTGTTCCACGCCTGGTCGGGGTAGGGCACCTCCCGGCCGTCGCGCAGCTCCACGACGGTGGCCGGCACGTCGTCGCCCCACCTCGGGAAGTTGACGAAGATCCGGCCCCGGTGCGAGACGCTCACCCCGGTCGGCATCGGGCCGGTGAAGGTGTGCACCAGCTCCAGCTCGCCCACCGGCTCGTCGCCGACCGGCCCGTTCATGACGCCCACCCCACGATGCCCATCGTCTCGCCTCCTGCCGCCGGGTCCGACCCGCGCCGGCCGCGGGCTCCCCGCGCGCTGCTATTCCCGCCCGGGCGTCCGGTATGCCTGCGTCAGCAGCTATGCCTCCGTCAGCCCAGCGGTGCGGCCGCGTACGCGGCGGGCAGGCCGGGGACCTCGACGTCCACCGCGAGCAGCGCGCCGTCCTGCGGGCCCGCCGAGTCCAGCCCCACCCGAGCCGTGCCGATGAAGAGTCGGCGCAGGTCGGGGCCGCCCAGGCAGATGCCGGCCGGTTGCGTCGCCGGCAGCCGGATCTCCCGGTCCAGGGTGCCGTCCGGCCGGTAGCGGCGGACCGCCGAGCCGCCCCAGAACGCGATCCAGAGGTGGCCCGCCGCGTCGACGGTCATGCCGTCCGGGCCGCCGTCGGCGGGGGACAACCGCAGGAACGGCTCCCGCCCGTGCAGGTCACCGGTGCCCGGGTCGACGGTGAACCGGTCGACCTCGCCCCGCGGCGTGTCGGCCAGGTACATGCTGGTGCCGGCCGCGTCGAACGCCGGCCCGTTCGGGATGGTCAACCCGGTCACCGCGGGGACCGGCTCGGCGCCCGGGGTCAGCCGGAACAGCGTGCCCCCGCCGGGCACCATCGCGTACGTCATGCTGCCGGCCCAGAAGCGGCCGTGCGGGTCGGCGACCGCGTCGTTCATGCGGGTCGGCTCGGGTGCGTCCGCGACCAGGTCGGCGACCGGTCGGGGGTCGTCGTCGGCCGGCAGCAGGGTGACGCCGGTGCCGGCGGCGGCGAGCCAGTCACCGGGTCGGTCGGCCACCGGGGCGACCGCGCCGAGCGGTACGTCGAGGCGGCGCACCTCCCGTAGCGGGGCGGGGGCGTCGCCGTCGGTCTCCAGCAGGCGTCCGGTCAGCAGGTCGACGAGGACCAGCCGGTCGTCGACCCAGCGCAGCCCTTCGCCCAGCTCCAGCCGGTCGCTGCTCCAGACGGTCGGTTCGGTCAGCTCCATGGTGCTCCTCCAAGGGATCGTCAGCGGACCGTACCGCCGGGGCCGTGGTCGAGCAGCGCCAGCTCGGCCCGGTCGGGCAGGCCCTCCCAGTCGCCCCGGGTGGCCACCGCGAACGCGCCGGTGGTGACCGCCCGGTCCAGCCGGGTCGGCGCGTCGGCACCGTCGAGCCAGGCGGAGAGCAGCCCGGCCACGAACGCGTCGCCCGCGCCGACGGTGTCCACCACCGGCACCGTCCGGGCCGGCCGGTGCACGGTGCCGGCCGCGCGGTGGCTGGTCGCCCCGTCGGCGCCGTGCTTGACCACGACCTCGGTCACGCCGGCCGAGAGGAGCGCCGCGACCGGGTCGGCCGCGTCGGTCAGGACGGCCAACTCGTCGTCGGAGGCGACGACCAGGTCGAGCGCGGGCAGCAGCGGTCGAAGCGCGGCGGCGGCCTCGGCGACCGACCAGAGCCGCTGCCGGTGGTTGACGTCCAGGCAGACGGTGCTGCCGGCCGCGCGGGCGCGCCGCACGGCCTCCACCACCGCCTGGTACGGCTCGGCGCCCAGCGCGCAGGTGATGCCGGTGACGTGCAGCAGCCGGGGTGGTGGCCCGGGCGCGTCGAAGGCACGTGTCACGTCGGCCGGGCGCAGCCGGGAGCCGGCCGACCCGGCGCGGTGGTAGGTGACCCGGTTGATGTCGGCGACCCGGTTCTCGAAGAGGATCAGCCCGGTGGGCGCTGTCGCGTCGATCCGGGACCAGGTCAGGTCGACACCCTCGGCGCGCAGCGTACGGCGGACCAGCTCACCGGGCTCGTCGGCGCCGGTGACCCCGACCCAGGCGGCCCGGTGGCCGAGCCGGGCCACCCCGATCGCCACTGTCGACTCGGCACCGGCGACGGAGATCCCGGCGGTGCCGCCCAGCCGCAGCGGGCCGCTGCTGCGGAACGCCGCCATCGTCTCGCCGAGCGTGAGCAGGTCGGTCACCGCTGGACCGCCGCCCGGAAGCTGGCCGCGCGCTCGCGGAGCGCCGCCAGGTCGCCGCCCCGGACGGCGTCACCGAGCAGCGGCGAGCCGACGCCGACCGCGACGGCACCCCGGTCGAGGTAGTGCCGCGCGCCGTCCGCGTCGATCCCGCCGACCGGCACGAACGCGGTGCCGGGGAACGGGTCGCGCAGCGCGCCGAGGTAGTCGGGGCCGCCGAGGGAGGCCGGGAAGAGCTTGACGGCGGTGGCCCCGCCACCGGTGGCCTGCACCACCTCGGTGGGGGTGAGTGCCCCGGCCAGCACCGGCAGCCCGAGCCGGCCACCCTCGGCGAGGCTCGGTGCGATCGCCGGGGTGACCAGGAAACCGGCGCCCGCGTCCGCCGCCGCGCGGGCGTCCTCGGCACTGAGTACGGTGCCCGCGCCCAGGGCGTAGGCGGGCCCGAGGGCGGCCCGGGCGCGTCGGATGACGCCGAGCGCGTCAGCGCTGGTCAGCGAGACCTCGACCAGGGCGACGCCGCTCTCGGCCAGGGTGAGTACGGCGGCCAGCGCGGCGGCCGGGTCCGGGCCGCGCACGATGGCCAGCAGCCGGTGGGTACGCAGCTCGTCGAGCAGGTTCATCGCGGATGTCCTTGGTGGATGCGGTGGGCGGAGATGGTGAGTCGCCAGGTGACCTCACCGGCGGGCGGAACTGTCGCCGCGTCGGCGGGGCCGGCGTCGGCCAGGTCGAAGGCCGCGCCGAGCATCGGTTCGACGCCGACGCTGCGGTAGGGGCGGCCGGCCGGCCAGCCGCCCAGGTTGCGCCAGAGCGCGGTGCTGCGGGGCTGGCCCGCGCACTCCAGCGCCAATGTCATCCGGTCGTCGCCGTCGCGCACCTGGACCCGTGGGCAGTCGAGCAGCACCGCGCCGAGCGCGGTCCCGTCGTCCGGGCCGAACGTGTCGAGCGTCAGCCCGGCCGGGGCCGGCCACGGCCCGGTCAACCACGGGTCGCCGGTGGGCCAGGTGCCCGGCGGCAGGAACGCGGCGGCCTCCGGGTGCAGCCGGGTCGGTGTGCCGGCGGGTGCGTCGAGGCGGGCTGAGGGGGACAGGTCGAGCAGGGCGTGTGCGGCCCAGATGAACCGGTGCCCGGGTTCGGCGGCCAGCCGGTAGTCGACCACCACCACACCGCCGGAGTCGGTGATCCGGCGGCTCAGGGTGAACGTCGGCCGCTCGATCACCACGGTGCCGGGGCCGGCACTGCGCCACGGCCGCGACCACACCTCGCCGTGGTCGGGCTCGCCGCGCACGGTCGGCAGGCACTCCTCCAGCCCGCCGGCGTCGACGAAGGCGTCGTCGGGGCGTACCTCGTCTCGGCCGGGCTCCGGGCCGCGCCAGAGCCACTCCCGGCCACCGCCGCGCAGGCTGGTCCACCGGCCGCCGTGCGCCGCGTCGTACGCCACCCGCAGCGGCACCGACGTCGCGCCGGTCACCATTCGGCGAACGCCCCGTCGGCGTGCTGCCAGACCGGGTTGCGCCAGGCGTGCGGTGTCCGCGCGGCCTTGCGGACCGCCGCCTCGTCCACGGTGATGCCCAGGCCGGGCCGGTCGAGACGGGCGATGTGCCCGTCCACGAACCGGAACGGCTCCGGGTCGACCAGGTAGTCCAGCAACTCCGAGCCGGCGTTGTAGTGGATGCCGATGCTCTGCTCCTGGATCAGGAAGTTCGGTGTCGCGAAGGCCACCTGGAGGCTGGCCGCCAGGGAGATCGGGCCCAGCGGGCAGTGCGGGGCGAGCAGCGCGCCGTACGTCTCGGCCAGCGTGGCGATCCGGCGGACCTCGGAGATCCCGCCGGCGTGCGACAGGTCCGGCTGGACCACGGCGACCCCGGCCTGCAACGGGCCGAGAAACTCGGAGCGGCCGTAGAGGCGCTCGCCGGTGGCCACCGGGATCGGTGTGCTGGCGACGATGTCGCGCAGGTGGTGGGCCTGGTCGGGCAGGACCGGCTCCTCCACGAAGAACGGGCGCAGCGGCGCCAGCTCCGGCAGGATCCGGCGGACCGCGGCCAGCCCGGCCCGGCCGTGGAAGTCCACCGCGATGTCCCGGTCTCCGCCGAGCACCTCGCGGGCGGCGGCGACCCGGCCGATGACCTCGTCCACCTCGGCGGAGGTGGGGATGGGAGAGAGCCGCCCGCAGGCGTTCATCTTGACGCCGGTGAGGCCGGCGGCGACCTGCGCGGCGGCGGCGTCGGCGACCTCGTCGGGCTCGTCCCCGCCGATCCACGAGTAGATCCGCACCTTCTCGCGGACCGGCCCGCCGAGGAGCGCGTGCACCGGCGCGCCGTACGCCTGCCCGGCGATGTCCCAGAGCGCCTGGTCGAGGCCGGCGACCGCGCTGGAGAGGATCGGGCCACCCCGGTAGAAGCCGCCCTTGGTGAGCACCTGCCAGTGCTGCTCGATCCGCAGTGGATCGGCACCGATCAGGTATTCGGAGAGCACCTCGACCGCGGCGCGCACCACCTCGGCGCGCCCCTCCACCACCGGTTCACCCCAGCCGACCAGCCCGTCGTCGGTCTCCACCCGGCAGAACAGCCACCGTGGCGCGACCAGGAAGGTCTCGATGCGCTCGATCTTCACTGACTGCCCCTTCGTCCCCGTGCCTTCTCGACGTCGCGGACGGCCTTGTCCAGCAACTCACGCATGGCGGTCTCCGCCGCCGTCTCGTTCCGCTCGCGCAGCGCGTCGACCACGGCGCGGTGGCTGGGCACCGGGTCGTCGTGCGCGGCGCCGCCGTGCACCAGACGGTCCCGTTCGGCGAGCCCGGTCTCCATCACCACCTCCATCCGCTCCAGCAGCTCGTTGTGCGTGGCGGTGAGCAGCGCGCGGTGGAAGGCAAGGTCGGCGGCGACGGCGGCGGCGGGATCACCGTCGGCCTGGGCCATCTCGGCAAGCGCCCGGTCGAGGGCGGCCAGGTCGTCCTCGGTCGCCCGGGTGGCGGCCAGCCGTGCGGCGGCCGGCTCGATGATCGCGCGTACCTCGTGCAGCTTCTCCAGCAGGCGCTCGTCGGGGCCCTCGGCGAACTGCCAGCGGATCACGTCGCCGTCGAGCAGGTTCCAGTCGGCGCGGGGCCGGACGAAGGTGCCGCGCTTCTGCCGGGCGTCGACGATGCCCTTGGCCGAGAGGACCTTCAGCGCCTCGCGGAGCGCCGTCAGGCTGACGTCGAACTCCTCCTGCAGGGCGACGATGTTCAGGGTCGCGCCGGCGGGGATCTCGCCGGTGAGGATGCGACGCGCGATCGCTTCGACGGTCTGCCCGTGGACGCCGCGGCGTGCGTACTGTGCCAATGCTCCTGGCCTTTTCGCTGGTTGGTATCGATCTCTCAGGCCGAGGCTTTCACCGCTGTCCAGCCACCGTCCACCACGAGGCTCGCACCGGTGACGTACGCGGCGTCCGGTGAGGCGAGGAAGGCTACTGTCGAGGCCACCTCGTCCGGCGTGCCGAAGCGTTTCGCCACTGTCTCCGCGACGCTGCGTTCACGGTCCTCTTCGGACACGTCCGCCCAGGCGGAGGTGAGGATGGGGCCGGGCAGCACGGTGTTGACCCGTACCTCGGGGCCGTACTCCACGGCCAGTTGGCGGCCGAGCGCGACCAGGCCGCCCTTGGCCGCCGCGTATGCGGGCCGGCCGGGCAACCCGACGAGCGCGTGCACCGAGGAGATCAGCACCACCGCGCCGTTGCGCGCCCGCAGGTCGTCCAGGCAGGCGCGGACGCCCAGGAACGAGCCGGTGAGGCTGACGCCGAGCTGGTGGTCCCAGGACTGCCGGCTGGTCTCGTGGGCCGGAGCGACCCGCACGGCGTACGCGGTGCTGACCAGGATGTCGATCGGGCCGAGGTGGGCGCGTGCGGCCGAGACCGCCGCTGTCCAGTCACTCTCGTCGCTGACATCGCCCACTACGGAAAGTGCTCGGTAGCCACGCGCGGTCAGTTCGTCGGCCAGCGGGGTCGGGTCGTGCACGTCGAGCAGCGCGACCGCAGCGCCCTCGGCGGCGAGCCGCCGGGCGGTGGCCGCGCCGATCCCGCCCATCGCACCGGTGACCAGCGCGTTCTTGCCTTCAAGCCGGCGCATAGGCTGATCCACCTGACCCTCGCCTTGGTCTCGTCTAATCATTAATTACGAAGATATCTTGACAGCCGGCGACGGCCGATGCAACCTTCTCGGCACAGCATTCACATGGACGACACATCGCGCGGTGACGCTACGTGTCGTAGAGGAAGGGATACCTCCGTGAGCGACTTCGACCCCGGTCGCCGGCGATTCCTTGGCCACCTCGGGCTCGCTGGCCTGGGTGCCCTCGGCGCCAGCTCGTTCCTCAGCGCGTGCGCCAGTTCCGCCAGCGGGCCGACGGCGAGCGGCGGCTCGGGTGCGGTCACCATCCAGTCCAACCTCTCCTCGCCGCAGGCCAAGGCCGCGATGGAGAAGCTGATCGAGACCTTCAACGCGCAGGGCAAGGGCACGGCGAGCCTCAACACGATCGCCTCCGAGACCTTCCGGACCCAGCTGCCGACGTACCTGACCTCGGCGAACCCCCCGGATCTCTACACCTGGTACGCGGGCTCGGTCGCCAACGACTACGCCAGCAAGAACCTGCTGCTGGACGTCTCCGACGTCTGGAAGTCACTCGGTGACTACCCACAGTCGCTGCGCACTCTCTCCACCGACGCCAGCGGCAAGCAGGTCTTCGTGCCGATGAACAACTACTGGTGGGGCTTCTTCTACCGCAAGTCCAACTTCGCCAAGTGGGGTGTGCGGGAGCCGAAGACCTGGACCGAGTTCCTGGCGGTCTGCGAGACGCTGAAGAGCAAGGGCGTTCCGCCGATCGGCATCGGCCTCGGCGACACCCCGTGGGTGGCCTCGGCCTGGTTCGACTACCTCAACATCCGGATCAACGGCGCGCCGTTCCACCGCGAGCTGCTCGCCGGCAAGCAGCGCTTCGACGACCCCAAGGTCAAGGCGGTCCTCACCCGCTGGCGCGAGGCCCTGCCCTACTTCGACCCCAAGGGCAAGGCGTACCCGTTCCAGGAGGCGACCACCGCCCTGCTGGCCGGCAAGACCGGCATGTTCCTGATCGGCACGTTCTTCGCCGACGCCGCCCCCAAGGACGCCCTCGGTGACCTGGACTTCTTCCGGTTCCCGATCATCGACCCGGCGGTGCCGCTGGCCGAGGAGGCGCCCACGGACGGCTTCTTCGCCAGCGCGAAGACCGCCAACCCGACCGGCACCAAGGCCCTGCTCAGCTACCTCTCCGGCGTCGAGGCCCAGGAGGCGTACGTCAAGGCCAGCTCCGGCATCGTGCTGCCGGCCAACCCCAAGGCCAAGGCGTCCGACTCGCCGCTGGTGGCCAAGGGCAAGGCGATGCTCGACGAGGCCAAGGAGCTGACCCAGTTCTTCAACCGCGACTCCAGCGACGCACTCCAGCCGACCGCGGACACCGCGCTCACCAAGTTCATCGACAAGCCGGACCAGATCGACGCGATCCTGCGGGAGTGGCAGGCCGGCGCCGAGAAGGTCTTCAAGGGCTGACGTGACAGCAACGATCTCCCCGACTTCGGTCACACCCACCCGGCGGCGGCGGCGGTCGGCTCGACTGTCGCCGCTGCTGGTGGCGTTCGTCCTGGTGCCGTTCGCGGTCGAGAGCATCTGGGTGTTCTGGCCGGCGTTACAGGGCTTCTGGTTCTCGCTCACCCGCTGGGACGGGATGTCGTCGCCGACCTTCGTCGGCACGGACAACTACGTCGAGCTGGCCGGCGACGCCACCTTCCGGGGTGCGCTCGTCAACACGGTGATCTGGCTGGTGCTCTTCGGCGGCCTCTCCGTGCTGGGCGGCTTCGGCATGGCGCTGGTGTTGCAGAAGGAGCGACGCGGCGTCGGCTTCTACCGGGCCGCGCTGTTCACCCCGGTGGTGTTCTCGCTGGTGGTGACCGCGCTGGTCTGGCGGGTGTTCTACCAGCCCGACGGCATCGCCGACACGATCCTGCGGGCCGTCGGCCTGGAGAGCCTGATCCGGCCCTGGCTCGCCGACCCACAGACCGCGCTGTACGCGGTGATCCTGCCCGCCCTGTGGCGGCAGATCGGCTACGTGATGGTGCTGTTCCTGGCCGGCCTCAAGGCGATCGACCCGGCGTTGCACGAGGCGGCCCGGATGGACGGCGCCAACGCCTGGCAGCGGCTGCGGCACGTCACCATCCCCCAGCTCAAGGCGGTCAACGCCGTGGTGCTGTCGGTCATCGTGATCGACTCGCTGCGCTCGTTCGACATCGTCTGGTCGCTGACCAAGGGCGGGCCGTACCACTCGTCGGAGCTGCTCAGCACCTACATGTACTCGACCGCGTTCCAGAGCCTGCGGCTGGGCTACGCCTCCGCCATCGCCGTCGTGATCTTCGTGCTCGCGCTGGCCGTCATCCTCGGCTACCTGGTCCGCGCGTTCCGGGAGGAAGCCTGATGAACAAGCTCCGCACCGGCGCCTTCCACACCGCCATGATCCTGCTCTCGCTGCTGTGGCTCGGGCCGGTGCTCTGGGTCGTGGTGATGTCCACCCGATCGTTCGACGACATCGCCGCGCACGGCGTGGGCAGCCTGCCCCGGTCGTTCACCCTGGACACCTACCGACAGGCGTGGACCGACGGCGGCGAGCTGCGCGCGTTGATCAACAGCATGCTGGTCACCGTCCCGTCGGTGGCGTTGAGCCTGGCGCTGGCCGCGATGGCCGCGTTCGCGCTGAGCCGCTTCCGGATCCCGGGGCGGCGCACGATCCTGCTGCTGATGCTCGCCGGCAACCTGCTGCCACCGCAGATCCTGCTCATCCCGGTGGCCAAGTTCAGTGAGCTGACCGGCCTGTACGACACGCTCTGGGCGCTGATCGCGGTGCAGGTCGGCTTCGGGCTCGGCTTCTACACCTTCGTCCTGCACGGTTTCATGCGGGACCTGCCGGGCGAGATCCAGGAGGCGGCCACCATCGACGGCGCCGGCACCACCCAGATCTTCACGAAGGTGATGCTGCCGCTGACCCGGCCCGCGCTGGCCGCTCTCGGCGCGCTGTCCTTCACCTGGATCTTCAACGACCTGCTCTGGGCGATCACCGTGCTGCGTACCGACGACAACATGCCGGTCACCCCGGCGCTGCTCGGCCTCCAGGGGCAGTTCGTCTCGTCCTGGAACGTCATCGCCGCCGGCACCGTCATCGCGGCCGTGCCCACCGTCGCGGTCTTCCTGCGCTTCCAACGACACTTCGTGTCCGGCCTGGCGCTCGGAGCGGTCAAGTGACCGCCGAGACCGGACAGCGCTGGACGTTGCGCGGCACGCACACCGAGTACACCGTGACGGTGCCGGTGCACGGCCGCTGGCTGGAACTCGTCGCGTGGGGGCCGCACGGCGTCACCGACGGGCCGTCGCCGGTCGCCTACGACGGCCCGGTGCCGTTCCTCACCGCCGGTGACGGCGCCCCCATCGAGTACGCCACCGACGCCGACCGCCCGTTCACCGGCGCCGACCTGGTGATCGAGACCCCCGGCGGGCAACGCCGGGTCGGCTTCGGCCACACCGGTGTACGGGCCGACGCCGACGGGCGGGAGTTGGCCGTCGACTTCGCCGACGCGGTGACCGGGCTGCGCGCCACCGTGCAATACCGGGTGCCCGAGGGCACCGACGTGGTGCAGCGCTGGGTCGAGCTGAGCAACGACGGCACCGGCCCGCTGCGGGTGGTCCGGGCCGGATCCGGCGGGTTCTGCGTACCCACGCCGCACGGCGCGCTGCTCAGCCACCAGTGGGGGCAGTGGTCACAGGAGTTCCAGCTCTCCCACGTCGAGTTGGGTCACGGCACGTTCCGCATCGGCAGTTCCCAGGGCGTACCCGGGCATCTGCACGTGCCCTGGTTGGCCGTGCGGGACACCGCCGACCCGGCCGGTCCGGCGTGGGGGATGGGGTTGGCCTGGACCGGCTCGTGGGAGATCAGCGCCGAGCGGGACACCGGCGGCCTGACCCGGGTTCGGGTCGGCCGTCAGCTTGTCGACGGCCCGCTGGAGCTGGGTCCGGGCGAGCGGCTGAGCCTGCCGGTGGCCACCGGCGCGTACAGCCCGGACGGCCTGGACGGGCTGGCCCGGGTCTGGCACACCCACCAGCGGCTGCTGGCCGGGGACCGGCTCACCCCGCGCCCGGTGCTCTACAACTCGTGGGAGGCCACCTACTTCGCCGTCGAGGCGGAGAGTCAGCTCGCGCTCGCCCGGATCGCCGCCGAGCTGGGCGTGGAGACGTTCGTCGTGGACGACGGCTGGTTCGTCGGCCGCAACGACGACACCGCCGGGCTGGGCGACTGGACGCCCGACCCGGCGAAGTTCCCGGGTGGGTTCGACGCGTTCATCGCCGATGTCCGGGCACTCGGGCTTAACTTCGGGCTCTGGGTCGAGCCGGAGTGCGTCAACCCGACGTCGACCCTCTACGCCGAGCACCCCGACTGGGTCTACTCCGTCGACGGCCGGCCGCTCACCCCGGTGCGCAACCAGTACCTGCTCGACCTGGGCCGGCCGGAGGTCGCCGAGTTCGTCCACTCCACCGTGGACGGCCTGCTCCGCCGGTACGACATCGACTACCTGAAGTGGGACTTCAACCGGCCGCGGACCGAACCGGGTCGGCCCGGCGGGGTCGGCCCGGTCGACCTGGACGGCGCGCACGTCGCCAACCTGCACCGCGTCTACGAGCGGCTGCGCCGGGACCACCCCGGCGTGCTGATCGAGGCGTGTGCCGGCGGCGGCGGGCGGACCGACCTGGCGATGGCCGCCCGCGCCGACGTGTTCTGGCCCAGCGACAACACCGGCCCGCTGGACCGGCTGGCCATCCAGTACGGCTTCCTGCACGCCAACGCCCCGCACCTGCTCAGCTCCTGGGTCACCGACGCGCCCGGCCTGTTCGACCCGCGACCGCGAACGCTCGCGTTCCGGTTCGTGCTGGCGATGGCCGGCGTGCTCGGCGTCGGCGCGGACATCCGGGCGTGGACCCCGGCGCAACGGGTCGAGGCGGCCGGCTGGATCGCCCGCTACAAGGAGATCCGGGACGTCGTCACGCACGGCGAGGTGCACCTGATCGGTGGCCCCGGCCAGGCCCGCTGCGCGGTGCAGTACACCGCGCCGGACCAGCGCCGGGTGGTCGTCCTGGCCTGGCACACCGGCCGACTCGACGGCGCCGGCCTGCTCCCGTCCCGCCCGGTCCGGCTGCCCCTGCGCGGCCTCGACCCGGCGGCCCGCTACTCGCACGGCGACCGGCACTACTCCGGCAGCCACCTCGCCGCGGTCGGCCTGCCCGTGCACTGGAGCGCGACCCACGACGCCGACCTCATCGTGCTGACCCGCGACTGAGGCCGGCGCACCAGGGCTTCGGCCTCGGTGGCGATCCCACCGGGGCCGAGGTCAGGTCGCTGCCGCCACCCGCACCAGCCGGGGCGGCTCAGGCGGGGACGAGTTCCCGGCACCGGCGCAGGGCGGCCAGGGCGAGCGGCGCGTCGCGGCCCGCGATCCCGACCTCCAGTTCGGTCACCGCTGTGGCGGCCCGCGCCGGGTCACCCACCGCGGCGGCGGCCTCGGCCAGCACCAGCACCGCCTCGGCAGCCCACGCCAGGATGCCCTTCCCGCGTACCAGGGTCAGCGCCTCCGTCGCGTGCCGGACCGCCTCGTCTGGCCGCCCGGCCAGGGTCAGCCGGGCCAGCGCCGAGAGCGCCTGCACCAGCGGCCAGATCGCGCCGACCCGCCGGGCATCGGCCACCACCTCCCGCAGCGCCCGCCGCGCCACCTCCCGCTCGTCGTCGTCGACTGCGGTACGGGCCAGCACGGTGGCCAGTTCGGCCCGTGCGTCGAGCAGGGTGACCGGCATCCGCCGAGCGGAGGCGACCAGTCGGGTGAGCCGCTGGGCGAGCCCGTCCAGCCGCCCGGCGGCACGGTCCAGGGACAGCTCGGTCGCCTCCACCAGGGCTCTCAGCCGCTCGTACCCGGTCTCGTCGACAAGCGCCCGACCGGCCGCCAGGAGCGCTTCGGCCTGCTCCGGGTGCCCGGCGTGCAACGCGCCCTGCGCCCAGTTCAGGCAGGCCCGGGCATGCTCCCGGGGCCGGTCGGCCAACTCCGCGGACGCCCGCAGCTCGGTGATGATCGCCCAGGCGGCCGGGTCGCCCACCTCCAGGAGCAGCGAGGCGCGGGCGATCCGGACCGCGAGGTGCGCCCCCGGGTCCCCGCTGGCCGCCGCGGCGCTCTCCGCCGCCGCGCAGCGGGCCAGGTGGTCGTCGACGTGCCGGCCGACCACGGTGTCCGGGGCTGCCAGCACCGCGAGCGCCGGGGCCTTGCGTCGCGGTGCGCGCAGGTACGGCACGGCGCGCTCGATCTCGGTGTACCCGCGCAGGGCCTCGCCCTGCTGGCGCAGCATCCGCCCGAGCACCAGGCCCAACTCGCCGCGGGCTCCGGGCGGCAGTCTCCGGTCGGCGAGCAGCCGTTCCAACACCGGAATCGCCTCGGCCTGGCTGAGCCCGTCGATGGCCGACCGACCCAGCTTGGCGGCCAGCCGCACCCGAACCGGTCGGGGTAGCTCGGCGACGTCCATGGTCTGGAGCAGAAAGCTGGCGGCTGTCGCGTCGTCGCCACGTTCGGTGGCCAGGTCGGCGGCGGCTTCGGCGTTGCGGACGAAGTCCGCGCCGCTGCCGGCCCGGCGGTAGTGGTGGGCCAGTTGGGCGACCGGCCGCGGCAACCTCTGCTCCAACACCCGCGCGACGCGGAGGTGCAGCCACTCCCGGCTCTCCCGGGGCACCAGGTCGTACACCACCTGGCGGGCCAGGTCGTGCCGGAAACGCCTGCCGTCTCCGGCGTCGTGCAGCAGGCCGGCCCGGTGGGCCGCGGTCAGTGCCGCGCCGACCGCCGACCGGTCCAGGCCGAGCACCGCGGCGAGGATGTGCTGGTCCGGTGCCAACCCCAGCACGGCGGCGGCACCCAGCACCTCCCGGGTGGCCTCGTCGAGCGGACGCAACCGCCAGAGCAGCACGTCCCGCAGGACGAACGGGACGCTGTCGTCCGCCAACGGGTCGCCGCCCCGCTCGGCGAGCGTCCGCAGCACCTCCTCGACGACGAACGGGATGCCGGCGGTGCGGTCGAGCAGGGTGGCGACCAACCGCTGCGGCGGGTCGTCGAGCCGCAGGGTCCGGGCGGCCAGCCGGCGTACGTCGTCGGCGTCCAGCGGGCCGAGCGCCATCCGCGTGACGCTCCACGGTGGAGTACGCGCCAGGGCGTCGTGGATCGGCGTGCTGCCTCCCGGCGTCACCGTGCGGGTGGTCAGCACCACCGCCAGCCCGTCGACCGGGTGGGTGCTCAGGTAGCCGAGGAACTCGCAGGTCGCCGGGTCGGCCCAGTGCAGATCCTCGAGCAGCAGCGTGGCCGGGCTCAGCGCGGCCAGCACCGCCGCGACGGCGCGGAACAGGCGATGCCGCTCGGCCGCCGGATCGGTCAACGGGGGTGGCGCGGCGGGCAGTGCGTCGGCCAGTTCGGGCAGCAGCGGCGCGAGGGCACCGGCGACCGGGCTGACGGCACCGGCGTCGAGTCGGTCGGCGCTGCCCCGGATCGCGTCCAGCAGTACGCCGAGCGGAAAGGGCTCCGGGACGTCGTCGCACTCGCCGACCAGGTGACTCCCGGGCAGTTCGGCGAGCAACTCGGTGACCAGCCGGCTCTTGCCGATCCCGGGCTCGCCCTCCACCAGGATCAGGCACGGCGGAGCTTCGACGAGCCGGCGTAGCCGGGCCACCTCCGCCGCTCGTCCCACGAACTCGACGGGTCCGCGCAGACGTTCGGGGCGGACGGGAGATGGGCCCCCGCCGCCCCGCGTCCTGTCCTCGTCGCCGTCGATCACCGTGGGGCCGAGCAGATCACCCCCGCTGGTACGGACGGCCGGCCGGCGTACCGCCGGTGACCTGGGTCACGCGGCGGCCCGCCGGCCGGTGGTCACGCGGCGGCCCGCCGGCCGGTCGCCACCGTCAGGACGTGACGGTGACCGGCACGGTCTTCAGCGAGCCGTCACCATTGCGGAACTCCAGCACCCCCAGGTAACGCTGACCCGGCGCGAGGCCGAACCAGCGCAGGGTCAGGTTCGCCGTCGCTCCCGGCCGCACGCTGCGCTGCTTCGGGTCGATGGTGAACCGGCCGGTCGAGGTGCCCGGCGCGCCCGGCAGGTAACTGGTGATGGTGTACGCGTTCGCGCCGTCCTTGATGTTCTCGGTGAACTCCTGCTCCACGACCACGATGTAGTCCCCGGCACCGTCCGGCAGGGTCACCTTGGCGCCGTCCCGACCGCTGGCCGTGGCGGTGACGAACTTCCCGGACTTGTCGTAGACGTTGAGGCTGAACTCGGTGCACTCCATCACCCCCTCCTCGTCGTCCCAGTCGATGTGGGAGCAGGTGGGCCGCTTCGACGTCACCTGGACGAGTGGGCTGCGGGTCCCGGCCGGCACGTGCAGGGTGGTCCGGCTGATCGACGCGGGCAGCGGCACCGGCAGGTTGTTCGACGTGCTCCAGTCCCAGCTCGGCCCGTCGCCGGTCAGGGTGGCCACGTTGCTGGTTCCCGAGGTCAGGCCGGAGAGCTGGGAGATCAGCTGACCCTGGTAGCCGACCTCGGCGGCGATCCGGACGCTGCCGAAGGTGCCCTTGCCGGTGATGGTGTCGGGGGCGACAAGGCCGGAGTTGTGCACGACCACCGGGCTGCGTACCTCGTGCTTGAACTGGTCGCGCCAGGTCAGCGAGCCGTCGGCCCAGGTGTCGAACGCGCCACCAGTGTTGGTGACCTCGACGCTGAAGCGGGCCGACCTGCCTGCGGGGATCTGCAACTTCTTCGGGGTGACCTTGACCTGGTAGCCCGGCGGGGCCTGCACCGACGACGTGTAGGTGCTGGCCCTGTCGCTGACGTTGGTGACCGTGCGGGTCACCGTCTGCTTGCCGACCATCCGGCCCAGCGAGATCGACGGGTAGTTGAGCTGGGCGGTGTCGATGGCACCGATGGTGTCGCAGCCGTCCAGGTCGCCGAGCCCGTAGTCGCCGCCCCGGTCGGCGGACACCCCACACAGGTAACGGATCCAGTCCTGCCGGTTGGAGTCGTAGACCAGGCCCGGGTCGAACGCGCTACCCGGCTTCACCTGCCCGGCGCCGTAGTTGAGCGGAGTGGCGTCGTACGTGCCGATCTTGATCGGGTTGCCCCTGTCGGTCTTGTCGACCGCGCTTGTCATCAGCGCCGAGCGGACCGCCGCCGGCGACCAGCCGGGGTGCTTGGCCAGCAGCAGGGCCGCGATGCCGGCGATGTGCGGCGCCGCCATCGAGGTGCCCGACTCCAGGGCGAAGTCGTTTCCGCCGATGGACGGGGAGAACGCCGCGACGATGTCCTGACCGGGTGCGCTGATGTCCGGCTTGAGCAGCTCACCGGCGTTCAGGTTGGACGGCCCGGCCGAGGAGAACGCGGCGACCGCGGGGGCTTCGACGATCTCCAGGCTGCTCGGCGAGATGGTCGCCGTGGCGTTGCCCTTGGCGACGTACGCGCTGACCGTGGCCAGGTCGACCTCGTTGATGTGCACGGTGGGCACGGTCTGCACGTCCGCGTTCAGCGAGTTCAGCTCGTCGTTGTACAACACCATGCCGACGCCGCCGGCCCGTGCCACCTCGATGCTCTTGTCGGTACGCGGGATCTCGCCGCGCAGGCAGGCCACGATCGCGCCCTTGACCTTTGCCGGATCCAGGGTGTCGTCGGCGCAGAGGCCGGCGCCGTAGGCACCGTCCGGGTCGAGTGCGCTGTCCTTCGCGAAGACCAGTCGGGCCGGCCCGACGCCGGTCTCGCCCATGCCCACACCGGCGATGGTGGTGCCGTTGCCGAGAGTGAGCTTGCGGGTGTTCTGCCGGTCGGTGGTGCTCGCGGCCACCGTGGTCAGCCACGGCGTCGAGTTGTCGACCGTGTTGGCGAACGGGCCGGAGTTGCCGGCGGCGGCGGAGACGAACACGCCCGCCGCGGCGGCGTTGAAGAACGTCGCGTCGACCGCCCCGAACTGCTCGGTGTCGTCACCGATCGAGTAGTTGATCACGTCGACACCGTCGGCGACCGCGTCGTCGATGGCGTGCACGATGTCGATGTCGGTACCTGTCGCGCCGCCCGCACCGTTGTCGTACAACGCCTTGTAGATCGCCAGGCGCGCGGCCGGCGCCATCCCGGAGATCATGCCCAGGTCCTGGGTGCCCGACGTCGCCCGCACGCCGTGGATGCCGGCCGCGGTGCTGGCCGTGTGGGTGCCGTGGCCGTTGCGGTCACGAGGCGAGGAGTAGTCGTCCGGGAAGGCGTCGGCGATACCGCTGTCGTTGTACCAGCGCGCCCCGATCACCTTGTTGTTGCAGGTGACCGGCGCCTCGATGCCGACGTCGCAGGTGCCCTTCCACTTGGCGTCGATGACGGCCTGGTCCGGGCGGGGGCTGGGCAGCGGCGCGAAGCTCGCGCTCTCCGGCCAGTACCCGCTGTCGATGACCCCGACGATGACGCCCTCGCCGGCGTGCGAGTCGCCACCGAACTCCTTCTTCCACACCCCGCCCTTGCCGGTCAGGCCCAGGTAGTCCGGGGTGTGCGAGGTGGTCGCGTGGACCTTCCGGCTCTCGTAGACCGCCCGTACACCTCGGGTGGCACGCAGCCGGGCGGCCTGCGGCCCGGTCAGGTCGGCGGCGAAGCCGTTGAACGCGGTCTCCATCGTCACGCGGGTGCGCTCGGCCGGCACGCCGACGTGGTCCAGCACGGACGTGCGCTGCTGGCGCAGGTGATCCCGGTACGCCCTGGCGCTGCCCGACGTGCGGTTCAGCTTGGCACCGTCGGTCGGCTTCGTCGCCGCGATCCCGGGAACACCGCCGGTGTACGTGGCCAGCGGCTCCTCGTCGAGTTGGACAAGGTAGCGGGCGGTCGGGCCGCTGCTGCTGGTCGGCGCGGCGGTGGCGCTGTCGGGCAGGCTGGTGAGGCCGGCCGCGGTCAGGCCGGCCGCGGTCAGTGCCACGGCGGCCAGCATGCTGACCCCGCGCCTGGCCCGTCCGGTCCGATGTGTGTTCGGTTGTGGCACGTCGTTGCCTCCACGTTCGGTGCCGGCCGCCACGACTGATGACGGTGGCCGAAACCTAGGATCGGTATAGATCATCGAGAAGCACTCGTAACCTGGCCGTCATCTTGGAAACAAGCTCGTAACGCAACGGGTACTTTGCGCGTCATTTACGCTGCCGACTTGGGGGTGCCCATGCCATTTCGGCGGGTTTCCGTGCCGTCGATTGATTCGGCCTTCGCGGTCTTCGACGAGCAGGACTCCGGTTGCCTGTCCTACGGGGTCGAGGAGGCGGGCCGGCGTTGGCTCGTCAAGACGGCCAGCACGGCCGAGGGCAGAGCTTCCCTCGACCGGGCCTGCGTGGTGCATGCCGCAGTCCGCCACCCAGTAATCGTCCGTCCAGAGCGGACGGTCCACGGACCGGCCGGGCCCACGCTCGTCTACCCCTGGTACGACGGCGACGTGTTGAACCACGCCACCGTGCACGGCGCGGACCGCAGCGGGCTCACCCGGTTCCAGCAACTCCCGCTGCCGCAGGTCGAGGCGGCCCTCGCCGCGATCCTCGACGCCCATCTCGCCGTCAGCGCCGCCGGCCTGGTCGCGGTCGACCTCTACGACGGTTGCTTCCTGTACGACTTTTCCGCCGGCCGAATGCGCTTGATCGACCTGGACGAGTACCGACCCGGACCCTTCCTGCTCGACGCCGAACGGCTGCCCGGCTCGCGGCGCTACATGGCACCGGAGGAGTTCGTCCGTGGCGCGGTGATCGACGAGCGGACCACCGTGCACCTGCTCGGCCGCACCCTGCACCACCTGCTCGGCTCGGAAGAGGGCTGGCGGGGCAACGACGATCAACGTCGCGTCGTGGACCGAGCCACCAAGGCCGCCCCTGCCGCCCGCTACGCGGACGTGCCCGCGCTGGTCCGCGCCTGGCGGCAGGCTCGGTGCCTCCCGGGATGCTCTTGTCGCCGGTCCGCGACACCCCGGCGCTGATCCTGCCGCTGCCGCTGCCGCTGCCGCTGCCGCTGGCGCTGGTGGCCTGGTTGTCCGCGGTCGGGAATACCGCCCGCAGTTTTCCGGGTCACGCCCAGTGCCGGCCTGCGGCGCGGCGGCGTACCCGCGTACCCGCGTGGCGGCGTGGCGGCGTACCAGCGCGGCGGTGCGGCGGCGTGGCGGTGCGGCGGCGGCGCGGGGGCATCCAGGGTCTCGGTGGTGGAGGGCGGAGCCGTCGCGTGGTACTGCCTGGATCCGGCTGCACGGCGACGGGGCGTTAAGCGCCGGCAGGTCGTTCCTATGTTCGCCGGTGGTAGTGGTTGCGGCGGGGGATCTGGTCGGGGTCGAGCCAGGCGGGTGGGATGAATTCGGGGTGGCCGTCGCCGCCAAGTCGCACGACCCAGTCGCTGTGGTGTAGGTGTCGGTGGTGGTGGCCGCACAGCAGCACTGCGTTGGCCAGGCTGGTGGTGCCGCCGTCGGCCCAGTGGCGGATGTGGTGGGCGTCGCACCAGCGTGGTGGGCGGTCGCAGCCGGGGAAGGCGCAGCCCCGGTCGCGCAGGACGAGGGCGCGGCGCAGCGGGCCGGTGACGAGGCGGCGTTGTCGGCCGACGTCGAGTGGTTGGCCGGTGCTGCCGAGGACGGTGGGGAGTATCGCGGCGTCGCAGGCGAGTCGGCGCACCGTGTCGGGGGTGAGGTGCAGGCCGGTGTCGAGGGTGCCTGGGCCGAGTTGCCCAGCGAGGGTGTCGAAGGTGGTGGTGACGACGATTTGTGCGGGGTCGCCGCCGTGTTCGGGTAGGTCGGTGGTGCGCAGGGTGAGTCGGCAGAGGGCGGCGAGGGCGTCGTGGCGGCGTTGCCCGGCGCAGCGGGTGTCGTCGGGGCCGCTGGGTGCGCTCAGTGGGTCGATGGCGGCGCGGAGCAGGCCTGCGGTTTCGGTGTCGAGGATGCCGGCGAGTCGCAGGCGGCCGTCGCTCAGCTCGGAGAGGGTGAGGTGGCGGTCGCGGTTGGCGCGGCGGGCCTCGGCTTCCAACGCGGCTTGGGCGGCGGCGTCGGCGACCTCCGGGGCGACGTGGTCGAGGATGCGGGTGCCGAGCTTGCGCAGGAGGGTGGGGTCGAACTGGCCGGCCCACTCGATGAGCACGCCGACGGCCTTGTCCGCTGCCTGCGCGTCGGCGCTCGTGTGCACGGTGGCGACGGTGTCGCCGATGACCCGGGCCTGGTCCACGGTGATGTCCCCGTTGGCCAGCGCCGCGCGTATCCCCGGGTTGCCGGTGTCCAGAGCGGCGGCGAGGTCGACCAGCCGGCGGGCGGTGGAGATGGTGAGGCGAAGTCGCTCGCGCAGCCAGACCGCTGTGCTGGACGCGCCCTGCGCGTGGGCGGTGCCGCGACCGTCGATCTCGCGGACCAGGGCGAGCTTCACGGCGGCGAGCCGTTGCTCCAGGCGGTGCGTAGCGTCGAGTGCGGCGATCAGCTCGTCCTCGGCGAGGGCCCAGACGGCGTCGTCGACACAGGCGGCAACCGCCTCGTCTGCCAGCGCCAACGCCTCAACCATGCCCAAAGACTAGAACACCTGTACGACACTTTAGTCATCATGATCGATTGATGCGGGCGCCAGTGGGAGTCGTGCGGGCGGGCTCCGCTGCGGCTCGGGGCGCGCTGCCTGCCGGAGACAGGCGACGTGTGGGCTACTCCTGCGGCCGCTCGGGTTGTGTCGCGGTATCAGCGCGAGCGGGCGTCCGTCCCGTCCGGACACGCGGACACCTAGACAGGCGCGGACAACGGAGCGGCACGGACAAGGAGCGGAACGGACAACCGGACCGGCGCGGACAACCGGACCGGCGCGGCGGACAACGGAGCGGCACGGACAACCTCTGCGTTGTCCGGGCCGGCGTCCAGGTCCGCGCCTACTCGTGTCCGTTGTCCAGCCTGTCCGTGCGCCAGCCTGTCCAGCCTGTCCGCCGCTGACGCGGAAGCGCTTGGGTGGTCGGGGGCGCTGTCAGCCGCGCCGGATGAGGCCTGGGCCGGCGGCGATGTCGATGTCGCCGTCCTCTACGTCGTGGCCGGCGGCGCAGCGGAGGACCGCGCGGACCGGCTGGCCGCAGCCGTGGTGGGTGGCGACGACGGACGGGCCGGCGTCGTCGGCGGTCCAGGTGTCGCCCCAGTTGCGCAGGGCGGTGATGACGGGCAGGAGTTCGCGGCCCTTGCGGGTGAGCTGGTATTCGTGGCGGGTGCGTTGCCCCGGCTCGCGGTAGGGGATTCGTTCGAGCAGGTCGGCGGCGACCATTTCCTTGAGTCGGGCGGCCATGGCGGGTTCGCCGACGCCGACCCGGCGGACGAAGTCGTCGAAGCGGCGCGTGCCGAGCAGGGCCTCGCGCATGATCAGGACCGTCGACCTGCTGCCCACGATGTCCATGGCTCGGGCCACCGAGCAGTTCTCACTCGACCAGGAGTCGCGGTCGTCCCGGAGATCCTCCATGCCGTCAAGCCTACCTGACTTGCATAGTAGTTAGTCAGGTGCTTCACTGGAAGGCGCTGGCTTCGGCATGAGCAAGTCAGCTCGACGAGCCCCTGAGGAAGTGCAGTGACCAGCGACACCGCAGCTCCACCCGGATCGGCCGGCGCCGTCCGTTCCGCCGTCCGTGGCTCCCGTGCGGTGACCCTGATCGCCATGTGTCTGGGCGCGATGATCACGTTCCTCCAGATCACCGCGACGGTCTCCGCCCTGACCACGATCCAACAGGACCTGCGGGTCGACCCGACCACCCTGATCTGGGTGCCCAGCGCCTACACCCTGATGGTGGCGAGCGTGGTGCTGTCCGCCGCCACGCTGGGCAACCGCTACGGACGCAAGCGCATGTTCGGCGCCGGAGTCGTCGCGATGATCGTTGGCGCCGCCGTGGTGGCCGGCGCTCCGACCGTGGCCTGGGTGATCGCCGGCCAGCTGGTCGCCGGCCTCGGCGGGGCCCTGATCCTGCCGAACAGCCTGGCGATCCTCGGTGCGACATTTACCGACCCACACCGACGTACCGAGGTCATCACCGCATGGTCGGCGGCCTCCGGCGTCGGCCTCGCGATCGGCCCGCTCATCGCCGGCGCGCTGCTGCGGCACCACTCGTGGCACAGCGTCTACCTGTCGACGATCGTGCTCGGCGTGATCACCCTCGTCGTGGCCGCCATCGGGGTGGCCGAGTCCAGGCCGAGCGCCGACCGACTCGACGTACCCGGCCTGGTGCTGGGCACCGTCGCCATCGCCGCCGCCGTCTACGCGATGATCCAGGGCGGCAAGGACGGCTACGCCAGCCCGGTGGTGCTGGCGGCCTGGATCGCCGCGCTTGTCGCGCTTGTCGGGTTCGTGCTTGTCGAGCGGCGGGCCAGCGCGCCCATGCTCGACGTACGGCTGTTCCGGTCCGCGTCGTTCAGCGCCGTCACGGTCGTCGCCGCGGTGTCGCTGTTCGGCTTCACCGGCGTGGCGATCCTGCTGGTCCTCTTCCACGAACGTGCCCAGGCACTCAGCCCGCTGGACACCGGCTGGCGGATGCTCGTGCTCTTCGGCGCCTACGTGCTCGTCGCCTTCGGTGCCGGGCGAGTGATCCGTCGTACCGGCTTCAAGGCGCCCATCGCCCTCGGCCTGGTCCTCGGTGCGGTGGCCAGCTTCGGTCTGGCGACCCAGGGGCCGACCGCGTCGTTCGGTCACCGCTGGGCGCTGTTCGCGTTGTTCGGTGCCGCCAGCGGTCTGGTGGTGGCCCCGGCGACGGCGGCGGCGTTGGCCAGCGTCGCGCCCGCTCAGGCCGGCATGGCCGCCGGAGCGGTGAACGCCGCGCGCCAGGTCGGCTCGGTGCTCGGCTCGTCCCTGCTGGGCACGCTCCTGACCACCACGATGCTTGCCGACCTGCCCGACCGGCTGGCCGCGCACCAGGTCGGCGAACCCACCCGGACCGCCGTGCGGGCCGCGGTGGCCGCCGGTGCCACCGGCGACCAACCACTGCCCGATCCGGTACGCGCGGCGCTGGCCGAGGCGCTGACCGCCGGCGTCCAGGCCGGGTTGCGCGTCAACGGCATCGTCTTCCTCGTCACCGCCGTGCTCACCCTCGCCCTGGTGCGCAACCGGCCGCACCAGCACTGAGGCCAGCCCGCCGACCCGCGCCGACCCGCGCCGCGAAGATCAGCCGATGCTGGTCAACCCGTGGTCACGGCCGCGGTGACCTCGACCTCCAGCACCGCGCCGTCGAGGAAGAGCCGGCTCACCTCGACGGTGGTGCTGGCGGGCCTGGTCTGCCCGAAGTAGCGGTTGCGGACGTCCGCGTAGTCGGCCAGGTCGCCGAGGTCGGTCATGAACGTCCGGACGTGCAGCACGTTGGCGAAGGTGGCGTCGTGCGCCGCGAGCAGTGCGCTGATCAACTCGAAGATCCGTTCGGACTGCGTCCGCACGTCGCCGGGTGCGACCACCGCGCCGGCGTCGTCCACCCCGACCTGACCGGAGAGCATCAGCAGCGCGCCCCCCGGCAGGTCGAGGCGGGCGACGTGCGCGAACCGGTCGCCGAACGGCGCGGCGACAGCCGTCGGATTGTCCAGGGTCAGGTTCACTACTTCTCCTCGGCTGCGGCGGTGTCGGTGAGACGGGCGATGTCGTCCTGCGGATGGCGCGCGGCCGCCAACGCCGACGCGGCGGCGCGCAGCAGGGGCGCCGGCGCGTCGCCGAGCACGTCGAGGGCGAGCCGGGCGTCCTTGGCGGCCAGGGCGGCGGCGAACGCGGCGTCCGTGGCGGTCGCCCGGGCGACCGCGCCGCCGAGTGGCCCGGTGCCAAGTGCATCGATCGCGGTACGTCTGTCGACGCCGACGGCGTCCGCGACGGTGAGCGCGTCCGCGACTGCGGTGACCGCGGTGACCAGCGCGGTGTTGAGCACCAGCTTCAACGCGGCGCCCCGGCCGGAGCCGCCGCAGCGACGGACGGTGCCCAACGTCCCCAGCAGCGAGGCGACCCGCTCGACGACCGACTCTTCCCCGCCGGCCAACACCACGAGTCGGCCCGTCTCGGCAGCTACGGCACTGCCGGCGACCGGAGCGTCGACAAGCGGGACTCCCGCCGGCAGCAGCGTGGCCAGTTCGGCCACGGCCCGGGGGCCGATTGTGGACATCTCGATCACGGGGGTGCCCGGCCGCAGCGCCAGTGCCGCACCGGAGTCGACAAGCGTGTGCCGGACGGCTACCGCATCGGTGAGCATGGTGATCACCACGTCGGCGTCGCGGACCGCCTCGGCTGGGCTGCCGGCGGCGCGCGCCCCGGCGTCGACGAGCGGTGCCGTGCGGGCGGCCGTGCGATTCCAGACGGTGAGCCGATGCCCGGTGGCCAGCAGCCGACGGCCGATCGCGGTGCCCATCGTGCCCGTACCCAAGAGGGCGATCTCGTTCATATCGCCAACGCTAGGGGGCACTGAGCCATGCCACCAGCGACTGTTACGCATCGCTGCCATGCTGGGGAAGGATGGCAAGATGCAGCTGAACGCGCTCCAGGTCTTCCGTGCCGTCGCCGAGCACGGCTCCATCACGGGTGCGGCCCGCAGCCTGCGCTACACCCAGTCGGCGGTGTCCCGACAGATCGCCGCGCTGGAAGCCGAGACCGGGTCGCCGTTGCTGGACCGGCTGCCGCGCGGCGTCGCCCTGACCGAGCAGGGCCGTTGTCTGCTCGGCCACGCCGAGGCGGTGCTCGACCGGCTGGACACCGCCCGGCGGGACCTGGCGGCGCTGCGCGACCTGTCCGCCGGCCGGTTGCGGGTCGGCGCGTTCCCCACGGCGGTCGCCGCGCTCGTGCCACGTGCGCTGGCCAGCTTCAAGGCCGAGCATCCCGAGGTGGTCCTGTCGCTTGTCGAAGGGCTCACGCCCGGGCTGCTGGAGCGCCTGGTCGACGGCGACGCCGACGTCGCCGTGGTGAGTGCCGCGTCGGACCAGCCGCTCGACGGCGACCAGTTCGACCTGCACCACCTCGTCGACGAGACGCTTCTGGTGGCCGTACCCCGGACGCATCGGCTCGCCCACCGGCGGACCATCCGCCTGCGCGACCTGGCCGACGAGTCGTTCGTCGCCGGCTCGGCGACCGCCGAGGAGACGCTGCTGCGAGCGACGCTGCCGGCGGGTTTTCGCCCGCGGATCGACATCGTCGCGGCCGAGTGGACCGGCAAGCTGGGCTGTGTCGCGGCCGGTCTGGGCGTCGCGCTGGTGCCGGCCCTGGCCGTACGCGCCGCTCCATCCGACCTGACTCTGCTCCGACTGCACCCCGACGACGTCTCCGTCCGGCGGATCTTCGCCGCGACCGTCGCTGGGCGGAGCCGACCACCGGCGGTGCGGCGGTTCCTCACCCATCTGGACCGGGCGGCGGGCCTGAGCGAAGCGGGCGGATGACGCGGGCCGCCGTGCGGCGGCCCCCGTCCCGACGTCACCCGCCGATGGTGTCGAGTTCCTCGATCGCGTCGGCCGGCAGCTCCAGGTCGGTGGCGGCGAGGTTCTCCCGCAGGTGCGCCAGCGTCGAGGTGCCGGGGATCAGCACCGTGGTGGGGGAGCGCTGAAGCAGCCACGCCAGGGCGACCTGCTGCGACGAGGCGCCCAGCCGGGTGGCCACGTCGTTGAGTGTGTCGGACTGCAACGGCGTGAACCCGCCGAGCGGGAAGAACGCGGCGAACGCGATGTTGTCCGCCGCGCACCTGTCCACCAGGGCGTCGTCCTGCCGGTTGGCGAGGTTGTAGAGGTTCTGGACGGTGACCACCGGGGCGATGGCCTGGGCCTCGGTGAGCTGGTCGAGCGTGACGTTGCTGAGCCCGAGGTGCCGGATCAGCCCCTCCTGCCGCAGCTCGGCGAGGGCGCCGAACTGCTCGGAGAGGGGATCGTCGCCGGTGCCCTCCGCCACACCGACCCGCAGGTTGACCACGTCGAGGACGTCCAGGCCGAGGTGTTGGAGGTTGTCCCGGACCTGGGCCTTCAGTTCGTCCGGCTGCAGCGCCGGGATCCAGGAGCCGTCGGCGCCGCGGCGCGCGCCGACCTTGGTGACCAGGTGCAGATCCTCGGGGTACGGGTGTAGCGCCTCGCGGATCAGCTCGTTGACCACCACCGGGCCGTAGAAGTCGCTGGTGTCGATGTGCCGGACACCGAGGTCGACGGCCTCGCGGAGCACGGCGAGCGCCTGCTCGCGGTCGCGGGGTGGGCCGAAGACACCCGGGCCGGCCAACTGCATCGCCCCGTAGCCCATCCGGCTCAGGTTGAGGCCGTCGGCGGGGGTCACGGTTCCGCCGGGAAGGTTCTCGCGCATGTCGTCCTCTATCCGTAATCGGAGTGGATATGCGTCGACTGTGCGTCGGTAGCCGGGGCGGCCGGCAGGGCGAGCTGTTCCTGGTAGTGACACAGCCAGTCACCGGGCCACCCGGCGATCTACCGTCGGTGTCATGGACGCGACGAACCCGCTCGGCGACTTCCTGCGTGCCCGCCGGGAGCAGACCCGGCCCGAGGACGTCGGGCTCGGCCCCGGCGTGGGCCTGCGCCGGGTGCCGGGGCTGCGGCGTGAGGAGGTGGCGATGCTTGCCGGCATCAGCGCCGACTACTACCTGCGGTTGGAGCAGGGTCGCGAACGGCATCCCTCGGTGCAGGTCCTCGATGCCCTCGCCGGGGTGCTCCGGTTGGACCCGGAGGCGACCGCGTACCTGATCGGGCTGAGCCGCACGCGGTCGCGCCGGGCGGTCCGACCGGCCGCGGAGCGGGTGCCGGCAAGCATCCTGCACCTGCTGCGGGAGCTCGACATGCCGGCCTTCGTGCAGAACCGCTACCTCGATATCCTGGCCTCGAACCCGATGGCGAGGGCACTGTCGCCGAACCTCGCCCCGGGTGCGAACCGGCTCCGCGCGGTGTTTCTGGACCCGGCCGAGCGGGAGCTGTTCCGCGACTGGCGGCAGGCGATGCAGAGCGTGGTGGGGCAGATGCGCGCCGACTCGGGCGGTGCCACCGACGACCCCCGGTTGACGGCGCTGGTGGGGGAGTTGTCCCTCAAGAGCGACTGCTTCCGCCAACTGTGGGCGCGCCACGAGGTGCGTCGACGGGAGGGTGTGGTCAGCCGGCTGCGCCATCCGGAGGTGGGTGACCTCGACCTGTACTGCGACAAGCTCGCCGTTGCCGGCGCCGACGGGCAGCTTCTGGTGATCTACCACGCCGAGCCCGGTACGGAGTCCGCGCGTTCACTGGCGCTGCTCGGCTCGATCGCCGCCAGCACCCGGGCGGACGACATCCCGGACAGCCCGCGGCCCGGTGATCCGGCCCGGCTCTACCCCCTGGAGTGAGCGACACCCCCTGGAGTGAGCGACCCCGGGGCGCTCCGGCGGATTCGACAGGCACTCGACAGGCGCTCAACTTGACGACACTTGTTTGTGAGTGCACACTTACAAACATGCGATCGACTGCCGAGGCCCGCCGGATCACCGTTCTGAACGCCGCCGTGTCGGCGTTCGCGCGCACCGGCTTCCACGCCACCCCGGTCACCGCCGTGGCCGCTGCCGCCGGCATCTCCGAGGCGTACGTCTTCCGGCTCTTCGCCGGCAAGCTCGGGCTGTTCGTGGCGGCCGCCGACACGTGCTTCGAGCGGATCGCCGCGGCGATCGAGGCCGGGGCCGAGCGTGCCGCCGGTGGCAGCGCGGAGGAGATCCTCGACGCGATGGGCGGTGCCTACGCGGAGCTGATCGCCGACCGTGATCTGCTGCTGTTCCAGGTGCAGGCGCAGGCCGTCACAGACATTCCCGAGATCGCCCAGGTGGTGCGGGCCGGCTACCGGCGGGTCGCCACCTTCGTGCAGGACCGCTCCGGCGCCAGTGACGCGCAGGTGCAGCAGTTCTTCGCGTACGGCCAGCTCTGCCACCTGATCGTCACCGCCGGCCTGGACCAGGTCCCCGAGCCGTGGGCCCGGGCGCTGACCGCGGGCATCCGCCACCCCTGACACCCGACCACCTACCCCCGGGCCGCGACGGTGGCCCACTTCTTTATCCCGCGAAGTGTGTGAGTGCACACTTACAAACCAGGAGGTTCCCATGACCACCGATGCGATGATCACCGAAGTGGTGCTGCCCGGCGTGGTGGAGCCCGACGGACTCCAACTGCACCGCCGCGCCATGCCCACCCCGGCCCAGGGGCAGGCGCTCGTCCAGGTCGAGGCCACCGGCATCTCGTTCGCCGAGCAGCAGATGCGCCACGCCCTCTACCCCGGCCAGCCGAAGTTCCCGTTCGTGCCCGGCTACGACCTCGTCGGCACGGTCCGGGCGGTCGGCCCCGGCGGCGACGACTCGCTTGTCGGCACCCGGGTGGCGGCGGTCACCAAGACCGGCGCCTGGGCCACGTACGCGCTCGTCGACATCGACGCCCTGGCCCCCGTACCCGTGGGTCTGGACCCCGTCGCCGCCGAGACAGTCGTCGTCAACGGCGTGACGGCGTGGCAGATGTTGCAGAGCGCCAACCCGCGGGCCGGGCAGACCATCCTCGTGCACGGCGCGAACAGCGGCGTCGGGAGCGTACTCGTCCAACTCGGACGCCACCTCGGCCTGCGGGTCATCGGCACCGCGACCGAACGGCACCACCCCGGGTTGCGTGACCTCGGCGTCGAACCGCTGGACTACCGTGCCCCGGACCTGGCCGCGCGCGTCCGTGCGCTGGCGCCGGACGGTGTCGACGCCGTGTTCGACCCGATCGGCGGCCCGGGTGTCCGCACCTCGTACGGCCTGCTCGCCCGCGGCGGCACGCTCGTCGTCTACGGCAACGCCGCCGCCGTGGGCACCGGCCAGTCGGTCGTGTGGGTCTTCGTGAAACTGCTGGCCCGTCTCTACACCTGGAACGCGCTGCCGAACGGCCGCCGGGCCGGCTTCTACAACTTCTGGGCCGGTCAGCTCACCCGCCGTACCGCCTTCCGACGTCGCCTGCGCACCGACCTGGGCATCGTGCTCGACCTGCTGCGGCAAGGGGTGATCGTGCCGCAGATCGCCGCCCGCTACCCGCTCAGCGAGGTCTCCGCCGCCCTGGTGTTCGCCGAGGCGCGCAGCCGGGCGGGCAAGGTGGTGCTGGAGCCCTGATCATCGACTACGTCGAGGGCATAGGCGGTTCGGGTGGCTTCCCGTGGGCCCGGATGCTGTCGGTGACGGCAACTCCGGCGAGCACCAGGGTCGCGGCGAGGCCGGTCACCAGTGCGGGGGCGCGCACCAGGACGACGCCCGCGACCGCCAACGCGAGCAATGCGAGCAGCCGAGACGAAGAGACACGGCTGAACACCTCGTACTCGAACCGGGCCCGTCCAAGCAGGAACAACGCTGGTCCGCTGAGGAGGACGCCGACCAACCACGGCGACGCCTCCTCGGCGGGGTGCGCGATGACGGCTTCGAAGCCGGCGGAGGTGGCCACGATGCCGGCCACCATGAGTAGGTGGGTGTTGGGTGCGGACCGCACGAACCCACCCGGGTCCCGGGACGCCTCGATGGCGGCCTTCAGCAGGGCACCGGCGCGGTGGACGTAGATCTGCCACAGCAGCACGGCTGCGGCGAACCCGACCAGGAGCGCCGCCGTCCGGTCGATGGTCAGGTCGTGGGCGGCGTAGGTCAGCGTGATGACGAGGATGAGGTCGCCGAGGGCGAGGGTGAAGATCTGCTGGTAGCGCTCTGCCAGGTGATCGGCCGCCACCGCATAACGGCGTGAGGCTAGGCGACCGATCCTGGGTGTGGGGTAACGAAGCCAGGCAGCCGCGTAGTCGACAGCGAGCGCGGAGGTCCACAGCACGCCCCGTGCCGGGCCGCTCGCGAAGGCGCCGGCGAGCCACGGTACGGCGGAGACAGCGAACCAGAACATGAAGCGACCGGAGCCTTGCCGCACCGTACGGGCACCCAACGCGGCGACGAGGAAGGTGCCACGTCCCAACTGGATCGCCACGTACGCGCCCGCGAAGATCAGGCCGTGCTCGGCGAAGGCTCCGGGCAGCGCCCCCGCCAACAGGATCGTCCCGAACATGACCCAGAGCGTCACGGCGAAGATCGGAGGTCGGCCGAGGTGCTGGAGTTCGGTCGCCAGCGCGCTGGCTGCCCAGACCCACCAGATGGCCGTCAACAGCACCGCGGTCTCGAAGACCCCGACCCAGTCGAGACGCTGCGCCAGGGTTCGTGACGTCAGGGCGAGTGCGGCAACGAACACCAGATCGAGAAAGAGCTCCAGCAGAGTTGCCCGCTGGGGTCCCTCATCCTCGCGGGTCAGCCCTACCGCTTGGTCGGTCGTCATCAGGTGCCCGCCTACGCCGCTCCGGACCCTCATGTTAGTGAGATTTCGGCTGCAACTCGGGCAAAGTTGCTGGCTGGCCTCCCTCGGAGGATTCGGCCCGCGCGGCGGCCCAGGAGGCCGGGTGCGACGCCCGAGGTTTGTCGCTCCGGCGGCGGTGCGCGTGCAGTCGCACGTCACGGGGCGTACGGTGGACACGTCGCCCGAGACCCCGGTGGCCGCCAGACGCCGTCGCCACCAGCCCGTCCGGGGCATTACCGATAGTCATCCCCGTCACCGCGACTCGCTGGTCGTGTCGGCCGATCGCCGACCAGGGCCCAAGCCGTCGGGTTTCGCCCGTCATCGCGGTCGGAACAATTGGTGGTCCGGATCCGACGCACGCATGCACACGACTGTCCGTGCGAATGATCGTTTTGAACACCTTAACCAGGGGAGCACCAGATGAGGATCGCCAGGGACAGGATCGTCACCGCACTTCGCGACCGGGGCCAGCAGGCCCGGGCCGACTGGGTCGAGCGTGAGCTGCCGGAGCGCGTGGACCCGGCGAAACACTCCGGGTTGCTCGCCACCCTGCACCTCAATGCGGCTGACCTCGTCGACGCGTCCTCCCCTTGAGGGTTGCCCTGCTCGGACCGGTCGCCTGGCGTACGCCGCCGCACCACTACGGCCCGTGGGAGCAGGTGACCGGCTTGCTCGCGGAGGGGCTGGTCAGCCACGGCGTCGACGTGACGCTCTTCGCGACACTTGACTCCGTCACCTCCGCGAAGCTCGACGGTGTCTGCCCGCGGGGGTACGCGGACGACCCGGACCTGGACGGCCGGGTGTGGGAGGCGATGCACGTCTCCCACGCGATGGCCCGCTCGGCCGAGTTCGATCTGGTGCACAGTCACCTCGACTGGCTCCCGTTGGCGTTCGCCGAGCACTGCCGTGCCCCGCTGCTGACCACGGTGCACGGTTTCTCCGGCGCGGAGATCCTGCCCGCCTACACCCGAGCCCGCTCGTCGTACGTGTCGATCTCCGACGCCGACCGGGCACCGACGCTCGACTACGTCGCCACGGTCCACCACGGCGTCGACGTCGGCGGACTACCGTTCACCGGCGACCCCGGCCCCGGGCTGGCCGCCTTCGGCCGGATCCACCCCGACAAGGGCACCCACACCGCGATCGAGATCGCCCGGCGGGCGGGCCGACCCCTGACCATCTGCGGCATCGTGCAGGACGAGCGGTACTTCGCCGAACAGGTGGCCCCGCACATCGACGGTGACCAGGTCGTGTTCCTCGGGTCGGTGGGCCCGCGGCGACGGGCGGAGGTGCTGGGTGACAGCACCGCACTGCTGCACCCGATCGCCTTCGACGAACCATTCGGACTGTCGGTGGTGGAGTCGATGGTCTGCGGCACCCCGGTCGTCGCGTACCGGCGGGGGTCCATGCCCGAGGTCGTCGACGACGGGGTGACGGGCTTCCTCGTGCACACCGTCGACCAGGCCGTCGACGCGGTCACCCGGGTCGCCGACCTGGACCGGGCGCGGTGCCGGGCGCAGGCCCTACAGCGCTTCAGCGCGGACCGGATGGTCACCGACTACCTCGCCGTCTACGACCAGCTCGTCCACGGCTGAACCAACCCGCCCCGCCGGTCACACACGCTGACCGGCGTGCGCCGTTCCCGCGTGAGGCTCGCCCCGTACTCCGGCGAGGGCCGACAACCGGAAAGGCCCGACGTTTCATGCCCAGCTACGGATTCCTCAGCACCCACCCACCGACCCGGTGTGGACTGGCCACGTTCAACTCCGCCCTCGCCGCCCAGTTGACCGCCGACGGCACGCGCGGTGGCATCGTCCGCGTCACCGACCACGGCGACGACCAGCGGCCGGTGCCCGGTGTCGTGCACACCTGGTCGGCGCTCACCCCGTCCGGTTGGCGGGACGCGGCGGCCGCCCTGAACACCTTCGACGTGGCGATCGTCCAGCACGAGTACGGCATCTACCCCGGCACCGACGGCGAGGACGTCCTGCCGCTGCTGCGGCGACTCACCGTGCCCAGCATCGTGGTCCTGCACACCGTGCTCCGCCAGCCCACCGCCCGGCAGAAGTCCCTGTTGGAGCGGATCGTCGCCACCGCCGGGGCGGTCGTCACGATGACCGACACCGCGCGGGACCGGCTGCTGATCGGGTACGCCGTGCCGCCGGCCAAGGTGACTGTCATCCCGCACGGCGCCGCCGAGCTGGCCGGCGTACCCGTCGAGCGGCGTACCCGCCCGCACCTGCTGACCTGGGGGCTGCTCGGCCCCGGCAAGGGCATCGAGTGGTCGTTGCGGGCCCTCGCGCGGTTGCAGGATCTGGAACCGACACCTACCTACACGGTGGCCGGCCGGACCCACCCGAAGGTGGTCGAGCACCACGGCGAGGCGTACCGGGCGGGGCTGCACCAGCTCGGCGCCCAGTTGGGCGTCGCGCACGCCGTCGACTACCAGGACGTCTACCACGACCAGGAGGCACTGGGCCGGTTGATCCGCTCCGCCGACGTGGTGGTCCTGCCCTACGACTCCCGTGAACAGGTCACCTCCGGCGTACTCATCGAGGCGGTGGCCGCCGGGGTGCCCGTCGTGGCCACCGCGTTCCCGCACGCCGTGGAGCTGCTGACCGGCGGGCCGGGTCTGGTCGTACCCCATCAGAACCCGGCGGCGCTGGCCGCGGCGATCCGGCGGATCCTGACCGAGCCGGGCCTGCCGGCGCGGCTCGCCGGCCGGGTCCGGCCGCTGGCCGCGCACCTGCGCTGGCCGGCGGTGGCGGCCCGGTACGAAACGCTCGCGGAGCAGCTCAGCGAGGCCCGCCCGCCGGCGGTCAGCGTGGTGCCGGCATGACCGCGACCACCGGCCGGCCCCGAACAGCCACGCGGGGACGCGTGGTGACGGCGCCCCCGCCGAGCTTCGCGCACCTGATCCGGCTCAGTGACGACACAGGTCTCTTCGAGCACGCCCGGCACGCCATCGTCCGTCGCGAGCACGGCTACTGCACCGACGACGTGGCCCGCGCCCTGGTCGTCGTCAGCCGCGAGCCGGAGCCGAGCGAGGAGCTGATCCGGCTCGCGGAGCGTTACCTCGCGTTCCTGACCCACGCGCAGCACGCCGACGGGGCCTTCCACAACCGGCTCGGGCACGACCGGCGCTGGGCCGACGAGCCGGGGCTCGGCGACTGGTGGGGTCGGGCGCTGTGGGGCCTGGGCACGGCCGTCGCCCGCAGCCCCGCGTCCTGGGTACGGGAGGAGGCGCTCGTCGCCTTCAGTCGGGGGGCGGGCCGGCGCACCCGGGCACCGCACGCGATGGCCTTCGCCGGTCTGGGCGCGGCCGAGGTGCTCCGCCGCCACCCGGGTCACGTCGCCGCCGCGTCCCTGCTGGCGGACGCGGCCAGCACGGTCGGCCCGGCGGGCTCCGACCCGCGCTGGCCGTGGCCACGGGAGCAGCTGACCTACGCGAACGCGGCCCTCGCCGAGGTGGCCATCGTCGCCAGTCAACTGCGCGAGGGCGGCCCACCCCTGGACGACGGCCTGCGGATGCTGGCCTGGTTGCGCGACGTCCAGCTACGCGACGGGCGGCTGTCGGTGGTGCCGGTCGGCGGTTGGCGGCACGGCGGCGTACGGCTGCACCACGACCAGCAGCCGATCGAGGTCGCCGCGCTCGCCGACGCCTGTGCCACGGCGGCCACTGTCACCGGCGACCCCGGGTGGGACGACGGCGTACGGCAGGCGGTCGGGTGGTTCCTCGGCGACAACGACCTGGGCACGCCGATGTGGGACCCGGCGACCGGCGGCGGCTACGACGGGCTGACCGCGCACGGACCCAACCTCAACCAGGGCGCCGAGTCCACCCTCGCGCTCATCTCCACCCTGCAACACGCCCGGCGGTGGTCGTGACCCGGAGTCTGGCCGTCCGGCAGGACGCCACTCTCACCCCGGACCCCGCCCGGGTCATCGTCAAGCTCTTCGTGCCGGGGGAGGACGCCGCGGTCGTCCGCACCCGGGCGCGGGCACTCATCGACCGGGTCGCGCGCCTCGACGACGAGGAGGCCGGCCGGCTGTTGCGGGACACCTTCGACCGTTTCGGCGCCCGGCACCGCGACCTGGCCGGCACGTTCCACCACCACTACGACCTCGTCCGGCATCGTGCCGCCCGGGCCCGGGACCTCTCGCCGACCAGCCGGCTGCTGGTCGGCGCCTACTTCAGCCACGAGTACGCCGTCGAGGCCGCCGCCCTCTGCAACCCGTCCATGGTGGCCCACCCGGACCAGACCGGTCTGGGCGCCGGGCAGTTGCGCGTCGCGGTCAGCCTGCGCCAGATCGGCGAGGGTCACGTGTCGTCCATCGGGTTCGCCACCGCGGTCCTCGGACCCCGGCGTCAGCTCACCGTCGCCGACCGGGCCGGTCCGCCGACCGTCGGGCAGCGGGTGGGCGTACAGCACCGCCGGGACCTGCTCGTCGCCGGCCTCGCCGAGGAGGACTACGACAACGAGGTGACCGCCACCGTGCTGAACGCCCTGCCCGAGCGGTACGACGAGGCCACCTTCGAGCGGGTGCTCGGCACCCTGCCACCCGATCTGCTCTCCCGCAGCACCGGATTGGGCACCCTCGAACAACTGCGTCGCACCAACGCCGGCAGCTACGCCACGGCCTTCCCCGCCGACACGGCGCTGCACCAACGGGTGCTCTGGCCGGCCACCCCGGCCGAGAGCAACGGCATGGAGGACGCGCGGTTCGTCCGGTTCGTCGACGAGTCCGGGCCGGTGTACCGGGCCACCTACACCGCCTACGACGGCCGGAGCATCGCCACTCGCGCCCTGGTCAGCAGCGACCTGCGGCGCTTCGAAACCACCCCGATGCGCGGGCCGGGTGCCCGTAACAAGGGGCTCGCGCTGTTTCCGCGTACGGTCGGCGGCCGGCACCTGGCGCTGTGTCGCGCCGACGGCGAGACCATCGGCCTGACCGTCCTGGACGGCGAGAACCGTTGGCAGGCCCCGCTCCCGCTGCACGGCCCGCGGGACAGCTGGGAGTTGATCCAGGTCGGCAACTGCGGATCTCCGATCGAGACCGACGCCGGCTGGCTCGTGCTCACCCACGGCGTCGGGCCGATGCGCCGGTACGCGATCGGCGCGCTCCTGCTGGACCTGGATCGACCGGAGCGGGTCGTGGCGCACCTTCCCGGTGCGCTCCTGTCGCCGGAGGAGGACGACCGGGACGGGTACGTACCCAACGTCGTCTACTCCTGCGGGGCGCTCATCCACGACGGTGCGGTGTGGCTGCCGTACGGGGCGAGTGACTCCCGGGTGGGTTTCGCCACGGTGTCGTTGGCCGCCCTCCGCGCCGCGCTGGTGGAGTCCCCGCCAGCGGGTGGGCGGGACGGATGACGGGTGGTGGTGCCGCCCCGGCGGCCGGTTGGTTACCGGCCGCCGGGGCGCTTCGGTCAGGAGTCGGTCGTCCGACGCCGGTAGAGGAGCAGCAGGGCCGCGCCGCTGGCGACGGCGACGCCGCCGATCCCGGTCAGGACGGGCACCAGAGCACTGCCGCCGCTGCCGCCGGTGACGGGCAGCTTCGTGCGGGTGGGCGTGACCGTGGGTCGGCTGGTGGGCGTGCCCGTGGGCTGGCCGGTCGGGGTGCCCGTGGGCTGACCGGTCGGCGTCCCGGTCGGCGTCCCGGTGGGGGTGCCCGTCGGGGTTCCGGTCGGTGTGCTCGTCGGTGTGCCCGTGGGCGTGCCGGTTGGTGTTCCGGTCGGTTGGGTGGGCGTACCCGTCGGCTGGAGGCAGACGGGGGCGTTGATGGTGTTGGTGTCCAGGGTGACCGCGCCGGTCTGGGCCAGGGCGCGGCCCTGGAGGGTGGCGCCGGTGTTCATGGTGATCGAGGTCTGCGCCAGGATGTTGCCCATGAACCGGGTGCCCGTGCCGATGGTGGCCGAGCTGCCCACCTGCCAGTAGACGTTGCAGGGCGAGGACCCGTTGATGAACACCACGCTGCTGTTGGACGCGGTGATGAGGGTCGAGTCGATCTGGAAGATGAACACCGCAGCCGGGTCACCCTGGCTGTTGAGCGTCAGGGTGCCGGTCAGCTGCGCGGCCCCGATCCGGTAGACCCCGGGCAGCAGCGTGGTGCCGCCCAGCTCGGCAGGAAGGTTGGTGAACGGGGTTCGGCCAGCGGCGTCGTTGTAGGCGGTGGTCAGGTCGTTCTTGGCCTGCAACGCGACGGCGTCGCCGAGGTGGGTTTCCCCGCCGACGAGGCCGGGTGGGAAACCGGGCGCGGTGTTGCCGGGGCTGACGCCGAGGCTCTGGGCGAGGAAGCTTGGCCCGGTGTTGGTGACGGTGGAGCCGGCCAGCACGGAGAAGTTCGCCGCCGTACCGAGGTCGACAGGCGCCTCGGCGGCGCTCGCGCCGGTGCCGCTGAAGATCAGGACGGCGACGGCTGTGCCGCTGGCGGCGACGGCCGCCAGTGCGGACATTGCCGCGCGTCGTCGGTGGCTGAGTAGTTTGGTTGTCACGACGTGCCCTTTCGCGAAGGCATCTCACCAGACGCCGGTTGTGCAGCGGTCAAAATCTCACCGCACCGGGATTGCTCAATCGGACTTTTGCACACTTAATACGCAATAGTTGCGAATTGCCTGAGATAACTGAGGCGGTTGGGACGAAAGGGCACTCGACCGGCCGGGAGTGGGTAATCGGCAGGCGAGGAGGACGGCGGGGCGGGGTAGCCTCACCGCTCGCGCTGCTGCGGACGTACGGTTCGGGGAAACGGGGGAGGTGGAGCGTGGGCGACGTCGGCGAGATGGTGCGGTGGCTACAGCTCAACGCACCCCGGGGTGGCCCGGACGAGCTGTCCCAGCTCGTCGCCCGGGCGGCTCCCGCCATCGACGCCACCGAGATCGTTATTTACCTGGCCGACTACACGCAGTCCCTGCTGGTGCCGCTGCTCGGCGCGGGTCTCGTCCGGGACGAGCTGCCGATCGAGACGACCCTCGCCGGTCGGGCCTTCACCAGCCTCGACATCCAGCGCGCGCCCGACAGCCCGGATCGGGTCTGGGTGCCACTGCTGCTCGGGTGCGAACGGATGGGCGTGCTGGAGATCGTCTCGCCGCTGGCCGTCGATGCGGCCATGGACGGGCCGGCCTGGGAGGTGGCGGTCACCATCGCCCAGATCCTGGTCAACCGCCGGCTCTACGGTGACGTGGTCGAGCGGATGCGGCGGCGTCTCCCGATGCAGGTCGCGGCCGAGATCGTGTGGGGCCTGCTCCCGCCGCTGACCTTCGCCACCGACGACCTGGTGGTCACCGCCATCCTCGAACCCTGTTACGACGTCGGCGGCGACATCTTCGACTACGCGCTGAACGGCGACGTGCTCAGTGTCGGGCTCTTCGACACCTGCGGCCACGGCATCAAGGCGAGCACCCTGGCCTCGCTGGTGGTCAGCGCGTACCGCAACGCACGCCGGTGTGGCCTCGACCTGGTCGACACGGCGATCAGCATCGACAGGTGGGTGCGCTCCGAGCACCCGAACTTCTTCGCGACCGGGCTGCTCATCGAGTTGGACCATCGGACCGGCCGGCTGAGCATCATCAACGCGGGTCATCCCGGTGCGATGCTGCTGCGCGACGGCAAGGCCATTCGGGAGCTGCCGGGGCCGACCGCGTTGCCGCTCGGCCTGGGCCACCTGTCGGCCCGCCGCCCGCGGGTGCACGTGGAGGACCTGCACCCGGGCGACCGCATCCTCGCCTACACCGACGGCATCACCGACGCGCGCAACGCCGACGGGGAACAGTTCGGGCTGGACCGGCTCGTCGACTTCGTCAACCGCACCCTCAACGACGGGTTGCCCAGCCCGGAGACGATGCGTCGCCTGGTCCGCGCCGTCGTCGGCTACCAGGACGACAGGCTTGAGGACGACGCGACGGCCCTCTTCGTGGAGTGGCGACCGCCGCACCTGCCGCTCGCGCACCTGCGCGACCTCGCCGCCCGGACCTGACCGGCCACAGTGGGATTTTGCACTCCCAGTGCACTTGTCTCGGTCTCCAGGGGTGTCTAGCGTCAGCTCATGGCCGACTCATGGACCTTCGCCGTGGCGCGTGACGACCTCGGGCAGACCACTCTCGTCGATGGCACCCCGCCCGCGGTGGCCGACGGCGAGGCGCTGCTGCGGGTGGACCGGGTCGGCCTCACCGCCAACAACGTGACCTACGCGGTGCTCGGTGACGCGATGCGCTACTGGGAGTTCTTTCCGCCGGCGACGGTTGGGCTCGGGCCACAGTGGGGCCTGCCGCCGCTCTGGGGCTTCGCCGAGGTGGTCACGTCGACGGTCGAGGGCGTCGAGGCGGGGCAGCGGGTCTACGGCTACCTCCCGCCCTCCGGCCACCTGTTGGTGCGGCCGAGCCGGGTGGACGCGTCCGGTTTCCGCGACGCCAGCCCACACCGGGCCGAGTTGCCGTCACCGTACAACGCGTACCGGTCGACCACCGGCGACCCGGCGTACCAGCCCGACCAGGAGGATCTGCTGATCCTGTTCCGGCCGCTGTTCTTCACCTCGTTCATGCTGGCCGACCAGGTCGTCGACAACGACTTCTACGGCGCCGAGGCGCTGCTGCTGTCGTCGGCGTCGAGCAAGACCGCGTACGCCGCCGCGTTCGAGCTGCGCGGTCGCGGGCCGCGCCTGGTCGGGCTCACCTCACCCGGCAACCTGGCCTTCACCCGTTCGCTCGGCTGCTACGACGAGGTCGTCTCGTACGACGACATCGGTGCTCTGGACGCGGTGCCGACCGTCTACCTCGACCTGTCCGGCGCACCCGCGACCCGCGCCGCCCTGCGCCGGCACCTCGGCGACCGCCTCGTCCGGGACATCGCGGTCGGGCTCACCAACCAGACGCCGAACGCCGACGCCGCCGAAGAGGTGTTCTTCGCGCCGGTGCAGATGCGCAAGCGCGCCCAGGACTGGGGCCGGGCCGGCCTCGACCAGCGGTTCACCGACGCCTGGCAGCGCTTCACCGCCATCGTGAGCGGGTGGCTCGACGTCCAGGTCGGTGCCGGGCCGGATGCTCTCCAGCGCGCGTGGCTCGACGTCCTCGGCGGTCGTACGCCGCCACGGGTGGGTCACGTCGTCCAACTCTGAGCAGTCGAGGGCGGTGCCGGCCTCAGAACGCGCTGTGGTCGAGGTCGGCGAGGTGGTGCCGCAGCGCCGCCAACGACCGGGTGATGAGTCGGGAGACGTGCATCTGCGAGATGCCGACCCGGTCGGCGATCTGGGCCTGGGTCAGGTTGCCGTAGAAGCGCAGGGTCAGGATCTGGCGTTCGCGCTCCGGCAGCGTGGCGAGGGCCGGGCCGAGGGCGACGCGGATCTCGACGAGGTCGAACTCGTGGTCGTCGCCGCCGAGGGTGTCGCCGAGCTCCCGACTGCCGTCGGCCCCGGCCGGGGTGGACAACGACGTGGCCCGGTAGGCGCGGGCGCCCTCCAGCCCTTCCAGGACGGTCTCCTCGGACAGGTCGAGGTGCGACGCGATGTCGGCCACGGTCGGCGAGCGACCAAGGGTCTGGGTCAGCGCGTTGTTCGCCGCGCTGATCGACAGGCGCAGCTCCTGGAGGCGGCGGGGCACGCGCACCGCCCAGGTGCGATCCCGGAAGTATCGCTTGATCTCGCCGATGATCGTGGGAATGGCGTACCCGCTGAAGTCGACGCCCCGGCTGTGGTCGAAGTTGTCCACGGCCTTGATGAGCCCGACCGAGGCGGTCTGGGCCAGATCCTCGTCGGGTGCGCCGCGTCCGGAGTAGCGGCGGGCCAGGTGCCGGGCGAGCGGCAGCCACGCCTCGATGGCGCGGTCCCGCAGAGCCGGGCGGTGCGGGTCGTTCACGTCGGTCACCGCCAGGGCGGCCAGGAGGTCATCGGGGCTCTGGTCGCTGCTCTGCTGCCCGACGCGGGTGCTGGTGGCGGTGCCGACGATGCTGGCCATGGGGATGCCCTTCCCGAACCTGCCCGTCGATCGGATCGACCGGAAGATCTCCGAACCGGCCTGTCGCCGGAGCGCACATACGGGCGAAGATGCGCTGTCGCAAGGCCACGATCACGGGCCTCGCCACCGCGTCATGTCGTTCACTTGATGACCCGGACCCTACCCGAAAGGCTTATTAATTACTAGCCAAAAGTATGAGTGGGCTGGAGCCCGTCGGATCAGCCGCGGCGGTTGCTGTCGTCGCCGGCGGCCGGACTCTGCGGGGCAGGCTGCACCGCGAACGGGTGGCGCAACCGGCGCATGGCCTCCTCGCTGTCGTCGAAGGTCACCACCGACCCGTCGGGCCCGTCGGCGGTCGACGTCGCGAGGAACAGGGCAGGCCGAGCGTTGTCGTTCGATGTCATGCAGGATCCTGTCTTCGGTGAAGGAGAGCGTCCGGGCCACGGCACTCGCGCCGTGCGACCTCGGGACGGTGCGGCGCGCACAGGGGCGCCCGATCAGGGTGTCTCGTGCACGGGCGAACGCCCGGCGACACCGACACCCCGCACCATACCCGGCGTCGTCCACCCGCACGCGCCGCCGACGCCCCCCGGTCGCGGTGGACCCCCGGGTTGCCCAGAATTTCGGTAATCCGACCCGTCGGTGCCAGTCTCCGAACATGAGGGCGGTCAGCGCACACTGCGCGGGTCCGCGCGGATGAGCACCTGAGGAGTGACAGCCATGCCGTCAGCCGGTCGAGCACTACCCGATGTCGGGTTGGTCGTCGCGGCCCGACAGGGCGACCAGCGCGCCCTCGATGACGTCGTCGCGGCTTCGCTCCCGTTGGTCTACAACATCGTCGGGCGTGCGCTCCGGGGCCACGCCGACGTCGACGACGTCGTCCAGGAGACGTTGGTACGGGTGATCCGGCACCTGCCCGCGCTCAACGACCCGGCCGCGTACCGGTCCTGGCTGGTGGCGATCACCATTCGCCAGGTGCGCGACTGGGAACAGCGCCGACGTGCCGCGCTCAACCGCGACGCCGGGCTCGACGTCATCCACAACGTGCCCGACCCCGCCTCCGACTTTGCCGGCATGACCATCCTGCGGCTCGGTCTCACCGACCAACGACGCGAGGTCGCCGAGGCGACCCGCTGGCTCGACCCGGATGATCAGGAGTTGCTCTCGCTGTGGTGGCTGGAGGAGACCGGCGAGATCAGCCGCAACGAGGTCGCCGACGCGCTCAGCCTGTCGCCCGGACACGTCGCGGTGCGGATCCACCGGATGAAGGAGCAGATCCAGAGTGCCCGCGGCGTGGTCCGCGCGCTGCGCGCCCGCCCTGGTTGTCCGGACCTGGTGGCCGCGACCGCCGACTGGGACGGCACTCCCAGCCCGCTGTGGCGCAAGCGGCTGGCCCGACACGTCCGCGACTGCGCGTTCTGTGGCCGGCTGGGCACCACCCTGCTGCCGATCGACCGGCTGCTCGCCGGACTGCCGATGCTGCCGTTGCCGGCGGATCTCAGCGCCCACTTCCCGAGCGCGGCGGCGTCTCCGGCGGGCGCGCAGGCGGCCGGGCACGCCGCCGGGCAGAGCCCGGCCGGTGGTGTGCCCACCGATGGGGGCGGCGGTCCGAGCGCTCTCGACCTCGCGGTGAACCGGCCTCGTGGCCTGCTCCCCTCTCTCGCCGTCGGGGTGGCCGCGGCCGTTCTCGCCATCACCACGGCGGTGGTGATCCTGCCGGATGATCCATCGGCACCCTCGTGGGCCGCGCCGCCGTCCGCGGCGCCCACCGCAGTCGCCGCACCGAGCGTCCCGCCGTCGCCGAGCGTCCGACCGTCGTCGAAGGCCCCGGTCGTCCCGGCGGTCAGCTCCGCCCGCAAGGGCGTCGGGGTGTGGAACTTCGCCGGGGCCAGTCAGGCGCTGGCGAACTCGAAGGCCGGCTGGTACTACACGTGGGGCACCCAGCATCCGGGGATCAGCACGCCGCGAGGCGTGACCTTCGTGCCCATGATCCGTCGCGCGGAGAACGTCACCGCCGCCGAGTTGGCCCGGGCGAAGGCGGCGGGGCCGGATCTGCTCACCTTCAACGAACCGGACCTGCCTGAGCAGGCGAACATGACAGTCGAGCAGGCGCTGGACCTGTGGCCGCAGCTGATGGCGACGGGCAGCAGGCTGGGCAGCCCGGCGGTGGCGTGGGGCGCACCGGATCCGCAGGGTTGGCTGGACCGGTTCATGACCGGCGCCCAGGCCCGGGGCCACCGGGTGGACTTCGTCACGCTGCACTGGTTCGGCGCCGACTTCACGAGCGCCGCCGCCGTCGACCAACTCCGGCAGTATCTGCAGGCTGTCTACCAGCGCTACCGGAAGCCGATCTGGCTTACCGAGTTCGCCCTGATCCGCTTCGACTCCGGCCGTCAACAGTTCCCGAGCCAGGAGCAGCAGGCGGCCTTCCTCACCGCGGCCACCGCCATGCTCGGTCAACTGCCCTACGTGCAGCGGTACGCCTGGTTCGGTCTGCCCGCCACCGGCCAGGACCGATCCGGGTTGTTCACCGACGGCACCGAGGCGACAGTCGTCGGCCGCGCGTTCCAAGCCGCCCGGTGAGCGGGGGCGGACGAATGGACGAGCACCAGACCGGCGGCGAGCGCCAGGGGTTCACCGCCCACGCCTGGCGGATCGTCGGCGTCGCCGTGACCCTGGTCGCGACGGCGCTGGCCGTCGGTCTCACCCAGGGTTGGGGCAGCTCCGACCGGCCGCCCACCGCCGGGTCGGCCGCTCCGGTGCCGACCGCGCCCGTGCTGCTCAACGGCACCGACGACGCCTTCATCCAACTGCTGATCCCGATGAACGAGGGTGTGCTCGCGTTGCTCGAGCACCTCGACACCCGGCCGGCAGAAGCGGACCCGTCGCTGCGGGCCCTTCTCGGCGAGGTCCGGGAGGCTCATCAGGCGGAGTTGCGGGACCTCCGGGGGCTGCTGGCCGCGGGCAACGTTCCGGAGCTGAACATCCACGAGGGGCACCAGATGCCCGGCATGGTCACCGACGCCAGTCTCGCCGAGTTGCGCGGTGCGCCGGACGCCGAGGTGCCGGCCCGGGCGGCTGCCCTGCTCCGAGCGCACCTCGCGCAGACCGTGGTGCTGTGCCGGGGTGAGCAGACCGCCGGTGGGAGCCCGGAGCTGAAGGCGCTCGCCGGCCGGATCCAGCAGGCGCGCACCACCGAGCTGAGCACCCTGGACAGGCGGCCCGGCGCGCCCGAGACAGCGCCGGTCAACTGAGCATGCCGTCCACCGGACCGGCCGATGCGGGCAGCTGACCTGCACGCCGACATTTCCACGTCGCGGGCGTCACGTCGTGCGACGCACCGCGCCGACACGTCGGACGTCGCCCGTCCCGCTCGGCGTGCGACGCACCGTACGCGGGGAACGTCGCCGCCCGACGCGTTCGTCTCGACACCGACGGCGGGTTGGCGCGGTGGCCATCGTCGCGCGGCCGGGCGCGCCGCCGTGGCCGCCTCGATCCTGACGGTCAGCGTCGGATGGCTGCTCGCGATCCTCGCCGCACCACACGTCACCCTCTCGCCGGGTTGGCGGATGGTTGCCCTCTTCTGCCACCTGACCTGCCTGGTGGTGGGCTTCGGCGCGGTGCTGACGGTGGACTGGTTCAGCCTCCGCTGGCTGCTACGCCGGGAACCGCTCGGCACCGTGCTGACCGCCGCACGGGCCGCGCACCTGCTCATCTGGCTGGGCCTGGTGGGTCTGCTCGCCAGCGGCGCTGCCCTGGGCCCGGACACGTCGTCCGGGCTGGTCTGGGTCAAGCTGCTCGCGGTGCTGCTGGTCGGGGTCAACGGGCTGTTCCTCGGCCGGGTCCGGGAACGACTCGTCGCGGTGCGGGGCCGTCCACCCTGGTCCGCCCTGCTCCCCGGCGTCGCCGCCGCCACCCTCTCCCAACTCGGCTGGTGGACCGCTACCCTCGTCGGCTTCTGGAACGCCAACAGCTGACGCCGACCGTCTGCCGTGGTGATCGAGAACGCTTAATAAGGGTAGGCTACCCTAATCGCGACATCGGGTCGTCGACGGAGGCGGTATGAGGATCTATCTGGCCGCGCTCAACCCCACCGACGCTGTCCTGGAAGGGTTCCTCCCGGCGGCGGAGTCGCTGGGGCTGTCGGCCACGGTGCTGACCGACCGGCCCACGGAATGGCCGGCGGACGCGCCGGTGACGCGCTGCGCGGTCCGGGACGCGGCCGCGGTGGTCGCGGCGACGGCGTCGAGCCGGCCGGTGGCGCTACTGTCCAACAGCGACCATCTCCAGGAGGCCACCGCGATCGCCGCCCGAAAGCTCGGCCTGCCCGGCAAGGACCCGGACGCCGCCCGTCTCTGCAAGGACAAGGCCGCGGCCCGGCGGGCCATCGCGACTGCCGGCCTCGATCTGGTCCGCACCGTCACCGTCGACCCCGGCACCACGCCGGAGGTTTCGGCCGGGATGTTCCCGGCGGTGGTCAAGCCCCGCGAGGGGGTGGCCAGCGAGGACGCCTACCTGGTGGCCGACCTGCCCGAACTGCTCGCCCGGGTCGCCGAGATCCGGGGCCGGCGGCCGGACGTCGCCCTGGTGGTGGAGGAGTACCTGGCCGGGGAGCTGCGGACCTTCGAAACCCTGGGCGACGGCACGACGCTCGCCTCTCTCGGCGGGTGGCGCACCGCCCTCGGCCCGCCACCGACCTTCACCGAGGAGAGCCTTGCCTGGTCACCACCGACGGAGCCGGCGAGCACCCAACTGCGGGCGTGCCTCGACGCGCTCGGGGTCGGCCTCGGCGCCTGCCACACCGAGTACGTCGTCTCCGCCGACGGCCGGGTCCGGCTCATCGAGGTGAACTACCGCCTCATCGGCGACCGGATGGACCTGATCCTCGCCGAGTTGCTCGGCGTACCGCTGTTCGAGCACGTCATCCGGCTGCACCTGGGTGAGCCGGTGGCCGCCCTGGGCCTGCCCGGCACCGTCGACAGCTACGCCCAGGTCGAGTACGTCTGCGCGGACACCTCGGGCCGGCTCACCGCCGCGCCGGGCCCACTGGACACCGTCCACGGCGAGGTCCGGCTGGGCTGCCGACCGCTGCGCGCGGTGGGCCGCTTCGCCGAGCGCACCGGCACGAACCGCGACTACCTCGCCGTGCTGCACGCGATCGGCCCGGACCAGGACAGCGTCCGGCAGGCGTTGGCCGCCTTCCGCGACGACCTCCAGTGGACCATCGTCGAGTGAGCGACGACTGCGAGCGGGAGGTGTTCACCCGGGTGCTCGACGCCCTGCTGCGCGAGGATCACCTCGGTCTGCTCAGCACCGGCCGCCCGGACGGGCCGGCTTGGTGGCAGGTGCCGCACCCCGCCGGCCTCCTGCGCATCCCGGTGCGGGTGGACGGCTTCCAGCAGGCCCTGCGCAGCGCCGCGCCGACGGTGCTGGTGCTGGCCGACGGCGTCACCCACCGGACGGACACCCTGGCCGGGCTGTTGACGTTGCTCGCCCCGCGGGACGATGCCGAGGCGGCGGCCGGCTGGCGGGACTTCGGCGCCGAGTGCCGTGCCGACCTGCTGGCCCGGCGACTCGCGGCCCGGCACCGACCACGGGTGTTCGCCGCGGTGGCCGCCGAACGGGCGAGCACCCCGACCGGTCTGCCGGCGGCGCTCCTGGACGACGTGCTCGCCGCCCACCAGGGCCACCCGGTCTACCCCACCGACCGGTGCCGGCACGGCCTCACCGACGACGACCTGCTCCGGTACGCCCCGGAGCACGCCCCACGTCTCACGCTGCGCTGGTACGCCGCACCCGCCCGGGACGTCCGGCTCGCGGGCGAGCTGCCGGCCTGGTGGCCGCGCGCACCGCGACCGGACCAGCTGCTGCTGCCGGCACACCCGATCACCGCCGCCCGCACCGCACTACCGGTGACGGACCGGCCGGCGATCTCCGCGCGGCCCACCCTCTCCATGCGGACGGTGGCGTTGGACCACGACCCGTACCTGCACCTCAAGTTGCCGCTACCGACCGCGAGCCTGGGCGCCCGCAACCGACGCACCCTGCGCCCGGGTTCGCTCGCCGACGGCGCCGCCGTGGCCGGGCTGCTCGACCGGATCGCCGGCAGCGAACCCGCCTTCATCGGCCGGATCCGGCACACCGACGAGAGCACCTGGGCGCACGTCGACGCCGACGAGCGGCGCAGCTTCCTGCTCCGCCGATTCCCCCGCGACCTGGCCGGGGTCCACGTGGTGCCGGTCGCGGCCCTCGCCGCCGCCGACCCGGTCGCGGGCACCGTCCTGGAACGGATCAGCCCCGAGCGGCCCGTGGCGCTGCTGGATTCCTACCTGGACCTGCTGCTCGACTGGCACGTCTTCCTGTGGCTCCGCCACGGCATCGCCCTGGAGGCACACCCACAGAACATCCACCTGCTGGTCCACCCGGACGACACGGTCGGCCTGCTCTACAAGGACAACGACGGCGCGCGACTCGACGCGCGCCACGATGGGCCGGGCGGGCTCGCCCTGGACGACGACCGGATGTGGGCACGCGATCCGCTGGAGCTGGCCGACGTGTTCACCACCATCACCCTGCACCTGGCCGCCGCCGCCCCGCTTGTCGCCCTGGCCGCGCGAGGGCTGCCCGTGCCGTCCCCCGCCGAGGCGCTGGCGCCCCGGCTCGCGGCCGCCCGCGACCGGTGGGGCGACGGGCCGGCGGCACGGATCCTCACCGAACGGGTCCTGCGCGCCGCCCACCTGCCGGTCAAGGCGATGCTCACCGCCGGCACCCTGCTGCCCAAGCAGCGGCTGGGCTGCACCGACATCAACAAGTACTACCTGCGTACCGGCCCGAACTACCTCCGGGAGACACGATGACGAGCGTGCGGTTGCGCTCCCGGCCGGCCACCGCCACCGGCCAGCTCGCCGACCTGGCCGCCGCCCACGCCGTCTTCGGCTGCGTGCTGCGCGAACTCGCCCCGCCCGACGGCGCGCCGACAGTGGTCGACGGTGCCGCCCGGGTGCTGCTGCGGCACCTGCACGTCACGCTGCGCTGCGCCGTCGCGCGGATCTCACCGCTCGGTGCGCACCGCTACACCGGCCCGGTGCAGCGGACGACCGACACCGGAGGCTGGGCAGACCTGGACGCCGACGGGCTGGCCGGTCTGGTCGCGGCGGAGCTCACCGGTCGTACCGACCTGGCCAACGACGAGTTCGCCGAGCAGGTCCGGGCCAGTCGGGACACCGTGGCCCGGTTGTTGGCCGAGCGACCGGCCGAGGATCCCACCCCCACCGGTGAGCCGGCCATCGACGCGTACGTCGACTCCGAGCAGTCGCTCGTCTTCGGCCACCCGCACCACCCGACCCCGAAGTGGCGCAGCGGTGACCCGGACCGGTGGCGGGCGTACGCACCGGAACTGCGCACCTCGTTCCGGCTGCACTGGCTGGCCGTACCGGATGAGCTGGTCGCGGGCGCCGGGCCGTTCGATCCGCTCGTGGCCGCCCTCGACCCGCCGCGGCCTCCGCACGGGCACCGGGTCCTGCCGGTGCACCCCTGGCAGTTGTCGCTGCTCCCGCCGACCCACCCACGGCTGCGTGACCTGGGGGAGGGCGGCGTGCCGGTGCGGCCGACGGCGAGCGTCCGCACCCTCTACGCCCCGGCGGCCGACCTGTTCGTCAAGACCAGCCTGCACGTCCGGATCACCAACTGCCTGCGCAAGAACGCCAGGTACGAACTCACCGGCGCGGTGGCCCTGACCGACCTGCTGGCCCGGGTGCCACTGCCGGACGGGGTCGGCCTGCTCGCCGAGCCCGCCTACCGCACTGTCGACGTGCCCGGCCCGGACGAGGCGTACGGGACGATCCTGCGCGACGGTCTGCGCCCGCACCTGCGTCCCGGTGACACTCCGGTGCTGGCCGCGGCGCTGGCCGCCACGCCGCTCGTGACACCGGATCCGGTGGCCTGGTGGCGGGCGTACGTCGGGCTGCTGGTGCCGGCGGTGCTGCGCTGCTGGCTCCGCCACGGAGTCGTACACGAGGCACACCTACAGAACGTGGTCGTCGTGCTCGACGGCGACCGCCGTCCGGTACGCGTGCTGCTGCGCGACCTGGAGGGGGTGAAACTCGACACCGAGCGCTGGGCCACCTGGCCGGACGGCGTTCCGGCGCAGGTCCGCTACGGCCCCTCAGACGCCCGCCGGCGGATTGTCTACTGCCTGTTCGTCAATCACCTCGGTGGCATCTGCGGGGCCCTCGCCGACGCGCGCCCGGGGGTCGAACGGCGGCTGTGGCAGGAGCTGCGGGCCGTCCTCGAGGCGGTGGCCGCCGACCTCGACGATCCGCCCGAGCTGCGCGCGCTGCTCGACGGTGCGCCACTGGTGGCCAAGGCGAACCTCCTGGTCCGGTGGCGCCGCGACGCGGACCGGGCCGCGCCGTTCGTGCCGGTGCCCAACCCGATGGGCGGGCCACGGTGACGCGACCGGTCTACGTCCACGACCTCGACGCGCTGGCCGCACACGTCGGCGCCATCCGGGCGGCGCTGCCCAGCCCGGTCGAGCTGCTCTACGCGGTCAAGGCCAACCCGGAGCCCGGCGTGCTGCGGACCCTCGCCCCGGTGGTCGACGGGTTCGAGGCCGCGAGCCGTGGTGAGCTGCGCAGACTGGCCGAGGTGTTGCCGGGGCGTGCCCCGGCCGCGTACGCCGGACCGGGCAAGACCGACGCGGACCTCGCCGCCGCCCTCGCCGCGGGGGTGCACCGCATCCACGTCGAGTCGCCAGCCGAGTTGCGGCGACTCGGCGCGCTGGCCGTCGCCTCGGGTCGGTCGGCCCCGGTGCTGCTGCGGGTGAACCTGCCGGTCGACGCGCCCGGCGCGAGCCTGCTCATGGGTGGCGGGCCCAGCCCGTTCGGCATGGACCCGGCCGACGTCGTCGAGTGTGCCCGCCGCCCGCCCGCCGGCATCGACGTCCGCGGAGTCCACGCCCACCTGGCCAGCGGGCTGGACGCCCCGCTCGCCGCCACCGTCGCCGCCGCCGTGGTCCGCTGGGCGGCGGACGAGGTCGGTGCGGTCGAGGTCGACGTCGGCGGAGGCATGGCCGTCGACTACGCCGACCCGACGGCACGGTTCGACTGGGCCGGCTACGGCCGGGCCCTGGCCGACGTCGTCGACGCGCACCCGACGGTGCGACTGCGCATCGAGCCGGGTCGGGCGGTCACCGCCTACTGCGGGGCGTACCTCACCGAGGTCGTCGACGTGAAGCGCTCCTACGGCGAGTGGTTCGTGGTGGTGGCCGGCGGCACCCACCACCTGCGCACACCGGCGGCGAAGGGGCACCCGCAGCCGTTCACCGTGCACCGGCGGCACGGGCTCGACGCGGTACGCACCGACGGCGGGCCGGTCACCGTGGTCGGGCAACTCTGCACCCCGAAGGACGTGCTGTCCTTCTCGACCACCGCCGGGCCGATCGGCGTGGGTGACGTGCTGGCCTTCGCCATGGCCGGCGCGTACGCCTGGAACATCAGCCACCGCGACTTCCTGCTGCACGAACCGCCGCTGTTCCGCACCGGTGACCCGCAGAAGGTGGCCGCCGAGTGGGCGGCCCGACGAGGCGACGTCGTACGACATGCTGGACGGGTGACCGTGCCGACACGAGATCGGGGAGGAGAGCCGTTGCGCTCGTACCCGGATGTCGTGTCCATCCGCAACAACGTGCCGTCGGACATCGGCCCGGCCCGGCTCGGCGTTCGGTGGATCGACGAGGGCCCTCCGGCCCGGGCGGAGATCGTCGTCATGCCCCGGAACGACGGGGACGGGGACGGCTACGAGGTCACCCTGGGCGGGACCTTCCCGGTGGGCGACGAGACCTGGCGCTTCGCGGACGTCGACGTGAAGAACGCGGACGAGTGGCGGGTGATCGTCCGACGGGTCGACGAGGTGATGGCACCACCGACCGGCCGGCCGGGTGCGGCCGGCCACTTCCCGCACGAGGACCAGCCGCGATGACCACGGCGCAAACCGTGCGGGCCGTGCTGCTGCCCGTCGGGCAGTTCTTCGGCACCTTCTATCCGGTGGCCGGTTCGACCGAGCGTTATCACCGGGTCCGCCTCGGCGACGAGGTGTGGGAGCTGGACGACGAGCGCTTCATCCTGTGGGCGTTGGCGCACGGCACCGGCGACCGGCCGGCCGAGCAGCCCTGGACGGTGTCGGCGGCATGCGACGCGGCGGCAAGCCAACTGCCCGGCGTCGACAGTGCGTCGTTGCTGCACGGGCTGCTGGCCGAAGGGCTGGCCGTCGAGGTCGCCCCCGGTGAGGCGGTGGAGTTCGCTCGCCGGCACCGGGTCGGCACCCGCATGCTCGGGTTGGGCAACAGCGCCGAGCAACCCTGGCTCTGGTCGATCGGCTTTTTCGGGCACCCGGTGGTGAGGGTCACCCGCACGGTCTACGACCTGTGGGAGTGGTGCCCGTCCGGGGAGAGCCTGTGGACGATGTGCCAGGCGCTCGCCGACGAGGAACGGGAGGCAGGCGGCACCGAACCGGGCCTGGTCGACCCGGAACAGCTGCTCACCGCGTTTCTCGGCACCGCCCGCCTCCTACTCACGGCCGGCGTCGTCTACCTGGAGCCGCTGCCGTGACCGACCCGATGAGGAACCCCGCGCCGCTGATCCTGCCGGTGGGGCGATACGCCGGGACGTTCCACCCGGCCGTCGGTGCCCCGGTGAAGTACCACTCGCTGAGCATCGGCCGCCTCTCGGTGACCATCGAGGACCCGCAGGTCTTCGCGGTCTGGACCGCGGCGCACCGCCCCATCGACCGGCCCGACGCGACCTGGGACAGGGCAGCGGTCATCGAGGCCGCCGGGCAGCTCGGCGTGGCCGACCCGGCCCGGATCGTCGCGGAGTTCCTGGAGGACGGCCTGCTGGTGGAGATGACGCCGGACGTGGCGGACTTCGCCCGCGCCTACCGGGTGCATCCGCTGATGGTGTCGCTGGGCAACACCCCGAACGATCCGCTGCGCTACGGCATCGGTGTCTTCGGTGCCGCCCCGGTGCTGCGGCTGCCGGCGCTGACGCACGACGTGTGGCAGTGGAGCAGCGTGGGCGCCAGCCTGTGGGACGTCGGCCAGGTTGTCGCCGACGCCGGCGCGCAGGCCGAGGTGACGGACACCCGCGAGCACGACCCCCGGCACGTGCTGCGTGAGTTCCTGGCCGCGCTGCCCCTGCTGGTCGGCGCGAACGCCGCCTGCCTAGACGAGGCCCGTCGGTGAGGGCCGCCGCAGCGTCGACGAGCGATCGTGGCCAGTTTCTGGCACCGTGAGTACGGCGCGACGTGTCGCCGCGTGCCGGTGACGGCCGTATCGAGGGGGTTACGTGGACTTCACGCTGTCGACGCGGCAGGGGCGGATCGGCACCGTGGTCGAGGTCGCCGGCGACCTGGACATGAGCACCACGCCGGAGCTACGGGACCGGTTACGCGAGGTGGTGCGGAGCGGTGCCCAGTCGGTGGTGGTCGACCTGAGCGGCGTCGGGTTCATGGACTCCAGTGGCCTGGGCATCCTCGTGGTCGCCTACAAGGATCTGCGGGAGCGGGGCGGCTCACTCGCCCTGGCCGGCGTCGCTCCTCCGGTGCGTACGGTGTTGTCGATCACCTCGGTGGACCGGGTCATCGACGTCTTCGACTCGGTGGACGACGCCGAGGAGGCGGCCCGGGTGTCGTGACCATCCACCCTGGGGTCTAGCTGCTGGCGCGGGCGGTGTCCGCGCCAGCGGTGCTCGACCGTCGCTCCTGGCCGCCGTACCAGTCGACGATGAGCAGGGTGGCGTCGTCGGCCAGGACCGGCCCGGCGGTCGCCAGCACCGCGTCGGACAGCGCCCGGACGGCCTCGCGGGGATGCAGGTGGGCGATGCGGAGCAGGGCGGCGGGCAGGTCCAGGTCGGCGGCGTTGCGTTCGCGCATCCCGTCGGTGACGATGACCAGCCGGTCACCGGGCCGCAGGGGCACCTGGCCACTGCGGTAGCCCTCGTCGGGAAACATGCCCAGCGGGAAGTTGGCGGGCAGGTCCAGTGGCGTGGCCCGGCCGTCCCGGACCAGCATCGGCGGCACGTGCCCGGCGTTGAGCAACTCGCACCGCCCGGTGGCCAGGTCGATGCGGCCCAGCACGGCGGTCAGGTAGGCGCCGCGTACGTTGGCGTGCTCGGCGACGGCTCGGTTGGCTTCCTCGGCCTGTCTGACCAGACTCTCGCCCCGGCGGCGGGTGTTGCGCAGGCTGCCCACCCCGAGGGTGGCGGTCAGCGCGCTGGCCACGCCGTGACCCATCGCGTCGGTGACGCTGACGTGCAGCGTGTCGCGGGCCACGCTGTAGTCGAAGGTGTCCCCGCCGACGCTCGCGGCGGGCTCCAGCCAGCCGGAGAGGGCGAACGCGCCGGCTTCGCAGGTGAACGAGGCGGGCAGCAGGCGGCGTTGGATCTCGGCGGAGAGCGTGAACGGGGTGCTGCGTTGCCCCCATTCGAACAGGTCGGTGTGCCGGCGGTTGGCGATGACCACGAACGCCAGCGCGTGCGCGGTGCGGGCGATCTCCGCGATCGTGGTGGTGTCCGGCTCGTCGGGCAGGTCGATCTCCAGCAGGCCGATGGACTCGCCGCGTTCGGTGACGGGCGCGAGCACCGTCCAGTGGCCGTCGCCGGGGAGCAACAGGGTGGTCTGGTGGCGCAGTGTGCGCTCGTACGGCCCGCCGTCGAAGGGAAAGACCTCGGCGGTCTCCGCGCCCTGACGTCGGCCGGTACGGCCGATGGCCGACTGGTGGGTCAGCCGGACAAGTGCCCGGCCGCTGAGGTCGGCGATGAGCAGCGAGACGCCGAGCGCGTCCAACGCGGTGGCGATGGTGCCGGTGACGGCCTGGACCGCCTCGACCGGAGCGGCCTCCTCGGCCGACTGGAGCATCCCGGCCAGCACGGCCTGATCGTTGTCCTCCACTCACCGAGCATAGGCAATCAGCGGATGTGCCGGCATGGTCCAGGCCGGTCGGGTGGCCCGGCGGCGGAACCGGGTGGTTCCGCCGCCGAACCGGACCTACCGTTGCCGGCCCGCGACGTTCGTCGGGGTTAGCTGCGGCTCCATCGTTGGTTGGCCGCGCCGTTGCAGTCCCAGATCTGGACGCGTGTGCCGTTGGCCGTGCCGCTGCTGACCACGTCCAGGCATCGGCCCGAGCCAACGCCGGTGATCGAGCCGTTGGCGTTGACCGTCCACCGCTGGTTGGACTGGCCGTTGCAGTCCCAAATGATCACCGAGCTGCCGTTCGCGGTGCCGGCGCCGTTGACGTCGAGACACTTGCCCCCGAAGACGCGCAGCTCGCCGGCGGCGGTCGAGGTCCAGCTCTGGTTGCTCTGGCCGTGGCAATCCCAGATGATCGCCGCCGAGCCGTTGGCCTGCGAGGCGCCGTTGACGTCCAGGCACCGTCCGGAGGACGCGTTCCGCAGGGCCGACGTGCCGCCCGGTGGCGGAGTCGTCGGGCTGGAGGTGGGCGACGTGGTGGGTGACGTGGTCGGGGTCGGGGTCGGATCGGTGCTGCCGAACTGGGTGAAGAACCTCCACACCTCGCCCTTGGTCCAGGTCCGGGCGCCGCTGTCGCCGCCGCCGTCCACCGGGCCGGGGCCGTGCCCACCGTCGAAGGCGGCCCACACCACCGGATAGCCGGACCGGCAGCCGGAGTAGGTGGTGGTGATGTGGGTCAGGCTGCCCGCTCGTGGCTCGGGCGGGTTCTGCGCGGTGCACCCGTTGTTGCGGACGAACCTGTCCCGCAGGGACCGCCCGGCGGAGATGTTGAGCACCGGATCCCCGATGCCGTGGATCCCCATGTACGCGATGGGTTGGGTGCCGCCGCTGCACCCGCTGAGCTGCCCGCCGGAGTAGACCGCGACGGCGCGGAAGACGGTCGGCCGGGAACAGGCCAGCGAGTAGCTCATGCCTCCGCCGTAGCTGAAGCCGAGCGCGAAGAGCTGCGTCGTGTCGACGCACAGGTCCGCCTCGATCAGGCTGATCATGTTGTCGACGAAGGTGACGTCCTGGCCGTTGGGGTTGGCCCAGCCGTTGCCGTTGCCCTGGGGGGCGACGAAAATGGTGCTGTTGTTCGCCTGCTGCCGCAGCCCGTAGTAGGACCAGGCCGCCCCGTCCGAGCCGCCACCGTCGACGTCGTTCATGGTGCCGCCGTTCCAGTGGAATCCGAAGATCAACCGGTACGGGTGGTTCCGGTCGTAGTTGTCCGGGATCCGCAGGATGAAGTTACGGTTCTGGCCGCTGCTCTGGATGGTCCGCTGACCGCTCGTCAACGTGGGTGCCTTGCCGCACCCGGCGGTCGCCGCGGCCGGTGCGATGTCGGCGGCCGACGCGGTGGTGCCCAGGCCGCCGGCCAGTGCTCCCGCGCTCACGGTCAGGACGACAGCCGCCGCCGTCGCGAGTAATCCAAGAATGGGTCTACGTCTTGTCATGATGGGCTCCCGCCACTCGACACGATCTGACTCGGGTGCGATGTGCCCGCGACGCCCCGACCGGCTCGTCGCCGCAGGCTGCTGCCACCGGTCTCGCCGCCCACGCGGGACCAGTCGGTCGTCGGATCATTGGTGGCCCACACCGTGCGTGCCCGAAACCACGTGACCGACCGCCGGACGGCGCCGGAGCACCCAGCTCGACGCCGAATCGATTCGTCCCGACGCTAGAACGCACAGTGAATGATGTCAATGCCGTGTCCGGCAGGTTGCGGTCCGGCGAGAGTCCGACCTGATTAGGTCAGATGTTTGCTGTCACTCTCAGGTCAGTCCCGGTGGCAGCGCGTCCTCGTCGGGTCGAACCCGACGGCCGTTGGTCAGCGGGTCGCCGCGCAGGGTGTCGATCAGTGGCTCCGGGCCGCCGACGCAGGTCCAGGTGTCGTCCCAGAGCGCGGAGACCAGCCATGAGCGGTCGGCGGGGAAGAACAGGTCGGGTAGCGATCCGCAGCCGTGTCGCAGGTGGCCGGTCCGCCAGGTGAGGGACTGCTCGGGGCCGGCCTCGACAAGCACGTACGGCCAGTTCCAGTAGAGCGACACCCGGGGGGCGTGGGGAAAGACGACGTCGTGGGCGCCGGTGTCGAGGTAGGCCAGCCACCAGGGCTGTTCGGGCGTGTGCGTGTTGAGGTCCTCGACCAGGGCCCGCTCGTAGTCGGCGGCGGTGACGTCGTCGGCCTGGTACGTCGTGGCGTACGCGGCGAAGATCGGTGGGATGGCGGTGGTGATCGAGAAGCCGGCGGTGGTCTGACCGGCGATCCATCCCACGTCGGCGTCCGTGCCGATGCGCCAACTCCGCCCGTCCCTGCTGACCCGCACCCCACCATTCAAGTCGATACCGCGCCGGTTGGCGCGGGTAGATGGGCATCCGGTCCCGCACCGGTCCGATCGTGGTGATCGAACCTGTACGGGACCGGACGCTGCGACCTGTCGCGTTACCTCTGGCGATCCGACTACGGGGATGATCGATGATCAGCCGAAGCAGTTGGGGACGGCGGGCGCGCTGGGTGTGCAGTTGGTGGGCCGGTTGCCGGTGATGGCCGACTTCTGGTCGACGGTGACCTGGCCGCCGTCGTTGAAGATCCCGCCGGGTGCCAGGGTGGAGATGTTCTCCGTGACCCTGGTTTCGGTGAGGTTGAGTGTGGCGTTGTTGTAGATGCCGCCGGCCTGCGAACTCGAACCCACGGCCCGGTTCCGGTCGACCTCCGTGCGGCGCAGGACGACGGTGCCACTGCCGTTGTAGATGCCGCCGCCGTGTTCGATGCCGCTGTTCGTGCTGGCGGTGTTCTCGTTGATCCGGCTCTGGTCGGCCGTGAACTGGCCGATCTGGTTGTAGATGCCGCCGCCGCGTTGGCCGGCTTCGTTGTGGTGGACCTTGCCGTGTGTGAGGTGGAAGGTGCCGTCGGTGAAGATTCCGCCGCCCTCGCTGCCGGCCCTGTTGTTGTTGATCTCGGCGTTCGTGACCTCGGTGGTGGAGTTGATCCCGCCGCGAATACCACCGCCGCGGAAGCCCGCGGTGTTGTTGTCCAACTGGACGTTGTGGAGTACGGCGCTCCGGCTGTTCGACAGCCCGCCACCCGCCCCGCCGAGCGGCAGGATGGTGAAGACCCCGATCGTGTTGTTGTAACTCAGCCGGGTGTTCTCCACGGTGAGGGTGCCGTTGTTGTGGACGCCTCCGCCGTCGTACACGGCGCTGTTGTTGCTGATGTCGCTGCGGCCGTCCCCGTGCTTGTCCTTGTCTTTGTCCTTGTCTTTGTCTTTGTCCTTGCTGTCCCAGCCCTCGCCGTGGTCGCTCCTGCCGAGGATCTTCGTGACGCCGAAGTTGGCGATGCCGCCACCCGTACCGTTTGTGTGGTTGTAGACCACGTCGGTGTTCTCGATGGTGGCCCTGCCACCGGCGTCGACCCGGATGCCGCCGCCCCCGCCGCCGACCCCACTGTCGGCCTGACCGCCCTTGATGGTGACGTCGCGCAGCGTCAGGTCTCCGCCGGATCCCACCTCGAGGATCCGGAACGGTGTGGCGTTGGCCGCGCGGACGATGGTGGACCCGTTGCCGTCGATGGTCACCGTCTGAGTGATGATCGGCAGGCCGACGGCGCCGAAGGGCACGGGCGGGAGAGGCGCGGACCGGGTGAGCGTGTAGGTGCACCTCTCGGCGAGCCTGAGTTTCGCCCCCTGACCGGCATTCGCGCGGACGATCGCCGCGATCAACTCGTCGGAGCCGCAGGGTACGGCCCGGACGTCGTCGCCCCTGCCGTCGCGGTGGTCGTTGTCTTTCTGGTGGTCGTCGCCCCGCTGGCGGTCCTTGCCGTCGCGGCCGCCCGGGTCCTGGCCGCCGTGGTCGTCGCCGCTGGTCCGGCTGCCCTCGGCGAGGAGCTGGGTCGCGGTATTCGACAGGCTGCTGCCGCTCTTCCCGAACGCCCCGCTCACCCCCGGCGTGAAGGCGGCCAGGCCAGCCATTCCGGTCAGGCCGGCGACCCCGGCGACGAGCCAGCGCGACCGCCGCCCCTTCGGTCGACGCGGCTGGGCTGCCGCCGCCTCGCTCATGTTCGGGTGTAGATAGTTGGACATCGAGCTACCTCGCCCTTCTCCGTACACCGTGTCTCTGCACGTACCATGTGGTGCAGAAGGCGACAAATCGGTTATCGTCGCCAAGGGTGACGGTAGTTGAGCCTTCCTCGCATTAACCGGTCTTATGCGAAAAACACCCATATTCGGTACGCGAATCCTCCGCGCGAGCCGTGACGCATAGATTCAGGCCGTTGCCTCAATGGCGGGTCCGCACACCTTGGCAGCGGCCCGTGCCTCCGCTACCGTCCATGGGAACGCTCCCATAAACTTAGAAACATCAATGTGATCAGGAGGCAACACGTCGTGGCTATCCTCTCCTCGCTCCGCCGCAGATCGGCGGCCGGCGTGGCGGCCGTCGCGGGTGCCACCGCCGTCGGCGTCTGCCTCGCCGTCGGCAGTGCCTCCGCCGGCGCGCTGTCCGGATCGCTCTACCGCGACCCGAGTTCGGCAGTCATCCGCTGGGTGGCCGCCAACCCCGGCGACTCGCGTACCGCGGTCATCCGCGACAAGATCGCGAGTCAGCCGCAGGCCCGCTGGTTTGCCAACTTCAACCCGTCGACAGTGCAGTCCGAGGTCTCCGGGTTCGTCGGCGCCGCCAACGCGGCGCAGCAGATTCCGGTGCTGGCGGTGTACGAGATCACCAACCGGGACTGCGGCGGGGCCAGCGCCGGTGGGGCGCCGGACCTCAACCAGTACCAGACGTGGGTGTCCAACTTCGCCAGAGGGCTGGGCAACCAGACCGTCATCATCATCCTGGAAACCGACTCACTCGCCCTGCTGACGTGCCTGAGCAGCAGCGAGATCAACGCCCGCAACCAGGCGATCTCGACCGCCACCCGGACCATCAAGTCGGGCAACCCCAACGCCAAGGTGTACCTCGACGCCGGCCACTCCACCTGGAACAGCGCGGGTGAGACGGCCAACCGGCTTCGGGCGGCCGGCGTGCAGTACGCCGACGGCTTCTTCACCAACGTGTCGAACTACAACTCCACCTCCAGTGAGGCCAACTTCGGCCGGGCGGTCATCTCCGCCCTCAACGGCATGGGCATCTCGGGTAAGCGCCAGGTCATCGACACCAGCCGCAACGGGGGCGCCAGCGGGGACTGGTGCGGTGACGACAACACCGACCGGCGCATCGGGCAGTACCCGACGACCAACACCGGCGACAGCAACATCGACGCGTACCTCTGGGTGAAGCCGCCGGGGGAGGCGGACGGTTGCCGCTACACGGCCGGTTCGTTCCAGCCCGACCTGGCCTTCAGCCTGGCCAACGGCGCGCCCAACCCGCCCACCACCGCACCGCCGACGACCGCACCGCCGACCACCGCCCCGCCGACGACCCCGCCGCCGACCGGTAACGGCTGCCTCGCGTCCGTGGTGATCAACCAGTGGACCGGCGGCTTCACCGCGAGCGTGACGGTCACCGCCGGCTCCGCGGACATCAACGGCTGGACCGTGACCGTCACGCTGCCCGGCGGCGCCTCGGTCACCGGCACCTGGAGTGCCCAGGCCAGCGGCACCAGCGGCACCGTCCGGTTCACCAACGTGGGCTACAACGGACACGTCGGCGCCGGGCAGTCGACCAACTTCGGTTTCCAGGGTTCCGGCACCGGCCCGAGCGCGACGGCCACCTGCGCGGCCAGCTGACACCCACCCGATGCCGAGGCCCGGCGCGGAGGACCACCTCCGCGCCGGGCCCGGCCCCGTTCTGCGGGTACGGCCGGACGAACCTGACCGCCCCACGACTGTCGACTGGTCGGACTCAGCCGCTCACGGCTCCTCCGGTCACCTGCTCAGTCGGCCACAGCGGAGCACAGATGGTAGAGCGTCAGCGCGGCCAGGGACGGCGCGTCGACGAGCTGCTTCGCGAGTATCAACTCCGCGACCTCGTCATCGGTGAACCCCTGGTGGCGCATCCCCTGCTCGGTGACCTCGCGTCGGGCTCGCCCTCGGTCAACCCGGTGGCCAGGTAGATGTCGAAGCCCTGGTTCGAGAAAGCCGTAGGCCGCGAACAGGTGCCCGAGGTGGCGGCGCATCTCCCTCGCCTGCAGACCGGTCTCCTCGGCAAGTTCCTGGCGGGCCAGTGCGAGCTGGTCTCCGCCGTTGCCGACACCCCAACTGCCCTGGGGGAACTCCCAGGCGCGGCGGTCGCGCTGTACGTGTTCGTGCTCTCGCCCCGGCCCCGGGGCCACGTGCGGGCCCGGGCGCTGGATCCGCTGGCCGAGCCACTCATCGACCACGCCTACTTCTCCAACCCGGAGGGCTACGACCGTCAGGTGGCCCTGGACGGCGTCGACCTGGCCCACAAGCTCGCCGAGACCCTTCCGGTGAGCGAGATGGCCACGCTCACCCCGTGGTCACCGGCGCAGCGTGAGGCGATTGCCGACATGCCCGGTGGGTACTGGCATCCCGTCGGCACCTGTGCGAAGGGACCGGACAGCGATCCCGCGGCGGTGGCGGGTGCCGACGGGCGCGTGCAGCGCGCTATGCCGCTCGGCACCGCACGTCCCGACCGCATCCGCGCCTGCCGCGATGCGGCGACCCGGGCGCCCGATCTGACCCACGACGAGTGGTACGAGCTGTGGTTGACCGCTCGGGACGGGGCGTTGCCGTAGCCGCCGGTACATTTGTCACCCCGGACCGGGTATCCGTGGCTCTGCAGGCATCCTCCCCGTGTTCCTAGCGTGGACCGCATGATTGCCGATGCGACACAGCCATGCGGAGTCACCCGGCGCTTCGTCCCCCGTCCGCGCTGTCGACGAGACGATCGAGGCCGGCACTGTCGAAGAAGAACACCTGCGACACTGCTGCCAGCCGCGGTCGCGGCCCTGTCCGTGGTGCTTGCGGCGACTCCCGCATCCGCCGGCAGTCAGCAGCCCCCGAGTCCGGCGGCCGACACGCCGGCCCGTGCGCTCGCCCACACGGAGAACGGCCTGGTCGAGGGCGCGAGCGGAGCCGGCTACCGGGTTTTCAACGGCGTGCCGTACGCGGCACCACCCACCGGCCCGAACCGCTGGCGCGCACCGCAGCCGGCAGCGGACTGGCACGGCGTCCGGGCCGCGACCGCGCTGCCCGCCGAGTGTGCCCAGAACCCGATAGGCGTGGGAGGCCCGGTCACCGGTGCCGAGGACTGCCTCCACGTCAACGTGACGGCGCCCCCCGCCCGCACCGGCCGACACCCGGTGCTGGTCTTCCTGCACGGCGGCGCGTTCACCGCGGGTTCCGCGAACCAGTACGACCCGCACCGCCTTGCCGCCGACGGCAACCTGGTCGTGGTCACGGTCAACTACCGGCTCGGCGTCTTCGGCTATCTCGGCCTGCCCGACCTGCCCGGCTCCGGCACCTTCGGCCTCCAGGACCAGCAGGCCGCACTGCGCTGGGTGCACCGCAACATCGCCGCGTTCGGCGGAGACCCCCGCAACGTGACACTCGCCGGCGAGTCCAGCGGCGGCATGAGCGTGTGCGCCCAGCTGACCGCGCCGTCGGCGGTGGGCCTGTTCGGCACGGCGATCATCCAGTCCGGATCGTGTCTCACCGACTGGCCGGACGGGCTGTTCCTGCCCGGCAGCCGGGCGGGTTCGCAGTTCAGCAGCCTGGCCGCGGTGCAGGCCCAGGGCACGCAGCTTCGGGATCGGTTGGGCTGCGCCACCGTGGCCTGCCTGCGCGCCGCCTCGTACACCGATCTTCTTCACCAGACCCAGGGCGCCGGCCTGGCGGCGTTCGCGACACCCGCGTACGGCACCCCGCTCCTGCCGTCCCGCCCGGCCGACGCCCTGCGCGCCGGCCGGTACCAGCACATGCCGGTGCTGGAGGGCGGCAACCTCGACGAGCATCGCGCCTTCCTCGGCTTCACCGAGTTGTACCCGGTCCCCAAGCCGTACACGCCGGACGACTACCGGGCCGCGCTGCGCACGGCATTCGGTGACCGGGCCGGCCAGGTCGAGGCCCGCTATCCGATCGCCGAGTGGGGCACGCCCGGCCTGGCCTGGGCGGCCGTCGCCACGGACCGCATCTGGGCCTGCCCGACTCTGGAACAGACCCGCCTGCTCGCCGAGCGCAACCGCGTCTACGGCTATGAATTTGCCGAACGCGACGGCCCGGTCCTGGACCCACGCTATTCCTGGGGCGCCGCGCACGGTCTCGAACTGGCCTACCTGTTCGACATGGATTTCCTGACCGACCAGACGCAGCCCGAACTGCGGTCCCGATTCGTGACCGCGTGGTCGCGTTTCGCCGCCACCGGCACACCCGGCTGGCCCCGCATGCCCTACGTGCAGACCTTCGCCGATGACCGGAGCGGCAACGTGGACCTGGCCGCCGAGCACCAGTGCGGGTTCTGGTCGAGCGTTCCCGGCTGACCCGTCGGCGGTTCGGGGTCTGCCACGTCTTTCCCCACGTCGCGCTCGCGCGACGTGGGGAAAGACCGGATCATCCGGGTGGGATCAGGTGGTGGGGCGGCACAGCGAGTTCTCGTTGGCGCTGCAGTCGGTCAGTTGCAGGGTGTCCACGTTCATGGTCAGGGTCGCCGGTTGCGACCCACCGGACGGTGCCACCACGGAGATCTGTACGGTCGCCGCGTTCGACGGTGCGACCGCTTGGTGGGACCACTCAAGCCAGTTCGACGTCAGGGCGAACGAGCTGCTTGTCGACGTGGACAGCAGCGTGCCGCCGGAGTTGTACCACCGCAGGCGCAGCGCGGCGGTGCCGGAGTCGGCGCGCAGCCGGACGAAGAACTTGTAGTTGTGCCCGACCGTCACCGACGGCTTACGGCTCACCAGCACCGACTTCTCCGCCGACTGCGGTGAGCTGACGAACTGCAGCGAGCGGCGGTTGTCGAAGTAGCGGGCGGAGATGCCGGCATACGAGCCCTGCGGCGTCACCGAGATGGCGGCCCCGGAACCGGAGGTGGTGAACCCGGTGGGGTTCGCGGTGCCCGGCGCCTGCGCCTCGATGGTCCGCTCCTGCGCGGTCAGCAGGTCGTTGTTGGCGCCGACGTCGCAGCAGACCGGCGAGGTGAGCAGCGGATGCACCGCTGTGTTCCTCGTCGTCGTCGACGGGTAGTTGTCCACATAGAAGGACGCGCTGGTCTCGCTCGGGTCGTAGTTCTGGCGGTAGCCCATATCGTAGGCCCACCAGTCGCTCCAGCACATGGTGATGTCGGGGCAGTACTGCTCGAACTGCCAGTTACCGTTGGAGTCCTGCCAGACGTGCTCGGACATGTAGGCGTGGCCGGCGCCGAGCAGGTGCGTCACCTCGTGCCCGACGACGCCGCTGTCCCACACCTCAACGATGGAGACGCAGCCTCCACCGCCACTGGTCGGACACCAGTATGCCGAGGCGGATGGCGCCGCGAACTCCGTCAGGAGCACGTACCAGCGGTTGCTGTCGTCGTACCCCTTGGCCGTGAGCTCGTTCGCGATCGACCAGTAGTCGGTGTTCGGAGTGTCGATCTTCTCCGGCGTGACGATCGCCTGCGCGTACTGGTTGTACGTGCTGGTGGTCGTCGATCGGCAGCTGAACTTGAAGTGCTGGTCGTAGTTGCTGGCCTGGTCGAGCAGCCAGTCGACGCGGTCCATGACGCGGGCGGCGTGCTCGACGTTCGTCGAGTACTGGTTGCCGGTCGAGTCGTTCCACGCGTAGATCACCTGCAGGGCCGCCGGACTGTTGACCGGCGGATTCTTCGGGTCGGTGGCGGTCGTGTCGCAGCCAGCCCTGGGCAGGTTGGTGTTGTTCGGCTGCGCGTAGGGCAGGGTCGGCTCGCTGCCGAGGTTGGCGGCGTAGACCGGTTGCCCGGACGACACCACCACCAACACGCTCACGAGCAGGGAGGCCAGCCCCAGACGGTGACCGCGCCGAATCCGGCGCCCGTTGCCAAGCATGCACATTCTCCCTCGCGTAGGTCGTTACCGTGGCGTGTCGTCGGGGTTTCGACCCGCCGGTTGCAGCAGACCCGATCAACCATATTGATCGCTATGTGTTCAAGCCAACACTCTTCGTTACGGCCGGCGACGGCATCTCGTGGTCGAATGGGACTTCGGTGTGCCCCCGCCGCGAAGAACGGGGATCTCCTAGACGAGGAGCGCCACCACCCCGAAGCCGATGCTCGTGGCCCCGCGCACGGTGCGCTCGCCGTGGAGGTTCGCGATCGAACCCGCACCAGCGGACTCACGACGGTCTTCACCGGCTGGTTGGCCCTGCTGGCGTCGGACCTGAACGCCCTCACCGAGACGGTGGTCCTCGGCTCGGTGGCGCTGACGGCCCTGCTGACCCTGAACGGAATCGCGGTGGCGACGACGGCGGTGATGATCGCCGGCACGGGAGCCGCGTGGGCCAGGCGCTGGTGGACCGTGCGGGGCCGAGTGGCGTACACGATCACGGCCCTCGCGGCCATCAGCTACCTGACGGTGGCCTTCACCTACAACCTCGTCGGAATCCCGGTCGGCTGAGGCGAGCACCGCCTGAGCAGGGTCGCTGGACAATGTCGGAAAAACTTTCTGGTCGACGGCAACCTGTGGGCGACGGATCGCATGTACCCGGGTGTAAGCGACGATCGCCACGATCCATAGGGGCCCGGAATGTCTTCACGTCACCTCCTGCTGCCTTCCGTTGTCGCCGCCCTGGTCGGGCTCGCTGGTTGCAGCTCCACGGCGTCGCCCGGGCCGAGCCCAACCGCACCTGCCCCGACGTCGGCTGCCGCGACCACCGGCACCGTCGGCGCCTCGCCCACGGTGGCTGCCCCGGCGGCCGGGAGCGCCGACTGTCCGTCGGTGGCGACCCTGCAGAAGCTGGTCGAGCTGCCGAAGGGTTGGACCTTCGGCGGTGTCCGGTGTGTGCAGGACTGGGCGGGTGCCGATCCGCAGGGCCCGACGGCCGGGGACGGCGTGTACCTGTTCCACTACGTGGCCGGCGCGGGCTGGAAGTACTACGACCAGGGCAGCGGATGGGACTGCGAGGATCTCGGCCTCACCGCGTCGGCGCCGTTCTGCATCTCGGATCCGGTGCCGGCGACCAGGCCGGCGAACGGTGCGGCCACGGTTGCCAAGTGCCCTTCGGCGAAGACTCTGGAGAAGTTGGTCGAGCTGCCGAAGGGTTGGACCTTCGGCAGTGTCGAGTGTGTGCAGGACTGGGCGGGTGCCGATCCGCAGGGCCCCAACCCCGGCGACGGCGTGTACCTGTTCCGCTTCGTGGTGGGTACGGGTTGGAAGTACTACGGCGACGGCAGCGGGTATGACTGCAAGGATCTCGGCCTCGCCGAGCCGGCGCCGTTCTGCATCTCCTGACCGGGGTGACCTCGGTCGACTGCCTGCGGCGCACACCCCGTACGGTGGGGGTATGGCGGATGCCATAGACGATCTTTTCTGCGAGTTCGTTCGGGCCCGTTCGTCGGCGTTGTTGCGGACGGCGTTCCTGTTGACCGGTGATCGGCATCTGGCTGAGGATCTGGTGCAGGATGCGTTGGCGCGTACCCATCGGGGTCGGCGTCGGCTGGATGATCCGGGGCACTTCGAGGCGTACACCCGTACCGCGATGTATCACCTGCATGTGAGTTGGTGGCGGCGCCGCAGGATCGTCGAGTCCCTGCCCGGGGAGTTGGCTGACGTGGTGCAGCCGGGCGGTGATCATGCTCGGCGTACGGATCTCAAGGTTGTCCTGTACCAGGCTCTTGCCCAGCTCACCAGGCGGCAACGGGCGGTGCTGGTGGTGCGGTTCTTCGAGGACCGTAGTGAGGCTGAGGCCGCGGAGCTGCTGCAGTGCTCGGTCGGCACGATCAAGAGTCAGACCAGCAAGGCGCTGGCCCGTATGCGGCAGATCGCGCCGGAGTTGCTCTCGGCCGTGCTGGAGGAGGCCTGATGACCGACGACCTTGGGCCGCTGCGTCAGGCCATGTCCGAGCTGAGCGAGTACGGCGGCACCGCCGACCTGTACGAGCGTGCCCTGCGTAAGTCGCGGCAGTCGCAACGGCGGATGGCGGTCGGCACCGCCGCCGCGGCCGCGGTGGTGGTGTTCGCCATCGGCGCTACGGTCGCCGTCGCGACCGGCCACCGCCCCGGCCCGTCGACGCCGCCGGCAGCCACTCCCACCGGTGACCGATCCCAGGATCCCGGTTGTCCGTCGACGCAGACCCTCGGGACCCTGGTCGAGCTGCCGCCGGGCTGGTCCTTCGCCCCCACCGGGGTGGAGTGCGTCGAGACGTGGGCCGCGGCCGACGTGCGGCGCCCGGACACCACGGGCGTGATCTACCTGTTCCACCACACGGCCGGCGTGGGCTGGCGATACCACGATCAGGGCGGCGGGTGGAACTGCACGGAACTCGGCCTGACCCAGCCGGCGTCGTTCTGCACGTCCTGACCGCCTGGCTGGGAATCCCCGGCGGACGTCGCCCACGGGTCTGAGCATCAGTTGGCCAGGCTCAACGCCGTCGCAGGTGTTCGGGACTGTTCGACACAACTCGAATGCCTTGCCGACGCAAGCCCGCTTGGCGCACCCTATCCGCGATGACGGATTCGCCGTTCTCAGACGCCCCGCCTGCCTGAGGCGCAGGTCCCAGGCATCCCGCTTCCACTCACCGCAGGTCCGGCCACGCAGGTCAAGAGAGCCAGGAAGCACACCTGCCATCGACGCCGCTTACGCACCGGGAGGCGCAGTTGAGCGAGTTGTACATCGCGGTGCTGGGGCCACTACGGATCCAGGTCGGCCAGGCGACGGTGCGGATCGGGCCCCGGCTCGCGGCGCTGCTGTCGGTGCTCTTGCTCGAGGCCGGCAAGCCCGTCCCGGCGCAGCGCCTGATCGACCTGCTGTGGGACTCGTCGCCATCGGACAGTGCGCCAGTTACGCTGCGCAGCCACGTGTCGCACCTGCGGCGGGCGCTGACGCCACAGCGGCCGCCGAGCGGGGGAGGCGTCCTCGTCACGGTCGGCAGCGGCCGAGGTCTGGCCTACCGACTCGACCTGGCGGCCGAACAGGTCGACGTGCACCGCTTCGAGGAGGCCTGTGCGCAGGGTCGGCGTCTGCTCGTGGACGGTGGCCCTGCGCAGGCCGAACGGGCGGCCGGGCTGATCGGCGCGGCCCTGGCCCTGTGGCGCGGACCGGCGTATCCGGAGGTGGCGGACCGGCCGTTCGCGTTGCCCGAGGTGGCCCGGCTGGAGGCACTGCGCCGCTCGGCCCGCAATGGCCATGCCGAGGCCCTGATCGCGCTGGGTCGGTACACGGAGGCCGTCGGAGACCTGACCCGGCTGGTTGAGGAGGAGCCGTACGACGAAGGCGCCCGGCGGCTGCTCGCCTCGGTGCTGCACGGCCTGCGACGTACGGATGAGGCCGTCCGGGTCTGTCGCACCGGGTTGACGGTGCTGCGGGGCCGTGGCCTGGACGCGCCGGCGCTACAGCAGCTGCTGCGCTCGATTCTCGACGGCGAGGCACCGCTGACGGCCACCGGGCGACCTGCCACCGACGCCGGTCCGGCCCGCGCCGCGCGGGTCGTCTGCCTGCTGCCGCCCGATCCGCCGCGGTTTGCCGCCCGGGCCGCCGAGTTGGCCCACGCGGAGCAGGCGATCCGTGTGGGGGAGAGCCCTGCCACGGTCGTGGTGACCGGGCCGGCCGGGGTGGGCAAGACGACCTTCGCCGTTCGGCTGGGACACGCCCTCGCGGACCGGTTCCCAGACGGAAACCTCTACGTCGACCTGCGTGGCTTCGACCCGAACGGGCCGGTCATGACCACCGCCGAGGCGTTGCGTTGCTTCCTGGACGCGCTGGGCGTGCCCGTACACCGGCTGCCCGCGACCATCGAAGCGCGAGCCGGACTGTACCGCCGGCTGTTGGCCGACCGGCGCATGGTGGTCGTGCTGGACAACGCCCGGAACGCGGATCACGTCCGGCCGTTGCTGCCCGGCGCGACCGGCTGCGCGGTGGTGGTGACCAGCCGTGACCAGCTGGCCAGCCTGGTCACCGTCGACTGCGCCCGGCCGATCGCCCTGGGCGTGCTGTCGGCCGCCGGCTCCCGGGAGCTGATCCGCCGCCGCCTCGGAACGGCGGTGCTCGACGCCGAACCGGAGGCGACCGACCAGATCGTCGCCTCGTGCGGCGGGCTACCGTTGGCGCTGGCCATCGTGGCCGGCCGCGTCGCCGCCAACCCCGACGTCGCGCTGAGTACGCTCGCCCGCCGGTTGCGGGCGGCACGGGGCGGCCTCACCGAATTTGCCAGTGCCGACGCCGCCGCCGACGCGCGGTCGGTGTTCTCCTGGTCCTACCGCACGTTGGATGCCGGACCTGCGCGGTTGTTCCGGTTGCTCGGGCTGCATCCCAGCGCGGGGGTGACCGCCTGCGCCGCGGCGAGCCTGGCCGGCCTGCCGCCGGAGGTGGCCACGGAACACCTGGCCGTCCTGGTTCAGGCGCACCTGGTCACCGTGCCCGGGAAAGGCCGCTACCTGGTGCATGACCTGCTGCGCGGTTACGCCGCCGAGCTGGTCGCGGCCGACCCCGCCGCACACCGGCACGCGGCGCTGCGTCGGGTGCTCGACCACTACCTGCACAGCGCCGTCGCCGCCGACCGGCTCCTGGTGCCGGCCCAGGACCCGATCGCGCCGCCACCGGGCCCGCTGGCCCCCGGGGTGACCGCGGAGCCACTCGGCGACAACCAGCAGGCCCTGGCCTGGCTCACGGCCGAGCACGCGACGCTCGTCCACGCGTGCGACTGGGCGGGCCGGGCCGGTTTCGACACCCATGCGTGGCAGCTCGCCCGGGCCCTGTCGACCTATCTGGAGGATCAGGGCCACTGGTCCGACTGGGCCACCACCCAGCAGTTCGCGTTGACGGCAGTACGGCGCTCGGCCGATCCGGCGGCTGAGGCCGGAGTTCACTACCACCTCGCCCGCGCCTGCCAGCGACTCGGCCGACATGACGACGCCCACGACCACTACCGGTCCGCGCTGACCGGATTCGCCGCGGTCGGCAACCGTGTCCACGAGGCGCACACGCACCGGGGCCTGGGCGGGCTGTTCCAGCGGGAAGGCCGCGCTCAGGAGGCGCTGGGCCACGTCCGCCGGGCACTCGACCTGTACCGCGACGTGGGTCACCAGGCCGGGCAGGGGATGGCGTTGAACAACATCGGGTGGCTGCTCGCCCAGCGGGGTGAGTTCCCGTCGGCCCTGACGTACTGCCGACAGGCTCTCGCCGCGCTGCAGGAGGTCGGTGAGCGCCACGCCGAGGCCGCCACCTGGGACAGCCTCGGCTACATCCAGCACCGGCTGGGTCAGCATCGGCGGGCGATCACCTGCTACCAGCGGGCCCTGGCGCTCTACGAGGATCTCGGTGACCGTTTCGGCATGGCCGAGACCGGTCGCGATCTGGGCGACCTCCAGGCCGGTGTCGGAGACCGGGCGGCGGCCGTCCGGTCCTGGTCGCAGGCGTGGCGAATCCTCGACGAACTCGGTCATCCCGAGGCCGACGAACTGCAGACCCGGCTGGACGTACCGCCGGTGAGCTGAATCCCGGCCCTCGCTGAAGGGCTTCCACCCAGTTTCCACAGCGGCGGTCAATCATCACCTCGGGCCGGTCGCTTCCGCCGGCATCGACGCGGCGCAGGGTGGGGGATGCGGTGTTTCGGTTACCAGTGAGTTGGGTTGGTAGGGCTGCCGCCATTATCGCGATGTGCGGTCTGCTGGCCGTGGCCGGTGGTGTCCCGCCGGCCGATGCGGCCGGTCTCGTGACGGTGAGCGGGCCGGACGCCACGTTGCCGATGACTGGCACTCCGTCGACCCCGCTTGTGGTTTCCGGCGCGGCGGGCGGGACGGGGCGCATGACGGCGGCCGGTGGGTTCTCGAACTGGAGCTACTTCAACAAGCCGTTCAATGACAGTCGATGCAAGTACCAGAGCGTGTCGGTGGCCCGTATGCCGGAGAACAACCGGCTGGACGTGTTCGTGCACCTCTTCTGCGACATCCCGAACACCGCTCAGGCCTACACCTTCCAGGCTGTCCTCATCGGTAACACCTGGCACGGGTGGTACGGGATTATGACTCCGTCGTACGGCTACCTCGGCACGAGTGGGCCGAGCGCCACCTTCGCGAACCAGGACCGGCTCGACATCTTCGGCCAGAGCACCGACTCCCGGCTGCTCCAGTGGGGCTGGCAAAACCCCGACTGGTTCGGCTTCTACGACCACGGTGCCCCCAAGCCATCCGGTTACCACGAGGTTCTCACCAGCGGCCCGGCCGCCACCTGGACTCGCAACGGCAGCCAGTTGCACGTCTTCGGACGGGGCCCCGACTACAAGCTGCACTACACGAAGTACACCGCCGCCGGCTGGGAGAACTGGGTCAAGGTCGACGCCAACCTCAACAGCGAACCGAGCGTCGCCGCGCACGCCAACGGGAACCGCATCGACGTGTTCTACCAGGGTGGCGACAACGCGGTGTGGCAGGTGTACCACCTGGAGAACGGCGGCTGGCAGCAGCGGGTCTCCCTCGGCGGAAACATCACCTCTCCGCCGACCGCCACCTGGGTGCCGAACGGCAGCCGGCTCGACGTCTTCGCCCGCGGCACCGACGGTTACCTGTACCAGAAGTTCTGGACGGCGGCCGGCGGCTGGAGTGGCTGGTTCAACCTGGGCGGTCAGATGGAGTGGGGCAAGGCGCCCGCCGCGTCCTGGCGCAGCGACGGGAACCGGTTGGACATGTTCGTCATCACCCCGGACGACAGGCTGGCCAAGAGCAACTGGATCTGCTGCTGATTCCGGATCGCGTGCAAAGAGGAGTTGGCGTGCACATCCGTCGTAGTCGCCAGGTGCGGGCGCTCACCGCCCTGGCCGTCGCCGCACTGCTCGGCCCGTCGGCCACCCCGGCCCAGGCGCGGCCCGGTGCCGTACCCGCGCCAGCCGGGCGGCCGGCTTCCACGCCGCACGTCCCCGAGCGGGACCGGGCCGCGGTGCTGGGCCCCGGATGGCGCGGCTCCACCGACCGCGCCGTGGTCGGCTCCGGCGACGCGGACGGGTTCCACCTCCTCGTCGCCGACGCCGCCCAGGGGTACGGCTGGTCGACGCTGGCCACCCTCTCCGAACCGGGACTGGACACCGACCGGTGGATCGGCAACGTCTGTGTGACCGGCTCCGGCCGGAGCGCGGTGGTGGTCTACGCGCCGCGAACCTTCACCAACCGGGCGGACCTGTTCGACCGGGGCGGGTTCACCGCCGTCGTCGACCTCCACAGCGGAGCAGTGCGCAAACTTCCTGTCACCTCCAGCCTCGCCTACTTCAATCCTGGCTGCGGGGCAGGGGAGAAGGCCGTCCTCACCCAGGCCGGCGGCGACGAGCTGGACCGGACCCGGCTGATCGAGGTCGACACGGTCACCTCCGCGCTCGGCACTCCCGTCGAGGTCCCCGGCGAGCTGACGTCGCCGGTACCGACAGCGGGCGGGATCGTCGCCGCCGACGCGGGGGCGGTGGTCCGGGTGGACGGCGCGGGACGTCGCCGGGTGCTGACCGCCGCCACCGGCGTTCCGTTCCGCCTCGCCGCCGACGCGGACGGCGGTGTGGTGTTCATGGAGCGCGCCGGTACGGACCGGGTTCTGGTGCGGCGGGCTCCGACCCGTGCGGTGACCACCGGGCGGGCGGTCGCCGCGACGCTGGCGACCGGCCGGCTCACCGACCTGAACGTGACAAGTGGCCGCGGCGGGCGGGTGTTCGTCGCTGGCGTCGGCAAGCTCGACCGGGGGCTGCGGGCCGACACCGGTGTACCCGGCGTGTCCCTGGTGGACGTGCCGGCCGGCGCGCAGCTCTCCCTCTCCGGCGAACTCGCGATCACCTCGGTGCTGCCGGCCGGCACCGCGAGCGCCGAGGCCGGTTCGGCCGGGCAGGTCAAGCTGACCCCCGAGATGGACTCGACCCGGCCGGGCCACGCACCGGGGCGGCAACCGTTGACGATCGCGGCCACGTCGCTGACCACCGGCCGCGCCGCGAGCTTCCTCGTGTCGGCGCAGGAGCCGGCAGCCGGCCGGACAGCCGACGGCGGCCGGCAGCTCAGCCCAGCGGTGCGGACCTCGGCATCACCGGCGACCCGGCGGCTGGCGGGGGACCCGAACGATCCGGGTGCGCTCGCCGAACGGGTGTGCGCGGTTGCCCGCAACGACCCCGCGAACCAGGCGGTGCAACCGCGGCCCCGGCAGGTGGAGTGGGCCGTCGACCAGGCCGTCCGGCACGCGTTGACGGTGCAGCGACCGGCCAACTGGAAGAACCTGGGCATGCCGGCGTACACCCCGCAGGGGCTCTTTCCGCCGGTGTCACTGGTCGGGGGTGGTTACGTACCCGCCCAGGTGATGCTCGGGGTGGCGGCGCAGGAGTCCAACCTGTGGCAGGCGCCGCGCTTCGTCGTACCGGGCGTGACGGCGAATCCGCTCATCGGAAACTACTTCGGCGTCGACATCTACAACAGCGACGAGTCCGACGACTGGACGATCAACTGGTCCGAGGCCGACTGCGGCTACGGCGTGACGCAGGTGACCGACGGCATGCGCCTGGCCGGGCGGGAACGACCGGGGGAGACCGCGCTGCCGTATCAGAAGCAGAGGGCGGTGGCGCTCGACTTCGCCGCCAACATCGCGGCCGGGCTGCAAATCCTCCAGCAGAAGTGGAACCAGGTCAGATCCGCGGGAATGACACTCAACAACGGCGACCCGGCCAAGCTCGAAAACTGGTTCTACGCCGTGTGGGCGTACAACTCAGGCTTCTACCCGGACAGGGGCGACGGGTCGCCCTGGGGGCTCGGCTGGGCGAACAACCCGGCCAACCCGCGCTACCCCGCGAACCGCACCGCGTTCCTGGACGTGTCCTACGCCGACGCCGCGCATCCTCAGCACTGGCCGTACCCGGAAAAGATCATGGGCTGGGCCGGCCACCCGGTAGAGGTGCTGGACGCGCCGAACACCCTGGTCGCCGGATTCCGCCCCGCCTGGTGGAACGGCACCGCGACGACCGCCCCGCAGAACCGCAGCGCGGTGAAGCCGCCGGTGAACCAGTTCTGCAACGCCTCCAACCAGTGCCAACCTGGGCAGGCGTACCCGCCCGACGCCCCGGACGTCATCGGTGAGCCGGCGGGACCGTGCGCCCACCGGGACAGCGCCGGCCGGATCGACCTGCGCTGCTGGTACCACCAGTCCAGCACCTGGAAGTGGGACTGCTCGTACAGTTGCGGCAACGAACTGCTGCGCTTCGACCCCGGGTACGCGTACCAGGAGGACGGCACGGCCTATCCGCCGACGTGCACCCTGGACGGGCTGCCGGCCAATGCGCGGATCGTCGACGACGTGCCGGACGGGACACCCGCGGTCCGGCCCAACTGCGGGCGTCCATGGAACAACGCCGGCACGTTCAGCCTCACCTTTCCGGCGGACGCCGCCGGCCAGTATCCCGGCAAGATAGACACACATCAGCTCGGCGGCGGATTCGGCGGGCACTTTTGGTTCACCCACACCAGGACCGCCGACGACGAGGACGGCAAGCTCGCGGTCACGGCGAAGTGGCGGCTCAGCACGTCGCACAACGGGCCGATGCGGATCATGGTCGCGTTGCCGGACCACGGCGCGCACACCGCCCAGGCGCGCTACACCATCCGGACCGCGCAGGGGAACCGCACCCGGACGCTCAAGCAGCAGGGCAGCGCCAACCGGTGGGTTCCGCTGGGCACCTATCTGTTCAACGGCGTACCCGAGGTGACCCTGAGCTCGGTCACCCCGGACGGCGACGGCAGCGACAACATCGCCTTCGACGCGGTGGCCTTCGTGCCGGTCAGCGGCACCTACCGCGAGGAGTCCATCGAGGCGGTCGCCGTCTTCGACGAGAACCAGAACGTCGACGTGTCCGCCCCGGCCTCCTGGATCTCCGGTCCGATGGCGGGCCAACAGGCGCTCTACGACTGGGCGCTGCATCGCAGCGGGGACCTCCTGGCCCTGCCGATCTGTTCGACGCCGCCGCTCGGACAGTGCGTGACCACGCAACTGCGCCAGTTCGCCCAGAGGTGGCGGGACGAGGTGCTGGCGGCCGGTACCGACCCGGTGAACCACCCGCCCGGCAACAGCGTCGGCCGCTGGCTCGGAATCGCCCAGCCGTACACCGATCGGCCGACGAGCAGTCAACGACCTGCCCACTTCGACGACGACGACCGGATCAAGAATCGGGTGAAGGCGACTGTCTCGTTCGTCGTCGGTCCGGACGGCTTCGTGATCCCGGGCAGCGAGTCCGCGACGTACGAGCATCGCACCGGCAACACCCACCTGCCGCGGTTCGTCCGGGACCTGTTCGAGTCGATGCGGCACAGCTTCGGGATCCAGCCGCCGAATCTGCAGTACACGTTGCCGGACCTCAACGCCCACGACGGAGGCCTGACGACGGCGAATCCGGCCGTCGACGGGAAACTGCCCGGCCGGGCCTACGCCTTCGCCGGCCGAGCGCCCGCTCTGGTCGACGCCACCGGCGCCCGCTCGGACGCGCAGGCAACCTGCGTCGTCGCCCTCACCGTCGGCGGCGGGTCGATCGGCTATCGGCCGATGCTCGGCACGTCCGGGCCTCCGACGGCGATGGCCGACTGGGTGGGCCAGATCAACGCCCACCCGGTCGCCGCGCAGTCGGTCCGGGACCTCGCCGACGACATCCGGCGGCTCTTCTTCGACGCGGGTCTCGCACCGGGCGCCGACGCGAGCAGCTTCGTCCACGCGCCTCCGATCTGGCAGGAGTTGCACTTCAAGGCCTGCGCGAACGGGACGATGCAGCGGATCGAAAACCTACCGCTGCTGCGGTCGAGTTGGATGCCGGACCAGTACCTGTACCGCAACGGCTCCGCCATCAACCACGACGGCCAGGCCTCCGCCAGCAGCCTCCCGGTCACCCGGGGCGACTTCCAGATGTTCAGCAAGCTGCCCGACCTGCCGGGCAACCCCTGGTCACCCAGCCCGTTCGGTCAGTGCACCGAATTGACCGGCCAGTCCGGGAACCCGTGGGACATGTCCCCGTTCCCGTCGCTGGAGCAGCCGATCCCGGCACCTCCTGCCGCGAACCCGGACCGGGCGCATTTCTGCCTCAACACGACGCTGCCCAGCGATCCCGGGCACAGCAGTTACGGAGGTTGACGGACGGGTTCGGGGGGACCCGGGGATTCGGCTGCCGTGGCGATCGCTGTGCTAGGAATCCACGGCGTCGCGGTGGCGGCGGGGGCCTGGTACGCCCTGGGACTGCGACATCGACCGCAGTCCCAGGTAGAGGAACGGCAACAGCAGGAATAGGTCGGCCAGGTGCGCGATGGACGCCTCCCGGGTGATGCGGCTCAGCGGGAACACGACCGCGCCCAGGCTGACCATGATGCCGACCGGAAGTGGCGCCACGCGCGTCCTCGCCAGCACGAGGCCCAGGACGAACAGGCTGATGGGAAACAGCGGTCCGCACGTCCAGTACACCGCGAACGCGGCGAACGGGTGCTCGCCGAGTCGTTCGACCGCATCGGCGTGGGAGACGGCGAACAGGCCCTCGTGAATACTCTGTACGCCGTAGGCCACCCCGCCGATCGCGCCGAACACCGTTACCGGCAACCCGACCGCGACGTACCTCGGCGTGATGGGCCGCAGCCGCTCGAACAACCCGATCAGCCCGATGAGCCAGCACGCGGTCGACAACACGATGATCGTGCCGGCGGTGCTGCCCTGAGTGTCGTTCTGCCAGAAGAAGCCGGCGAGCAGATTCAACGCCGGACCCAAGATGAGAAACATGACCGGAACGCTACGAGCGGCGTACCCGTACCGGATCTGCCATCGGTGGGCGTCGGCCTACCGCAGTCGCGGTAGGCCGGCAAGCCCGCTGCGGTACGCGAACACGACCAGCTGGGCCCGATCGCGCGCCCCGAGCTTCGTCATCGCCCGGTTGGTGTGGGTCTTCGCCGTGGCCGGGCTCATCCTCAGCCGGTCCGCCACCTCCACTGTCGACAGGCCGTCGGCGACGAGGCCGACCACCTCCCGCTCCCGCGAGGTCAGGCTGTCGAGGCCGGGGACTTCTGGACCGCTGGCGAAGGCGGCGATCAGCCGTCTGGTCACGGCGGGCGCCAGCAGCGCGTCACCGGCGGCGACCAAGCGTACCGCCCGCCGCAGCTCGTCCGGCTCCAGATCCTTGAGCAGGAACCCGCTCGCGCCGGCCTGCAGCGCCGCGAAGACGTACTCGTCCAACTCGAAGGTGGTCAGCACCACAACACGTACGTCGGGCAACCTGGCATCGGCGAGGATGCGCCGGGCGGCCGTCAAACCGTCAGTGCCCGGCATCCGGATGTCCATCAACACGACATCCGGCCGGTGCGCCCGGGTGAGAGCGATCGCCTCCTCCCCATCGGTTGCCTCCGCGACAACCTCGATGTCCGGCGCCCGCTCCAGCAGGACCCGGAAGCCCGCGCGGACGAGGGTCTGGTCGTCGGCCAGCAGGACCCGAACCGTCATACCGGCAACCACCCCCGCACCTCGAAGCCGCCGCCGTCGGCCGGCCCCGCTCGAAGCCACCCACCCAGCCCACCGGCGCGCTCGGCCATGCCACGCAGCCCGTTGCCGGCTACCGGGACGCCACCCCGCCCGTTGTCGCGCACCGTGACCGACAGTCCGTCGGGACGGTATCCGACACGTACCTCGATCCGGGCCGCACCGGCGTGCCGCAACGCGTTCGTCACCGCCTCTTGGACGATGCGGTAAGCGGTGGTTTCCACGGCCCGCGGCAACGCCCGCGGCTCGCCATCGCAGGTCACGACCGCACCTGTCGACTCGGCCAGCGCGGGCAGCCGATCGAGCGTGGGCGTCGGCGGCTCCGGCCCGGCCGCCGGGGTGCCGTCGCGCAGCACGCCCACCGCCGCGCGTAACTCCACCATCGCCTCGCGGCTGGCCCGGCGCACCTCGCGCAGCGCGGCTCGGGCCTGGGCGGGATCCTCGTCCAGCACGTCGGCCGCGACGCCCGCCTGCACCGACACCACGGCCAAGGTGTGCGCCGTGACGTCGTGGAGCTCCCGGGCGATGCGGATACGCTCCTCGACGACCCGCTGCTCGGCGGCCCGGCTCTGGTCGGCCGCCAGCAACGCCAGCTGGGTCCGGCGCCCGCGCACCACCTCGCCGAGCAGCAACGCCGCCACGAACACCACAGTCGAGCTGTCCAGCGACGTGTCGAACGGCCGCGCGCCGGCCACCGCCACCCGCCCCTGGGCATCCAGGAGCACGAACAGGGCCGCGACGATGAGACCCACGCGCTGCCGCGACGCCGCACCGACGGAGTACAGCGCGACCCACGCGGGCACCGCCGTCGCGCCACCGGGGTAGTGGTAGATGTGGTAGGCCAGGTAGAGCCCGCCCACCAGGGCCAGCACACCGACCGGCCACCGCCGTCGAACGAACAGCACGAACACCATCACGGCGGCGGCAGCGTACGCCCACAGGTCCGGCACTCGGTCACCCAGCGCGACCGGCGTCGTCGCGAGCCGGTACGCGGTCAACACGCCCACGGCCGCCACGATCATCGTCTCCACGACCCAACGCCGCATACCGCCAGACAGTACGGACTGCCGGACCCATCGACATACCACGAACGTCGTATCCGCCTCGGGTGAGCCGGTTACCGGCAGAACAGGACGCCTTGGCGAAGACCTCCGCGTATGGTTACTACTGTGACGTCAGGTGCCACAGACGCACCCTTCCTGTGCTGTCCTGAGTGAGGAGACGGCTTCCGTCGGGGCTGAAGGTCATTCCATTGATGGCCCGATTGATCCATGGTTCTGGGACCTGGGTTCCATCGATTTTGTAGAACCGCACACGGTCGTCCCCATCGGCAACGGCCAGGGTCTGTCCATCGGGCCGGAAGGCGACGTCGCCCCCCGGCGATCGCCTCGATCGTGACGACGAACCGGCTGGCCGAGGAGTTCCAGAGCCGGACGTTCTCACCGAGACCTGCGATGGCCACCAGTTGCCCATCAGAGCTGACCGCAACCGCCGGACGGGTTCGGTCGGAATCGATCCGGCCGATCTCGGCTCCCGTGCGTGTGTCCCACAGTGATGCCGAATACTTCATATGCTCGGAGAGGACCGGCTCGCTGTACTCGGAGGCGAGCAGTACGTGCCCGTCGGCGCTGAACAACAGCTCTCTGATGCCGTTGGTCGGCTGCGGAGGTCCAATGGTCTGGCGGCTCTGGACATCCCAGAGCTGCCAGCTTTCTCTGCCCTCCGTGACCAGGGTTCTGCCGTCAGGGCTGAAGGAGCCCGCGGACCAGACCGATGCCTCTTTTCGGCGGGGGCCGTCGTCAAGAACGGCAGACCACCGGGTGAAGGGGTTGAACAGTCGCAACCCATCCTCAACAGAGTCGAGAGCCAGTATCTGTCCATCTGGGCTCATGGCGACCACGCTGCCTGCCTCGCCTACGTCCGCGCGGGAGGTCACGGCACCGGCGTAGAGCAGGCCGAGGACCGGGTGATCGATGCGATCAGTAGCCAGCGGGGTAGCGCTGACCCCAGCCGCCACCAGTGCAGGTTGGGGTCTGCCGGTCCCGCCGTCAGACGCCGGATCAAAAACGCGATCCAGCGGCCAGCCCGGTCGGCACAGACCCACCGCGACCCTCGGCGACCGGTCCGATCTCACTCCGTCAGTATCGCCGACGTCGGCCTGCCCGTTGGCCTGCACTATCCGCAGAAACGGTCGGATTCAGGCATCGGCCTACGCCACACATCGGGCGTGAGCACCGTGAAGTAGGTCGGGTCGCGCAGGGCCACTGCGGGTTGGCCAGGAGTGCTCGGGTAAGCAGTTGTTGGGCTGGGACACCAGGCGTGGTCGGTCCAGTTCCGCACTGCTGCACGCCGGTTGCCGGCCGGCGTGTCACGACGGCCGGGTGGCTGGGCCACCCGGCCGTTGCGACGTCAACCCGTCAACCCTCTAGATTCGTTGGAGTTTGAATCGCTGGTTGGCACCGGTGCCGGGTGTCCACTGGGAGATGCGGGCCCCGTCGGCGGTCGAAGCCTGCCAAACGTCCATTGCCAGACCGCTTTGCCGGTTGATGAGCCTGACCACCCCGGCGCCCTGGTCGTCGACCCGCCATTGTTGGCTCGCGGCGTTGGGAGCGTCGGGTTGCTGGGTGATGTCGGCGCCAGTGCTGTTGCTGGCCGCCTGCAGGAACAGGCCGCTGTGCCGCACCCTGATCCGGAAGTGGCCCCCGTCCGCCGACACGAACTCGAACTGCTGGTTCTGTCCGCTGCCGCTTTGCCACTGGATCAGCAATCCGCCGGCGGCGGTGGACGCACCGTTGATGTCGGCGGCCTTGCCGCTGTGCTGGGCCACGAGCCGGTAGTACGCACCGGCCTCGACCGGCCCCGAGTTGACCCCGGACGCGCGGTAGGTGTGGCCGGCCTGGCCGGTGAACTCCACGAGATCGGTCTCGATCCGCGTCGGCTGGACGGTGCTGCCGCTCGTCTCGTCGCGCAGTTCGAAGGTGCCGGCGAAGATCCGGTTGCGAACGCGGATGGGGCCGGCGCGGTCGGGAGTGACGACGAGCTCGATTCGGCTGCTGCTCCAGGTGGCGCCGACGGTGTGTCCGCCGCGGCCCCGGAGCCCGGTGACCTGACCGGCCGACCAGGCGGATGGTAGGGCGGGCAGGAGGTGCAGTTCGCCGGCGTGGCTTTGGAGCAGCATTTCGGCGATGCCGGAGGTGGCGCCGAAGTTGCCGTCGATCTGGAAGGGCGGGTGCAGGTCGAACATGTTCGGTGCGAGCCGGTCGGTGCGTACCAGGTCGCGGAGGAGCTTGTGGGCGCGGGTGCCGTCTTCCAGCCGAGCCCAATAGTTGATCTTCCAGGCGAGTGACCAGCCGGTGCCGTCGTCGCCGCGCAGTTCCAGGGTCTGTCGTGCGGCCTGGTGCAGTTGTGGTGTGCCGCGTTTGGTGATCTGGTTGCTGGGGTGCAGCCCGTACAGGTGGGAGACGTGCCGGTGGGTCCGCTCGGTCTCCACCCAGTCGGCGAGCCATTCCTGGACGTTGCCGCGGGACCCGACCCGCGTCGGGGGTAGCCGGTCCCGGGCCGTCAGTACCTGGGTGCGGTAGGTGGCATCCACGTTGAGGACTTCGGCGGCCCGTGCGACGCCGTTGAACAGGTCACGCAGGATCTGGTTGTCCATCGTCGGCCCCGCGCACACGCTGGCGTTCGTGTGGTGACGCAGCTCGGGCGAGTTCGACGGATTGGTGACGAGGTAGCCGAGCGTCGGGTGGCTGACCAGCGTGTCGAGGAAGAACTGGGCAGCGCCCTTCATGGCCGGGTAGTTGGCGCGCAGGAACTCGACGTCCCCGGTGAACTGGTAGTGGTCCCAGATCATGGTGGCCAGCCAGGCCCCGCCGGTCTGCCACATTCCCCACAGGGCTTCGTCGACCACCGAGGAGCCGCGCCACGCGTCGGTGTTGTGGTGGGTGACCCAACCCCCTGCGCCGTACTGCACCTGAGCGGTGCGGGCGCCGGTCACCGTCAGATCTTTGATCATGTCGAAGACCGGCAGGTAACACTCGGCCAGGTTGGTGGTGTCGGCCGGCCAGTAGTTCATCGGCAGGTTCGCGTTGATTGTGTACTTCGAGTCCCAGGACGGGGCCATCTGGTCATTCCAGATCCCCTGCAGGTTCGCCGGTTGGCTGCCCGGCCGCGAGGAGGAGATCAGCAGGTAGCGACCGTACTGGAACAGCAGCGCGGAAAACTGCGGATCGTTGACGCTCGCGTGCTGCGCGATCCGCACGTCGGTCGTCTGGTCGGCCGCCGTCGTGCGTCCCAGATCGATCGACACCCGGTTGAACAGCGCCTGGTAGTCGGCCACATGTCGGCTGCGCAACTGGTCGAAGCCGACGGCGCGGGCCGCGTCGAGGTGCCGCCGCGCGATGCCCTGGTAGTCGCCGTTGACGGTCCGGTAGTTGACGTAGCTGGATCCGATCGACACCAACAGGGTGACGCTTGTCGCGCCGGAGACCCGCAGCGTGCCGCCGGAACTGCTGACCGTGCCGCCGCTCACGGAGGCATTGGCCAGAGCAAGGAAGCGGACCTGCCCGGTGATGCCCTCCATGTTGCCGGAAACTCCGTCGAGGCCGATCGTGGCGGCGTCCGGGCTGGACACGGTCGTCCGTTGCGGGCTGCTGAACGTGGCGGTGAACGTGATCGCGTTTGCCCGGTCAGCGGTCAACCGGATCACGATCACCTGGTCCGGTGCGCTGGCGAAGACCTCACGTTGAAAGCGCACCCCGTTGAGCACGTAGCTGGTGGTAGTGGTGGCCGTGGTCAGATCGAGGGTCCGCTGGTACTGCGACGCCCCGCTGGCACTGCCAAAAGCCAGCCGCAGGTCGCCGACCGGCTGGTAGGCCAACTGCCCGACCGGACTGCCCAGCATGGTCTGGTTGATCAGATCCTGCGCCTGCGTCCACTGATCGGCGAAGACCCGCCGCCGAATCTCCGCCAGGTTGGCCGCACCACGGGTGTTGGCCGAGTCATACGGGCCACCGGCCCACACGGTGTCCTCGTTGAGCTGCAGCCGCTCGGTGTCGACATTCCCGAACACCATCGCGCCCAACCGGCCGTTACCAATCGGCAGAGCCCGTAACCAATCCGTACCCGCCGCCTCGTCGTACCACAACGCCATGTCGTTGGCGGCCAGCACGTTTGGGGGTGCGGTCGACCCGGCCCGAGCGGCTGCGGTCCAACCCCCCGGCAGCAGCATGGCACCAGCCCCAGCCGCCCCGGCGCCGAGAAGTTTCCTACGTGTCACTTCAGACATCTTGTCTCCTTCGCGCAGCCGAGCGACGCAGCGGCGGCCCCAGCCGCCCCCGGTGGTGACGACCCCAGGGCAGGAGAAGCGGAACGTCGACGAGGACGTCGCCTGAGTCCTTCGTGGGTGTCGCGGCGTCCAACATTCGTCAGACGTCACATGTTAACTACACAAATCGGAGACGGTCAATGCGTAACCGCAGGACCACACGCGATGCTGTCGTCCCGACCGTCCACCCAGCCCACACCGTTCGCGCCATCGCCCTGCGGAGTCGGCGTGCACGAGGCGATCGACTGACGGGTGCTTCCCTAAAGGTCAGACGTACCCTCCGGGCCGGGTCGGTCCCCGCAGTCGGCCCGGCGCCGCCGCCGTGCCCGGCACCACGCACGCCGGTGGCCGAGACCCACCCGGCGTGGCGGCGCTTGCCGTGGCGCAGGCCCTGGCGGTCCATCGCCCGGAGCCGCCGCGACCGGTGCCTCTGCCCCTCTGTCTCAGGCATCAAGGATCTGCCATTCCTGGCTGATCTCGCCGCTGACCGGTTGCTGGACCACCCTGGCGCCGTCCGCGGTGGAGCCGCCCTCGACCCCGACACACCAGCCATTGCTCACGTTGACGAGCCGGTGGTACCCGCTGGTCGTCGCCGGGACAAGATTCCACCACTGGTTACGTCCGCCGTTGTCGGCCCATTGCACGAGTGCCGCGCCCTGGCCCGAGCCACCTGGACTGTCCAGGACCTTCCCGCTTTTGACCCCGGCCAGCCGGAATGAGCCATCGCTGTTGGGCAGCAGCCGCCACTGCTGGTTGGTCGCGCCGGTCCATGGCCACTGGATGACAGTTGCCCCGTCCGTGGTGGAGCCGCCGTTGACGTCCAGGACCTTTGCGCTGCGCCGGTTGACAAGTCGAACGACGCCGCCGGCCGAAGCGGCGGGCAGACCTACGACGACCTGTACCTGTTGCCCGGCCGTCAACGAGATCACCCGGGCATGCGGGCCGAGCGGCGAGGGGGTGACCGTCGCGGACGTGGTGATGGATGCCATCCCGCGCCGGCTGAGGAGGGTGATCGCCTGGGTGATCGTCGAGGTGAGTGCCACGGTTACCGAGCGACCAGGCAGATCCCAGGTGAGGCTGTGAATGCGGACCTGGTTGCGTCCGCGGACCCCGGTGATGGTGCCCCTGGCGAGCTGGCCGGGCACGGCGGGCAGCAGCTCGATGATGCCGGGCCTGGTGTACACGAGCGCTTCGCTGAGCACGGCCGGCAGCGTGTTGGCGGCATCGGCGTTGTAGGTCTCCAGATTCGGGTTGTGCGCCGTCATCAGCGACCGGAAGATCATGTTGTTACCGATGATCTTCCGGAGGTTGCTGTAGACGCCGGCACCGTCCTTCAGCCGAGCGGAGGCGAGGGCTCGATGCAGGCTGCCGTGCGCGGAGGTGTTCTCGTCACCGCGCAGCGCCAGGGCCCTGAGCGCGGCGGTGACCAGCCCGGGAGCCTCCTCGGGATTGATCTCGTGCAGGGGCCACGCGCTGTACAGGTGATGCACGTGCCGATGGTTGTAGCGATCCGTCAGGCCCGGCCAGGACCATTCGGCGAGGGCGCCGCTCCCGTTGACCGTGTAGGGCGGAAGCTTCGCCAGCAGGGCCGTCCAGCGTGCGACACCCTGGCCGGCGCCCTGTTCGACACCGAGCGCGTTGGCAGCCTCGACGGCCGCCCGCAGGGCGTGTCTGCCGGCCTGGATGTCGCCGGTGGCGTTGATCGCCAGCAGGACGTTCGTGCTGGCCGGCGAGTTCTCCATCGAGAACGACGGCACGAACACCACACGGCCGGCCGAGTCGGTGCGGGTCAGGAAGTCCTCGTAGAACAGCGCCAGCTCCATCAGCGCCGGTCCCAGCTTCTCAGCCAGGAACGTCCGGTCCCCGGTGACCTGGTAATACTCCAGCAACGGGTAGAGCAACCAGTCCGCGCCACCGGTCCAGCACTGGCCGGGGAAGCCGGGGTCGAAGTGCAGCATGTACCCGTACTCGCCGTCGGTTCGCGACGGGGCCAGGAAGCCGCGGGCTCCATACAGGTTGCGAGCGTTGGTGCGCCAGTGCGCGAGCTGGCCGAGGATCAGGTTGAAGTAGCCCTGCATGGCATCGGTGAGGTCGAGAATGTTGCCGCCGGCGACCTGCAGGTTGATGTTGGCGTCGGTGGTGAAATCGTCGGCCCAGGCGCCATTCCAGGTGCCGGCCCAGATTCCGGTCAACCGCGGCGGCAGTACGCCGCTGGAGCTGATGAACAGGTAACGGCCGCTGTCGTAGAGGCGCTCCAGCAGGGCCAGATCGATGGTGTTGCGGTTGGCGTTCTGCCGGGCGATCAGCGCGGTGGTCGACAGCTGCCGGTCGGCGGCGGAGACGTTCAGGTCCAGGCGGGAGCGATCGAACATCGCCGAGTGCAGGGTGACGTGCCGGGCACGCAGTTCGGCATGGTCGGCGCGAACCGCGGCCAGCGCCGCGTGCAACGGCTTGCTGTCCCAGGCCGTCGATGACTCGTACCTGTCGAGTTTGGTCAGCAGGACGAGCCTGGTTGCCGCGGTGACGACGATGCTCGACCCGTTCGCGGCTACCGTGCCACCGGTGGCGACGACCCGGGTGACGCCCTCGAAGCCGAACGCGCCCTGCCCGGACGGGTAGGTGCCGCGCAGGTTCAGGTAGCCGGAGCCGTCAGTGACGCTGGCCAGGGTGGTGAAACGGACCGAGCCGGGGACGCCCGCGAGGGAGGTGTTGACGCTCAGCGTCGCGTCGATCGTTCGGCCGGATGCCGGGGTCAGTTCGTGTACGACGACGTTGTCGGCCCGGGAGGCGAAGGCGCGGCGAGTCCAGGTGCCGTAGCTGTCGGTCCAGGTGGAGGTGACCTCCCCGGTTCGGAAGTCGGTGCTGCGGGCGTACCCGTTGGCGGTGGTCATGCCTGGCGTGCTGATCTGCACCTCGAAGCCGGGGTGGTAGGTCTGGGTCCAGCGCAGGCTCCAGCCGGCCGCGAAGTCCGAGTTGGCTCCGGCGTAGTTCCCGGCCAGCGCCTTGTCTCGCACGCCGGCCAGCCGCCCGGAGATTACCGGCGGGGTCACGCCCCGGCTGCCGTTGGGCAGCACGAAGCGGTGGTGATTGAAGATCACCTTCTCGAGGGTCGGCGTTCCGTACAGGACGGCGCCGTACTCGCCGTTGCCGGTGAGGAACCCGTCCGTCCAGGTCGTCGCCGCGGCGGTGTCGTAGATCCCGCGCTCGGGCAGCGCGACCTGAGGCGCGACGGCGGCGGCCCGTCCGGCGCCCACGGTCGGGATCAGGGCCGCCGATCCGGCGGTCAGCGCGGTGGTGACGAGCAGGCACCTACGGCTCACGGGCAGGTCTGACATCAAAGTTCCTCTCGACACCGAGGCTGAAGGGTGGTGCGTCATGTCGTGGTCAGACGCGTACGAACTGCCACTGTTGGTTGGTCCCGTTGTTGGCGGTCCACTGCACGACCTGTGCCCCGTCACTGGTCGAGGCGGCGTAGACGTCGGCCGCGAGTCCGCTGGCCTGGCTGACGATGGTGTAGTAGCCGTCACCGGTGGGCCGCAGGTACCACGACTGGTTGGCGCCGCCGTTCGCCGACCACTGCTGCAGTTGCAGGCCCTGCGTGGTGCTGCCGCCGTTGACGTCGAGCATCTTCCCCGAGGCGGTGTAGCGCAGGGTGTACGCGTCCTGCGTGGTGCTGATCGTCCAGGTGGGGGAGCCGCTCTGCTGGACCGCCTTGGCACCGTCGGCGGTGGAGTTGCCGGCGATGGCGAGGGGCTTGCCGCTGTTGCGGTTGACGATGCGGTAGGTGCCGGCTGCGGGCCCGGTTCCGCCGCCTCCGCCGAGGTTCAGGTATTCGGCCGAGTCGGTGAAGAGGGTGCTGCCGGACTTGGCGGTCGACAGCTGCAGGTACACGCGGCTGCCGGTGGCGGGGGCGGTGAAGGACACCGGTTGGGTCACCCGCGAGCCGAGCGGAACGGTCAGGTTGCTGTTGCCGGACGCGACGACCGTACCGGTCGGGCTGTCGATCCGGGCGGTCCAGGCCAGGTTCACCGAGGTGTTGGTGAGGTCGTCGTTAAACACGGTGATGTTGCGGGTCACCGTGGCGTTGCGGGCGTAGCTGGGCACCGCCTGCGCCAGCGGGAAGGTGCCGTTCGAGTCCGAATTGCCGGAGGCGGACCAGTAGGGGAGGTCGATCGCGGCCACCGGGTTGAACGCCGCCTGCACGCGCTGGATCTGCGGGTTGCTCCACGGATCGGGCAGATTGTCCGCGCCGTAGACCGGGCGAGTGTTCTCCTCCGTGGTGAAGTCGGTGGTTCGCACGCCCGGCACGACGCTGGCCCAGGCGGACAGCAGCGTGTACGGACGCAGGTCGCTGGCGTCCTTGCCGCGCTTGGCAGCAGTCGCGGTGGCGAACCACTCGAAGCCCTGCCTGGTGCTGCAGGCAGGCCAGATGTACTCGCCTTCGCCGTCCGGGCGCCCGGAATGGCGATTCAGGGCCTCGCCGTAGCGGCCGACGCCGTCCAGGTAGTGCCCGAAGATGGCGAAGTTGGAGTAGTTCATGGCCGGGTACCGGCTGGGCGAATCCGCGCCCGGGCCGGCGTCGATGCTGATCGGCCGGGTGCCGTCGTTGCCGTTCATCGCCGCGTACAGGTCCTGTTGGAACGACTGTGAGTCGTTGTTGTTGGAGCTGGGCTCGTTGATCTGGCTCCAGCGGATGATCGCCGGATGGTTGCGGTCGCGCAGGGTCAGCGCCCGAGCGTGGGCCACCATGTTGGTGCGTCCGGACACGAAGTCCTGGGAACCACTGCGGATGGCGGTCTCGTCGATGACCATCAGGCCCATCTCGTCGGCCACGTCGAGCATGTACGGGCTGGCCGGCTCCATGTGTATGCGTACCACGTTGTAGTTGAGACGCTGGTAGTTGTCCACCGCCTGCGGCCAACCGCCGTTGCCGGACGACGGCGGCAGGAAACCGGGCAGGGTGTCGAACGCGTCGCTCTTGCCGCCGTTGTTGATCCGGTCGTAGTTGGCGCCCTGCAGGCTGTCGCCACGGAAGTTCACCCGCACGCCGTTGAGGTAGTAGTACTCGCCGTTCTGCGTGCTCTCCCGGAACCCGAAGCGGTACGTGGCGTCACTGGTGCGGCCGTCGTCAGCGGTGGCGTGGATCGCCAGGCGGTGCAGTTGGGCCCGGTACCCGGACCGGTACGGCACGTTGGGCCACCAGTACGAGGTGACGCCGAGGTCCCACGCCACGGGGCCCACCGTGACCTTCGCCGTCGAACGGGCCGCCACCGTCACGGTCTGCTGCGGCAACTGCGGGTAGCTGAAAGAGCCCGCGCCGTCGGACGTGATCGACCCGCCCAGGGTGACAGTTCTGGTAGAGGACGAGGAGTTGGTCACCGACACGTCGTAGCTGAGGGTGCGGTTCGCCACCGAGGTACGGACGAACGCGTCGCTGACGTACACCGCCGGATACACCCGCAGGGACGCGGACCGGTAGATGCCCTGCGGTACCGCCTCGGACCAGTCGGCCGCGATGGGGACCAGGTACTTGCCGTCGGACGACCGCAACGCACCGCGGCCCTTCACCTGCACACTGACCGTGTGGGTGGTGCCCGGTGCGGCGTAGCTGCTGATGTCGAAGTTCGACGGGGTGAACGCGGTCGTCTGGGTCGCCACCACCCGGCCGTCGACGGAGAGCGTCGCCTGGTGGTTCACGGCGCCGAACTCGATCCAGGTCGACTGCGGCTGCCCCGAGTCCGGCACGGTGATGCTGCGCGAGTACACCGCCTCGGTCACGTCGGTGAAGCCCTGCTTGTACCAACCGCCACCGGGCACCGCGATCGAGGTCGTTGCCCGACCCGCGGGCGTGAAGCTCCACGTCCCGCTCAGGTCGACCGAGGCGATCGCGGCGTTACCGGCCGCCACACCGTCAAGTCCGGCGGCCGCGACACCCTGCGTCGCGACCGGCGCGGCCAGGGCCGACCCGGGGGGTGCCACGGTCAGACCACCCAGCGTCAGGGGCAGGGCGAGCGCCACGGTCGCGGTCAGCCCTCTGGCTGACGCCGACAATCTGCCGCCCCAGCGGACGTTCGCACGATGCACGGAAACCTCCTACGGCTCACCCGACAGCCTCATGACGTCAAGTCAAGGTGTACGTACCGGCTGTAGTCGAATCGATTCGACGATGCGCCGGTGTCGTCGACCACCCGGGCGGGTGAACACAGCCGACATGTAGATGTGATTAACCGGCAACATGGGGCGCTGAGTCAAGCATTTCCACCCATCTATCTTCTGGCGGGGTCTGAAATCCCATCAATGCTTATAAAAGCCGCAGCAAAGGTAGGATGAAAGGCCCGTCGACGCACCGGGCCTCCGACCGAGGTGCCTGTGGCGACCTCGGCATCCTGGCTCTGTGATCAGGCGGCCCCGCGTTCCCGACGGTCTCCTGGGACGTCGAATCGAAGCGCTCGCACGTGACTGCTCGAACCCGTTTGCGGGCTCAGACGGTAGGGACTGTTCCGCCATCGATCACGTACTCGGCGCCCACGATGGCCGAGGCGCGGTCCGAGACCAGGAAGCCGACCAGGTCGGCGATCTCCTCAGTGTTGGCAAACCGTCCCAGGGGTACGCCTCCGAGGGAGTCGTAGATGCTCTGCTTGGCCTGTTCGCGGCTGATCCCGTTGCCCTCGGCGATTCGGTCCACGAACCTCTCGTAGGCCTCCGTTTCGATCCCGCCGGGGCTGATCGCGTTGACGCGGACGCCGCGCGGGGCGAGCTCGTTGGCGAGCCCCTTGCTGTAGGTGCGCAACGCGGCTTTCGCTGCCGCGTAGGCCAGGGACGCCTCGTACTGAGGAAGTTCACGCTGGATCGAGGTGAAGTGCAGCACGACCGCCGACCCGGACTCGATCATCGCCGGGAGGAGAGCTCGATCGAGCCGCACCGCTCCCAGGAGGTTCACGTTCAGCTCGATCATCCACTGCTCGTCGGTGATGACCGCGAACCCACCGGACGGCGTCGAGGCACCTCCGACGACGTGCACCAGGATGTCCAGTGCCCCGCCGGTCTCGGCGATCCGGTTGGCCACCGCCTTCGCGCCCTCGACCGTCGAGGTGTCCGCCTCGATGAACCGGTCGGGGTGCTCGTACCCCTCGGGCATCGTCCGGGCCGTCACGTAGACGTCGGCGCCCATCTCCCGCAGTCTCTCGACGACGGCCTTGCCTGAGCCCTTCGAACCGCCCGTGACCAACGCACGTCGTCCATCGAGACGATCGCGATCTGACGTAGGCATTCTCTCTCCTCTGAAGATTGACGTGGTACGGGTCTCGTCAGGATCCGTGGTTGGCGATAACGAGTTCGGTGACGACGTCCTCACGGATCGTGAACCGGTAGTCGAGCTCGGCGACACCGCCCGGGAAGGTTCCCGCAAGCCGCAGGGTCACCACCCAGTGGCCGTCGTCGATGCGGGCAGCACCGATCTGCTCGGTCGTGTACTCGAACTCGGAGCCGGCGTCCCGCAGGAACGCGTAGATCTGCTCTCGGCCGCGGAAGGACTCGCCCTGATCCACGGCCACCGCGTCCTCGGCGAAGAACGACGATGCTGCGTCGGCGTCGCGGACGACGTGAGCGGCGAGGAAACCACGGACGGTGGTTGGGAGTGGATCGGACCGGAGGTCGTTGCGGTGTGTCATGAACCCACCGTGTGGCCTCGCGGTGCAGGAGGGTCAAACGGTGGACTCTCCCCCTGGGGGAGCCTTCATACTGCGGGGGTGCTGACGATCGGGGAGTTCTCGCGCCTGACCCACCTGAGCGTGCGGACCCTGCGTCGATACCACGAGGGCGACCTGCTGGAACCCGCCGTAGTGGACGAGACCTCCGGCTACCGCTACTACGCCATCGAGCAGATCCCGACCGCTCAGGTCATCAACCGGCTCCGCGAACTCGACGTCCCCCTGGCCGACGTGCAGCGGATCCTGCGGTCCCCGGACCCCGGTGTCCGCGCGACCCTGATCGCCGACCACCTCCAACGCCTGGAGGCCGAACTCGACCGCACCCGAGCCGCGGTCGCGTCGCTGCGCCGCCTGCTCCGGCCCGACCCCGCGCCGATCAAGGTGGAGCTGCGTGCCGAGCCCGCCCGCACGGTCGCGGCGGTGGCGGCCGTGGTCGACGAGGGCGAGGTCGAAGCCTGGTTCGCGGGCGCAATGGCCGAGTTGGAGGTGGCCGTTGGCGACGCGGTGACCGGTCCACCGGGTGGCACCTACGACAACTCCCTGTTCGAGCAGGGCCGCGGTCACGTGTTGGTCTACCTACCGACGGCCGCTCCGCCTCGTGCCGGGCGGGTGCACGCCGCGACCCTACCCGCCGCGGAACTGGCAGTGGCCACCCACGTTGGCGAGCACGATGGCATCGAGGTCACCTACGGCGAGCTCGGTACCTGGGTCGTGAAGAACGCGATGTCGGTGGCGGGGCCCGTGCGGGAGGTCTACCTCGTCGGACCGCGAGACGTCAGCGATCCGGCCGCGTGGCGCACCGAGATCGGGTGGCCGGTGTTCCGAGTGACCTGAGTGGGTCGGCTCACACCAGCGTCTTCGGCCTCGCGCGGAAGTGGACCTGCTCACCCTGCTGGCCGAACAGGCTGAGGAACTCGGCCCCGTCACCGTCGAGTGTCCCGAACGCTCCGGCCTGTTCAACGCCGCACAACAACTCGGCGGATCAGTCGGCCTCGCCGTACTCGGCACGGTGTCTCCGCACTTCGCCGGGCAGCGCAACGAGCAGGTGATCGAACCGATCACCACAGCGCTTCCGGGCGACCCCGGGGGCGTACAGCGGGCGCTGTTGCAGGCCACCTTCACCGAAGGAGTCACCCACGCCTTCCTGGTCGGCTCCTTCCTCCTGCTGATCGCGTCGCTGATCGTCTGGACGAACACCCGCATGGGCACCGACGAAACTCACCTGGGCTGAACATCGGTCTCCAACTGGACCCGACCACATGGATTGGACGGGACTGCCGAGGCGCGGCATCCAGCGGCGCGTAGTGATGTGTTCGGTGCGAGCAGCGGCCTTCGCGCCGACGATGCCGGCAGTACGCGTAGGTGATGCCGTCCGCTCGAACGGTGGCGGGGCCGGCGACGGTTGGGTCCTGTGGTCGTCGGTCCGGCCAGCCCGCCGGGTCTCAACGGGGGTCACTCCCTGCCAACGCGGGTGGACCCGCAGGTCGTTACACCGACCACTCGCGCCCCCGTAGCTCAGGGGATAGAGCATCGGTTTCCTGAACCGTGTGTCGCAGGTGTCCACAGGTCGATGGCCTGCGGTCTTCTGTCTGCTGGCCGTGCGTGCCGATTGCTGTGCGGCGTTGCTGCGATCGCTTGCCGAAGATCAGCTGGATCGGTGCGGGTCCAGCGTTACAGAGTCATCGCCGCGGCGAGTCGGGAGCGGCTCATCCTCGGCGGGTTTCTCCTCGTCGAGCAGTTCACGGCGCCATTCGGCGAATCGGTTGCGGAGATCGTCAAGCGCTCGGTCGGCGATGCCGTACTGGGCGAAGTCGTCCGGATCGAGCAGGGCGGCTTGTCCGAGAGCGTCGGCGAAGACGTGCCGGTCGAAGCCACGGTCGGCGCGCTGCGCGAGGGCGAGGAGGGCTTCGCGGGTGTAGCGACCGGATCGGAGCGCGGCGTCGATGTCGATGAAGTCCCGGGCGAACGCCCGCCCGTAGAGGGCACTCATCTTGTTCGCGACCGCGTCGTCCGGGTGCAGCACCGGTCCGATCGCCATGAGGATCGGTTCGTTGGCACGCCAGTCCACGCCGAGTTCGACCTTGGAAACCCGCACACCGTCGGTGACCGCCAGCCGAGCGAAGGTGTCGTACTGGCGCTCGGTCTCGACGGTCAGGCCGTCGTCTCGGTAGGCGTGCACGACGGCGGTGACCGCGGCGGTGAACTCGTTGCGGCGGCCCCAGGCGGTGAACAGGTCGATGTCCTCACTGGGCCGCTCGACAAGCCCGGCGGCCTGAACCGCGTAACCGCCGGCCAGAGCGAAGCCGTATCGATCGGCCGCCCCGAGCCCGGTACGGGCGAGGCGTTCGTGGAAGGGGTCCACCGCTACGCCGCGTCGCTGCGGGTCGCGGCGAGTTCGGGAAAGGTTTCCTCCCAGCGCTGGCGGAGCTGGGGCGGCAGCCAGAGGGTGGGCCAGAGCCGACGGAGGAGGTCGGCATCGAGCCAGGTGTTCAGATCCTCGACCGTGCTGGCTTCGGTGAGCACCACCTTGTACATGCTGGCCAGGCGTGCGGGCCGGTTCAGGTCGTACTCGGCGTGCCCGGACCAGTCCAGATGACGCGGCAGCGTCACCGCGCCTTCGGTCGGGCCCTGCAGTTGCGCAAGGGTTTCGGCCACCACGTAGGGCCTCCGGTCACCGTAGGGCCGGTAGTCCGCCGGCGGCTGGGGTGACGTCCGGCGCCGGCTGATGTTGGTCGCCCGCCGGACTTCCGGTCGTAGCGCCTGACGGATCGTCTCCCGGCTGTACCCGGTGACCCGCTGCAGATCCACCGGCCGCCAGCCGGCCGCGTGGAACGCCCGCAGCTGCTCGTCCCGCTCGGTCAACGCGGCCGCGCGAGTCGCCTCGTACCTGGAGACAACCGCATGCAGCTCATCCTCGGAGAACCGACCCATGCCAACAGCCTACTACGCTAGGCCCAGCACGCTTGGCTTCTTCCCCCGCATCCTTGCAACCAGCGGGTAAAGCTACTGATCCCGATCGTGTTGGTGGTGACGGGCGCTCTACGTGGGCATGGGAGGCCCGCCGCGTTGGTACTGAGCGAGGCGGATCAGCCGGCGGCTTACCGCTCCCTGTTACTCGTTCTACCACGCAGTGATGATCGCGATCGGATGCGCTCATGTTCTGGTGAAGCCGAGCGCCCGGTATCCGGGCATGCGGCGTGGGAGTGACCGCCGCGCAACTACGCACCTGGGTCGTCGGGCTACCCGCCCGGGACAAGGACGCCATCTTGACCAATCTGATCACCGGCGGCGACAGCCACCTACGTAACCGACTGCTGCGCCGCTACCGCGACGCCCATCCCACCGACGCGTCCACCCCGACGGCCGACGAGTTGGGAGAGATCGTCACCAGCCTGCCCGGTATCGGCACCACCCTCGCCGCCGAGTTCCTCGCCCACGCTGGCACCCTCACCACCTACCCGAGCGCTGCGGCGCTCGCCGCGCACGCCGGGCTCGCGCCGATCTCACGCGACTCCGGCCGCAGGCAGGGTCATCAGGTTCGGCCCCACCGCTACCACCGGGGCCTACGCCGGGTGTTCAGCATGTCCAGTTTCACCGCGCTGACCCACTGTCCACGGTCACGCGCCTACTACGACAAGAAGAGGGCCGAGGGAAAGACCCACCGCCAAGCCACCGCCCCCTGTCCAGACAACGCCTCAACGTCCTCTGGGCCTGCATTCGCGACAAGACCCCCTACCAGGCGAAACAAACAAGATCAGCAGAGGTAGCGCCGTGCGAACTCGCGTAGAGACTCCCTGGGCTGGGCGAACAGGGGTCCGGGTGACGCGGGTGAACGCGGGCTACTCCCTGCCACCCCAGGTGAACCCGCAGGTCGTTACACTGACCACTCGCGCCCCCGTAGCTCAGGGGATAGAGCATCGGTTTCCTAAACCGTGTGTCGCAGGTTCGAATCCTGCCGGGGGCACGTCACAGAACTGCAAACGCGCAACGCGACCCACCGACCACTGACAGTGGAGGCTGTTTTCGCATTCGTGTAGACGATCAAGGATGCCTCGGCCGAGTGGCCGGGGCATCCTTGCCTTGGCTCGATGCACGGGCCCCCGCGCGCGCCCGGATCGCTGCTTCCGGATGCTGGATGCGGCGCCAACCACCGCTCAAGCGACGCGGAACTCGTTGCCTTCCGGGTCCTGCATGACGACGTGGCCGAGGACGTCGCCGTACCGCTCCTCGCGGATCACCGTCGCGCCGGCCGCATCATGCGGCCGGCGCGCTGCGGCCCGTCGAGGGGCGGACGGCTCAACCATGTGCGCTCAGGAGGCGGGTTGGTCGCTGGGGAAGAAGATCTTTTCGATCTGGTCGTGTTGGGTGTGCAGTTCCCAGTAAAGCGGCGCGATCTCTTCCGGTGCGGTGGCACCCGGTTGGCGGCCGATCCACGCGCCGATCGCTATGTGGCCGACCTGTACTCCTCGGGGAGCGGTGGCGGCGTGCAGGCCGTGGGCCCAGTTGCGCAGCCACGCCGCCGCCGGGGCGACGTTGCCGAACATGTCGTGACCCATCTCCGGGCGCACGGACGAGGCGCCGGTGGTGAACAGGATCGTGCCCGAGCCTCGGGCGAGCATCTCCGGCAACACCTCGTTGACCGCCGCCACGGCGCCGTGCACGTAGAAGTCGAGCTGGATCTGCACGTTGTCGTGGGTCAGCTCGGTGGAGGAAGCCATCGGCAGCGCCGAGTTGGCCGGCGAGTATTCGAGGACGTCGATCTGCCCGAATTGCTGCTTGACCGCCGCGAGGCCGGAGACGATCGATGGCCGGTCAAGCACGTCGGCGGCGAAGGCCGCCGCTTCGACGCCCTGGCCGGTCAGTTCGGCCACGACCGGGTCCAGCTTGGCCGGGGTACGCGACAGCAGCGCGACCTGGTGGCCTTCCTTGCCGAAGGTCTGGGCGATGGCGAGCCCCATTCCGGGACCGGCACCCATGATGGCGATGGTAGGCACAACTTCTCCTTCGGTGACAACAGCGTGGTGAACAAGGGTGGTGAACAGCGGGATTCGGTCGGGACCGCGTGCCGCTCGAGTTGGGGAGGCGCACGAGGTGCAGGCGGGGCGCCGCGGATAACTGCGCGGCGGCGGCGTGCCGTGCTGGTGTCAGTTGCTGATCCGCAGCTCCTGCTGCGCGTATCGCAGGTCGTCGGCCTGAGTGAGCATGAACTGCGCGAGGTCGGCCCGAGAGATGCGTGAGCCGACCCGGTCTCCGGTTCCGGTCCCGGTGCGCACCTTGACCCTTCCCGAGCCGGGCTCGTCGTGGGGCGCGGTGACGACCACGATGGTCCAGTCTCGATCCGAGCCGCGAATGGCCTGGCCCACCTTGACCGTCTCGTTGACCATGGAGCGGGTGGCGGGTAGCCGCCCGAGCAGGGCGAAGCTCGCGCTGCGCACCGCGCCCAGCAGCGGGTTGCGGGGAATCATGATGCTTGGTCCCCAGCTATAGATGAGCCTGCTGATGCCGTAGGTGCGCATCGCGGCCAGGATGGTGCCCGTTCCCGACGCGAGGGGCAGGTCCCGGGGCCCGCCGAAGATCTTGGGGCTCAGGGCGGCGAGGACGGCGTCGGCGACGGCCGCCTCGTCGGTCAGCTCGCCCTGCGCGACCCGCAGCCGTTCGTGGCGCAGGGTCAGTTTCGCCGGATTGCGCATCAGCGCCACCACGTCGTGCCCGGCGGCGAGTGCCTGCTCGGCCAGGTGCATGCCGGTGCGACCGCTGGCACCGAAGATGGTCAGTTTCATCAAGTCTCCCGAGCCTGGTCAGAGCCGAATCGCGGCACGACTCCACAAAATGAGGATGGCCTCACCTTGTGGCGAGCGTAGCACGGAAGTCGAGGCATCCCTCAAGTTGGTAGGCTGTGGAGCATGCCCCCTGAACGCGCACCAGTCGCGACCGCGACCGCGGCCTCCGCTCCCGCCCGGCGGCTGCGCCGCGACGCTCAGCGCAATCGCGATTTGCTGCTGGCCGCCGCCCGGGCCGTGTTCGCCGAGCACGGGATGCAGGCGTCGCTGGAGCAGGTCGCCAAGCGCGCCGGGGTGGCCATCGGCACGCTCTACAACCACTTCCCCGCCCGGCTGGACCTAGTGCAGGAGGTCTTCGCCGGCAAGCTCGCGATCTGGGTCGCCGCCGCCGAGCAGGCCCTGAGCATGGACGACGCATGGGAAGGGCTGTGCCTGTTCCTGGAAACCATGTGCGAACTCCAGGCCCGCGACCGAGGCTTCAACGACTTCGCCTCGATCCGGCTGCCAGAGAACGCCTGCCTGGCCGGCCAGCAGACCCGGATCCATGACCTCGGCGTGCGCATCGTCGAACGGGCGCGAGAGCAGGGCCACCTCCGGCCCGACCTGGTACCCGAGGACCTCGCCTTCGTCATCTGGTCCCACAGCCGGATCATCGAGGCGACCGACGGGATCGCCCCGCACGCCTGGCGCCGCCACCTGTACCTGATGCTCGACGGCTTCCGCGCCGAGCGCGCCCACCCGCTCCCCGAACCGCCCCTGACCCCCACACAGCTCTACCGCGCCATGCTCCGCCTCGGCGGCACCGACTGACTACCCGGACGCGCCGAGCCGGTGACCGTCATGCCGGACGAGTGCGTTCCCAACGCCTGGCCGTCAGCGCACGAAGCGCCCCTCCGGAACCGCCAACCTGCAACCGTCTTGGCAGCTCGAACACGAGGTCAGACCGCGCATCGGCCCAGCTCAACGCGGGCGACGCCACGGGCAAGCCCTGCAGGCTTGTCTCCAGCCGGGGGCGCCAGGCAAAACAGAGATCCTTGATCATGGGCTCGGCGGCTTTGGGTGCACGGTGGGTGCACGAGCTCCCCTTGGAGGTCGTCCCGGGCGTGTTGGCGGGGGCAGCAAAACGCCCGGTCGCCAGCTCAGGCGTCACCCGGCCTGCCGCGGGTCGTAAGGCCGCCCAGTTGCCGGCGACAAGCGGGCCAGGGACTTGATGCTCATCTATGCAATGTGAATCACCCCCAAGAACCAGCGGTCACGCTAGTGGGCGGTCGGGTCCGCGCTGCGGCATGTCGGGGACGGTTCGCTGTGTGTCTATGCGGTCCGGCGACGTCACGAGAGCGACCCTCGTGCCTGGCGGTGACCTGCTCGGTGGCGTGCCCGAACTGGGCTGCTGCGTGCTTGGCGCCAGCCTCCTTGTCGATCAGGGTGGCGATCGTCTTGCGGGAGGTGTGCGGCGTGCGCCCGGTGTCGGCTCAGCCCTGCCCGACGTGATGACGTTGTCCGTGCCGATGCGTCAGCGTCTCGCAGTCGGAACCCATCCGCCGCTTGCGATGCGTTCCTGGCTTGACTTCCGCAATGTGGAGGTTACCTTTATTTGGAGGTAGCACTTGTAGGAGGGTGGCACCCATGAAGAAGGCCGGGTCGAGCCGATGGTTGGCGCTGGGAGCCGTCAGCTTGAGCGTGCTCACGGTGAGTCTGGACGGCACAGTCCTGTCGGTGGCGCTGCCGACACTGGCGGAGGAACTCGATGCCTCGCAGGCCGATCTGGTCTGGTTCTCGGCGGGCTACCTGCTCGTCCTGGCCGCGGCCGTGCTGCCGGCCGGTCTGGTTGGTGACCGCTTCGGCCGCAAGAAGGTCATGCTCTCGTCACTGCTCGCCTTCGGGCTGGGCTCGGCGATCTGCGCGTACGCCACGTCGGTGGGCGTCTTCCTGGCCGGCCGGCTCCTGCAGGGCCTGGCCGGTGCCGGAATCACGGTCATGGCGCTGTCCGCCCTGATCGTCCTGTTCGACGAGCAGGAGCGCCCCAAAGCCGTCGGCATCTACCAGGCAGCCAACTTCATCGCCCTGCCACTCGGCCCGATCCTGGGTGGCTGGATGCTGTCAAGTTTCTGGTGGGGGTGGGTCTTCCTGATCAACGTGCCGGTCGTCCTGCTCGCCGTGGCGGTGGGCGCCGCACTCGTTCCAGAGTCACGAGCGGCACAGCGGCCCGGACTGGACCCACTCGGTACGGTCGGCTCGACGCTGGGACTGGCGCTAGTGATCTACGGCCTCGTCGAAGCTGCCGAGAAGAGTTGGCGCAACCCTGTCGTGCTGGTGTCGATCGTCGCCGGCGCCGCTGTCCTCGCTGGGTTCGCCGCATGGGAACGCCGGCTCGGACATCAGCCCGGTGGTCAGCCGTTGATCGACTCGGCGCTGTTCGGGTCCGCTTCGTTCGTGTGGGGCGCCGTCCTCACCGCGGTCGCGGGTCTGGCCATGATCGGAGTGCTGTTCACCATGCCCCAGTACTTCCAGGACATCCGAGGCGTCGACACCCTCGGCTCCGGACTGCGCCTGCTTCCCCTTATCGGGGGGATGGTTCTCGGCGCGGGGCTGGCGAGCCGGCTCACCCGCGCCTTCGGCGCACGGATTACTGCCACCGCAGGCTTCGTACTCCTCGCCGTTGGTCTGGGAGTGGGCGCCGGGACCAGCCTCACCGCGGGCATCGGGTTCGTCGCGGGCTGGACGGCCGTCGTCGGCCTGGGCACCGGCCTGGCGCTGGTCGCCGCGACGGCCGCCGCGCTGTCCGGCTTGTCGGTGGAACGCAGCGGAACCGAGTCCGCGGTGGTCCAGGCGTTCAACAAGACCAGCGGTCCGCTCGGCACTGCCATCATGGGCAGCGTGCTCGTCGCCGTCTACCACGCACGCCTCGACAGCGCCGACTTCGACGGCGTCCCCGCACCTGCCGCACAGGCAGCCCGCCGGAGCCTGTCCGAAGGCATCGCGGTCGCTCGCGAGATCGGCTCACCCACCCTCGAACACGCATCCCGCGTCGCCTTTGTGGACGGGCTGAGCGTCTCGCTGCTGGTCTGCGCGGGCATCGCTGTCGTCGGCGCGGTCGCCGCCGCAGCATTTCTTCCCCACCGGGATTCCGACCAGAGCACCGGCGCTGGCCGGACGTCGAAGGAGGCTTCCGCACATGCCATCGCGGGCTAACTACCCAACGCCGGGCCTGCGCGAACGCAAGAAAGCCAGGACCCGCGCCGCCATTCAGTCCCACGCTCTACGGCTGTTTCGCCAACACGGCTACCAGGACACCACGATCGAACAGATCATCAACGCCGCCGAGGTCTCCGAGACAACCTTCTTCCGATACTTCCCCACCAAGGAAGACGTCGTACTCCAAGACGATTTCGACCCACTGATCGCCCAGATCCTCCTCGACCAACCGAGCGAACTCTCACCCATCCAGGCCATCCGCGCCACATTCCGCCAGCACTTCACTCAGCTCCCACCTGAGCAACACCAGCAGATGCGCGATCGGGTCTCCCTCATCACCGTCGAACCCGCGCTGCGAGCCGCCATGCTCGACCAGTACTCCCAGGCGCTGCAACTCCTCGCTGACGCCATCGCCGAACGCACCGGACGCGCACGCGACGACCTCGCCGTCCGCACCATCGCCGGCGCCGCCATCGGCGCCATGATGGCCACCCTCGCCACCCTCGCCGACAACCCGACCGCCGACCTGCCCACGACCATGGACCAGGCTTTCGAACACCTGGAGGCTGGACTCTCGCTATGAACAAGCCATCTCACGATCGCTGAATATCTGGCGCTCCATCCCGCACCGACGGCGCAACCCTTCACACCCGCACCCTCCGCCTGTTCGACAAGGACACTCAGCTCACCGAGGAACTGAGGCATCTCCACCGACGTGAGGTCTGGCAGACCGTAAGGCCGCCCCAACCAGGGCAGACGCCTCCCGGTCCGGGTCAGGCTCAGCGTCCGCACCTCCTCCCAGGCCCGGGGGTACGTCGGCGACACCACCACGGCGTTGCCCGGTCGCTGCGGAACAGCTGCCCGTCGACGTCAACGCCGAACCGGTCGACTGGCGCCCCCCGCCGCCCGGAGTGGTCGCCCACGGCACCGGACCGTGAAGGCTCAGTGGGCCGCCGCTGAGGCGAAAGCTTGTTCGCGCGTACCAGGATCTGGGCCTGTCGTCATGACCGGGATTCGATGATCGCTGCTTCGACGCGTAGCCCGATCCCGGTGGCTACGAGGAGGCCCGCGAGGATGTGCGGCTCGGTGGCCACGGTGTCGGTCGACAGGGTGATGGCCGAGACCAGGAGGCCGGAGCCAAGGACCACGTTTCCGAGCGTGCGATTCTTGGACGCGCGACTCGAAGCAGGGTTCACGAGGCGGACGGTACCGAAGATCCGGTGTCGGCACTGTCGGAAGTTGTACCCGATCAGCGCAGCGGAACGAACGAGGGCGGTTGGTCGGCTGCGGGGACTCGGGCGCCGCGGAATGCCGACGCCACGCGAAGCTGCCTCCGGCCCGAGAGGTCCGTGGGCGGAAAGCCGTGTGGCGCCGGTCAGCCGCACCAAGGGCATTGCCGAAAGCTACGAGACGTCGAAGAGTCGGAGGCCGTCGTACGCACTCCGCCCGCTGCCCACCCCTAAGCCGGCGCGGCGAAACAATGCCGATGATCTAGTCACCGACGAAGCGCAGGCACAGAGTCGCACTGTCCCGACACCTCTCGGCCAGGCGTCGTACGGCATCGAGGATCTTCTCCTCACCCGCACCCTCCGACTCGACAAGGACACCCAGCTCACTGAGGAACTGCGGCATCTCCACCGACGTGAGTTCCAGCAGGCCGTAGGGGTCGATCCGGTCCAGCATCGGCGTCCTCCCCTGACGCTGGACCCGCTCCAGCACCGCGGCGAGGTGAAAGTCCACGTCGCCGATCGCCGCTACCTGCGACTCGTGACGTCTGCGCGGGCTGGTGCCCTGCTGCTCGATTCGGATCAGCTCGACATCGACACCCATCCGGCGAGTCTAGGGATTGCAGCCGCCCACCAGGGAGGCCCACCGCGGGATGGTGGCCGACCCTCAGCGCCGCCCCAGCACCTCGGCGACCCGGATGAAGCCGTCGGTGCCGTGGCCCAGCCCGATCGCGCGGCGGGCCATGCCCTCGGCCGCACGCATCACGCCCGCGTCGATGCCGTGCGCCTCGGAGGTGTGGACGATGTGGGCCATGGACGAGACGGCGGAGGTGATCGGGTTGTCCTCGCCGGAGAAGCTGCCGCTCTCCACCTCCTCGGCGGTCTGCTCGAAGATGGGCGGAAGGATCGCGCCGATGCCCATGGCGAACGGTGCCAACTCCCGCGCGGTCACACCCTCCGCCCGGGCCACCGCCAGCGCGTGCGCGTAGCCCGCCATCGCGGTCCAGAAGATGTCGAGCAACGCGACGTCGTACGCCGCGGCCCGGCCGATGTCCTCGCCGAGGTGGGTATGGGTGCCGTCCAGCGCGTCCAGCACCGGCCGGTGCTCCTGGTAGAGCGCTGTCGGGCCACTGTGGATGAACACGCCGGCCGGCGTTCCGATGGTGGTGGTCGGCGTCATGATGGCGCCGTCCAGGTACCCGATGTCGTGCCCGGCCGCCCACTGCGCGGTGTCCCGGGCCCGGTCGGGAGTGTCCGCGGTCAGGTTCGCCACCGTGCGTCCCTGGAGCGCGGCGGTGACCGCGTCGCGTCTCAGGATGGCGTCCGACGCGTCGTAGTTGACCACGCAGACCACGGTCAGCCCACTCGCGGCGACCGCCTCCTCGGCCGATCGGGCGGCGGTGGCGCCTCGCTCGACCAGGTCGCGACCTCGGCCCGGGGTCCGGTTCCAGACCGTGGTCGGCAGGCCGGCGTCCAGGAACGCGCCGGCCAGGGCCCGCCCCATCGGCCCCAGGCCGAGCACCGTGACAGACTTTTCGGAGTACGAGGGCATGCTTCAACTCCCAGAGGTGTAGGAAGACAGCGAAGATGACGCGCAGTCGTGCGCAGGACCTCAACGTTTGCGGAGTGACCGCCGCGATCGCCGTGATCGACGGCAAGTGGAAGACGTCTCTGCTCTGGCTGCTGGAATCCGGTCCGCACCGTCCCGGCGAGCTGCGCCGGCAACTGCCGGGCCTCACCGAGAAGGTGTTGACTCAGGCGCTCCGCGAGATGGAGGCCGACGGACTGGTGCACCGGGAGGTGCACGAGGTGCTGCCGCTGAAGACCGTCTACTCCCTGACCGTGTTCGGCCGGGATCTCGCCGAGGCGTTGGCTCCCGTTTCCGACTGGGGCCACCGTCGCCTGGAGAAGCTCACCGTGGCCGAGGGACCTCCCGCACCGTCGCCCGCCTCCCCGTAGACCCGGCCCTGCGACCACCCACAACCAGACTCACCCGCACTCGACGCGCCGACAAGTACCCACAAAAAAGTGGCTACCGCTGGTGAACCGTGGCCCGGGCGGCCCGGCGGCACGGTTCACCAGTGGTAGGCCAGGTTCACCGTCAGCGCGGCCACAGTGGTGAAGAAGAAGACCGCCCACCCCACGAGGTGGCGGGAACCCACCCGCAGGTGGGCGATGAGCGCGCCCACGAAGTACAGCACGAGGCCGGCGGCGGCGAGTGTGCCCAGCAGCGGTACGGCGAACCCGGCCAGCAGCCCCAGGGAGCCCGCCGCCAGCGTCAGGCCCAGCCGGGGCAGCCACGAGTGTGGCAGGCGCTTCATGTCGGCCTGGGCCTTCGGATAGGCGTGGCCGATCAGGTAGGTGACGGCGGCGATGCCGGTGAAGACCGAGGCGAGAATCGTGACCGTGACGTAAGCGGCGAACATGTGCCCTCCCTGTGGTTGTCTGCCTCAGGGACGGATCGGTGCCGCGGTCTGTTACCGGCAGCGCTGTGACCTGCGGCACAGCGGGTGCCACGCGGGCTCGGGTCGGGCGTCGGACGCAGCGTGGGCTGCGGGAGACCCGCAGCCCACGCCTGTGCCGACGATGTGTCGGCCGGTCAGAGGAACGCGTACATCTCGGCGGAGGCCGCCTCGGTCTCGCCGGCCGGCGGAGCTTCCACAGTGACCGGCTTGCCGAAGTCGCTCATCCGCATCTCGGTGACGAGGTCACCCAGCGACTTCGTGGCAATCGTGTAGGAGAGCATGGTCATGCGCCCGTCGGCGTCGAGGGTCGCCTCGAACGGGATCGCCGTCGGGTCCTTCGCCAACTTGGCGGACGCCTCGATGCCGTCCTTCATTCCGGCCTCGGTGCTGGCCGCCGCGGCGGCCTTGTTGAGATCGGCGACGCCGGTGTAGCGGCCCTCGCCGGTCTCCTGGGCGGACACGGTGCCGCCGATGAGGCCGGTCTGCGACTTGAAGTCGAACGACTGGCGCAGCGTGCTGCTCGGCTTGAGCTTGCTGAGGTCGATCTTCATCCAGGGCTTCTTGCCTTCGAGCGAGTCCGACTTGAGGTAGGCGGCGTCGCCGATCATCCGCACCTCGATCGGCTCCGGAGCCTTACCGCTGATCTGGACCGCGCGGGCGGCCGGGTCCATCTTTCCGCTAAGGGTGATCGACTGGGCGCCGGCCTTGACCGAGGCCTGCATGCTGAGCGCGCCAGCGAGGCTGCGGTCCATGCCCTGCTTGACGGCGGCAACGGGGTCGGCTTTGGACGTCGCCGGGGCGGCCGACCCACCGGGCGTCGCCGGCTTGTCGGAGTTGGTGCCGCAGCCGCCAACGAGGGCGACGGCGAGGGCTATCGAAAGGGTGGGTATCAATCGGCGCATAGACGTGACCCTAATGGGCGGCCGCTACCCGGTTTTGCCCGTGGTGGCGGCGCCGCAGGTCAGGGTGGGTCCAGTCGCGGGGATCAGGCTGTCGGCAGCTGCTCGGCCCGGCTGAGCACCTGGTCGATGAGGCCGTAGTCCCGGGCCTGTTCGGCGGTGTACCACCGGTCCCGGTCCCAGTCCCGCTGGATTTCCTCAAGCGTCCGTCCACTGTGTTGGGCGATCAGCTCCTGCATCGTCCGCTTCACGTACAGCATGTTCTCCGCCTGGATCCTGATGTCCGAGGCGGTGCCGCCCATTCCACCGGACGGCTGGTGCATCATGATCCGCGAGTGCGGCAGCGCGTAGCGTTTGCCGGCCGCGCCCGCGCAGAGCAGGAACTGCCCCATCGAGCCGGCGAACCCGAGCGCCAGGGTGGCCACGTCGTTGCGGACGTAGCGCATCGTGTCGTAGACCGCCATCCCCGCGCTCACCGACCCGCCCGGCGAGTTGATGTAGAGGAAGATGTCGCGGTCGGCGTCCTCCGCGGCGAGCAGCAGGATCTGCGCGCAGATCTGGTTGGCCGACTCCTCGGTCACCTCGGTGCCGAGGAAGACGATCCGTTCCCGCAGCAGCCGCTCGAACACCTGGTCGCCGAAGGACGGCTGCGCGCCGTCCACCATCCGCACGCCGTGGGAGATCATGGGTCGCCGCCTTCCACCGTGCCGGCGAGCGGTGGGACCGCCCGGTGGACCGGCCCCTCCAGCGTGCGGCGACAGTGGTCGTTGGCCCAGTGATTCTGCCGCCGGCAGATCCGCCGACGGCAGAACCCGCGCGGCCTACGCGGCGATCACCCGCCGCGCGCCCGCCCGGGCTCCCGCACAGGCACGCAGAGCGGCGGTACGCGGACCGGAGCGCGAGCCACCAGCGGAGGCCATCGCCCCGACGCAGAGGGTCGGGCCGCTCGCCCCGGGCGCCCGGTGCAGGACCGGCCGGCTCGTCCGCAGGGCGTGCTGGCCCGTGTCGTGCCGAGCCGCCTCGGCGCGGTTGAGCCGGGGGAGTTGCGCCCGTGGCCCGGCCGGGACCCGAGGCTCCACCCGGCGCAGGTCGTCGCGGGCCGCCTCCAACAGGTCGGAGAGGCGGATGCCGAGCGCCCGGCAGATCGCCGCGAGCACCTCCGAGGAGGCCTCCTTGCGACCGCGCTCGACCTCGGACAGGTAGGGCACGGAGACACCGGCGGACGCGGCCACCTCACGCAGCGTTCGGCCCTGGCTCTGGCGCAGTCGGCGGAGCACTCCGCCGATGACTCGTCGCAGCAACGACATGCCGGCCTCACTTTCGCGGTCGTCGTCGGGAACACCCTCATCATGCCCGTCTCCGGCCGTCCGGGCCGACCCGTCCGGGCCCGCGCCGCTCGACGACGCTGGTCCGCTGCGCAACCCGGACGTGCCGGGCACGGCGTACCCGCTATGTTGTGCTCGTGCAGGCGACGGTGGCGGGGCAGGTTCGACGGTGATCCATTTTCCCGCGCAGCGCCGGGGCCCGCTGAGCGCGCTGAGCCTGCGGCTCGCCGCCGCCCTGGGCCTGGTCTTCGCCGTGGTCGCCGCGGTCTATCTGGGCCGGGACGGCTACCGCGATGTCAACGAGGACGGCCTCACCCTGCTCGACTGCTTCTACTACGCGGTCGTGTCGCTCTCCACCACCGGCTACGGCGACATCACGCCGGCCGCGCCGTCGGCCCGGCTGGTCAACGTCCTCTTCATCACTCCGGCCCGAGTGATCTTCCTGATCATCCTGGTCGGCACCACCCTGGAAGTTCTGACCGAGCAGTACCGGACCGGCCGTCGCCTGTCGCGGTGGAGGAGAAGCGTGAAGGACCACGTCATCATCTGCGGCTACGGCACGAAGGGGCGGAGCGCGGTCTCCGCGCTGCTGGAGAATGGTCTGGACCGGTCGCGGATCGTGGTGGTGGAGCGCAGCGCGGCCGCCCTGCGGCAGGCCACCTCCGCCGGTCTGGTGGCGATCGAGGGCTCGGCGACCCGCTCGTCGGTGCTGAACGAGGCGCACGTCAAGAACGCCAAGGCCGTGATCATCGCGACCGACAGTGACGACGCGTCGGTGCTCGTCGCGCTCACCGTACGGCAGCTCACCGCCGGGCAGGTCCGGATCATCGCGGCGGCCCGCGAGGCGGAGAACGCGCCCCTGCTCAAGCAGAGTGGCGCGCATCACGTGATCGTCTCGTCGGCCACCGCGGGCCGGCTGCTCGGCCTGTCCACCTCGGCCCCGCCGCTGATCGACGTGGTGGAGGATCTGCTCACTCCGGGTCAGGGCATGGCGTTGGCGATGCGCTCGGCGGAGCGGGACGAGGTGGGCCGTTCACCACGCGAACTGGAATCGTTGGTGATCGCTCTGGTGCGCCGCGGCAAGGTGGTGACCCTGGCCGACCGGGCCGGCGCGGTGATCGAGACCGGCGACATGCTGGTGCACGTACGCGACGACCGCCCGCAGTCGGCGACGACCGCCTGATCGTCGGGCGGCTGTGGTGGCGGCTGGTCAGCAGGTGTCGTCGGTGCCGCTGAGCACCTCGGTGCAGCTGACCGACGTGCCGCTGGAGGCCCGGCTCAGCAGCTTGTAGAGCGTCTCCCGCTCGGCGGGATCCAGAGCGCCCAGCACCTCGTCCTCGGCACTGGCCAGGGCACATTCGGCCTCGTTGAGGCGTTTCGCCCCGTTTTCGGTGAGCTCGACGACGTGCCGGCGGCGATCCTCGGGGGAGCGCCGACGCTCCACCAGCTGCTCCGCCTCCAGGTCGTTGAGCAGCCCGACGATGTTGGTGCTGTCCATTTCCAGGATGGTGGCGAGCGCCTGTTGGCCGGTGCCGCCGCCAGCGCGCAGCACGGTGAGCGCGACCAGGTGCCGGGGGCGTAGCCCCAGCGGTGCCAGCACCGACTCCGACCGCAGTCGCATCCGTCGGGCCAGATGGTCCAGGAGGGCGCCCGAGCGGTGCTCTGCGGAGTCGAGCGGCTGCGCGGACATGTGACCCAGTCTACCGACCCGACGGAACATCGGCCTGCTATAAATAGTTGGTGCTGCACAGACGATCCTTGGAGGAGGAATAATGCATTTGCTGCATATCGACTCGAGCATTCGGGGTGACTGGTCGGTCAGCCGCCGGCTCACCGCCCGCGCGGTCGCCACGTGGCGTGCGGCCCATCCGGACGGCACGGTGACCTACCGGGACCTGGGCGCGGATCCGCTGCCCCACCTGGACGCGGCGGGCGGCCTGGCCCGGATGACGCCCGCGGACCAGCACACCCCGGCACAGCGCGAGTCCTGGGAGCTCAGCGAGCGGCTGGTCGACGAGGTGAAGCAGGCCGACGTGGTGCTGCTCGGCCTGCCGCTCTACAACTACGGCGCACCCAGCAGCGTCAAGTCCTGGGTCGACCACCTGATCGTCGCCGGGCTCACCTACGACCCGACGACGCAGGAGGGCCTGCTCGGCGGCCGCGAGTTCGTGGTGCTGGCCACCCGGGGTGGCGGCTACGGCGAGGGCACCCCACGGCACGGCTGGGACCACGCCGAGCAGTGGCTCCCGCACGGCCTGTCGATGACCGGGCTGGAGCCGCGCTTCATCAGCACCGAGCTGACCCTGGCGCCCTCGGTGCCGGCGATGGCCGAGCTGATCCCGCTGCACGAGGCGAGCCTCGCGGCCACCGAGAAGGAGATCGACAACCTCTGGACGCCGGCCGCCGCCCAGCGCTGAGCCAGCACCGGTACGAACGAGAGCGGCCGCCCCCGGATCGGGGACGGCCGCTCTCGTCAGGTCGGACGGGTCAGAGAATGGTCCAGGTGTCGCCGCTGCCCAGCAGGCCGGCGAGCTGCTGCTCGGGGGTCTCGGTGACCGTCGCCCTGGCGGCCGCGAGCTGACCCTGCACCACGCTGTCGTAGGACGGTCGGTCCACCGAGCGGAACACCCCGATCGGGGTGTTGCGCAGGTCCAGGCCGGGCAACCGGGACAGCGCGAAGGCGTACGCCGGGTCGGTCACCGTCGCGTCGTGCACGACGATCTCCTCCGGGCGGACCGAACTGGTCTCCCGGACCTCCAGGCCGAAGCCACCCGGCGGGTGCACCACGCAGAACTGCCCGTCGGCGCCGAAGGTGATCGGCTGGCCGTGCTCCAGGCGGATCAGGTAGTCGTCCCGGGTGGACGGGTCCTTGAGCTGCTCGAACGCCCCGTCGTTGAAGATGTTGCAGTTCTGGTAGATCTCCACGAACGCCGAACCCTCGTGCTCGGCGGCGGCCCGCAGCACCGACTGCAGGTGCTTGCGGTCCGAGTCGATGGTTCGGCCGACGAAGCTGGCCTCCGCGCCGAGGGCGAGCGAGAGCGGGTTGAACGGGGCGTCCGCCGAGCCGGCCGGGGTCGACTTGGTGACCTTGCCGACCTCGGAGGTCGGCGAGTACTGACCCTTGGTCAGACCGTAGATCCGGTTGTTGAACAGCAGGATCTTGAGGTTGACGTTGCGCCGCAACGCGTGGATCAGGTGGTTGCCGCCGATGGACAGCGCGTCGCCGTCACCGGTGACCACCCAGACCGACAGGTCCGGTCGGGACACCGACAGGCCGGTCGCGATCGCCGGGGCACGGCCGTGGATCGAGTGCATCCCGTACGTGTTCATGTAGTACGGGAAGCGGGACGAGCAGCCGATCCCGGAGACGAAGACGGTGCGCTCCCGCGGGATGTTCAGCTCCGGCATGAACTGCTGGATGGCCGCCAGGATGGCGTAGTCACCACAGCCGGGGCACCAACGCACCTCCTGGTCGGACTTGAAGTCCTTCGCGGTGAGCTTGAGGGCGACGGGCTCAGACATTCTTCAGGACCTCTTCCAGCGTCGTCTCCAGCTCGGCGGCCGTGAACGGCAGGCCACGGACCTGGTTGTAGCTGATCGCGTCGACCAGGTAGCGGGCCCGGATGACGTGGGCGAGCTGGCCCAGGTTCATCTCCGGGATGACCACCTTGTCGTACGAGCGCAGCACCGCACCGAGGTTGGCCGGCATCGGGGCCAGGTGCCGCAGGTGCGCCTGGGCGATGGACAGGCCGCGCTGGCGCACCCCACGGCAGGCCGCGCCGATCGGCCCGTACGTCGAGCCCCAGCCGAGGACCAGCACCCGGGCGTCGCCGTCCGGGTCCTCCACCTCGATGTCCGGCACTCCGATCGCCTCGATCCGGGCGGCGCGGGTGCGCACCATGAAGTCGTGGTTGGCCGGGTCGTAGGAGATGTCACCGGTCTTGTCGGCCTTCTCCAGGCCGCCGATGCGGTGCTCCAGCCCGGCGGTGCCGGGGATCGCCCACGGGCGGGCCAGGGTCTCTGGGTCGCGCAGGTAGGGCAGGAAGGTGGTGCCGTCGTCGCCGTTGGGCTCGGTGGCGAACTCGACCCGCAGGTCGGGCAGCGACTCCACGTCGGGCAGCAGCCACGGCTCCGAGCCGTTGGCCACGTAGTTGTCGGACAGCAGGATCACCGGCGTGCGGTAGGTCAGCGCGATCCGGGCCGCCTCCAACGCCGCGAAGAAGCAGTCCGATGGTGACCGGGGCGCGATCACCGCGACCGGTGCCTCTCCGTGCCGACCGTAGAGCGCCATGTTGAGGTCGGCCTGCTCGGTCTTGGTCGGCATGCCGGTCGACGGGCCGGCGCGCTGCACGTCCACGATCACCAGCGGCAGCTCCAGCGCCACCGCCAGCGAGATCGTCTCGCTCTTGAGTGCCACACCCGGGCCGCTGGTGGTGGTCACGCCGAGCGACCCGCCGTACGACGCGCCAAGCGCCGCGCCGACCGCGGCGATCTCGTCTTCGGCCTGCACGGTGAGCACGCCGAAGCGCTTGTGCTTGCTCAGCTCGTGCAGGATGTCCGACGCCGGAGTGATCGGGTACGCGCCGAGGAAGACCGGCAGCCCGGAGCGGACCCCGGCGGCGACCAGCCCCAGCGAGAGCGCCGCGTTGCCGGTGATGTTGCGGTAGGTGCCCGGCTTCATCTTGGCCGGCTTGACCTCGTAGCGGACCCCGAAGTCCTCGGTGGTCTCGCCGAAGTTCCAGCCGGCCTTGAAGGCGGCGACGTTCGCCGCGACCAGCTCCGGGCGGGACGCGAACTTGCGCTCCAGGAAGCGTAGCGTCGACTCGTACGGTCGCGAGTACATCCAGGAGAGCAGGCCGAGGGCGAACATGTTCTTCGACCGCTCGGCGTCCTTCTTGGACACCTGGTAGTCGGCGAGCGCGCCGACCGTCATCGAGGTCAGCGCCACCGGGTGCACGACGTAACCGGCCAGCGAGTCGTCGTCCAACGGGCTGGCCTGGTAGCCGACCTTGGCGAGGTTGCGCCTGGTGAACTCGTCGGTGTTGACGATGATGTCCGCGCCGCGCGGTAGGTCGGCCAGGTTGGCCTTGAGGGCCGCCGGGTTCATCGCCACCAGCACGTTGGGCGCGTCGCCCGGGGTGAGGATGTCGTAGTCGGCGAAGTGCACCTGGAAGCTCGACACACCGGGCAGGGTGCCGGCGGGAGCCCGGATCTCGGCGGGGAAGTTGGGCAGCGTGGAGATGTCGTTGCCGAGCTGCGCCGTCTCCGAGGTGAACCGGTCGCCGGTCAACTGCATGCCGTCGCCGGAGTCACCGGCGAACCGGATGACGACCCGGTCGAGCTGACGGATCTGCTTGGTCACTGTGCCACCTTCGTTCGCGACTGCGGGGCTGGCAAGACCGGCTCACTCCTCGCACTCACGCCTCGCTGCGCGCGGGCGCACGGGCGGCTGAACATGATGGTGACCTCGCCTTGCCCGGCCACGGAACCTCCTTGACGCGACGTTTCACCGCACCGCCTCAGGCGAGTCCGGCCGCTGTCGTACCCTCACCCGAGAGCCTACGTCTAAGGGGGCCCTAACCACTGCCGGAGGTCCGCCGACTGGGACCACCCTGGGCTAGGGAATGCCCTGGTTTGCGGTCTTACGCACCGCCCGCCGTAATTCAGATCACCACTCGGCGACCCCGGCGACCCCGAGCACGCGCGGTCGGGGTCGCCCGTCGATCAGTCGGCGGCGTGGGGCGCGGGCTCGGGCCTGGAGCCGGAGAACCGGCGGCGCAGCGCCGTGGTGGCCAGCGTGAGAGCCAGCACCACCAGCAGGCCGGACACCACGATCAGGAGGACCGCGGTGCGCTGCACCGAGGTCATCCCGTCGTCGCCGGCGGCGACACCCCCGGGGAGTACGCCCTGGGAGCCGGTCGGCGCGGGTGGTGAGACCACCGGTGTGGCCAGCGCGGCCGCCGCGGTGATCCGGAAGCTCATCTGCACCTGCCGGGTCGGGCCGCTGCGCGGGTCGAGTCGACCGATCAGGGCACCGGACGACGGCGCTTCCCGCTGGGCCTGCGGCGTCGCCTCCACCGGCAGCCGCAACTCGACGGTCTCGCCCGCTGGCACCGGGCCCGCGTCGCACCGGGTCCTGGTCTCGTCGACCGCCACGCAGCCGGGCGGCGGGGCCGGGACGGTCACCCCGGCCGGCAGGACGACCTCGACCTGACCGGCGGCGTCCACCGTGCCGGTGTTGCCCAGCCGGAGCGCGAGGGCACTGGCGGCGCCGCTGATGTCGAAGGCGACCTCGTCGGCGGCCAGCGTGATCCCGGGCACCGGCGGGCCGGGCGGGAAGAGCACCGCGAAACCCTGGTCGTCGACCGCTTCCCCGGGCACGCCCGGCGCGTCCGCGACGACCCGGACGGAGCCGGCGAGAGGCATCCTCTGCCACGCGGTGCCGTCGACCCGCAGTCGGAGCAGGGCGCTGAACCGGGCGCCGGCTCCGGTCGTCCAGGCCCCACAGGAGTACGCGCCGCCGCCGGCGGCGGCGCAGCCCTTCGTCCCGGCGTCGGTCAGCCCGGCCGGCAGCGTGTACGAGAGGCGGATGCGTTGTGCCGTCGTGCCGGTGTTGTTGACAGTCACCTGGAGGGTGGCGGCCGAGCTGGCCGCGTTCCAGTACGCCTCGGTGAGGGTGACGTCCTGGGTGGTGACCTGCACGCCGAGCGGGTTCGGCGGCGGTGCCTCCGGACCCGGGGCCGGCGGGCGGACCGACGGGACCGGGGGAGCCGGCGGCACCGGGGGCACCGGTGTGGGTGCTCCGCCCGGCCCGGGCGCGGCGTTGCTCGGTGCCGGCGGCACCTCCGGCGCGGTGGTCTCCGGCGCCGGCGGCGTCGTCTCCGGTGGCGCCGCGGTGGTCTCCGGCGCCGGGTTGGTCGGCACCGGGTCCCCGCTCGGCTCCTCGGTCGGCGGCGGGTCCTGCGTCGGGGTGGCCCCGGGGTCGCCCCCCGGTTCGTTGACCGGGTCGGTCGACAACACGACCGGGACCGCGTCCGGTGCCGCCGCGCTGGCCCAGGCCGGCCCAACGGCGAGCGCCGCGAGCAGACCGAGCGCGAGCGAGACCGCCAGCAGGGACGTGGGGCGCGGCCCAACCGCCCGCGTACCGGGCGATGCCTTCAGGCGGGCCATCTGTCCTCCGGTGACATGGGTGGGGGTCCAATATCCGTAACAGTTGCCCCGGTGCACTAGTCCCGTGTGGAAACAAATCCGTAACGTGTTTGGGACGGCCACTCCGGGCGGGCGGTAGGCTCCCGACTGTGACCGGATACCTGGGCTCGTACGCGACGCTCGGTCTCTTGCTGCTCGCCAGCGTTCTGTTCTTTGTTACGGCGTTCTCGGCCAACCGGGTGTTACGCCCCGCGCGTCCGGCCGACCCGCCCGGCAAGCGGGCCAGCTACGAGTGCGGGCTCGACCCGGTCGGCGCGGACTGGGCACAGATGCAGATCCGCTACTACGTGTACGCGTACCTGTACGTGCTGTTCGCGGTCGAGGCGGTGTTCCTCTTCCCGTGGGCGGTGGTCTTCGACCGGCCGGGCTTCGGTCTGGTGACGGTGGTGGAGATGGCGGTGTTCGTGGCGGTGCTCGCGCTCGGCATCCTCTACGCCTGGCGCCGGAACATCCTCCGCTGGACCTGAGCGCCCCGACCTGCGGCGATCGTGCCGGGTCGGCCCGACTGTCGGCGGTCGGGTGCGGCGACGACCGGACAGTCAGGCCAGGCCGCGGCGGGTCGCCGCCGGCGGGCGGTCGCCCCGGATCGAGGCCACCATGTCCAGCACCCGGCGGGTCGGGCCGACCTGGTGGGCCCGGAACACCCGGGCGCCCAACCAGGCCGAGACCGCCGTCGCGGCGAGCGTCCCCTCCAGCCGTTCGGGCACCGGCAGGTCCAGCGACTCACCGATGAAGTCCTTGTTGGAGAGCGCCACCAGCACCGGCCAGCCGGTGCCGGTCAGCTCGCCCAGTCGGCGAGTGATCTCCAGGGAGTGCCGGGTGTTCTTGCCGAAGTCGTGCGCCGGGTCGATGAGGATGCCGTCGGGGCGTACCCCGGCCGCCACCGCGCGCTCAGCGAGGCCGGTCACCGTCGCGACGACGTCGGCGACCACGTCGGTGAAGGCGGCGCGGTGCGGTCTGGTCCGGGGGACCAGGCCGCCGGCGTGCGCGCAGACCAGGCCCGCGCCGGTCCGCGCGGCCACCCGGGCCAGGGCCGGGTCGGCACCCGACCAGGTGTCGTTGAGCAGGTCGGCGCCGGCCGCCACGGCCTCCGTCGCCACCTCGGCGCGCCAGGTGTCGATCGAGATCACCACCTCGGGGAACGCGGCCCGGACGGTGGCGATGGTGTCCACCGTGCGGCGGATCTCCTCGACGACGTCCACCTCCACGCCGGGGCCCGCCTTGACCCCGCCGATGTCGATGATCGCCGCGCCCTCGGCCACGGCCCGCTCCACCGCACGCAGAGCGCTGTCGGCGGCGAAGGTGGCCCCCCGGTCGAAGAACGAGTCCGGTGTGCGGTTGATGATCGCCATCACCACCAGCTCGTCGGGGGCGAACGTGCGCCCGCCCAGCCGAAGCGCCCCGGCCATGCCCGCCTCCCGAGAGTCCGCCGTCGCCGCCGCGTCGGCCGACCCCGACGCTAGCTGGTAGCCGGGCCGCGACCGTGGGCGGCGTCGGTACGGATCGTGATCGGGACGGGTGGCGGGGTCGCTACCGGCCGGCTGCCGTGCCACGATCAGTACATGGGTCAGCTTCTGCTCCTCCTGGTCGTGGCGTTGACGGTCGCGGCGGTCGTATTCGGCGTGACGGTGCTGGTCAGCGGCCGTGATCCCGGTCTGGTGCCCGCCGAGCCGGATTCGCAGGCCGTGGCGTTGCCCGGCACTCGACCACTGCGTGAGTCCGACGTGGGCGCGGTCCGTTTCGACACCGCTCTGCGCGGGTACCGGATGTCCCAGGTCGATCAGGCGATGCGCCGTGCCGCCTACGACATCGGCTACAAGTCGGAGCTGATCGGCGTACTGGAGGCGGAGGTCGCCGCGTTGCGTGAGGGCCGCACCGACGACGCGGACGTGCTGCGTGACGCCCGCGAACAGTCCGCCAGCAAGGCGGCGTCCGCGGACACGGCCCAGCCCGACGCGGCCCAGCCCGACGTCGCGGAGTCCGACGTCGCGACGGTCTCGTCGACCGACGAGGCGGGCTCCGGAGCTGCGCCGGTCGGCGCGACCGGCACGGGTCCGCTGCCCACCGCCACCTCGTCACCTGCGGATTCCGACGGCGTGGCCGTCGTTCCCCCGAGCGACGAGCCGGCCGATCGTGAGCAGACCGACGGCGCGCCCGCCGCCGGCACCGGGCAACACGGCGCGACGGTTCGGTCGGAGTCGGCGTGACCGGGCCGGGCGGGGCGGACGATCTTCGTGAGGCCGCCCACCCCGGTGCTGGTGAGGTAACCGCCACCGTGATCGTCGACGCCCCGGCCGAGCGGGTCTTCGCCGCCCTGCTCGCCTGGGAGCGTCAGTCCGACTGGATCCCGTTCACCCGCGTCCGCGTGGTCGAGGGCGACGGGCGCGAGGGCAGCCGGATCGAGGCCGTGACCGCGATCGGCCGGGCCGTGCTGCGCGACGAGATGCGGGTGACCCGCGTCGACGAGCCGTACGAGATCGGCGTGGTGCACTACGGCCAGTTGCTGCGCGGCCCGGGTGTGCTGCGCTGCACGCAGTTGGGCCGGGACCGCACCCAGGTCGTCTGGCACGAGTGGTTCCACCTGCCGGGCGGCCGGGCCGGTCGACTGGCGTGGCCGGTGCTCTGGCCGGGCTCCAAGCTCGGCCTCACCCAGGCGCTGAAGAGGTTCGCCCGTCTGGTGGAGCAGGGCCGGCTGCCCTGAGCGCGACCGGCACCCTGCCAACCCGGCGGTGGCGACGGGGTGTCGGAGCGATGCCCTAGCGTGTACGACGTGACTGACCTGGTGATCGGTGCCGACGGGCTGCCCCGTTGCGCCTGGGGGTCGAGCACCCCCGACTACGCCGTCTACCACGACACCGAGTGGGGGCGGCCGCTGCACGGCGACGACGCACTGTACGAGCGGATGACGCTTGAGGCGTTCCAGTCCGGGTTGTCCTGGCTGACGATCCTGCGCAAGCGCCCGGCGTTCCGGCTGGCCTTCGACGAGTTCCACATTCCGACGGTCGCCGGCTACTCCGACGCCGACGTGACCCGGCTGCTCGCCGACGCCGGCATCGTCCGCAACCGGGCCAAGATCGAGGCGGCGATCGCCAATGCCCGCGCCGCCCTGGAGGTGCCGGAAGGGCTGTCCGCGCTGCTCTGGTCCTTCGCCCCGGCGCCCCGGCCCGCCCGCCTCACCTCATTCGCCGAGCTGGCGCCGATCACCGCGGAGTCGACGGCGATGGCCAAGGCACTCAAGAAGCGCGGCTTCCGGTTCGTCGGCCCGACCACCGCGTACGCGCTGATGCAGGCCACCGGCATGGTCGACGATCACATCGTCGGCTGTCACGTCACCCGCTGACCGGCGACATGATGGGATGGCGGGTATGACGACCGAGACCGCGTACCGGGCCGGTGGATCCGGCCGTGCCGACGGCGTGGGCACCTGGGCGGTGCTGCTGCCCGCCGAGCGGTACGAGGCCGAGCGGCTCGTGCACCACGACACGTTGGAGCTGACCGGCCTGGCCGGCATCGCCCGGCCGGGGCCGGGAGACCGGGTGGCGGTGCTCGTCGACGCGCCACCACGGCTGGTCGCGCTCGGTCGGGTCAGCACGGCGGGTCAGCGCCACCGGGACGACCCGGACGACCCCCAGTCGCCGGTCGAGCCGGAGACCGTCGTCGTGGCGTACACCCGGCGGTCCTTCGACGAACCGGTGCCGGCCGACCTGCTGACGCTCGACGGGCCGGTCACCGCCCTGGACCCGGCGGCCTTCCGGGCGCTGGCCGACCAGCTCGGCCCACCCCCGGCCCGGCGCACCTGGCTGGTCAGCCTCGACCTGCCGATCGAGGCCGCCACGCGGGCCGAGGCGGTCCGACTGTTCTGGTCGTACGTGCAGGAGCTGGGCCCGCGTGAGCTGCCCACCTTCGTCTCGCCGTCCGGCGACGAGCTGGCCATGCAGGCGTTCGTGCTGGGCGAGCAGGCCAACCAGGACCCGGAAGAGGACGACTAGAAGAGCTTGTCCACTCGTCCCCGCCAGTCGGCGAGGATCGGGCCCGGGTCGGTGTCCAGCACCCGTTCCAGCAGCGTGGCGTAGACATCCCGGAAGTCGGTGGTGTATTTCAGGTCGCCGTCGTCGAGATCGGTGAGGCTCGGCGGCGCACCGTGCCAGCCACCCCGGACACCCGCACCGAGCAGCAGCACGTCCGAGGCGGTGCCGTGGTCGGTGCCGTCCGAGGCGTTGGCCCGGACGCGACGGCCGAACTCGGAGTAGACCGCCACCACCACCTTGCGGCCCGCCTCGGTGCGACTCATCCGGTCGGCGAACCCGGTCAACGCCCGGTCCACCTGACCCAGCAGGACGGCCTGCAACTGCTTCTCGTCGGCGTGCGTGTCGAAGCCGCCGAGCGACACCGAGAAGGCCCGGGTGGACACTCCCGCCTCGACGCACTGGGCGACCAGGTCGAGCTGCGCGTCGAGTGGGGTGCGTGCCCCGCCGGTCGCCGTGGCGGGCGCCTGCTCGCCGTCCGGGTCCGCCGCGTCCGGGTCGACGGAGTCGCGTACCTGGCGGATCATCTCGTCCACCGACCGCAGGTCGGCGAAGCAGGCGGCGGCCCGGCCCCGGGCCGCCGACTCACCCGCCTCGGCGGCGGCGAGCGCGGCCAGCGTCTCGGCGGGCAGCCCCTTGGCGGCCTTCCGGTCGGCCACCGGCACGGCCGCGCCCGCGCTCCGCTCCCCGGCCAGCAGTGGCGGCAGCGCCGGCTCGAAGGAGACCGCCAGCCGGGGGTCCCCACCGGCGGAGTCCAGCCAACGACCCAGCCAACCGGTGTTGCTCGGCCGGTCCGGCTGCGCGGTGTGCCAGATGTCCATCGACCGGAAGTGGCTGCGGTCCGGCTTCGGGTAGCCGACCCCGCGCACGATCGCCAGCCCACCGTCGGACCAGCGCCGGTGCAGGCCGGCCAGTGCCGGGTTGAGGCCGAAGCCGTCGTCCAACCGCAGCACCTCGCCGTCCGGGTACGCCAGCTCGGGGCGGGCCGCCCGGTAGGCCGGATCGGCGTACGGGATGACCGTGTTGAGCCCGTCGTTGCCGCCGTAGAGGGTCACCAGCACCAGCGTGCGGGCCTGCGGATCACGGTCCCCGCTGGTGTCCAGCAGGTCCCGCAGGCCGTACGCGCCGGCGCCGGCGGCCAGCGCGCCCGCGCCGACCACCCCGCTGGTCAGCAGGAACCTGCGTCGGGTCTGGGTGTCCATGTCGACTCCTCCGCTCAGCTGACTGTGTATTCGGGGCTGACCAGGCCGGCGGCCAGCAGCTTGCGGGGGTCGCCGGCCAGCGGGGTGAGGGCGGCGCGGGTGCGCGCGCTCCAGCCGTCGACCACCAGCAGCCGGGCCAGCGCGTCCGGCCGACCGGCGGTGGGCGCGGCGGTCAGCCGGGCCAGCACCGCCGGTGCCACCGCGGCGGCGAGCATCCCGGCCGTGCGCAGCCGGGCCTGCAGCGACGAGGTGGTCAGCCAGGCGGCCCCGGCCGGCCAGCCGCCCACGCTCGGCGGTCGCAGCGGCACCTGGTCCAGCGCGTTCAGGCCGGCCAGTAGTTGTTTGTGTTGCTGCTCGGGTAGGGCGGAGGGTCGGATGCCCAACTGCCGCAGTGCGCCGACCAGCCACTCCACCGGCTGCTTGACGAGCGTGCCCCGGGTCTGTGCGAAGGCCGGCGACGAGAGGATCGCCCGCAGGGTCGCGATGGTGTCCGCGCCGGCCAGGCCCTGCGGTGCCGGGACGTCGGTGCCGGCGTAGCGGAACCAGAGCCGGCCGGCCACGAAGGTCGCCGCCGCGGGTTGGGCGGCCAGCAGAGCGGCGTACGACTCGGCGTCGAACTGGCCGCTCTGGCCGAGGATGGTCTTCGCGCCGGGGTCGTGTCGTTTGGCCTCGAAGTGGGCCACCCCGGTACGCCTGTCGACCACCCAGCCCGTCAGGGCACGCGCGCCGGCCTTCACGTCCGCCTCGGAGTAGGTGCCGATGCCGAGGGTGAACAATTCCATCAGCTCGCGGGCCAGGTTCTCGTTCGGCGCCTTGCGGGTGTTCTTCTGCCCGTCCAGCCAGATGATCAGGGCGGGGTCGCGCACCATCGCGGCGACGAGGGGGGCCAGCGGCCCCCGTCCGTGCCGGCGCAGCGTGTCCAGTTGGCCCTGCATCACCCGGGCCGACTTGACCTTCTGCGCGCTCGTCGCCCAGTGCCCGTGCCAGAAGAAGAGCAGCTTCTCGGTCAGCCCGTCCTCGGCGGCCACCATCCGGTCCAGCCACCAGCCGGTGATCTGCTGGAGCTGCTTGCGACGCTCCGCGTTGGCCTGCTGCCGCTGCTCGCGGGTGGATTTGCCGCTCAGCTGGGCGTACGGGTCGGTGGCCAGCACCGGCGGCGGAGTGGCCGCCGCGCCACGATCGGCGCGGGTCGGGGTGAGCAGGCTGTCCAGGGTGGCCGCCGGACCGGCCCGCTCGGCGGCGTCCACCTCGTCTGCGGTCGGCCCGAAGGTGGCCCGGCGCAGCAGGTGCGCCACCGCTTCACGATCGCTCATGGACGCCGACGTTAGGCGGCCGGTGTTCGAGGACGGTAAGGGCGGCGTGTGAATTGCGTTCAGCGTCCCTCGAAGACCGGTTTCTGCTTGGCGACGAAGGCGAGCGTGGCGGCCCGGTGATCGGCGGTGGCACCGCAGATCGACTGGGCCTGCGCCTCGGCCGCGAGGGCGTCGGCGAGGGTGCCGGCGTCGGCGATGGAGAGCTGCCGCTTGATCGCCCCGTAGGCGATGGTCGGACCGGCGGCGAGGCGAGCGGCCAGCTCCTGGGCGGTCGGCAACACCTTCTCGTCGTCATCCACCAGCCGGTTGAGCAGGCCCAGCCGGCAGGCCTCCTCGGCGCGGACGGGCTCCGCCAGCAGCAGCAGTTCCACCGCCTTGGCGTGGCCGACCAGCCGGGGCAGGGTCCAGGAGGCGCCGGTGTCGGCGGCGAGGCCCACCTTGGCGAAGGCCATCAGGAAGCTGGTGGTCGGGCCACCGATGCGGATGTCGGCGAGGAACGCCAACGACGCGCCCGCGCCGGCGGCCATGCCACGAACCGCGGCGATCACCGGCTTGGGCAGGTTGGCGAGCCGAGCGGCGATCGGGTTGTAGTGCGCCCGCACGGTGCCCAGCGGATCATTTGCGGAGTTTTCCAGGGTCGACACGTGTTCGCGCAGATCCTGACCGGCGCTGAACGAGCTGCCGGCCCCGGCCAGCACGACGGCCCGGCAGGACCGGTCGGTCTCCAGCTCCGCCAGGGCGTCCCGCAGCGCCTCCTTCAGCGCCACGTCGAGCGCGTTCATCGCGTTCGGCCGGTTCAGCGTGAGGGTGACGACGGCGTCGGTCCGGTCGACCAGCAGCGGCTCGGTCACGTGTCTAACGACCCTTCTGTCGGACGAGGCGGTTGCCGGCATCGAGGCACTGTTCGACGTACCGGTCCGCGGCCGGACGCAGGCGGGCCGCGTGCCGGTCGAAGAAACTGGCCGCGGCGGTGCCGGGCCAGCGTTCGGGCAGCAGCGCCGGGGGCAGCTGCGGGTCCCGGAAGAGGAACGTACGCCAGGCGTGCACGAGCCGGAACCGGGTCGCGTACGCCTCCTCGTCGCTGCTGCGCACGGTGACGGCGGAGAGGAGTGGGCGCTGGTCGGCGACGAACCGCTCGTAGGCGCGGCCGATCTCGGTCAGGTTCCATGCGCGCCGGACCACACCCATGGCGCCAGGGGTGCCCGAGAAGTGCGAGGCGGTGAACCGCTCGAACCGGATGCCGGCCTCGGCGAGGATCAGGTCGACGTCGTCGGCGGGGCGGGTCGCGACCCAGGTCTGCTCGTCGAGCGTGCCGTAGCCGAGGAAACTCAGGTTGGCGGCGAGCCGCTGCCGGTCCCGTCGGGAGCCGGGGGCCTCCAACACCAGCAGATCGAACCGACCGTCCCAGGTGACCCGGCCGGTCCGGTAGATCCGCGACGCTGCCTCGTCGAGTCGCCGGGCGGCTTTCGGTGTGATCGAATAGCCCGGTCCGGAGATCAACCGCAGCGGTTCGAGCCAGCCCTGGCGCACCATCCGGGACACGGCGGTGCGAACGGCTGGCGGTGCAATTCCCAGCGGCGCCAGCAGCTTGACCAGGGCAGCAACCGGTGCGCGGCCACCCCGGGGTCGGAGGTGGTCGCCGTACAGGTCGAAGAGTGCCGACCGTGCCTGCATGACCGCACATTGTGACAGGCCTTCTCAAGATAAGCTAGATGCTGTTACATCAATGCTGCTCCGGTTTGGGTCCGGCGGTGTTCATCAGGGAAAATCGTCTGTCGACACCCCCGCGACCGTTGCGGGTGGTCGTGACGAAGTGGCTGTGGGGCAACCCACCGACCCTGGTGTAGGTCTGAGGGGAGACAACATGGCGGCGATGAAGCCGCGGACGGGCGACGGTCCGCTGGAAGTCACCAAGGAGGGGCGGGGCATCGTCATGCGGGTCCCGCTGGAGGGTGGTGGCCGGCTCGTCGTCGAGATGACTCCCGACGAGGCCAACGCGCTCGGTGACGCGTTGAAGGCGGCGGCCGGCTGAGTAAGGAGTGGTCCGGGCGGCTTGCGCCGCCCGGAGCGTTCTTCGGACCCTGAGCCACCGGTATCGCCGGTGGCTCAGGGTCTTCATCGGCGCGGGCAGGCGGCTCAGTCCCGCTCCGCGACACTTTCCTGGAGGTACGGTTCCGCGTGCTCGCCATCCGTCTGACCGCCGAGCCCGACCGGCTCGACGTCCTCGTCCTGCCTGTCCGTCCCGTCGATCCGGCGGTGGACGGAGGTGCCTCGGTCGAGCCCGTGTCGACCGCCACGACGCCCCCGGACGACACGGCCGGAGAGGCAGCCGCGCTGGTGCCGGCGGCCCGACTGACCGGCCGAGCCGGCGAGATCCACACCCAGCTTCGCCCCGGTCGTACCCCGGGCCGGCTCCTGCTGCTCGGCATCGGCGACGGTGGCGAGGCGGCCTGGCGGACGGCAGGCGCGGCCCTGGCCCGCTCCGCCGCGGATGAGACGCATATCACTATCGCGCTGCCGGCCGAGGTCACTCCGGCCGCGGTGCGGGGGCTGACCGAGGGGCTGCTGCTCGCCCCGTACCGGTACCGGCTGACCGAGGCGGGCGACCCCCCGACGCTCAGCGCCGTCGACCTGCTGCTCGCCGACCCGGCCACGTTCGAGGCCACCGTCGCCACCGCCCGGACCACCGCGGCGATGACCCATCTCGCCCGTGACCTGACCAACACCCCCTCGTCGGTGAAGACCCCGCAGTGGTTCGCCGACCAGGTGACGTCCGCCGCCGCCGACCTGCCGGACCTGCGACTGCGGGTCCGCGGCCCGGCCGAGCTGGTCGCCGAGGGCTTCGGCGGGATCCTCGCGGTGGGCGGTGGCTCGGCCAGCGGCCCCCGACTGGTCGAGCTGGACTGGCACCCCGCCAACGCGCGTACGCACGTGGTGCTGGTCGGCAAGGGCATCACCTTCGACACCGGCGGCATCTCGATCAAGCCGGTGCCGGCGATGAAACTGATGCGCAAGGACATGGCCGGCGCCGCCGCGGTCGTCGCCGCCACCCTCGGCGCCGCCGCGCTGCGGTTGCCGGTCCGGATCACCACGCTGGCCCCGCTCGCCGAGAACATGGTCAGCGGCTCGGCGTTCCGCCCCGGCGACGTCATCCGGCACTACGGCGGCACGACGAGCGAGACGACGAACTCCGACGCCGAGGGCCGTCTGGTCCTCGCCGACGCCCTGGCGTACGCGGTGCAGCAGCTCAAACCGGACCTGCTGATCGACCTGGCCACCCTCACCGGTGCCAACGCCGTCGCCCTGGGCAAGCGCACCGCCGCCCTCTACAGCGAGAACGACCAACTGGCCGCCGACGTGCTGGCCGCGACCGAGGCGGCCGGCGAGTCCGCGTGGCGGATGCCGCTGCACAACGACTACGCCGAATACCTGGGCAGCGACATCGCCGATCTCTACAGCGCGCCGGCACAGGGCGCCGGCTCGGTGCTGGCCGCCCTCTACCTGCGCGAGTTCACCGGCGAACTACGGGACCGCTGGCTGCACCTGGACATGTCGGCCCCGTCCTGGGCGGACGGCGACGCCGCCGAGGTCAGCCGCGGCGCCACCGGCTGGGGCGTGCGGTGGCTGCTGCGCTGGCTGGCCAGCGTCTAGGCCCCCCGCGCGCCACGGCTCCCCGCGCGGCAACCGCCAGATCGGCGGGATGGCCTGGATCAGCACTTCACCGCGGCGAGCACACCGTGACCGACCGGGAGTAGCGCGGGGATCCAGTGTTCCGACTCGCGGACCGCTTTGATCGTCTCGCGGACCGTCACCGTCTCCGCGTCCCGGGCGGCCGGGTCACCGATCCGGCCGCTGGCCAGCACGCCGTTGAGCGCGAGCACGCCGCCCGGGCGCAACAGCCGCAGCGCGGCCTCCACACAGGCGTGGAAGCCGGTCGCCTCCGCGTCCACGAAGACCAGGTCGTACGCGCCGTCGGCCAGCCGGGGCAGCACGTCGAGCGCCCGACCGGTGATGATCCGCGTGCGGCCGGCCGCGAAGCCCGCCTCGGCGAAGATCCGCCGCGCGATCCGCTGATGCTCCACCTCCACGTCGATGGTGGTGAGCACGCCGTCGGCGCGCATGCCGCGCAGCAACCAGACCCCACTCACCCCGGTGCCGGTGCCGATCTCCACCACCGCGCGGGCGTTGCCGGCGGCGGCCAACAGTCGTAACGCCGCGCCCGCGCCGGGCGTGACCGCGTCGAGGCCCACCTCCAGGGCCAGGCTGCGGGCGGTGCGCAGGACGAGATCCTCGGTGACGTAAGACTCGGCGAACTGCTGAGCTTGGGCCGTCGAACTGCCGGTACCGGCGACCGTGGCGATGGGGCACCTCCGGGGGCGGTGCGTGGTGCGGGGGCGGGTTGGCACTGTGAGCGTAGAGGCGACCGTCGTGGGGCGCAGTCGGGCCTCCGGCTGAAGCGATCACCGGGTCAACCGCTGACCCCACCGCGTGCATCCGTGCAATCCTGGAAGCGGTATCCCGTCAGCCGCGACCAAACGGCCCGTGGCCGGGCGACGCGGCGCGGGATCCGGGGACGGACTGGGAGGCACCAACGTGACCGACGGCTGGGACTGGCGCCGGGGCGGTGAGACTCCGGCTCCGGCGCGACCGCCCGGGGCAGGGGCCCCACCGGCGGGACTGCCGACCACGCCGGGCGTCGGCAGTACGCCCGCTGCCGTGCCGCCGGGCAGTGCGCCCGCTGGGCCGCCGGGTGGCGGGTCGGCTGTGCCGCCGGGTGGTGTGCCGGCTGTGCCGCTGACCGGCGGGTCGGCATACGGGTACCCGCCGGTGTCGCCGGTGAGGGGTGGGCCGGCCGTGGGGCCGTCGGCGGGCTGGCCGGTGCCGACCGCCGGCGCGACCGGCACGGCCGGTGCGTCGCCCTGGTGGTCGGACGCGCTCGCCGATCCCTGGCGGGACCCGGCGGCGCCGGCCGCGGTGGTGGTGCCGGGGGTGGTGGCGGCCGGCACCGAGCCCGAGCCGGTCTCCGATCCGGACGCGCCGGGTCGGCCGAAGCTACGACACCTGTTGCTCATTCCCGTGCTCACCGCGCTGCTGGCCGGCGCCCTCGGTGGGGCGTTGGGCTACGCGTTCGCGGTACGCGGTGGGGTTGGTGGTGGGGTGGTGCTCGGCGGTGCGCCAGCGGAGGTGCCAGCGCTGGCCCAGCGCAAGCCGGAGTCGCTGGCCGGTGTCGCCGAACGTGTCCTGCCCAGCGTGGTCACCGTCCGGGTGAGCAGCCTCGGCGGGACCAGCGAGGGCTCCGGGTTCATTGCCACCGCCGACGGCCATGTGATCACCAACGACCACGTGGTGGCCGGCGGCAGCGGTAAGGCGTCGGTGGTCTTCAACGACGGCAGCACCGCGCCGGCGACCATCGTCGGTCAGGATCCGGAGTCGGACATCGCGGTGATCAAGGTGAGTCGTACCGGGTTGCGACCTGTGGAGTTCGGCGATTCCGACTCGTTGGCGGTCGGTGACCCGGTGCTCGCCATCGGCTCGCCGCTGTCGCTCGCCAACACGGTCACCGCCGGCATCGTGAGCGCCGTGGACCGGACGATGCAGGCCGGTGAGCCGGGTGGCCCGATGCGCTACTACGCGGCCATCCAGACCGACGCCGCGGTCAACCACGGCAACTCGGGCGGGCCGTTGGTCGACGGCGCCGGACGGGTGGTCGGGGTGAACTCGACGATCAAGTCACTTGTCGCCGAGGGGCAGGAGGCGGGCAACATCGGGCTCGCCTTCGCCATCCCGATCAACCAGGCCAAGCGGGTGACCCAGGACATCATCGGCACCGGCAAGGCCCGGCGTACGGTGATCGGCGCCCGGGCGGAAGGCCCGACCGGGGCGCCCGGGGGTGGCCTTCGGCTGGCGGAGGTCGAGCCGTCCGGCCCGGCGGACAGTGCCGGGTTGAAGGTCGGTGACGTCATCCTCAAGATCAACGGACGGCCGATGACCGAGCCGACGGACCTGACCGCGTTGGTCCGCAAGTTCGCGCCCGGCTCGGTGGTGTCTGTCGAGTTTCGACGGGGCTCCGCCCGGCAGAACACCTCGGTAACTCTCACCGCGGACGCGAAGTGAACAGCGGCTCACCCCTTGCCCGAAAGTCGGGCGGCGTGCGTAGTCTTGCTGCTGACGCCGAGAGGAGGCCCGCGGGATGCTCGACAACCTGAACTGGTGGGAGATCGGTGCGCTGCTGCTCCTGGCGCTGTTGATCTTCGGTGACAAGCTGCCCACGGTCATCAACGACGGCCTGCGGCTGGTGCGCAACCTGCGCAACATGGCCCGCAATGCCACCGGCGACCTGAGTCGCGAGCTGGGCACCGATATCCAGCTTGAGGACCTGCACCCCAAGGCGTTCATCCGCAAGCACCTCCTCAGCGAGGAGGACGAGGCGGCGATCCGCAAGCCGTTGCAGGGCGTCTACGACAACCTGCGTGCGGACGTCAGCAGCGTGCACGACGACCTGAAGGACGTGGCCAGTGCCGCGGACCTGCGGTCGAACGGCACCGGGCCCGGCACCGCCACCAGCAGCAGCACCCCGGCCCCGGCACCCCGCGTCAGCTACGACGACGCCACCTGACCGCCAGCCATCCCACCCGCGGGTGCAGCAAAGATCAACTCGGTTTTCAGGATGTCGGCCAGTTAACGGGCGCGAGATGCCCCGGTTTCCTGAAAGTCGAGTCGATCATGCCGCCGAGCGCCCGCAGACCAGCCCGCGCCAGACGACCAGCCCGCGCCCGCCGCCCAGCGACGGGGCAGGCAGCGCCAGCGCCCAGCGACGGGGCAGGCAGCGCCAGCGCCCAGCGACGGGGCGGGCAGCACCCGCTGGCGGTCAGCAATCAGCGACCGGCGGGCTTGAGGCCGAGCGGCTTGCCGAGCAGCGACTCGCGGCGTAGCGCGAGCCGGTCGGCGATCGTGCCGAGGGCCTGTGCGGCCGGGGACTCCGGCTCGGCCAGCACGATCGGGTTGCCGGCGTCGCCGGCCTCGCGGACGCGGGTGTCCAGCGGGATCTGACCGAGCAGCGGCACCTGGGCGCCGATGGTCCGGCTCAGCGACTCGGCGACGGCCGTGCCGCCGCCGGCACCGAAGATCTCCATCCGGGAGCCGTCCGGCAGCTCCAGCCAGGACATGTTCTCGATGACGCCGACCACCCGCTGGTGGGTCTGCAGGGCGATCGCACCGGCTCGCTCGGCCACCTCGGCGGCGGCGGTCTGCGGGGTGGTGACGATCAGGATCTCCGAGTTGGGCAGCAACTGGGCCAGTGAGATGGCCACGTCACCCGTGCCCGGCGGCAGGTCGAGCAGGAGCACGTCCAGGTCGCCCCAGTAGACGTCGGCCAGGAACTGCTGCAACGCCCGGTGCAGCATCGGGCCGCGCCACACCACCGCGGCGTTGCCGGAGGTGAACATGCCGATGGAAATCACCTTCACGCCGTGCGCCTGCGGCGGCATGATCATGTCCTCGACGCGGGTGGGCCGGGCCTCCGTGCCGAGCATCCGGGGCACCGAGTGGCCGTAGATGTCCGCGTCGACCACGCCGACGGAGAGCCCGCGGGCGGCGAGCGCCGCCGCCAGGTTGACCGTCACGCTGGACTTGCCGACGCCGCCCTTGCCGCTGGCCACCGCGTACACCCGGGTGCGCGAGCCGGGCTGGGCGAACGGGATGACCGGCTCCTCGGTGGCGCCTCCGCCGCGCAGCTGCGACTGCAACGACTGCCGCTGCTCGGGGGTCATCACACCAAAGTCGATCTCCACGCCGGTGACGCCGGGCACCGCGGCGACCGCGGTGGTGATGTCCGTACGCAGCTTGTCCTTGAGCGGGCAGCCGGCGACGGTCAGCAGCAGCTCGACGCGGACGACGCCGTTGGCAGCGATCGTGGCGGAGCGGACCATGCCCAGCTCGGTGATGGGCCGGCGGATCTCCGGGTCGTTGACGGTGGCCAGGGCGGCCTGGATCGCGTCCTCGACGGTGCTCACGGGTGCTGACATGCCCGCAATGCTACGTCGCGGGGCATCCGTTGCCGCCGCTGCCCGGTGCGGTGTGAGCCAATCGATGACCCACCGATCAGCTGTCGGACCGGCGCGGCCCGGTGCCGTCCGGCCGGGCGTCGCGGACGAAGTCGCCGTCCAGGTCGTCGCGTGGCTCGTCCAGGCCGACACCGTCGGTCGGTCGTTGGCCGCGCTTCTCCTGCCGGCTGTCCTTCTCCTGTTGGCGGCGTTCCAGCCGCTGCCGACGCTGCCCCATCTCGTCGAGTTCCTCGGCCAGTCGGGCCAGCTCGGAGCGGAGGAAGTCGCGGGTGGCCACCTCACCCAGCGCGATCCGCAGTGCCGCGATCTCCCGGGCCAGGTACTCGGTGTCCGCCTTCTGCGCGGTGGCTCGCCGCCGGTCCTCCTCCAGGGCCACCCGGTCCCGGTCGGCCTGCCGGTTCTGTGCCAGCAGGATCAGCGGGGCCGCGTAGCTGGCCTGCAACGACAACACCAGGGTCAAGAACGTGAAGGTGTACGGGTCGAAGCGCAGGTTCGCCGGGGCCACCGTGTTCCAGACGAACCAGATCGTGATCACCACCGTCATGACGACGATGAAGTTCGCAGTCCCCATGCCCCGGGCGATGCCCTCCGACCACCTGCCGAACGCCTCCGCGTCGAACCGGGGCAGCTTGATGCCCCGGGGCTCACGCGGCTGGTCGAGCCGTTCGTTACGCCGCTGCTCAGCCATCCGCGCCGTCCAGCGCCGCGTCGGTGGTGCCCGGGGCGGTCAGGGCGTCTCGGTCCCGCCAGTCCCGGGGTAGCGAGTGGTCCAGCACGTCGTCCACGGTCACCGCGCCGACCAGCCGGTTGCTCCGATCGATCACCGGCATGGCGACGAGGTCGTAGGTGGCCATCCGGCGGGTGATCTCCGGCAGCGGGGTGGTCGGGCGCAGGGGGTCGATGTCGTTGACCACCACCTTGCCCAGCAGGTCGGCAGGCGGCTCGCGCAGCAGCGCCTGGAAGTGCACCATGCCCAGGTAGCGGCCGGTCGGGGTGTTCTGTGGTGCCCGGGTCACGAAGACCTGCGCGGCGACGGCGGGGGACAGTTGTGGCTCCCGGATCCGGGCCAGCGCCTCGGCGACTGTGGCGTCCGGCGGCAGGATGACCGGCTCCGAGGTCATCACACTGCCCGCCGTTCCGGGCGTGTACTTCAGGAGCTGACGCACCGGGTCGGCCTCGTCCGGCTCCATCAGGTCCAGCAGCACGTCCTGCTCCGGTGGGGGCAGCTCGTTGAGCAGGTCGGCGGCGTCGTCCGGGTCCATCTCCTCCAGCACGTCCGCGGCCCGTTCCCGGTCCAGCGCGGCGAGGATCTCCACCTGGTCGTGCTCCGGCAGCTCGCTGAGCACGTCGGCCAGCCGCTCGTCGTCCAACGCCGCCGCGACCTCGTTGCGCCGTGCGTCGGGCAGGTCCTGAAGCGCGTTGGCCAGGTCGGCCGGTCGCATGTCCTCCAGGACGGCGAGCAGATTCGCCGTACCCCGGTTGTCGGCGATGCCGCTGAGGCCGCGCACCCGGTCCCACTCGACCTGGTGCAGGTGGCCGCGGCGGCTGAGCCGACCGGTCTGCTCGCGCACGGCGACACGGGTCAGGGACCACTCGCCGCCCCGCGTGCACTCCATCGCGACGTCCACGACCGTGCCGGGCTGGCCACCCGGGTCGAGTTGCACCCGCCGGTCGAGCAGCTCCTGGAGGACCAGCAGCTCGTTGCCGCGCTTCTCGAACCGGCGCAGGTTCAGGGTGCCGGAGCCGAGCACGACGGCGTCCGCGTCGATGGAGGTGATCCGGTTGATGGACAGGAAGATCCGACGACGCATCGGCATCTCGGCCACGAGGCCGACCACCTCCGGCGGTCGTTTGGTCGCCCGTAGCCGTGCCACGGCGTCGCGAACCCGGCCCACCTGGTCGCCGTTCGGGTCGAAGACGGCGACTCCGGCGAGACGGGCGATGTAGACCCGGGTCGGCGTGCTCACGGGCACCAGCCTAAGCGCCTAGTGTTTATCAACATGTCGACCTTGGCCTACGAGATCGTGGACGTCTTCACCGACCGCCCCTTCGCCGGCAACCCGCTGGCCGTGGTGTTCGGCGCGGAGGGGCTGGCCGCCGAGCAGATGCAGGCGCTCGCGCTGGAGTTCAACCTCTCCGAAACGGTGTTCGTGCTGCCGCCGACCCAGGTCGGAGCCACCTACCGGGCCAGGATCTTCACCCCGGTCGAGGAGTTGCCGTTCGCCGGGCACCCCAGCGTCGGTGCGGCGGTCACCGCGAGCCGGCGGGGCATCTTCGGTGTGGGGCAGGTCACTCAGGAATGTGGGGCCGGGGTGCTGCCGATCGAGGTGACCCCGACCGGGGCGACGCTGACCGGTGGCGCACCGACCCTCGGGCCGGAGTTGGACCCGGAGCCGTTGCTGGAGATCGCCGGGTTGACCTTGGACGACCACGTCGGGCCCGCCCCACGCGTCGCCGGCTGCGGGCTGGAGTTCCCGTACCTGCCGGTGCGACCGGAGTCGGTGGCCCGCGCCCGCGTGCAGCCGGCGGCGGCGCAGCGGTACGGGGTGTCGCAGGTCAGCGTCTTCTCCTGGGACGCCGCCGCGCGAAGCGCGCACGCCCGGGTGTTCGTGCCGGGGATGGGCGTCCCGGAGGATCCGGCTACCGGCTCGGCCGCGCTCGGCCTCGGTGTGTGGCTGGTGGCGACCGGGCTGCTGCCCGGCGAGGGGTTGTCGGAGTACGCGGTCCGCCAGGGTGTGGAGATGAACCGCCCGTCCGCGCTGACCTGCACGGTCACCGCGGCGAACGGGGTGGCGGTCGGGGCGACGGTCGCCGGCCAGGTGATGCCGGTGGCCCGGGGCGAGATCAGCGTTCCGCCCTTCGTGGGTTGAGCGGAGGCACCGATGCGGGAGGATGCGGGTGTGACGGACGAGGACGCCCCCGGCGGCACGCCACTTGTCGACGAGGCGATGAAGAAGGCCGCCGTGGCCTGGGTCAGTGTGTCCGGCGGGCCGGCGCTCGCGCTCTGGTGCGCCCCGCTCGAGGGCGCGCTGCTGGTGGTTTCCGGGCCGGGCGAGCAGGCCGCGCCGGGCCTCGCCGAGGCGACCGAGGCGCAGGTCACCCTGCGCGGTGACCACGGCGGTCGGATCGTCACCTGGCCGGCCCGGGTGAGCCGGGTGCTGCCGGGCACCGAGGCGTGGGACACCGCCGCGCCCCTGGTGGCGGCGAAGCGCCTCAACGCGCCGGGCCCGACTGCCGACCTGGTGGCCCGCTGGGCCGCGGACGGGTGCGCGGTGAACCGACTCAGCCCGGCGGGTCCGCCGTTGGCCGGCGCGGACCTGCCGGCCGACGCGCAGGCCGAGGCACCCCGGGCCACCCCGGCGGTCCGGGCCACCCGCAAACCGTTCCGCCTGCACCGGGTCCGCCGCCGCTGACCGCGCGCCCGCCCGCACCGGGTCCGCCGCCGCTGACCGGGTCCGCCGCTGCCTGAGCTGGCCCGCACCGGAGCCGCCGCTGGCGGAATCAGCCGGCCCGGCCGCCGACGCCCACCACCTCGACGTAGTCGTCGACGAGGGTGAGCACCTCACCCAGTGCGCCGAGGGTGGGCCCTCGCCAGTCCAGATCGGCGTTGAACACCAGGTGCGTGGCCAGGTCCGGCGCGGCCAGTCGGACGGCGGTCATCCCGGCCCGCTCGGCGCCGGTCAGCTCCTGGCTGCCGCCGTCACCGACGTACAGGCAGTCGGCGGGCGTGAGCCCGAGCCGTTGGCAGGCGGTCAGGTACAGCACCGGATCCGGCTTGCACCGTCCTACCTGCACCGAGAAGACCCGCACGTCGAGCAGTGGGGCCACCGCGAGCTGTGGCAGGAAGGCCGGCAGTTCGTGCGTACAGTCGCTGATCACACCGGTGTGCAGGCCACGCTGGCGCAGGGCGGCCAGGACGGACACCGCGTCGGCCCGCAGCCAGGTGTCCGCGCGGACGGCCCGGTGCCGCGACGCCACCGCCGCCCGCACCGCATGGTCACTCGGGTGTACGCCGGCCTGGGCGCACACCCAGCGCAGGGTCGCCTCCGCGTCGCCCAGCCGGCCGGTGGCCCGCTCGTAGTAGGTGCGGTCCAGCACCTCGGTCAGGGTGTCGGTGGGGCACCCGAGCAGCTCGGCGGTGCCGACGTGCGCGACACCACGCTGCACCGGACGGGTCAGGGTGCCGAAGAAGTCGAACAGCACCGCCTGGTAGCTGGGCATGGGAACGCCTCTCCGGGCGGTAGAGGGTCACCGGCGGGACCCGCGTGATCGTAACGGAGTGCTGACCCTCCGTGCTGACCGTCATACGTGTGAGGATTACGTCCCGTGTCCCCACCTCCACACCGCCCGTCCCCGGACCTGCTGACCACCGGCGCGGTCGGCCTGGCCGTGGTCGCCGTGTCGTCGTCCGCGCCGCTCATCGCGTACGCGGCCGCCCCCGCGCTGGCCATCGCGTTCTGGCGCAACCTGCTCGCGGTGGCCGTGCTGAGCCCCTTCGCGCTGGCCCGGCGCCGCGCCGAGTTCCGCGGGCTGACCCGAGGCGTCCGACGGCGGGAGGGCCTGTTCTGCGTCCTGTCCGGGGTCGCGTTGGCGGGCCACTTCGCCACCTGGGTGCCCAGCGCCCAGCTCACCTCCGTCGCCACGTCCACCGCCCTGGTCGCCACGCAGCCGGTCTGGCAGGGGCTGATCGCCCGCGCCCAGGGGCGTCGACTGCCCCGGGTGGTGTGGATCGGCATCGCGGTGGCGGTCGGCGGCGCGGCGATCGCCACCGGGACCGACGTGGGTGTCTCCGGCAGCGCCGTCCTCGGCGACGTGTTGGCGCTGGCCGGCGGGCTGTTCGCGGCCGTCTACACCGCCTTCGGTGAGCGGGCGCGCGCCAGCATCAGCACCACCACCTACACCACCATCTGTTACGGGATCTGCGCGCTGATCCTGCTGGTGGTGTGCCTGGTCGGCGGCGTACGGCTGACCGGGTTCGACGGGCACACCTGGCTGGCCATCCTGGCCCTGGTAGCCGGCGCCCAACTGCTCGGGCACTCGATGTTCAACTACGCCCTGCGGAAGATCTCCGCGACCACGGTGAGCGTGCTGATCCTGCTGGAGGCGCCCGGCGCGGCTCTGCTCGGCTGGGCCTGGCTGGGTCAACTGCCCCGCCCGTACGCGCTGGTCGGGATGGCGCTGCTGCTGGTCGGGGTGGCGGTGGTGGTGCTCGGCGGTGGCCGGGCCGCTCGCCGGGGCACACCGACCGCGCTGCCCGCCGACCCGACCCCGTTGGACGGCTGACCGCACGGCCCAGCCGGGTTGCGGTGGGCGCTCAGACCTCGTGGACCTCGATGACCCGGGTCGTCGGAGCGGCTTCGCCGAGGGCGGTACGCAGCGCGGCCCGCTCCGGGTCGGCGAGGAACGACTCGTAGCCGGCCCGACCCTCGAAGTGGATCACGTGCACCTCGGTCTGCCCGTCGGTGCCGCGCAACCGGCGGTCCAGGTGGCCGCCGTGCCGCCCGAGCAGGGCCAACACGGTGTCCTCGTAACGCTGCCCGGCAGCCTCGGCCCCGACCGGAAACTCGACGAGCGCGACAAGAGTCAGCATGCCGGCCAGGTTAGGCGTCGAGACCGACGGCCTTGGCGCTGGCCGCCCAGAGCCGGGCGGCGAGCTGTGGATCGGCGGCCTTCCGGTACGGCCGACGCAGCCGACGGTCGCTGTAGTAGCCGCCGTCGACAAGCCGGGAGCGGTCCTGGTTGGCCAGCCACACCAGGGTCTCGGCGGCCTTCTCCGGGCTGCGGAACGGCATGACCCGCATGCCGAACGCCACGAATTTGCTGTCGTTCGCGAACCGGGTGCGCACCGTCCCGGGGTGGAAGCTGTACGCGGGAATGCCCGGCCAGCGCCGCGCCGCCTCGGCGGTGAACAGGATGTTCGCCTGCTTGCTGGTGCCGTACGCGCTTATCGACAGGTAACCGCGCAGCGGGGCGTTCAGGTCGTCCGGGTCGAGCGAGCCGAAGCGGTGTGCGCCGGAGGCGGTCACCACGATCCGGCCCACCCGGTCGGCGAGCAGGTTGGTCAGCAGGAACGGGGCCAGGTGGTTGGCCTGGATCGACATCTCGAAGCCGTCGACGGTGCGCAGTGGTTGCAGTGCGATCGCCCCGGCGTTGTTGGCGAGCACGTCGATCCGGTCGTACGCGGCCCGGAGCTGCTCGGCCAGTCGGCGTACGTCGTCGAGGATCGCGAAGTCGGCCCGGAACAGCTCGGGGCGTTCACCGGAGTTCTCCCGTACCCGTTCCGCCGCGGCCTGCAGGCGGGCCGGGTCCCGCCCGACCAGCACCACCCGGTCACCCCGGCAGGCCAGGTGCACCGCGGCGGCCAGGCCGATGCCGGAGCTGGCCCCGGTCACCACCACCAGTCGACGCCCAGTGAGATCTTCCACAGGTCCATTCACCCCGGTCATGGCGCGAGGTTACCGTGACGTCACAACGCCCTTTGGGATCGTTAAGTTTCCCGCGAAGTCAGGTGGCGTCGGCATGCCCGCCGGACGCTGGAAGGAGCGCATCCATGGCCGCAGTCGGTCGTCCCCGCCGGTCGTGCCTCGCCGTGCCGGGTTCCAGCGTCAAGATGCTCGGCAAGGCCCAGGGGCTCCCGGCCGACCAGGTCTTCCTGGACCTGGAGGACGCCGTCGCCCCACTGGCGAAGCCGGACGCGCGCAAGAACATCGTGGCCGCGCTCAACGAGGGTGACTGGGCCGGCAAGACCCGGGTCGTGCGGGTCAACGACCTGACCACCCCGTGGACCTACCGGGACGTCATCGAGGTCGTCGAGGGCGCCGGCGGGAACCTGGACTGCCTGATGCTGCCGAAGGTGCAGAACGCCGAGCAGGTGCACTGGCTGGCTCTGCTGCTCACCCAGATCGAGAAGACGCTCGGCCTGGAGGTCGGCCGGATCGGCATCGAGGCGCAGATCGAGAACGCGGCCGGCCTGGTCAACGTGGACGCCATCGCCGCCGCCTCGCCGCGGCTGGAGACCATCATCTTCGGCCCGGCCGACTTCATGGCGTCGATCAACATGAGGTCGTTGGTGGTCGGCGCGTTGATCCCGGACTACCCGGGCGACCCGTACCACTACATCCTGATGCGGATCCTGATGGCCGCCCGGATGCACGCCCTGCAGGCCATCGACGGCCCCTTCCTGCAGATCCGGGACGTCGACGGTTTCCGTGCGGTGGCCAAGCGCTCGGCGGCGCTGGGCTTCGACGGCAAGTGGGTGCTGCACCCGGGTCAGATCGACGCCGCCAACGAGGTCTACCAACCGGCGCAGGCCGACTACGACCACGCCGAGTTGATCCTCGACGCGTACGAGCACTACACCTCGGAGGCCGGCGGCAGGCTCGGCGCGGTGATGCTCGGCGACGAGATGATCGACGAGGCGTCGCGCAAGATGGCGCTCGTCGTCGCCGCGAAGGGCCGGGCCGCCGGGATGACCCGTACCTCGTCGTTCACCCCACCGGCCGAGTGACCGGTCGGGCCGGGACGACCGCCGCCGGCTGTCGACCTGGCCCGAAACCCGGCGGTACGCCGACCCCGCCCGTGGGTCAGTAGCTGCTGTCGTTGCTCGCGCCCGTGGTGACCGCGAGGATGATCGCGCCAACGTAGAAGAGGATCAGCAGCCCGAGCAGCCCGGTGAGGATCCAGCCGACGATGATGGCGGCCTTCGCCATCCCCGCACCGCCCTCGCCGCTGAGCCGGATCTGTTTCTGCGCCACGTGCCCGAGGATCGCGCCGACCGGCGCGGTGATGCAGGACGCGATGCCGACAAGCGCGAGGACCAGCGCCGCGATCGCCATCCCGTTGGTCTTCTGCGCGGCCGGGTAGCCGTAGCCGGGATACTGCGGGGGATAGCCGGGCGGGCCGTAGGCGGGCGGGGCGTAACCCTTCATCGGCTCACCGAACGGCGGCTGGCCCCCGGCGTACGGGTCGACCGGCGCGTACGGGTCGGCCGGGCCGGGTTGGGCGGGCACCGACTGACCGGCCACGAGGGTCGGATCCGGTGTGGGGCTCGACGGCTGAGCCGGCCACGTGGGATCGGACCAGTTGCCGGGTGGCGGGGGATTGGTCATGCGAGCTCTCTTCGTCAGGTCGGGATGCGCTGTCAGGGTAGCCAGCACACCGCAAACCCGACGCCCCCACTACCGGGTGCCGCGTTGCTCGGGCCGGTCCTAACAGGCAGGATCCTGGCATGGCATTCGACGCGCGCGCCGCGGACCGTTCCGGCAGCCGACCCAGACGGGACGTCAGCCGCCCGGGTGGGGCCCGACGTGCCCGCGCGGCCACGCCGGCGGGCAGCCCCGGCCCGGACGAGCCGGTCGCCCTCACCGACCCGGTGACCATGCGGCTCGACGGGCGGGTCGCCCTGGTGACCGGGGCGGGCAGCCCGGACGGCATCGGGTACGCCACCGCCCGGCGCCTCGTCGACCTGGGCGCGCGAGTGGCCATCGTCTCCACCACCCGGCGCATCCACGAGCGGGCCGGCGAACTGGGCGTGACCGGCTTCGTCGCGGACCTGACCGACGAGTCCGAGGTCGGCGCGCTGGCCGACGCGGTCGCCGAGCAGTTGGGCGACGTCGAGGTGCTTGTCAACAACGCCGGCCTCGCCAGTCGAGCCAGCCAGGGGGTGCTCCGGCCGGTCGCCCAGTTGACCTACGACGAGTGGCGCGGCGAGATCGACCGCAACCTGTCCACCGCCTTCCTGTGCAGTCGGGCGTTCATCGGTGGAATGGCCGAGCGCGGCTGGGGTCGAATCGTCAACCTGGCGGCCACGGCCGGCCCGGTCAACGCCCTGCCCACCGAGGCCGCGTACGCGGCGGCGAAGGCCGGGGTGGTCGGGCTGACCCGGGCACTGGCCATGGAGATGATCGCCGACGGGGTGACCGTCAACGCGGTGGCGCCCGGCACCATCTACACCGCGGCGTCCACCATGGCCGAGATCAAGCAGGGGCTGGGTACGCCGGTGGGTCGACCGGGCACTCCGGACGAGGTAGCCGCCGCGATCAGCTTCCTCTGCTCGCCGGCCGCCTCGTACATCACCGGTCAGATGCTTGTGGTGGACGGCGGCAACAGCGTCCGCGAGGCCCGCTTCCGCTGACCGCGATCCGGGTGTTGCCGGCGGTCAGTACCCGCCGCTGTCGCCGTTGTTGCTCAGCGCCACCAGGGCCAGCCAACCGCAGCAGGCCAGCAGGGTGAGCCCGGTGAACACGTACCCGAGGATCAGCCCCCAGGTGGCGAGCTGGTCGCCCTCCTCGCCGCTGGTGCGGATCTGCCGCTTCGCCACGTGGCCGAGGACGGCGCCGGCCGGCGGGAACACGAAGGCGAACACCAGCGACAGGATCGCCAGGACGTTGGTGCCCCGGCCGGGGCCGGACGGGGGTGGGCCGTACTGGCCGTAGGGGCCCTGCGGAGGGTACGACGGCTGTTGGCTCCAGTGCGCCGACTGCTGCGGACCCTGCTGCCCGTACGGCGACGATTCGTCCGCTGGTGGCCCGTACGGTGGCTGGCCGCCCTGCGGTGGCGCGTACGGTGACTGGTCCCGAGGCGGCTCGTAGGGTGACGGCGGTTGGTCGTCTGCCGGCGGTCCCGACGGCGGCGGGTGGCTCACAGCTGTACTCCTCCTGCCGGTGCCGGAAAAGTCCCTCTTGCCGGACGCTACCCGCAGCGGTGAACCTTTTCACAGCGGTTGTGAGGACTGGTCACCTTGGCCCGGTCGGCGCGGAGACCGATACTGACCCAGCGTCCAGTTACCCACGAGTAGTGCGCGGATCCCCGGAGGCTGAGATGGCCCGACTCGCCCAGACACCCGGCCTGACCGACGTGCAACAGGCGATCCTGGAGACCGTTCGGGAGTTCGCCGACAAGGAGATCATCCCGCAGGCGCAACGGCTGGAGCACGCCGACGAGTACCCCACCGACATCCTCGACGGGATGCGCGAGATGGGGCTGTTCGGCCTCACCATCGACGAGGAGTACGGCGGGCTGGGCGAGTCCCTGCTCACCTACGCGCTGGTGGTGGAGCAACTGTCCCGGGGCTGGATGTCGATCTCCGGCATCGTCAACACCCACTTCATCGTGGCGTACCTGATCTCCCAGCACGGCTCCGCCGAGCAGAAGACCCGCCTCCTGCCGAGGATGGCCACCGGCGAGGTGCGCGGCGCGTTCTCCATGTCAGAACCCGGTTGCGGTTCGGACGTCGCGGCGATCGGGTCCCGCGCCGTACGGGAGGGCGACCACTACGTGCTCAACGGCCAGAAGATGTGGCTGACCAACGGGGCGTACTCCTCGGTGGTGGCCACCCTGGTCAAGACCGACACCGGCGCCGAGTCCGTCTACGGCAACATGAGCACCTTCCTGCTGGAGAAGGAGCCGGGCTTCGGCGAGACCGCCCCCGGCCTGACCATCCCCGGCAAGATCGAGAAGATGGGTTACAAGGGCGTCGAGACCACCGAGATGGTCCTCGACGGGGTGACCGTGCCCGACTCGGCCATCCTCGGTGGGGCCGACCGGGTGGGCCGGGGTTTCTACCAGATGATGGACGGCATCGAGGTGGGCCGGGTCAACGTGGCCGCCCGCGCCTGCGGCATCTCCATCCGCGCCTTCGAGTTGGCCGTCAGCTACGCCCAGCAGCGCAAGACGTTCGGTCAGCCGCTCGCCAAGCACCAGGCGATCGCCTTCAAGCTCGCCGAGATGGGCACGAAGATCGAGGCCGCGCACGCCCTCATGGTCAACGCCGCCCGCCTCAAGGACGCCGGCCAGCGCAACGACGTCGAGGCCGGGATGGCCAAGCTGCTCGCCTCCGAATACTGCGCCGAGGTCGTCCAGGAGGCGTTCCGCATCCACGGCGGCTACGGCTACTCCAAGGAGTACGAGATCGAGCGGCTGATGCGGGAAGCCCCGTTCCTACTCATCGGCGAGGGCACCTCGGAGATCCAGAAGACAATCATCTCCCGGGGTCTGCTCAAGGAGTACAAGCTCTGATCAGCGCCTGCTGATCGGTCGCCCGTGCCGTCGTCCTCCGATCGGTCTGGCCGCGCGGTCGGTCAGGAGCGTGATGACTGTGAGGCATCAAGATGACTCACGGGCATCACGCTCCTGACCGAGGCTGTCCGCGCCGACGGACCACTCGTCTCCGCTTCTGGTTAGGTGAGGCGGGTCAGGTTGGCGGCGGCGCGTTCGACTATCAGGCACCGGTCCTCGACGTAGTCCATGCCGGCCTCTTCGGCGATCTTTCGCGCCTCGGCCGAGACGATGCCCAACTGCAGCCAGACCGCCGGGGCGCCGATCGCCGCCGCGTCCCGGACCACCTGCACGGCGTCGGCCGCCGGCCGGAACACGTCCACCAGGTCGACCGGGTGCGGGATGTCGGCCAGCGACCTGTACGCCCGTTCCCCGAACAGTTCGTCGACGGTCGGGTTGACCGGGATGATGCGCCAGCCGTACCGCTGCATCTGCAACGGCACGCCGTGCGCGGCCTTGCCGGGGTCGCGGGACGCGCCCACGACGGCGATCACGGCGGCTTCGGCGAGGATCTGCTGAGCGGTACGCACCCGCCGAATGTAGCGCCGTCCGCCCGCCGGAGGCAGACGCAGAACCGATCAGGCCGGACCGTCAGTTGGTCGGCCCGCCGGGAAGGGTCGGGGCGGCGCCAGTGGTGCTCGTCGAGTCGCCCTTGGTCCTGCCCTCGAACTTCGTGTAACCGGCGGGCGGCGTCAGGTCGAAATGGCTCAGGTTCTCGGCCGTGCGGGGCAACCACTCGAAGGTGCTGACCTCTGCCTTGCCTGTCACCTTTCCGCTCTTGTCGGCGACCGTCTTGTACGGCAGGAACGAGGTCTCGTCCACCCAGAGCTCGGCGGTGTAGGTCGCCGTTCCCGGCTTCAACCGCAGGTGCACGGTGTCGTGCCCGTCCACCTTCTCCTGGCCCACGATCTCCAGGCTCCCCTTGGCGAGCCAGTCCCTGATGGTCGCCGGGTCGTTCGGCACGAAGACCGTGCCTGTCGCGTCCTTCGCGGAACCGACGAACTCGAAGTACGTCCGCTCGAGGTGGCTGATCTGGGTGCCGCGCTGTTTCCCGTCGGCGATGACCGTCACCAGGGAGGAGTCCGGGCTGCCGTCGCCCCGGTACATGTCGACCCGGGAGCTTCCGGTCTGCTTGTCCGTCCAGTAGTCGATCCGGCCGCCCGGGTAGGCGTCCCGCACCTTCACGACGTAGTCGTCCGCGTCGCCAAGCGCGGCCTGGGTCTGCGCGCTGACGTAGACGACGTCGCGCAACTGCGACTGGCGGGACGTGTCCGTCGAGCTGGCGGAGGCTCCGCCCGGTTGACCGGTGCCGCCGTCAAGCGTGCTCAGCGCGACACCACCGACGGCGAGACCCGCCAGAGCGAAAGCGGTCGCGGTCGCCATCACTGGCCGGCGCAGAAACCAGCGCTTCGGGGCCGGGCGCCGGTACACCGACCCGTTGAGGATCGCGTGCCGCATCCGGTCGGTGGCGTCCGCCGGAGCGCCGGTCAGGTTCTCCCGGAAGCCGACAAGCAGGTCGACGCCCGAATTGTCTGAGTCAGAATTGATGGTCATGCGGTTCCCTCGTTCGCAGACGTGGACGGTGCGTAGTGCGCGGGCATCGCGAGGCGCAGGCGTGCCTTGGCCCGATGGAGGCGGGACCGGACGGTGCCCGGTGCCAGGCCGAGCGCGGAGGCCAGCTCCGGATAGTCCAGGCCGGCCCAGACATGCAGCAGGAGCAGATCGCGTTGGTCGTGCGGCATCGCGGCGAGCGCGCCGGCCAGTGCCTGCGTGGCGGCCTTGGCGTCGAGCCGTTCGTTGGCCCGGTCGGCGAAGTTGTGCTGACCGGAACCGCCGAGCGGGTCCGAACCCGACTTCTCCAGTGCCCGCAGCCACCGCACCTCGGCACGGTGGTAGTTGCGCAGCAGGTTGCTCAGGATGCCGAACAGCCACGGGCGCGCGTTGGCCACCGACGTGTCGTACCTGTCGCGTCGCGAGAACGCCACCAGGAATGTCTCGGCGACCAGATCCTCGGCGAGTTGCCGCCCGACCCGCCGGGCGCTGAAGTCGTACAGCCAGCCGCCGTACCGCTCGTACAGCTCCCCGAACAGTTCAGGCGCCCCCGTTACCAACAGCGCGTCAGAGCGCTCGGTCACAGTCATGTCCCGGCGGCCCCCTGGTTCGACGGTGTGTTCATACCTGGTTCTTGTCTGGAGCCGACGCCAGGTTCCCGTTTCCTCCGGCCCGAGGCCGAGGCGGGCGCCGCGTGTCGCGCCGACCACTGTCCGTTGACCGCCACGTGCCGCGGGCGCGCGAAGCAGGTGCGACCGATCAGCGTTCCTGCAGGTAGAGGCGTCCCTGCCCGGCACGCAAGGCTAGAGCAGGGTCAGCTGCTCGGCGGTCGGCGCAGGGGGCGGCTCGGGCAGTTGGCGGTTGTCGCCCACCTCGGCGCGGTGCAGCCCGTGCCGGCGGGCCGCGATCCGCACCCGCGCGGTCAACTCCCGCTGGTACGCCTGCGGCGCGTACGCACCGGCCCGGTAGAGCTCGCGGTAGCGGGGCACGAGGTGCGGGTGCTCCTGGGCGAGCCAGTGCGCGTACCACTCCCGGGCGCCGGGACGCAGGTGCAGGGGCAGCGCGGTCACGCTTGTCGCCCCGGCGGCGGCGATCGCCGACACCGTGGCGTCGATGGACTCGTCGCCGTCGCTGAGGCCGGGCAGGATCGGGGCCATCAGCACCCCGACCGAGAAGCCGGCGTCGGTGAGCGCCCGGACCGCGTCCAGTCGGCGGCGTGGGTGCGGCGTGCCCGGCTCGACGGAACGCCAGAGCTGCTCGTCGACGAACCCCACCGAGAAGGAGATGCCCACGGTGGTGACCTCGGCGGCCTGGCGCAGCAGCGGCAGGTCGCGCAGGATCAGCGTGCCCTTGGTGAGGATCGAGAACGGGTTGGCGAAGTCTCGCAAGGCGCCGATGATCTGCGGCATCAGCCGGTAGCGCCCCTCGGCCCGCTGGTAGCAGTCGACGTTGGTGCCCATCGCCACGTGCGCGCCCCGCCACTTCGGCGCGGCCAACTCGCGTCGGACCAACTCACCGGCGTTGACCTTGACGATCACCTTCCGGTCGAAGTCCGCACCAGCATCGAGATCGAGATAAGTGTGAGTATTTCTCGCGAAACAGTTGTGGCTGACCACTCCGTTGGCGATGAAGTCCCCGGTGCCAGTGGTGATGTCCCAGAGCGGCAACTCCAGCCCGAGTTCCTCGATGCCGACAACCCTTAGGTCAGCCTTGCACTTCAGTGCGGCGCCCTCGATCGAACGCTTCCTGGTGATGGCCGGGTCGGTCAGGTGGAAGAACCTGAGCCGGGCGGGAAGGCCCCCGGTCACTCGTATGTAGCGCAGTCGATTTGTTCGCCCTCGATCCTCGAGAACGGTGCTGAAGCCAAGGGCGCGTAGTGCCTCGGCGGCGTGGATAAGAATCTGATCGTTGCAGTTGGCGATCCTGAGGATCCCCTGGCTGCAACTTCCTTCAGCATCGAAAATGCCAGCGATGAATCCTCTCTGCCACTCGGAAGTAGCTTGCTGCGGCCATCGGATCAGTTCCCTGATGGCATCGACCTTCCGCTTCCCCGACGCGCGGATCGCCTCCATCGCCCGTCGGTCGGGCCTCGCCTGCCCGAAGGAGGTGCGGCTTGTCTCGACGCCCGCCTCTCTCAGGAACTGCTGGGTCCGATCAAGGGCCTCGCTGTCTGCGAGCGCCAAGCGGAACTGATGACTCCAGCTCTTGCCTGAGGCATAGCTGCCTATGGTTCCGTCGCCACGAGCCATGCCGCAGAGGTAGCCACGACGGTAGTCGTGAGATTGTTTCGGAGTAGCCGCGAAGGCCCCAGTGCCAATGAGGCGATTGTTGGTGGTGAGATAGGGGCGCTGGTCGGTGCCGAACATGCTGCCGGTGACGTGCTTCCAGCCTCGATCCGTCAGGAACCGGTGGTCGCCGCTGGCGATGAGGGTCGTGCCGTCCTCCAGAGTGACCCGGTAGGCCGGCTTCACCGTGGACCACTTGTCGAGGACGGTAGTGATCACGTATCGACGATAGTTACCTCGTTGCTCGGTCCCATAGATGCGGTTACCCGGCTCCAGTTCGCTGATCGGCTTCGTGCGGCCGTCCGCCATCAGGATCGGGGTGTCACCGGAGACGCAGTAAACACACGCATGAGAACAGCCACGGTACGGGTTGATGGTCCACTCGAACGGGACGCGGGACTGGCCGGGCACCCGGTTGAGGATGGACTTGGCCTGCACCTCGTAGAAGGTCATCCCGGCGAACTCGGGGGTGTCGAAGGTGCGGGCGACGGCGCCGGGCAGCGCCAGCGGCAGGGGTGGCGTCGCTGGCGCTGCCCGCTCGGGATCTCCCTCGATCGGGGGAGCGGTGAGGTTGTCCCAGCGCATGACCACTATTCGAACACGCGTACGAGTGGAGTGCAAGTGACCCGCCGTACACCGGTGGTGGTTCTGGTGGTCGGGGAGGGGAGGATGGACTCCATGGAGACGTCGACCTTCGTCTACGACGGGGACTGCGCGTTCTGCACGCAGTGCGCCGAGTTCATCGCTCGCCGGATCCCCACGGGCGCGCGGGTGGTGCCCTGGCAGTTCTCCGACCTGGACGCGCTCGGCCTCACCGTGGCCGAGTGCGAGGAGGCCGTGCAGTGGGTCGGTGCGGACGGCGCGCGTGCTGCCGGCCCGGATGCCATCGCGAAGCTGCTCGCCGACAGTGGCCCGCTCTGGCGGATCGCCGGTGCGGGCCTGCGGTTCCCGCCGGTGCGTGCGGCTGCCTGGCCGGTGTACCGCTGGGTGGCGCGTAACCGGCACCGCCTGCCGGGCGGCACGGCGGCCTGCTCGCTGCCGCAGGAGGCGCGGGAGCGGCTCTACGGCCCGGCGGGACGCCCGACCACCGGAGCCTGATCGCCGAGCGGCACCAAATCGGCACCGGCTCGCACCGGCGCCTGATCTCCGGGCGGAGCGACGTCCGCGCCGGCCCGCCCCGTGGCCTGGTCGCCGAGGCGCGCTGCCGTGTCGGCGTGTGTCGGGGCCGGGGTTTCCGTCGCTGTCCCGGCGGGGTCGCGGCCGAGGAGTCGGCGGGCCCACACCACCGGGCGCACCCGTTCCAGCGGCAGGAAGCTGGTCATCGCGGCCAGGTGCGGCGCGAACGAGATCGTGATGGTCGCGATGGTGACCACGTGGAACGAGTAGAAGAAACCGACCATGGCGAGTCGCCAGCGGGCCGGTAGCAGGAAGACCACCGGGCTGAGCAGCTCGAACGCCACGATGCCGAACTGGGCGACGATCAGCAGGTGCGGCACCTGGGCGATCAGGTCGGCCAGGTCGGTGCCGCGCCGGATGATCGCGCGGGCCAGCACCGAGCCGGTCAGCCAGTCCAGGCCGCCGTAGCGCAGCTTGGCGAAGGCGGCCAGGAAGTACGTGCAGATCACCGCGATCTGGGTGGCACGCAGCGCCCAGCCGCCGGCCTCGGTGCGGGTGGTGTCGCCGTGCCGGGCTCGACCGGCGGTGGGCAGCACGGCCAGTGCGACGAGCAGCCCGATCCGGTCGTGGTCGACCTTCCCGTAGCTCATCGCGATGATCATCCATTGCAGGTACAGCGCGCAGACCGTCCAGCCGAGCAGTCGGGGCGCCCGTCCGGTCGCGGCGAGAAGGGCCAGCAACAGCAACGCCCAGAAGATCACCGTCACCAGCGTCTCGGTTGGCGTCGGCAGGGGGAGCAGGCGGCCGATCAGGAGCGGCTGGTACAGGTCGCCGGGCACGCTGACCCGGGTGCGCACCCAGGGAGTGAAGATCACCAGGTCGGCGGCGACGAAGAGGTAGATCACGGTGCGGAACGCGGCGATGCGACCGCGCGGCACGGCCTCGGTCAGCCAACGGCTCATCGCGGGGCCTGCCAGCGGACCACTGTCTCGTCGGTGTGCTGGCCGGTTGGCCGGCCGGCCCGGATGCCGTGCCAGCGGATGACGATGCGGACCTCGACCAGCGCGGCGGCATCCGGGTGACGTTCGGCGTACGCGTCGGCGACCTCGGCGAGCAGTGCCGGATCGGCGGCGTACCGGCTCTGCTGCCCCTCGATCTCGGCGCGGCGGATGCCGGTCGCGGCCTGGTCGAGGTCGACCACGGCGCCCGTGCTGTTCACCCCCTCGACGCGGGTGTCCGGGGCGGGTGCGTTCGGCGGGTTGGAGGTGGAGTACATCCGGAACGGGCCGAACGGGAAGTCGTCGTCGCTGCCCCAGAAGGTGCCGACCAGCAGCAGGACGAGAGCGAGTGCGGTCGCGCCCAGCCGGGTCACGCGCCCGCGGGCGGTCAGGGTCTCCATCAGGTCGTGACGATACGGGATGTACCGGCCGCGTCGGGTCCCTCCGACGGTCAGTTGGGCCTGCCCAGGCAGGTGATCGGAGGGGGTACGACGAAGGCCGGGCCCGCGTCGGGGCCCGGCCTTCGGATGTCGTCGTGGCGACGACTCAGTGATTGTGCTCGGCCAACTGCTTACGAACGTCGTCCATGTCCAGGGCCTCGACCTGCTCGATCAGGTTTTCCAGAGCGGACTCCGGAAGGGCACCCGGCTGGGCGAAGACGATCACGCCGTCGCGGATCGCCATGATCGTCGGGATCGACCGGATGTCGAACTTGGCGCCCAGCTCCTGCTGAGCCTCGGTGTCGACCTTGCCGAAGACGATGTTCTGGTGCTTCTCCGAGGAGCGCTCGTAGACCGGGGCGAACCGCTTGCACGGACCACACCAGTCGGCCCAGAAGTCGACCAGGACGATGCCGTCGTTGCCGGTCACCTCGTCGAAGTTCGCCGAGGTCAGCTCAACGGTTGCCATTGCACTCTCCGATCACCGCGGTTTGTCTACGTCCCGTAGAACCAGGGCTGACCGTATCGAATTCCCGGGCGCTCAGGCCCGAAACGTGCCCAGCCTGCCGGTGGGCGCCGGGGGTCATCGACCCACGTCTGTTCATCTCGATCTGAGGAACGCAAATGCATGACGCACTTGCGTGACCTGCGGTGATGGGAGCGGTTCCAGGGAGATCCACCCATTCGAGCACTACGAATCGGTAACTTGGCACCTGACGAGGAGGTATCCGGCCTGCGAAGATCGCCGATCAACCTCCGGTTCGTCACCGAGAGTAGTGTTACAAAAAGATAAATGTGACCTCGATCTCTGTCGGACCTACGCTTCCGTAGGGCAGAATTCTCCCCATCAGAGCGTGGGCGGCGGGTGCCGGGGAGGGCCCCGCCGCTCATTGCGTCTCCCCCCTGGTGAGTGACCGGTGTGACATTTCCGCCGGCGCCGCTCCCGGCCAGTTTCCTTAACCTTCGGTAAGGCATGCTGTGCCGAACTCCATCGCCGCCCGTCGAAGGGGACCAGGATGCAGTTCGGCCGCTACTACGAGGAGTTCGAGGTCGGCGCGGTCTACCGGCACTGGCCGGGCAAGACCGTGACCGAGTACGACGACCACCTCTTCTGCCTGCTCACCATGAACCACCACCCGCTGCACATGGACGCGCACTACGCGGCGACGGCCAGCCAGTTCAAGCGCAACGTCGTGGTCGGCAACTACATCTACTCGCTGCTGCTCGGCATGTCGGTGCCCGACGTGAGCGGGAAGGCGATCGCCAACCTCGAGGTCGAGTCGCTGCGGCACGTCGCGCCGACCTTCCACGGCGACACCATCTACGGCGAGACCACCGTGCTGGACAAGCGTGAGTCCGGCTCGAAGCCCGATCGGGGCGTGGTGTCGGTGGAGACCCGTGGCTACAACCAGGACGGCACGATGGTCTGCGTCTTCCGGCGCAAGGTCATGGTCCCCAAACGGGAGTACGCGGCCAGCGCCGTCCCCGAGGGAGTGGACCCGGAGCGGCCCAGCTTCCCCGAGCCACGCTGAACGGCCCGGGCCGCCGCACTCCAGGTGCCCTCTGCCGACAGCGGGTCTGCCGGGAAGGGGCGCTGTCCGGGTCGCGGGGGACATATGCTGGCGCCGGAGGTTCCGATGAGCCACTCCGTCGCCGGAGAGCCGCCCTCTGCCGGCCGCCGAGCCGCACCCCTGACCACCGCTGTCTACTCGGCCACCGAGTGGGATCTGCTCATCAGCCTGCCCGGTCGGGTCCTCGTGACCGCGGCGGCTTCCGGTCCCGGTCGCACGGACCGGGGGGTCCTGGCGGGTCTGGCCGGCCTGGACGCCGTGGCCGCGGGCCGAGCCTTCGACAGCGATCTGGTCCGCGCGGTGGTCGCCGCGATCTACGCCCGTCCGGACGGCACCCCACCGCCCGCCGAACGCCTCACCGACCTGGTGGACCTGCTGGCCGCCTGTCGGGCCGCGAGCCGGGTCCTCAGGCGGCGCGCCGACCCGGCGGACTCGGCCGCGTACCGCCAGTGGGTGCAGTCGGTCGCGGCCCGGGTCTGCCGGGCGGTGCCCGGCCCCGGCGAGCGCCGGGAGGACCAACCCACCACCCCGGCGGACCGGCGCTTCCTGGACCACCTCGGTGCGGCGCTCGGGCTGGGCTGATCCGGCGGGCCGTCGCACCGCGCCCCGGCCCGGTCCGTACCCTCTGATGACCGTGACCGACGACCAGCCTGAGGTGGGTGTGGGCCCCTGGCCGGGGGACCCACCGGACGACCCACGGTACGACCCGCAGTTGCTGGCGGAGGGGGACCGGCGCAACGTCGTCGACCGCTACCGCTACTGGCGGCACGAGGCGATAGTCGCCGACCTGGACCGGCACCGGCACGGCTTCCACGTCGCGATCGAGAACTGGCAGCACGACTTCAACATCGGCACGGTGGTCCGCAACGCCAACGCGTTCAACGCCGCCGAGGTGCACATCGTCGGGCGGCGTCGGTGGAACCGGCGCGGCGCCATGGTGACCGATCGCTACCAGCACGTGCGGCACCACGAGACGATCGAGGAGTTCGTGGCCTGGGCGGGGGAGCGCCGGCTGCCGGTGTTCGGCATCGACAACCTGCCGGGGTCGCGCCCGCTGGAAACCGGCACCCTGCCCCGGGACTGTGTGCTGCTGTTCGGCCAGGAGGGGCCCGGTCTCTCCGCGCCCGCCCGGGCCGCGTGCGACAGGCTCTACTCCATCGCCCAGTACGGCTCGACGAGGTCGATCAACGCGGGCGTGGCCAGCGGCATCGCCATGCACGCCTGGATCCGTGCGCACGCCGGCGCGCCGCCGGACTGACCCTCGCCCCAGCGACCGAATCGGACGTTCCGGCTTGACGTGCCGGCGCTGCGGGGTGACGGTGGAGTTGTGAGTGTCGCGGTGAGTTGTCCGAGATGCGGGGGCCCGGTCCGGGCGCCGGATCTGATGCACACCGACTCGAGGTGTCTGCGGTGCGGCCCGGTGCCGCCGCTGCACGTGCCCGAGCACATCGGAGCGGAGATCGTGGCGAGCGTGGTGGAACGGATCACCACCGCCGCGGATCCGCCGGTGACACCGTTGTGGTGCCCGTGGCCGCTGCCCACCGGCTGGACTCTCACCGGTGTGGCGTATGCCGGGGACGAGCGGACGGGTGTGCGGGCGACCGCGGTGGCGTGCGCGGGCCCGGCGCCACTCGGCGGCGGCCCGGCCGATCTGGTCTTCGTGGCCGAGGAGCCGGGCGTCGGCCTGGGCACCCGGCTCGCCGGACTGGCCGGCCCGGATCCGGGGCCGGAGTTGGCCGGCGCGTTGACCGACCCGGGGCCGGGTCACCCCGACCATGTGGGCCAGGCCAGGATCAGGGTCGGCGGGCACCCTACTCCACTGTGGTTGGTGAATTCTCCGACAGATCGAAGCGCGTACGCCGGCGAGGCTCGGGGAATGTGGCTCCATGCGATAGCCTGGCCGGCGAGTGCGGGTCATCTGCTCGCGGAAGATGTCGTGTTACACGACCTGACCGAGTGGACTCCGCCCGAGCTCGTGTACGGCGCACCGTCCCCGTACTTACCCGGTAGGGCTTGACAACCCATCCGGATTGACGGAGAACGGACGCAGATATTCACTGTACGACACCACACTGATACTCTGGGTGCCGCTGCGGTAATGGGACCCGGCGCCGCGCGAGAGGATGGCCCGCCATGGTCAAGAAGGTCCTCACCTGGGCCGGAGTTGCATTCTTGATCTTCTTCGTCGCCTACCGGCCAAACTCTGCGGCAGACGTGTTCAAGTCGCTCGGCGGCGGGATCATGGATATTGCTCAAGGGTTCGGCGACTTCTTCACCAGCCTCGTCGCTTAACCGCCGATGGGCAGCCCCTCCGGACCACCCTTCGACCCGGACGACCCCGACCGGGAGCGTCGCGAGCGCGACACCGAGCCGATCCCGCGGATCGGGCCTGATGACGGCCCGGGTTACGGGGCCGGTCCCGGCCTGTCCGACGGTCCGTCCCTTTCGGACGACGTCGGCTATGGCGACGGGCCCGGCTATGCCGGCCAGGGCCGGTCGGGTCGAGCGTGGGTTCGTGATCCGGAGGCCGGCTACCAGCAGCCGCAGATCTCCGAGGACGAGCTGGCCGGGTTGCGCGCCGACGCGACAGGTGCGACTCCACGGCGGGTGCTGCCCCTGGAAGACGAGCCCAGCTCGCTCGTCGCCCGCTACCTCTTCCCCACCGAGCGCTACCGGGGTGAGTGGAAGCGGCACTGGATCCACCTCACCAACCCGCTGCTCATCGGCGTCGCGGCGACCTTCGTGCTCGGCTATCTCTCCGGCTTCCTCGCCGGCAACGACGTCGGCGCGCTGACCACCATCGCCGTGCTGCTCTGGTTCGGGGTGATGGGCTGGGTGGCGTGGAAGGTCGCCGACTGGTGGTATGACCGTTTCATCCTGACCAACAAGCGGGTCATGGTGGTCAACGGCATCGTCACCCGCAAGGTGGCGATGATGCCGCTGGTCCGGGTCACCGACATGAAGTATGAGCAGACGCCGACTGGTCGCGCGCTCAACTACGGCACCTTCGTGCTGGAGTCCGCCGGTCAGGAGCAGGCGCTCCGCGAGATCAAGAATCTGCCCAACCCGAACGAGCTCTACCTGCGTGTGGTCGAGGAGATGTACGAGCCGCAGGCGGTCGAGGCCCGGCTCGGCAAGGAGGCCGACGAGGCCAAGGCCGACGACGGGGCGTGAAGGTTTTCGACCGAACATCGGAGCAAGTGCGCACCTTTCGTCATGGACCAGACCGCCTCTGACGTGGCACTCTGCCAGGACGGCTGGGGTGTGGAGGTGGGCGGTGGCGAGCAGGGACTCGTTGGAGGAGCAGTTCCGCGAGTTCGTCGCGGCCCGCTCCGCCGCGCTCCTGCGCACCGCCTATCTGCTCACCGGCGACTGGGCCACGGCCGAGGATCTGCTCCAGACGGCACTGACCAAGACCTACCTGGCGTGGAAGCGGCTCGGGGGGATCGAGGCCGTCGAGCCGTACGCCCGACGTGTGATGGTCAACACATCGACGAGTTGGTGGCGCCGACGCTGGCACGGTGAACGCCCCACCGAGGTGCTGCCGGAGCGGGCCGGCGTCGACGAGATCTCGCAGCAACTCGACCGGGATCTGCTCTGGCGGCATCTCCGGCTGTTGCCCCAACGGCAGCGGGCGGTGCTGGTGCTCCGCTACTACGAGGACATGTCGGAGGCGCAGACCGCCGCGATGCTGGACATCTCCCCGGGCACGGTGAAGAGCCAGGCGTCCCGAGCGCTGGCCACGCTGCGTCGTCGGATGGGCGCCGACACACCGGACCTGACCGCCACCGCCGGCAGCGCCGGTCGGTCGGCCACCGCCGGTAACGCCCCTCGGGCGGCGTCAGCCAGTGCTGGTCGGTCGGCAGCCGGCGCCGCCCGGTCCGGTGGCTCGGCTGCCCCGAGCGGTCGGGTTCCGGCCGCCGGTGCCGCCGCCACGCCGACAGCCCGGCAGGCGGTCGACCGACCCGCGCCCCGTCCGGCCGCGCCGCAGCCGATCGGTCCGCAGGTCGTGCTCCCCTCCGCCCCGGCGGCCGTGCCCGTCGGCACGGGCTCCGGGGAGCCGCAGTGAGCGTTTTTCCCGGCGAGTCCGACAACCTGACGGACGGGCCGCGGCGTTCTTACCAGGTGCGGCCGGACGAGCTGGAAGATGCGGTGCGGGAGACCCTCTCGCACCAGGTCGCCCTTGCCCGCCCCCTGGGCGTCGACCCGGCGGGCCAGGCCATCCGCCGGGCGAACCGGATCCGGCGTCGGCGTACCGCGGCTGGTGTCGCCGTCGCGGCGGTCGTCACCGTCCTGCTCAGCGCCGGCATGGCGCGGCTCGGTGCCGAGACCGGGCGCGACGGGACACCCATCGTGGTGATCGGTGACCCGGATCCGTCCAGCCGGCCCATCCCGACGGCCAGTGTGCCCGGCACCGATCCCGCACCCGGGCCGTCGGCGGGTCTGCTCGGGAGCGAGACGCTTGTCAGCGCCGACGGTCGACGGCTGGTGCTGCACGACGTCGGGCCGGCCGAACGCGCCCAGCTCCTGCCCGGTGGCAACGGTTGGCTGGTGGTCGGCACGCCGACCGCCGCCGGCCGCTCCCTCTGGACGGTGCAGGGCGACGGTCTCGTGCAGGTGCTGCTGGCCGGAGCCGGTCCGATCGTCCTGGCAGCGGACAGCGGTCAGGTCGCCTGGCGAGACGGTAGCGACCTGTTGGTGGCGGGCGTGGTCGGCAATCAGCTCATCGGGGCGGCGCGCACCCCGGTGCCCGCCGGGGCGGTGCCCGTCCGGTTCGTCGGCGACAGTGTGCTGGTCCGACCCGACCCGGCGGAGGCCGGCCACACCCTGTGGCGGCCCGGCGTGGGGCAGTTGACCGAGGCCGTCGACCAGGAAAGCCTCAACGTCTACGGCCGGCTGCCCGACGGGCGGCTCGTCGGGCAGATCTCCACGGCCGACCCGGGCCGGTCCTGCCTGGCCCTGCTCGACCCGACACGTCAGCTGAACCCGGTCCAGACCGGCTGCGGGCCGAACCTCAGCCAGGACGGCGTCGGCGCGGTCTCCGCCGAGGGGCGGTGGCTGCTGGTGAACGGGCGGGTCGGCGAGGCCACCCGGGCGCTGCTTGTCGACCTGCGGCGGCTCGGGCCGAACACGACAGCCGTCCCGGCCGGGCCGCCGATGACCGGCGCGATCGTCTGGAGCGACGAGTCCCACGCCTCCTACCTCGATGGTTCCGGCGCGCTGGTCCGGGTCGACGTCGGCCAGGCGCGGGCCGGAACACCCGCCAGCCCCGCCGCCGTGCCCGGTGTGTCGGCCGGGGACCAGCCGGTCCTGGTGGCCGACTTCTGATCCGCGCGGTCGAGGTGGCCTCCGTGAGCCGGGCTCGGTTGTTCCTCGGTAGCGTCGGGCGGTGACCTCGCGTACCGGCTCCGCCCCGCGTATCGACCTGCACGCCCACTCGACGGCCAGCGACGGCACGCTGCCCCCGGCTGACCTGGTACGCGCTGCCGCCACGGCGGGGCTGGACGTGCTCGCGATCACCGACCACGACACCACCGCCGGCTGGGCGCCGGCCGTGGACGCGCTACCGCCGGGGCTGCGCCTGATCCGGGGCGCGGAGCTGTCCTGCCGTTGGTCCGGCACCCGGCCGGCGGTGCCGCTGCACCTGCTCGCGTACCTGTTCGACCCGGAGCACCCGGAGCTGGTGGCCGAGCTGGGCCGGGTGCGGGCCGCCCGGGAGGAGCGCGGTGAGCGGATCGTCGCGCTGCTGCGCGCCGACGGCATCGACGTGAGCTGGCCGGACATCCTGGCGGGTGCCGGCGGCGGCACCGTGGGCCGCCCGCACATCGCGCAGGCGTTGATCCGGGCCGGCCTGGTCGGCAGCACCCGGGAGGCATTCGGCCCGGACTGGCTGGGCGAACGCTACCGGCTGCCCAAGGACGACATCGACGTGTTCCGGGCGATCCACCTGGTCCGGTCGGCCGGCGGCGTGCCGGTCTTCGCCCATCCCCAGGCCACCCGGCGCGGTCGGGTGGTGCCCGACGAGTTGATCGCCGAGCTGGCCGCCGCCGGGCTGGCCGGGCTCGAGGCCGACCACGAGGACCACAGCCCGGCCGAACGGGAGCACGTCCGGGCGCTCGCCGCCGAGCTGGGCCTGTTCGTCACCGGCTCGTCGGATTTCCACGGCACCCACAAGACCGTCCAGCTCGGCGCGTTCACGACGGGCGCCGATGCGTACGAGCGCATCGTCGCCGCCGGGGTGACCGAGGTCGCTTCGGGGTGATCCGGGTATTTTGCCCACTGCGGCGCGGCTAGGTTGATCACGTGGATCTGAAGCTGTTCGGCGAGGTCTTCGTGACTCTGCTGGTGATCACCGACCCGCCGGGCATGATGCCGATCTTCCTGGCGCTGACCGGCCCGCTGCCGGCCCGCGACCGTAACCGGGCCGCCTGGCAGGCCGTCACGCTGGCGTTGGGCGTGATCGTGGTCTTCGCGGTGGCGGGGCAGACCCTGCTGGACTACCTGCACGTGGACCTGCCGGCGTTGCAGGCGGCCGGTGGGTTGCTGCTCGTGCTCGTCGCACTGGAGCTGCTCACCGGCAAGACCGACGGCCCGAGCTCGGAGGCCACCTCGAACATCGCCCTGGTGCCACTGGGCACCCCGCTGCTGGCCGGCCCGGGCGCCATCGTGGCGACAATGCTCTTCGTCCAGCAGGCCGACGGGTTCGGCGACTTCACCGCCATCGCCGTGGCGATCCTCGCCGTGATGCTCGCGGTCTGGATCGTCCTCCGCTTCTCCGGCGGCATCGTGAAGATCCTGCGCCCGGGCGGGATCGAGGTGCTCACCAGGATCGCCGGCCTGCTGCTGGCGGCCATCGCCGTGCAGCTCATCGCCGACGCGGTGTTCGCCTTCGTCACCCAGTACGTGAACATGACCTGACCGGCTCCCGCACGGTGTCGGGGGTGGGTGGCAGGATCGCAGGCGTGCGACGATCCTCCTCAGCGGGACGGCCGGCGGCCGGTGGCCGGGCTCCCCGACAGCGCGCCGGCGGCGCCGAGCAGCTTGGCTTCGAGGGCATGCCGGAGCGCCTCTTCGTCTGCACACCGAGCAAACTCGGGGCGTACGCGGACTGCCCACGCCGCTACCGCTACTCCTACGTCGACCGGCCGGCCCCGCCCAAGGGCCCGCCGTGGGCGCACAACTCGCTCGGTGCCAGCGTGCACACCGCCCTGAAAAACTGGTATGCGCTGCCCGCCGACCGGCGCCGCCCCGAAGCGTTGGCCACCCTGCTCAAGGGCACCTGGGTCCGCGAGGGTTACCGCGACGACGAGCAGGAGCGGGCCGCCTACCGGCGGGCGTTGGGCTGGTTGGAGGGCTACGTCGAGACCCTGGAGCCGGATGCCGACCCGCTCGGCGTGGAGCGGGTGGTGGCGGTCAAGACCGCCGTGCTGGCGTTCAACGGTCGAGCCGACCGGATCGACTCACGGCCCGGGCCAGAAGGGCCCGAGCTGGTCATCGTCGACTACAAGACCGGTCGCACCGGTCTGGACACGGACGACGCCCGGGGTTCGCAGGCGTTGGCGCTCTACGCGTACGCGGCCGAGCGGGTGTTCCGCAAGCCGTGCCGTCGGGTGGAGCTGCACCACCTGCCGACCGGCACGATCGCCGGCCACGAGCACACCGTCGAGTCGCTGGCCCGGCAGTTGACCCGCGCGGAGGAGACGGCCCGCGACATCATGGCCGCCGAACGGGCGGTCGCGGACGGTGCCGACGCGGACGAGGCGTTCCCGGTGGCACCAGGCCCCCGCTGTGGCTGGTGCGACTTCCGGCGGCACTGCCCGACCGGCGCGCAGGTGCCGGGCAAGGAGCCGTGGGCGGCCATGGACCGGCCCGCCGACGGTTGACCTCCGACCGCCGAGGTCGGGTCAGCCGGCCAACGGGGTGGCGGCATGGCGGGCGGCCCGCTCCTTGGCGGCCTGGATCAACGGCCCCTCCAGATAGCGACGGGGCACGGCAGCGAACGCGAGCCGCAGTGCGCGCACCGTCAGGTCCGCCGACACCGCAGTGGTGGGCAGACCGAGCCCGCCGTACATTCGGCGCGCCCAGGCCGGCAGCAGCGCGAAGGCGGTGCCGGCGATGCCCAGGTACGCCCAGCGCGGCGGACCGAGGGTGAGCCCCAACCGGGCCGGCAGGCTGAGCTTCCACGGCAGCGGCGGGGCGGTGAGGAAGAGCGCCGTCTCGGCGGCCTCCCTGGTCATCCGCAACTGCGGGCGTACCGCCTCGTAGTAGTCCGCGACCTCGGCCGCGGTGCCGGGCACGGTGGCCGGGTCCAGACCGACCAGGGCGGCCGCGCGGCGCTGCTCGGTGTAGTAGCCGTCCACCTCGTCGTCGGTGAGCGGCAGCCCGGCCCGCCGGGCGGTGCTGAGGAACGACTCGACCTCGGTGACGTGCACCCAACGCAGCAGGTCCGGTTCGTCGATGCGGAACTCCGCACCGCTGAACGGGTCGGTGGCCCGCAGCCGGTCGTGCAGCCGACGCAGTCGGGCGCCGGCCGCCTCCGCCTCGGCGGTGGTCCCGTAGATGGTGGTCGCGACGTAGGTCGAGGTGCGGACCAGGCGACCCCAGGCGTCGGTGCGGTAGTTGCTGTTCTGCGCGACCCCGGCCATCGCCCGGGGATGCAACGCCTGCAGGTAGAGCGAGCGCAGGCCGGCGACGATCAGGATCGGCTCCTCGTGCACCTTCCACGTGACCGAACCCGGACCGAAGAGGCCGAGGTCATCGGAGTCCACCGCCCAAGAGTGCCACGCGCGGGCCGACGCCGCCGGGCACGTCCCGTCGATGCCGTCGGCTCGGTCGTCGGCTCACACGTCAGCGGAGCGGCGCGCCCGGCAGCCCGGGCAGAGACCCCAGAAGGTCACTTCCGCCTCGTTCACCTCGAACCCGTGCGACACGTTCGGCTCCAGACAGGGCGCGCTGCCCACCGCGCAGTCGATGTCGGCGATCTCGCCGCAGCTCCGGCAGACCACGTGATGGTGGTTGTCGCCGACGCGTGCCTCGTAACGGGCGGGACCGCCGGCCGGCTCGATCCGGCGGGACAGCCCGGCCCGGGACAGGGCACCCAGCACGTCGTACACCGCCTGGGTGGAGACCGAGTCGAGGCGTTCCCGGACGCGCCGGCTGATCTCGTCGACCTCCAGGTGGCCCCCGCCGGCCAGCACGTCGAGCACCGCGAGGCGTGGCCGCGTGACACGCAGGCCCTTCGATCGCAGCAGCTCCTCGGCGGACATTCGCCAATGACAGCACGCGCGACCAGCATCGACAACCGTCGCCCGGCTCGGGTGCTCACCGACACAGCCACGAAGGTCAGGGGCGCGGCCCTCCAAGGATGAACCCGATCGACGCCGCGCGCGTGTGACCGGTCGAGAGCCTGGGGGGCGGCCGGCGGACCGTACGCTGACCCTCTCCTGACCATGATCCACCTGGAGGGGTTCGATGTTCGAGGAGATCCTGGGTCTACCGGCGCACGTGATGGTGGTCCATGCGGTTGTCGTGTTCGTGCCGCTGCTGGCGGCGCTGGCCATCGCGTACGTGGGGCTGCCGCGGTGGCGGCACCGGCTGGACTGGGCCCTGGGCCTCCTCGCCGTGGCCGCGCCGGTGACCGCCTTCGTGGCCGTCAAGTCGGGTGAGGCGTTCACCGACGCGCTTGTCGCCCGGGGTTTCCAGGGGCAGATCCTCGACCAGATCTTCGAGCACTCCCGCTACGGCGACATCCTGTTCCGCATCGTGGTGCCGCTCGGGATCGTGGCCATCCTCCTGCTGGTGGCGACAAGTGGGCACCCCCGGGTGCCGCAACTGCCGGCGCTCGTCACCCCCGTGCTGGCGGTGGCGGTCGTGGCGCTGTCCATCGCCGCCCTGGTCTACGTCTACCTGACCGGCCACAGCGGCGCCGAGGCCGTCTGGGGCACCACCCTCTGACCGGCGGGCAGGGCGTGACTCAGAAGATGATCCGCGAGCAGAGCAGGCAGACCACGACCACCAGCACCACGCCGGCCGCCACACCGAAGCCGTAGGTGACCCGCTGCGAGCGCTGCTCAGCCACGTCCAGGTCGGCCATGTCCTGCGGCGGCAGCCGTCGCGGCGGTGCTGGCCGCAGGTGTACGGGTGGTCGCCAACCGCTGGGCGGCGGCACACTCGGCGGCGGGCCGGCATACCCGCTCGCAGGGGGGTTGGTGGACGGGGCGGGGGGCTGGTCGGCCACCGCGTCGTCACCGGTGCCGGGCCGTCGCCAGTAGTCGTCCGGGTTGCTGCCACCGCTGGGGGTCGTCACGCCGTCCGACGCTACCAACGCGGCCGGCGGCCCGTCCGTTTCTGCACGGCGTGCCACCGTCGGCGACGGTCCGCTGCGCTAGTCTTGCCGCTCGTGAGCACCATGGACCCCGGCACCCCGGCCGCGCGCGGCGACGACGACCGCACCGTCGATCTGAGCGAAGACCTCGTGGTGCTGCCCGAGCAGACCTCCGACGACACCGACCGGGGCTGGGGCGAGCGGGCGGACGGCAACGACGACTGGCTGCTCGCCGAACGCCCTCCGCACTGGGGCTGACCGCTCGCCCCTTGGTCGGGTCGGCAGCGGTGCGCAGGTCGGCCCGGCGTTCCGGCAGGATTCGCGAGGTGACCCGGGGCGGCTCGACCAGCCCGCTGCCCGCCGCGGTGCTTGCCCGCCCGGCCTTCCGCGCTGCTTGCCCGCCCGGCCTTCCGCGCTGCTTGCCCGCCGCGCCTGCCGCGGTGCTTGCCCGCCCGGCCTTCCGCGCTGCTGCCCGCCGCGCCGCTGATCAACTCGGCTTCACGGAAACCGGGGTGTCCGCCCGGCGTGGATAGCGCGACTTTCATGAACCCGAGTTGATCAAGGTCTTGCTGCCGACCGAGGCGGGGCGGGCGGGTCAGGACGGCGGGTCAGGACGCGGAACTGGCCGCCGGTGCCTTGCCGCCGCTCGACCCGCCGGACGAGGACGACCCCGACGAGGACGACCCGGACGACGAGCCCGAGGACGACCCGGACGAGGACGAACCCGACGACGAGGACGACCCCGACGACGAGGACGAACCCGACGACCCGGAGTCGCCGCCCGAGGACGACGACTCGGACTTCGCCGGCTTGCTGGTCGCGCCGCCGGCGGTCGCCTCGGAGCCGGACGCCCGCGAGTCGGTGCGGTAGAAGCCCGAGCCCTTGAAGACGATGCCGACCGAGTTGAAGACCTTGCGCAGCCGCCCCTGACACGCCGGGCACTCGGTCAGCGGCTCGTCAGAGAAGGACTGCACCGCCTCGAGCTGGTGACCGCACGTGGTGCAGGCGTACTGGTACGTGGGCACGTTCTCCTCCGGATCTGGGCTCAGCCAGTTGGCACTCGACGTATTCGAGTGCCAATGGTGCGTCATTCGCCCCGGGTTCGTCCAGCGGACGTGTGGGGCGCGACACCGTGCGGGGCACCCGGGCCGGCGTCAAGCGTACGCACCCCGTCGGCGGGGGTGACGACCGCGCGGACACGACGGTCGTGCGGTTCCGCCGGCAGCGCCTCGACCAGCTCACCGTCGTGCAGGGGCACCACCGTCAGCGTCGCCTCGGGCACCCGGGCGAGTGCCCGGTCGTACGAGCCGCCGCCGCGCCCGAGTCGCCGACCGAGGCGGTCGACCGCGAGAGCCGGTACGACCACCAGCTCCGCCTCCGCCACGGCGGCCACCCCGAGGCGGGCCCCGGACGGCTCCCGGATACCCCGACCCGCGGCGATCAAGGCCCCCGGCCCGGTATAGGCCGCCCAGTCCAGATCCAGGTCGTCGAGGAGCACCGGAAGCAGCAACTCGGCGTCGGCGGGAAGTGCCGCCCGCAGCACCTCCGGCAGGTCCGCGCCACCCGGTTCGGAGCCGACCGGCACGTACGCCGTCAGCCGGCGCGGGCGCAGCCGGCGTACCAGCGTGACCAGCTCGGCCTGCACGCGCCCGGCGGCGACGGCCCGGGCCGGACCGCTCAGCGACCGGCGGCGGGCGAGCAGCTCGACCCGGGCGTCCCGCTTCGCCGCACGTGTCACTTCCGCTTCATCAGAAAATTCCGCCACGCAACACTCCTGACGCAACGCCTCTCCCACGGTTGCACTGTGTCAGCATCGCAAGCAACGGAGGCGGAACTTCCGGGGGGACCGAGTGACGCTACGCGGGCGGTTGACGGCAGCCTTCCTCGTGGTGGTGCTCGGCCCGGTCCTGCTCGGCGCGCTCTTCGTCGCCTCCACCGTCACCGCCGTCGACCGCAGCCGCTCCACCGAGCGCCTGGCGGTGGCGGCGTCCACCGTGCGGACCTCGGTCGACGCGCTCTGCCAGCAGCTCCGGGCCGCCGCGGACGTGGTGGCCCTCACCACCGATCCGGCCGTCGCCGCCGCGCAACTGGTCGGCCGGGGCCTGGTGACCGCGGTGCTGATCACCGACGTGGCCGGCCAGGTCAGCTACGTTTCGCCAGGCGCGCCGTCGACCCCGTGGCGGGACTGCTCCGGCCCGACCACGGACGCGACAAGTCCGGTCCGCGCGCTGGCCGCCCACGTCGACCTCCGCGACCGCGCCGGCGCGCTGCTGGGCACGGTGACCGCCGCGCAGCTCGTCGACCCGGCCTTCGTGGCCCGGCTGGCGGCGGTGACCGGGGTGGCGGTCACCCTGCTCGACAGCGGAGCGAGCGCCGCGCGGGTCACCCACACGACCGAGTCCCGCGAGGTACGCGACGCGGTGCTGGCCGCCGCCAGCACCGCCGACGGCGAGCGGGTGACCGAGACCAGCCAGGGCCGGTACGTGCGCCGGATCGGGCCGTCGGACGCGCAGCCGCTGCCCCTGGTGGTCTCCGTGCCCAGCGAGCGACCGCCGGGGCTGTACGTCACGCTGATCGGGGTGGTCGTGGTGGCCGCGTTGCTCGCCGTGCTGACCGCCTGGCGGCTGGCCCGGGTGACCACCCGGCCGCTGATGGAGTTGGCCGGCGCGGTCGACCGGGTGGCCCACGGCGACCTGACCGCCCGCGTGCCGGTGCGCAGCCGCGACGAGCTGGGCCGGCTGGCCGCCGCGTTCAACCGGATGACCCGGGAGACCGGCTCCTACGTCGCGGCGCTGACCAGCAACCGCGACCAGCTCCGCGGTCACCTCGCGGTGCTCGGCGACACCCTGGCCAGCACGCACGACCTGCAACGCATCCTGCGGGTGATCCTGCGCAGCGCCATCGGCGCCACCGGCGCGCGTGCCGGCGCGGTGCTGCTGGTGGAGACCGGCGGGGTGCTCGTCGCACAGTGCACCGAGGGGTTGGAGGGGCGCTGGCCGGAGGTGGACGCGGACGGGTCGCCGACGCTCCGGGTGCCGGTGGGCGTCGGCGTGGTCGGCGCCGTCGCCGCCACCGGGGAACCGCAGCGGGGCAGGGCGGAGCCGACCGACGCCCCGTCGGTCGAGCCACGCTGCCGCACGTACGTGGCGGTTCCGTTCGCGGCCCCGGGAGCTGTCGCGGCCGCCCTCGGCGGATGCGCCGCCGACGAGACCGGTGTGGCGGCGGCGCTCGGGGTGCTGGCCCTGTACGACCGGTTGGGTGCCGACGAGTTCGACGACGACGACCTGGTCACCCTGCGTACCTTCGCCGGCCACGCGGCGGTGGCGGTCGACAACGTCCGGGTGCACGAGGAGGCCCAACGGCTCTCCCTCACCGACCCGCTCACCGGGCTGTGGAACTACCGCTACCTGCGCGAGTCGATCCGACGGGAGGTGGAACGGGCCAGCCGCTTCGGGCGGATGCTCAGCGTCCTCGCCCTGGACCTCGACCGGTTCAAGGACGTCAACGACACCTACGGGCACGCCGCGGGGGACACCGTGCTCGCCGAGTTCGCCCGGCGGGTGCGCGGCGAGATCCGTGAGGTCGACCTGGCCTTCCGGCAGGGCGGTGAGGAGTTCGTGCTGCTGCTGCCGGAGACCGACGCGCGAGGTGCGGCGATCGTGGCCGAGCGGCTCGGCGCGGCGATCCGCGAGACGCCGATCGCCGTCGAGGCGTACGCCGGGCCGGTGCTGGTGACGGTGTCGGTGGGCATCGCCGTCTACCCGGACAACGGCAGCACCGGGCGGGAGGTGCTGGAGGCCGCCGACGACGCGCTCTACGCGGCCAAGGCCGCCGGCCGCGACACGTACCGGGTCGCCGAGGTACGCCCGGAGGCGGCGACGCGGGAGATACCGGTGCTCGCGGGGGCCGTGAGCCCGCCCGACGGGCTGCCGCGCGCCGGCCAGCCCGGGCCTGTCAACCGGGAGCCGGGCGGGCCCGCCCGGTCGGAGCCGGCGGTGGGCGTACCGGAGGGGTCGCCCGGGCACGCCTGGCCCGACTCGGCCGACGACCCGGCGGACATCGACGCGGATGCGGCCCGAACCGGGCCGGACGCGGCGCGGCCGGGGCCGGGTGGCGGCGCGTCTTCTGGGCCACACCCGCCGCGGCAGAGCCGTGGCCGATAGTCTCGCGGCATGTCGGAGCACTCAGCGAACCCCTCATCGACGGCCGCCGCGACCGGCCGTCCCCTGGCGGTCAAGGCCGTCATCCCGGCCGCCGGACTGGCCACCCGGTTCCTGCCGGCCACCAAGGCGGTGCCCAAGGAGCTGCTGCCGGTGGTGGACCGGCCGGTTCTGCAGTACATCGTCGAGGAGGCCACCCAGGCCGGCATCGGTGACGTGTTGCTGATCACCGGTCGGGGTAAGACGTCGATGGTGGACCACTTCGACCGTCGCCCCGACCTGGAGACCAGGCTGGAGGAGAAGGGCGACACCGAGCGGCTGGCCGCGGTGCGTCGGCCCAGCGAGCTGGCGGAGATCTACACCGTGCGGCAGCCCGAGCAGCTCGGGCTCGGCCACGCCATCGGGTACGCCGAGTCCCACGTCGGCGACCAGCCCTTCGCGGTGCTGCTCGGCGACGAGTTCGTCAAGCCGTCGGAGCCGCTGCTGCCGGCGATGCTGGAGCTGCAGGCCCGCACCGGCGGTGTGGTGCTCGCGTTCTTCGAGGTCGACCCGGCCGAGACCAAGCGGTACGGCATCGCCTCCGTCGAGCCCGCCGAGGCGGAGCTGACCGACATCGGTGAGGTCGTCAAGGTGACCGGGATGGTGGAGAAGCCGCAGCCGGAGGACGCCCCGAGCAACCTCGCGGTGCTCGGCCGTTACGTACTGCCCGGCAAGATCTTCGACGCGATCCGGCGGACCAAGCCGGGCAGCGGCGGCGAGATCCAGCTGACCGACGCGATGGAGTTGCTGCGCACCGAGGGCACTCCGGTGCACGCGATCGTCTACCGGGGCACCCGCTACGACACCGGCATGCCGCTGGGCTACCTCCAGACGGTGGTGCAGATCGCCGCCGAGCGCGAGGATCTGGGCACCGAGTTCCGGTCCTGGCTGGCCGACTTCGTCAAGGCCGACGCGGCAGGCGGATCTGGTACATGACCGCGACGGCCGACGCCGAGGCGGCCGCGAACGAGTTGACGCCGCTCGCCGAGTACCTGGGCAGCGTGCTGCGCAGGTTGCGTGCGCTGCCGCCACTCGACCTCGAGCTCACCCAGGCGCACGGCAACGTCCTCGCCGAGGACGTCGTCGCGCCGCACGCCTTCCCGGCCTTCGACCAGGCGGCCGTGGACGGCTACGCGGCACGCTGGGAGGACATTTCCGGAGGGGGCCGGGGCCCGAGCTACGTCCCGGCCCCCTCCGGCACGCGCGGTGGCCGGACCATCCGGCTCAACGTGGTCGGCGATCTCGGGGCGGCGAGCTGGCGGCCGGTGCGGCTCACCCCGGGCTCGTGCTTCTCGGTGGCCGCCGGGGCACCGCTGCCGGTGGCCGCCGACGTCGTGGTCCCGGTGGAGTGGACCGACCAGGGCATGGCCGCGGTGGAGATCTTCCGCACCCCCAAACGGGGGTACGGCGTGCGCCGCGCCGGCGAGGAACTGCCCGCCGGCACCCTGCTCGCGCGGGCCGGCACGTACGTGTCCCCGGCCCTGGTCGCGGTCTTCGCCGCCACCGGCATCGGGCACGTGGTGGTCCGGCCCAGTCCGCGGGTGGTCATCGTGGCCACCGGTGACGAACTCGTCGACGTGGGTCGGGGCAGTCAACCCGGGCAGGTCGTCGACGCGAACTCGCACGCGCTGACCGCCGCCGCGGCCGAGGTGGGCGCACTGGCGTACCGGGTGGGCATCTGCGACGACGACCCGGAGGGGCTGCGCGGCCTGCTGGAGGACCAGACCCTGCGCGCCGACCTCATCCTCACCACCGGGGGCACCGGCACCGGCCCCGGCGACATGGTGCGCCGCATCCTGTCCCGCCGCGAGGGCGGCCGGGCCGGGCCGGTCACGTTCACCGACGTGGCGCTCTACCCCGGCACCGCGCTCGGGTTCGGCACGGTCGGCGCCGAGGAGGTGCCGGTGGTCTGCCTGCCCGGCGACCCGGGCGCCGCGCTGATCGGGTTCGAGGTGCTGGCCCGTCCCGCCATCCAACTGCTCGCCGGCGCCGAGCCGGTGTTCCGTCCCAGCGTGCGGGCGCACCTGCTGGAGACCGTGTCGTCCCCGGCGGGGCTGCGCGAGTTCCGACCGGCGCACGTCGCCGAGCGGCGCGGTGGCGGGTACACGGTCCAGCCACTCAGCGGCGGGCCCTTCACCCTCTCCGGGCTGGCCGAGGCGAACGGGCTGCTGGTGCTCGGTGAGCGGGTCACCACCGCCGCCGCCGGCTCCACCGTGGACGTCCTGCTGCTCGACCGTCGCCGGTGACGGTTGTTCGTTCGGTCCGTTCGGTCCGTCCGCGGTCGGCCTCCGCGTCGCGTGGTCGCCGGATCACCGCGGGTCCACTTGCGCACGACACGGTCCCGCGCGGGAGACTGTGCGGGTGAGTCTCTTCGGACCCGCGCGGTCACCCGGCTGGCCGGTGGAGTTGGCCGACGGCCCGGTGTTGCTGCGGCCCTACCGGCGCTCCGACGCCGCCGCGTGGTCGGATATCCGGCGGGCCAACCGGGCCTGGCTGGCGCCCTGGGAGTCATCGTTGCCCGGCGGCTGGGACGAGCTGAACTCACCCGCCGCGTTCCGCTGGGTGCACCGCGACCAGCGACGGTCGGCCCGAGCGGGTGACGGCATGCCGTTCGCGGTCTGCCTGCGTGAGGCCAACCGGGACCGGCTGGTCGGGCACATCAACGTGGGCAGCATCGTGCGACGGGCGCTCTGCTCCGGCTATGTCGGCTACTGGGTGGACGCCCGGGTCGCCGGGCAGGGTGTCATCCCGACGGCGCTCGCCCTCGCCGTGGACCACGCGTTCGGTCCGGGCGGGCTGCACCGGGTGGAGGTCAACATCCGCCCGGAGAATCGCCCGTCGCGGCGGGTGGTGGAAAAGCTGGGCTTCCGCGAGGAGTCGTACCACGTGCGCTACATGCACATCGACGGCGCGTGGCGTGACCACATCGGATACGCGCTGACGAGTGAGGAGATCGCCGCCGAGGGTGGCCTGCTGGCCCGCTGGCATCGGGTACGCGCCAACGCCCGGTAGAGGCTGTCCCACGGACGGGATCGGCGCGGCGTGGCGGCATCCTGGTCGGCGCGCCGTAACCTCAAGTAACTGCAAGCTGCGGCAAGCGCTCCCCGGCCGGACGATCCACGCACCCAGGCGCGATCGGTGGAAGATCCTGCGGTCGGGCGACGGTTGCTCCGAATTCGGTGACGGGAGGGGTGAGGGTGCCGACCTCGGTGCTCCTCGCCGTCCTCGCCGCCGCCGGCCTGCTCGCCCTGGCCCCGGCGCTGGTTCGCCGGTACGACGCCACCGAGCGGTTGGTGGCGGAGCGGGCGCAGTCGACGGCGCGGGTGCTCCAGCGCCGCCGGCGGCGCCGTACTGTGCCGGGTCGGAGCCCGGTCCACCCTCCGCGCGCACTTGTCGTCACCCTGAGCGAGGATGCGACCACCGGAGCGTTGACCGCGCCGGTCTCCGCGCCTCCGGCCAGCCGCCGCTCCGGTCGCCTGCGCGCCGTGCCACCCGCATCGAAGCGGTCCCGCCGCCGCCCACCGCCCCGCCGCCAGCACACTCCCGCCGTCTACCGGCGTCGTCGGGTGCTCGCCGCTCTGCTGCTGCTCAACGTCGTCGAGCTGGTCGGCGTGCTGTTCGCCAGCCCTGGTTTCTGGATCGGTTTCGCGGTCACCTTCCTGCTCCTGGCCGTCTACGTCGTCCACCTGCGCGGTCGGGCCCTCGCCGGGCGTCGCCGCCGCCGCGCCCGGGCCCGGGAGGCCGCCTGGCTGGCCGCCCGGCAGGCCGAGGTGCGCCGGGAACAGGCCCGCCGCGCCGCGGCCCGCCGAGAGGCGCAGCGCCGCCTGGCGGCCCAACGCGAGGGGGTACGCCGAGCCGCGATGGGCCTGGACCGCCCCGGCGACCTGCCAGCGGCGGTCAACGGTGGCTCGGTCTCGTACCGACGGTCCGGCGGGCTTCGCGGGCGCCCCTACGAGGCCGGCCGAGGAGCCTGACCGCCAGCGCCCCGGGGTCGTGGTCGGCGTCTTGGCCGGCGTCGTGGCCGGCGTCGTGGCCGGCGGCTTGGCCTGCGCCCCGGCCTGCGTCTTGGTCGGGGTGGTGGCCGGGGTGGTGGCCGGCGGCTTGGCCGGGTGGTGGCCGGCGGCTTGATCGACTCGGGTTTCAGGAAAGTGGGGTGTCGGGGCGTCCCGGATGCCCCGGTTTGCAGGAACCCGAGTGGATCTCCGGGTGGGGTGGAGCGCCGCACCGGGGGCGGATTCGCGGTGGGGGCCGGCGACCTGTTAGCCTTGCTGCCGGCCCGCCCGGTGTAAGCCGGGTGGGACCGAAGCCGGTTCGCCGGTGGGGGGCTGTGGCGCAGACTGGTAGCGCACCTCGTTCGCATCGAGGGGGTCAGGGGTTCAAATCCCCTCAGCTCCACCAAGAAACAGCAGGTCAAGGGCGGGTTTCCGGATGACGGGGAACCCGCCCTTGAACATTTGACCGTCGTTTGACCGCCGGACGGAGGCCCCAGACCGCGGCACGGGGCGGCAGAACCTGAGCCGAACGGCTGAGCTCGACGGAGGCGGTGGCCCCAAGCGTGAGGTTGCGCAGCGGTCGAGTGCCCCCACGATGTGCGTCACCGTGCGGCTCATAGCTCCCGCCCCTCATTTGACGGGCGCTGTGCGTCGATGAAGATGTGGTTCGCTGGATGCTGAAGTAATTGCCAGCTACAGAGTGCGTCCCGGTTGTTGTGGGAAAATTGACCGCTAGCACTCCTGGCGTAGAGGCGCTGATGCCAGCACCGATCTGCGGCGCATTGATCCACCGGCACGCGAAAAACCTCTGGCGGATTACCGAACCGGACCTGGGCGTCCGCGAAACCGGTTCGGTACGTCCTGCTGCCTGGCACGGGCCACCGGGTCCGCAAGAGACCACCCACCCGACGACAGCCGCTGGCGGCTTGTTCGTGACCTTCAGCAAAATCAGAGTGCTCACCGCCAGTTGACCAAGACTGCGGCAAGTGATTGCGGCCGAGCCAGGTGGCGGTCCGGCGATGTTCCTCGTCGATCGGCGTGCCGCCGCATATCGAACGCCACAGGCCCGCGAACCGAACATCGCCGAGCCGCAGATCGAAAGCAGACTTGCCCGCAGATCGTAACCCCGCCGGTTATCATGACTCGTGCCCACACCGCACTTGATCCCCCGCCACGCCGCCGCGCAAGTCGACGCAGCACTCGCTGACACCCGCGTCGTGCTGATCAACGGAGCACGCCAAGCAGGCAAGAGCACCCTGGTTCGCATCGTCGCGGGCGACCGGCTCGCCGAGCGCCGCGATCTCGACCGGGCGCAGGACCGGGCTGCGGCGATCGCCGACCCGGTTGGTTTCGTGGACTCCGCCGAACTGCTGGTGATCGACGAGATCCAGCGCGCTCCGGAACTGCTGCTGGCCATCAAGGCGGCCGTCGACGAGGACGTTCGTCCCGGCCGCTATCTGCTCACCGGCTCATCGCGGCTGTTCGGCATGGTGGCTGCCCCGGACGCGTTGCCCGGCCGGATGGAAACCGTCGAGCTCTGGCCGTTCTCACAAGGCGAACTCGACGGCGAGCCGGACGGATTCGTCGACGCCGTCTTCGCGCTCGGCCCCGAACTGCGACACGAGTCGGACGTGACCCGCGCCGACTACGCGGCCAGGATCGTGCGAGGCGGCCTGCCCGAGGCCACGAACCGCGTCGACCCGCGGCGCCGCCAACGATTCCTTGACGCGTATGTCCAAGCGCTCATCGATCGCGATGTGCGACAACTGTCCGACATTCAGCACAAGGGCGAGCTGCGCAAGCTGGTGCGCCTACTCGCCGCCAGATCCGCGACCATCATCGCCGCCAACGCCCTCGAATCCGCCCTCGGACTGAGCCGCCCGACGATCGCACGATACTTCCAGGCACTGGAAGAGATCTTCCTCATCAAGCGGATCCCTGGCTGGTCCCGAAATCTTGGCACCCGTTCAACTGCCGCGCCGAAACTGATCTTTGTCGACTCGGGCATCGCCGCCAACGAGATCGCGACCGACGCCCGCGCACTGCTCCGGCCGGGCGCATCTTTCGGCGCATTGCTCGAATCATTTGTCTTGTCCGAGCTGTCCCGCCAGCTCACCTGGTCGGAGCAGTCTGCCGACCTCTCCCACTACCGCGACCAGAGTAGGTACGAGGTCGACGCAGTGCTCGAAAACAGATCCGGCCATGTGGTCGGGATTGAGGTCAAGGCAGCCACAACCGTCGGATCCGACGATTTCCGCGGATTACGTCGACTCGCCGACCGCCTCGGCGACGACTTCATCGCCGGCATCGTCCTCTACACCGGGACCTCGACACTGCCGTTCGGCGACAGGCTCCGCGCATTGCCGGTTAGTGCCTTGTGGCAGGTTGCCGGCCCACGGACATGCTGACCAGGGCGCTCGCCTCCGGCGGCGACGGCGCCAATGCGAGCACCCGCGCCGGCCGCGGTCCGCCGTCCGCTTGTCCGTGGCGGCCCACGTGCAGCCCGTCATCGACGTCGGGCACCGAGCCCGGCCCTGATCTTCTGCTCCGAAATCCTCGAGTGCTGATCCAGCAGCGCCACCCTGACCGATAGAGGCAGGGCTGAACTTGAGTCCTGTCTTACCGACGGCCACTAGACCAAGATCTCGCGGCCGAGGGCCCCCGCGTACTGCTTCGCCCAGCGCTTCGCCGAGCCCGCAACATCGACTTCCTGCCCCCCGGGCAGCAGCAGTGTCCCGGACCCTAGCTTTGCCTGGATTTCAACTTCGAGTTCGGTCGCTCCCAGGTCGCGAGCAAGGATCAGTGCTTGGACGAGTCGCGCGGGATAGTTGGCCAAGGGAAGCCAGGTGGTCAGACTGCCCCGTCGCACGTTCAATGCCGAGGCGAGCAGCTGTGCGAGATCGAGACGGTCCACAACGAACCCTCGGGCAATCCCGATGCCACCGCGCAAGAATTGCTCGACGGTTTCGTCTGTCATCGGCCAACCGATGGCATCATCTACCGCGGGATCGATCGCGACCGTCAGGCTGCCAAAGCTGGACAATGCCGGGCCGAGCTTGAGGTCGCCAACGAAAATGTGCCAGCCAAGCCGGCCATCAGGGCGTCGCTCCAGCATCGCCACCAGCGCCAACTCATCCGAAGACCACGTAGCATGTCCCTTGCGATCCACCGTCGCGGATTCTGGGATCACACCAATGGCCATACCGATCTTCAGAATCTGACCTGCCGAAATTTGCTCAGCCATGTGCGCTTACCATCTCAGCCATCGGAGGGGACGTCTTGGCGCCGCCATGAGGCGGAATGTGACGTCACCGCTGCTCCTAGCTGAAGCGCTCGGTCGTCACCGGTATCAGACCGTGCTGACGCAGGACTCTCGTCAGGTCGGACAGGGCCGAACCCACCACGTCGTCGGCGGCGGTGCCCAGCAGGACTATCACGTCGAGAGCCCAGGCACGTGTGTGGCCGACCCGTCGCAGCTCCCAGCTGAACCGGTCGACGTTCGTCTCCAGGTGGCCGCTCGCGGCTGATGTGCTGGTGGCGTCGACCGGCGTACGCCAGCCCGCCCGGAGGCTCGTCACCTGGTCTGGGTGGAGGTCCTTGGCGAAGAGGACGCGGTAGACGCGTCGCTCACGGTAGCCGGCCGGCGGTTGGGCGGGGCCGAGCCGCAGCGGTGCGGCGGTCGGGATCGGCTGGTGGGCGAGGAAGTACGAGCGAAGCACCGCCTCGTCGGGCAGCTGCCCGCCGCCGAGTCTGCGGTAGTGACCCTCGGCCTGGGCGCGAGAGGTGGGCACCACACGTGCCAGCGTGGCCGGGTCGGTGCGGATGCCCCGGCTGAGCGAGGCGGAACTCCACCAGCCGGTGGCCGGCGTCCAGCCCGCGCTGTCCAGGCCCGTGCTGACCTGGTCGTGCTCGCGGGTGAACTCCTCGACGACGAGCCCTCCGACCGCGGTGGCCGGGTCGGGGTCACCGGGCCGAGGCAGGACCAGGTAGTAGTCCAAGGAGGACGGTGGCTGGCTCGCCGTGGTGACCGCTGGGCGAGGCGCGGTGTGTCCGGGGTGGGCAGCCATCTGTGACATCTTTCGTCGTGCTTCCGTCGCGGACCCGGCCACCGTAGCGCCTGGGGGGCTCGTCGTCGCCTGGCGACCAAGCGTGCTCGGCCATCGTCGCCGCCCGGCGGCCCGTCGCGCCCGGCGACCAGGTGCGGCCGGCGATCAGGTGCGCTCGGCCGTGCCTGGCGGCCAGGCGTCGACGGGTCAGGACCGGGTGAGCTTGACGGTCGAGGTGTCGGTCACGAAGACGTACTCGTCGTAGGGAATGTCGTAACCGATGGCCCGGGTGATGGCCTCGGCCAGGCCCTTGGCGAACGGGGTGGTGCCGGTCGGGACGGCCGCCGCCGTCCACGGGACCGCGCTGCCCGGTGTGCAGGTCACCTGAGTGGAGAAGCTGCCACGAACGATCACCTTCCGGACGATCTGCGTGACCGTGCCGTCCAGCGACACCGAGACGGGCTGATTGCAGGTCACCGTGCCGTGTAGAACCGCGTTGCCGTTCACCCGGTGGGCGATGCCGTCGGTCGCCACGGCGAGGGAGAGCTCCAGCCGCTCGGGCGGCGGCGGGTTGGCGATGTGCACCTCGCCGCGAGCAGCCGCCGTCGCGCCGTTGCAGTACTGCTCGAAGGTGGCGTCGAAGGTCCGCAGGTAGCCCTTGTAGCCGAATACCGCGTTGATGATCGTGAAGGTGCCGGTCGCGTTCTCGCAGCCCCGCCCGTTGCCGGACAGGTCGAGGCCGGGGCCGGCCCCGTTGTACGGGTATCGGTTCGTTGTCTCGTAGGTGCCCGGAGTCAGTGCCGCGCTGCCGGGTGCGTCAAAGGTGAGGGACCACTGGTCGCCGTTGTAACCGCTGATGCTGACCGACACACGGCTGTTGTCGAGCGGGCCGTCCACCTTGAGTTGGTCGCCGTCGTCGGTGGAGTACGAGTAGGAGCCGCCATCGGTGATGTAGTCGCCGGGGTCGCCGCCGAAGGAGACCGAACCGGACTCCACGATCTGCGCCTGCGCGGGTGTCGCCAGGGCCAACCCGGCCGAGACACCCACGATCGACAGGGTGGCCGCGAGTGCCGCCTTACGCCAGGATCCTTGCATCCCCGTTCCTCTCTGGAGCAGGACAGCCGCACGGGCGGTTGCCCGGCGGTTACTGTCCGCCAATTACGGCACGGATTGATGGTCATATTCGGCCGGTGCGACAATCCGCACAAAGGGGACCAGCCGCCCGTGTGGCCCCAATCCGTCGGGCAGTCGAGGGTCGGGCGACTAGCATCCGGGTCTCGACGAGAGGAGCCCAGATGACAGCGGCGACCCAGACCCGGTTCGGCATCGTCGGCAGCGGCTGGCGGGGCGAGTTCTTCCTCCGACTGGCTCGCCTCCTACCGGAGCGGTTCCGGGTGACCGGGGTGGTCACGCGTACCGAATCGCGTGGTGCCGTGGTCGCGGCCGAATGGGGCGTGCCGACCTTCCGCACGACGGCCGACCTACTCGCCCACGAGCGACCGGACTTCGTCATCGTGTCGGTGCCCTGGCCCGTGACGCCCGACGTGACCCGCGAGCTGGTCGCGGCCGGCGTACCGGTGCTCGCCGAAACGCCGCCCGCCCCCGACCTGGCGGGGTTGCGGTCACTCTGGACCGACGTCGGCGGCAGCGGTCTGGTGCAGGTCGCCGAGCAGTACCTGCTGATGCCCGGGCACGCGGCCCGGCTGGGTCTGGTCCGCGCCGGGGTGCTCGGCGAGCCGACCTCGGTCCAGCTCTCCTCGACGCACCTCTACCACGCCGTCTCCCTGATCCGTGGCCTGCTCGGCGTCGGCTTCGACGTCGCCGAGGTCAGTGCGCGCGCCTTCGTCGCACCGCTGGCCGATCCGCTGTCACCGGCCGGCTGGCGGGCCGACAGCACCCCGCAGCAGCTCACCACCACCCTCGCGACCATCGATTTCGACGGGCGGATGGGCCTGTACGACTTCACCGACAACCAGTGGTGGAATCCGCTGCGCGCACGCCGGCTGGTGGTCCGGGGGTCTCTCGGCGAGCTGGTCGACGAGCGGGTCGTCCGCCTCGTCGACCCGGAAACACCTGTGGAGTCGTCCCTGGTGCGCCGCCAGACCGGGCTCGACCTGAACCTGGAGGGGCTCGACCTGAAGCACATCAGCTTCGACGGTGTCGTGGTCTACCGCAATCCGTTCGTCGGCAGTGGAATGTCCGACGACGACATCGCGGTCGCGGACATCGTCGCCCGCACCGGTGCGTGGGCGCGCGACGAGGGCCCGGCGCCGTACCCCCTGGCCGAGGCGTGTCAGGACCATCTGATCAGCCTCGCCATCGAAGAATCGGTACGCACCGGCGGGCCGGTCGTCACCGCTGCCGAACCGTGGGCGCCCTAGTTCCGTCGCAGATTTTCCCCGACACGCTGCAACCGTGCGGCCCGGTCGCGTGTGACACAAGTAGTAAACGGCGCTCGGGATCACCCGGGCTCACACGGGGAGTAGAGATGACTCACACCGCTCGACGGACTCTGGCCGGCGTCACCGCCGCCGGACTGCTGGCCGCCTCTCTCGGCGTCGCTGTCTCCGCACCGGCGACCGCCGCGCCCAGGCCTGCGACCTTCAACACCTGCAAGATCAGCACTCTGCCGTACCCGACGGACACCTATCGTGCCGACGCGAACGTCATCGACCCGACGGGCCGCTACGTCGCCGGCACGGCCCTGCGGAAGGTGGGCACCGGCAACCAGTACCTGCTGCTGCTCTGGGACGGGAATCGGCTCACCGAGGTCGAGGCACCGAGCATGGCGACCCCCGCCGACGTCAACGCCGACGGCGTCGTGATCGGCAACGGCTGGGGCGGCGACGGCCAGCCGTGGCGGTACCGCAACGGCAAGGTCGAGCTGCTGCCGGTGGTGCCGTCCTCCACGGGTGTCTCCGTCACCGCCATCAACGCGGCCGGCGACATCGTCGGCAGCGGCAACGACGCCGACACCGGGGAGTTCTTCGCGGTGCGCTGGCCGGCCACCCGGCCGGGCACCGTCGAGGTGCTCGACGCCCCGGCCAACGCCCAGCCGACCGGGATCACGGCGAACGGGACCATCGTCGGTTTCGCCGGTGAATTCGCGGCCTGGACCAGCTGGGTCCGCCGGCCGAACGGTCGGTTCGACGCACTCACGGTCCCCGGCGCGCAGACGGCCCAGGTCAACACGGCCGCGGGTCACTGGGCGATCGGCAATGTCGACCTGAACGGCAGCTGGGACAAGGTGCGGTGGAACCTGCGGGACGGCTCGTACACGATGCTCGACCCGCAGCTGCAGTGGCTGGGCGACGTCAACGCCAAGGGCGTCGTGGTGGGCGGTGACCGGGTCGCCCGCGGCGCTATCTCCCGGGTGCTGCCGGGCGGCGGCGACCGGGTGACCATCGGCGCGCGGTCCATCTCGGACACGGGCACCATCGTCGGGTTCCGCAACGCGGAGCGAGTCACCCCGGTGCGCTGGACGGGCTGCTGACGTCGGAGGCAACTGACAAGGAGGGCGGGCACCCGTACGGGTGCCCGCCCTCCGCGCGTGCGGTCGCCCCGCGCCTGGGTTACGACTTCCAGCCAGTGGTGCCGATCGCGTTGGTCTTGGCGTCGTCGTCCTGTTTGGTGCTGACCACCGCCGCCACGATCCCGCCCACGCAGCAGAGCAGGGTGAGCACCGCAGTGGTGATCGCGACGACCACGGCGGTGCGCTTGGAGGTGTTCGTCTGTGCCGTCGCCGGTGCGACGAGCGGATAGCCCGGCAGACCGGTCACCGGGAACGGGCGGTCGGTGCCCGGGTGCCCACCGCCAGCCGTCGGATACGCGGCGCCCGAGAACGGCGGCTGCGTTGTCGCCACAAACGACGACCCCTGGTACGACTGTTGGCGGTGGTGCGGCCCGACGGGGGGCTGGGGGTGGGTCACCGTACTCCTTGACGCCTCGGTACGTGCGGTTCCGGGAACCCGACCGACGCTACCGTGCGTGGCCGACCGCCGGACCGTCGCGCCGAGCGCCTCGGGGCTCAGCGCCGAGGGCCCGGGCTCAAGCGCCGAGCGCCCGGGGCTCAGCGCGGGGGGAGCACCGCGGCGGTGCGGACGAGCCCGTCGGCGACGACGAAGCGGCCGCTGATCGTCGCCGGTGGGTCGTCGACGTCCGCCTCGGCGATCCGGGCCGGCGCGATCCGGGCCGTGAACGTGCCCGCGTCGGGGTCGATGTCGAGCCGGGCGTCCTGGAAATCCAACCAGCTCCCGACGACCGGATGCCAGACCTTGTAGACGGTCTCCTTCGCGCTGAACAGCACGATCGGCCAGAAGATGCCGCTGGGCAACCGCGCGAGATCGGCCTCCTCCTCGGGCAGCAGCACGAGTCTGCGTACTCCCGGGCTGATCTCGCGGTGTTGTTCCGCGTCCATTCCGACGGACCGGATGTCGCTGGCGCGCGCCGCGGCGGCGGCGCAGTAGCCTGCGGTGTGGGTGATGGTGCCGACCACCCCCGCGGGCCAGACCGGCGCGCGGTCGGCGGCCGGCACGGCGGTCGGTGGCAGGCCAAGCCCGGTCAGAGCCCTGCGGGCGCAGACCCGCCCGGCGGTGAAGTCCCTCCGGCGGGTCGGCACGGCCTGGTCGCTGAGGCACGCCTGCTCGGCGGCGAGCAGCTCGCCGACCCAGTCGTCCGGGCCGGCGACGGCCACCGCGACAGTCGACGGCAACAGGTCACGCATCGCGCTGGCTTACCCGTCGGTAGGGATGGAGCATCGGGTCAAGCGTCAAATTTCCGACTCCCACAACCGGAGAAGGTACCGCAAGGATGTATCACCGGAGGGCTGCGCATCGCTCTCTCTGATGGCTCCGGGGGGACGACCATCGAACCTTGGCCGGGCACGGCTGCCGGCCAGACCCTTGGACATCTGGGAGGACGTGCGATGACCGATGGTGCCGAACGACCGGGCGTGCGGGCCGATGATCACGCCCCGAAGACCCCCTGCTGGAGCTGCGGCTCCTGCGGCGACGAATGGCCGTGCGCGACGAAACGCAGCCGGCTGCTGGCCGAGTACGGCAGTGACCGGGCAATGCTCAGCGTCTATCTGGGCTCCTGCCTCGCCGCCGCCACGGAGGATCTGCGCGCTGCCCCGGTGATGTCACTGCAGAGCCGGTTCATCGGCTGGCTGCCACGCGGTCGCCGGCGCGCCTGAGCGCTGGTGGCCCCGCCGTCGGGCGGGGCCACCAGCGGGGCCGGGCGTCGTTCAGCGCCGCCGGGGTCGTCGGGTCACCGCGAAACCGACCACGCCGGCCACCGCGGCGAGCACGCCGCCGATGCTGGTCCAGACCCAGCGCGAGCCGAGGTCCGGCAACCAGTCCGCGAGCGGGTCGCTCTCGTCGTCGGCTTCCGGGTCCACCGGGGGTACGGCGTTGAGCACCGTGCCCGCCTTGGTGTTCGGCACCAGCGGTGCGGCCAACTCACCGTCGTCGGCCGAGGAACCCCGGTCGGCGATGGTGCCCACCAGCAGGTCCACGTCGATCGGCGCACCCAGATCCGACTCCGGCAGATCGGTCACGGAGAGCCGGACGACGTACGTGCCGGGCAGCGGGTCGGCCGACCAGGGCTCGGCCCACGGCCGCACCTCGCGCAGGGTGCAGCCCAGCGCCACGCTCGTCGCCTTCGCGTCCACGGTGGGGGTCTGCGCCCCCGCGGTGCACGCCTGGCGCCGCCGCAACCCGTCGAAGACGTCGACCGTCCAGGTGGAGGGGCCGCTGCGTCCCTTCGGGAAGGTGACGGTGGCGCTGACCTCCCGCACCTGACCGGCGGTCGCCGGCAACGACCAGTAGAGGTGGTCACCGATCGAGGCGTCCACCCGCACCGGTTGCCCGGCGGAGATCGGGGTGGCGCTGAGGAACGACGTACCGGCCCGGTTCACCGGGGTGGCCCCGGGGGAGGGGGTCGGCGCGGCGACGGCCGTGGCCGGGAGCAGCGCGGCCCCGCCGGCGGCGAGCAGCGCCGCCAGCGAACGCAACAGTGCGGTACGCATCAGTTCTCCCTCCAGGTGGCAACCCACCAGCGGGTGAGCAGGCCGGCGAGTAGACCGGTGAGCAGCCCGGCGACGGTGAGCAGGGCGAGCAGCACCCAACCCCGGCCGAGGTCGGGTCCGTCCGGCGCGGGGGCGGCGGCGACCACGTCGACTGTCAACTCCACGGGCATGCCCGGGGTCGCCGCGGTGCCGGGGCGCGGGGCGAACGAGTTGCTCACCACCAGGCAGACGGTGGTGGGTTCGACGACCGGGTTGGCGGTCTCCTCGGCTTGCGCGGCATCCTCGTCGTCGGCGGTGGCGGACCAGCGCAACCCGGCGGCGAGCACGTCGGCCCGCCCGCTTCCGGCGTCCGCGCCGCGGACCAGTTCCCGACCGTCCGCCGCGGTGGCCCGCAGCAACACCCCGTAGTCCCGGTTCACGGGGCGGTCCAGCGCCATGCTGACCGACGCGCGAAGCTCCTGCCCGGGGCGTACCGGCACCCGGTAGTAGCGGTGCTCGGAGAACGCCTCCCGGTCGGCGTAGACCCCGGGGGCGAGTAGCGGCGCCGAGTCGCAGGCGTTCGCGCCGCCGACGACTGTCGGCGCCCGGGTGTGGGTGTCGCCGGCCCGCTCGACGAGCTGCTTGATCCGGCCGGTCAGCTCCTCGGCGCTCTGGGCAGCGGTGTAGGTGCCGCCGGTCGCGCTGGCGATGCAGAGCAGTTGCCGCCGGACCTTCTCGTCGGGGGCCAGACCGAGGGTGTCGACGACCAGGCTGGTGCCCTGGGCGGCCAGTTCCCGGGCCACCTCGCACGGGTCCGGCGGGGCGCAGGTGTCCTCGCCGTCGGTGATCAGCACGATCCGCCGGGTGGTGGCCCCGGTGCCCAGGTCCTGTGCGGCCGAGCGCAGGGCGAGGCCGACGGGTGTGAAGCCGGTCGGCCGCAGTGTCGCCACCGCGGCCTTGGCGGCGGCACGGTCCACCGGACCGACTGGCACGATCTGCTGGGTGTCCTGGCAGCCGACCTGCTTGTCCTTGCCGCGGTAGGTCGCCCCGAGCACCCGGATGCCGAGCTGGGTCTCCTCCGGCAGCGCGTCCACGACCTCGTTGAAGGCCTGCTGGGCGACCGAGATCCGACTGCGTCCGTCGATGTCGGCGGCGCGCATCGAGCCGCTGACGTCGAGCACGAGCTCGACCCGGGGAGGCTCCGGCGCCTGTTCCTCGTCTGCCCGCGCCGGGGCCGGCCCGGTCAGCGCGGTGGTCGCCAACAGTCCGAGAAGGACAGCCGCCGATCGTCTGAAGTTGATCACGGCCCGCAGTGTAGTGAGATCCACTTTGGATGATCACTCGGGTTGGTGCGGGTTCCAGTCCTGCCGGACCCGCCCGAACCGACGACCACCCCTGGTCGATCGACATCGCGCTCTGGGTCCACTCCGGGTCACCCTCGGTCAACTGCTCGACGGCAAGCATGGGTTCGGCCGCCATCGGTCGGAAATCTGACTTAAGTTGACCCGTTGTGCCGGTGGTGCGCGGTGGTTAAGCTCTTCATGCGCGCCCCAATCGCCCGCTTCCCCCGTGGCAGGCGATCGGGGCGCGCGTCTATGTCAGAAGGGCCCGCACGCTTCGGCGTGCGGGCCCTTCTCCGTCGCGCTGTGCGGCGCGTCGCCTGTCGGTGCTTATATCCACCGACCGTCGAGCCACATCCGCGACAACCAGTCCGCGTACGGGATGTTCTTGCCGACGAAGATCGGATAGAAGTACGCGAAGCAGAGCGCCACCAGCAGCACGTACGCCCCGGCCGCGATGCTGCCCACCAGTCGGCGCTCGTAAGCCGGGTCGCCGGGCACCAGCGGCGCCACCGTGCCCACGTCACCCCCGGCGGGAGCGATCATCGCGCCCAGCACGTAGACCACGGCCAGCACCAGGAAGGGCAGCGCCGGAGCGGTGTAGAACGAGAACATCGTCCGGCCGTCGAGGGCGAACCAGAACCACGGCAGCAGCCCGGCGGCCACGCTGAGCAGGATCGCGCCGGCCCGCCAGTCGCGCCGGGCCAGGCCCAGCCAGGCCAGCGCCGCCAGGGCGGGCAGGAACGACCACCAGAGCAGCGGAGTGCCCAGCAGCAGGATCTCGGAGGCGCAGCTCGGCGCGCCGCAGCCGACCTCCTGCGTCCAGTGGAACGCCACCGGGCGGCCGAGTAGCAACCACTGCCACGGCCACGACTGGTATTTGTGCGCATCGTCGAGCTGGGCGTGGAAGCCGTACGCCGCCCGGTGGTACTCGTAGAGGTTGATCAGCGGGCCGATCACCGGGCGGTCACTGAGGTGGGCGGCCGGGTAGGCCGACGCGAGCCGGTAGTAGCCGTCGTCGGTGATCAGCCAACCCGACCAGGTGGCGAGATAGGTGCCGATCATGAGCACGCCGGCCAGCAGCAGCCAGGGCAGCTCGTCCAGCAGGGCGTCCCGCCAGGGTCGGCGGGTCCCCGCCGACCGGCGGACGCCGACCTCCCAGAGGAGGACCAGCAGCGCGAAGGCCGGGACGAAATACAGTGCGCTCCACTTCACCGCGCAGGCGCACCCGATCAGAACCCCGGCGGCCAGCCGCCACCACGGCCAGGTGCGCCAACCGGTCGGCGGGCGCCCGGCCCGGCCCGGCTGGCTCGGGTCGAGCCCGTCGTCCAGGGCCCGCGCCCAGCGGCGACGGCGGGCGTCCCGATCGAGCACCAACGCGCCGAACGCGGCCAGCACGAAGAACAGCAGGAAGATGTCGAGCAGCGCCGTGCGGGACAGCACCAGGTGGAAGCCGTCCAGGGCGAGCAGCAGGCCGGCGGCGCAGCCGAGCACCGTCGAGCGGAACAACCGCCGACCGATGCGGACCAGCAGCAACACCGACAGGGTGCCGACCACGGCCGCCGAGAACCGCCAGCCGAGCTCCGGTGCTGCGGTGACCAGGTGCCCGGGGACGGAGACCTTCGAGTCGGCGTCCTGGTAGCCGAAGGCCCACTCGCCGAGGCCGATCAGCCACTTGCCCAGCGGCGGGTGCACGACGTACGACGGGCCGTTGTCCTTGTAGTTCCATTCGACGCCCCGGCTGATCAGCCCGTAGCCGTCCTTGGCGTAGTACGTCTCGTCGAAGATCTTGCCCTTGATGTTTGTCAGCCCGACGAAACGCAGGATCGCCGCGATGGCCACCACCACCGCTGTGGCCGCCCAGGAGAACCGGTCCAGTTGGGTGTCGACGGTGCCGAACCGTCGCCGGATCCTCTCGGGCGCGCCGCCGGCACCGGCAGGTGGTGCCGTCGGCTCCTGGTTGGGACTGGGCTCGCCCGTCACCTCGACCATCTTGGCAGGATCGGCGCTCGGGCTCTGCGCTGTCGACGCACTCGTCACCCGGCGATCGTAGGCTGCCAAGGTGCCCGGTGGCGCCCGTCGTCCCCGATACCGGTATCAGCTGTCGATGAAGGAGACGAATTCGTGGGTGAAATGTCCGAAGCTGGGCGCCTGATCCTGCTCGGTGCCCCGCTCGGCAACCCCGCCGACGCCTCGGCCCGGCTCCGGGAGGTGCTGGTCAGCGCCGACGTGGTGGCGGCCGAGGACACTCGCCGGCTCACCCGGCTGGCCCGCGATCTCGACATCACCGTCGGCGGTCGGATCGTCTCCTACTTCGAGGGCAACGAGGAGCGGCGTACGCCCGAGCTGGTCGAGGTCATCCTCGGCGGGTACGTGGTGGCCCTGGTGACCGACGGGGGGATGCCGAGCGTCTCCGACCCCGGCTACCGGCTGGTCCGGGCCGCGTTGGACGTCGGCGCGCCGGTCACCGTCGCTCCCGGGCCGAGCGCGGTGACCACCGCGCTGGCGGTGTCCGGGCTGCCCTGCGACCGGTTCTGCTTCGAGGGCTTCCTGCCCCGCACTCCCGGCGCCCGCCGGTCCCGGCTGCGCGCGCTCGCCGCCGAGGAGCGCACGCTCGTCTTCTTCGAAGCCCCGCACCGGATCGGCGCGGCGCTCACCGACCTGGCCGACACGTTCGGCGCGGATCGGCCGGCCGCGCTCTGCCGCGAGCTCACCAAGACCTACGAGGAGGTGCTCCGCCGTCCCCTCGGCGAGCTGGCCCGGTGGGCCACCGAGGGCGACCCGCGCGGTGAGATCACCCTGGTGGTGGCCGGGGCACCGGTGACCGCCCCGGAACGCCCCGACGACGACACCCTGCGCGCGGCGGTCGCCGAGCGGGAGGCCGCCGGCCGGTCGCGCCGCGACGCCATCACCGACGTCGCCACCGAGTACGCGCTGCGCCGCCGGGACGTCTACACGATCGTGCACAGCTGACCGAGGCTCTCCCACGTCGCGCGGAAGCCCGGGTTCACCAGGCGGCGGCCAGGAAGCCGACGGTGATCAGCGTCGGGCCGGCGACGGCGACGGCCACGGCCCAGCGGCGGTGCCGGCGGCCGGGCAGCCGCGCCGACCCGGTCCACCGCACGATGCCGACGGTGCAGCCCAGCATCACCAGCAGGCCGGGTAGCCAGCGCAGGTGCCGGCCCACTCCGGTGTCCGCGTACGCGGTGCCGCCGTCGGGGCCGGTCATCCGGGCCGACAGCGGCGTACCCGGGGCGTCCCCTCCGGCGGGCACGCCGCCGACCCGGACACCGTGTGCGATGAACCGCCCGTCCTCGGCCGTGAAGATCCCCCGGCACCGCTGGGTGAGCCCGCCGCCGGTGCAGTCGGTGATCACCACCGTGCCCGGCCGGGCGTGCCCGACCGCGAGCCAGAACGGGCCGGCACTGACCCAGGCGAAGAAGGCCGTGACCAGGGTCAGTGCCACAAGCGCGGCGAGTCCGGGCAGCGGATCCGGCGGTGGGACGGCACGGCTGGGTGCTCGGCGCCCCGCCGGTCGTGAGCCGCGGTCGCGCTCCGGCGACGGGTCCTCCCGGACCGGGGTGCCGTCCCAGTGCACCTGCTCGATCGGTGCCCAGAAGGCGCCGTCGTCGTCGTCCGGCAGGTCGCTGCCGGGCTGGCGGCCCCGCTGCCGGCGGCTCTGCTGCCGGACGGGCACCCGACTCGGCACGGCGTCCACCGGCGCCCCGGTGGTCGGCTCCACCTCGACGGCGTCCGAGCCCGGTGCCGAGGCGGGGGCCGTGCCGGCCGGGGGGCCCGGTGGACCGGGTCGGGCTGGGCTGGGCACCGGTGCGGCCGGGGTCGGACGGACCGGCGTCGGCGTCGCCGGCGTGGGGCGGGCCGGTGGGCCGGCCCTGCCCGCCGGTGTGGGCCGCTGCGCACCGGAGTCGACGCCGGGCACCAGCCGGGGTTGCGGCGCGACCCCGGCACCGCGGGGCGCGGCAGGCTCGCTGCCGGGGTCGCCGCCGACCGCCGGGCCGCTGGGACGGTCCTCGTGGTCCCACGCCGCTCGTCTGCCAGTCACGAGGTTCATTGCACACCGACCGGGAGGGCGGAACGGGCAGTTGAGGCGCGTGTCGGCGACAAATCGGACCAAAGGCCGGGGTGGTTGGTCCGGTCCGCTGGCCGGGCACCCCCTATTGGTTCGCGGACGCCCCGGACGGGTCACTAGGCTTGCTGCTCATGAGTCACGTTCTCGCGGCAGTGGCCTGGCCGTACGCCAACGGCCCCCGCCACATCGGCCACGTCTCCGGTTTCGGCGTTCCCTCCGACGTCTTCGCCCGGTACATGCGGATGGCTGGCCACGACGTGCTCATGGTCTCCGGCACCGACGAGCACGGCACCCCGATCCAGGTGCAGGCCGACGCCGACGGGGTGACCCCGCGCGAGCTGGCCGACCGGTACAACAGGGTGATCGTCGAGGACCTGCACGGCCTCGGGCTCTCCTACGACCTGTTCACCCGCACCACCACCCGCAACCACTACGCGGTGGTGCAGGAGTTGTTCGAGGGGATGTATCGCAACGGCTACATCGTGCCGAAGACCACCATGGGCGCGATCTCGCCGTCCACCGGGCGCACCCTGCCCGACCGGTACATCGAGGGCACCTGCCCGATCTGTGGGTACGACAGCGCCCGCGGCGACCAGTGCGACAACTGCGGCAACCAGCTCGACCCGATCGACCTGATCGACCCGAAGTCGCGGATCAACGGGGAGACTCCGAAGTTCGTCGAGACCGAGCACTTCTTCCTGGACCTGCCCGCCCTGGCCGAGGTGCTGCGGCAGTGGCTGGACACCCGGGACGGGTGGCGGCCCAACGTGCTGCGGTTCTCCCGCAACCTGCTCGACGACCTCCAGCCCCGGGCGATCACCCGCGACCTGGAGTGGGGCGTGCCCATCCCGCTGGACGGCTGGCGCGACCGGCCGGACAAGCGGATCTACGTCTGGTTCGACGCGGTGATCGGCTACCTGTCCGCCTCCATCGAGTGGGCCCGCCGCTCCGGCGACCCGGAGGCGTGGCGCAAGTGGTGGTCGACTGACGCGGAGGGCAAGGACTCGCGCTCCTACTACTTCATGGGCAAGGACAACATCGTCTTCCACTCGGTGATCTGGCCGGCGCTGCTCTCCGGATACTCCGGCGAGGGCTCCCGCGACGGTGAGCCGGGCGAGCTGGGCCGGCTCAACCTGCCCACCGAGGTGGTCTCCAGCGAATACCTGACCATGGAGGGGCGCAAGTTCTCCTCGTCCCGCAAGGTGGTCATCTACGTTCGCGACTTCCTGGAGCGCTACGACGCCGACGCGCTGCGCTACTTCATCGCCGCCGCCGGCCCGGAGAGCAACGACACCGACTTCACCTGGGCCGAGTTCCTGCGCCGCAACAACGACGAGCTGGTCGCCGGCTGGGGCAACCTGGTCAACAGGTGTGTGTCGATGGCGGCGAAGAACTTCGGTGCGATCCCGCCGGTCGACCCGGCCGGGCTCACCGAGGCCGACGAGGCGCTGCTCGCGGCGGCCCGCACCGGTTTCACCACGGTCGGTGACCTGATCGGCCGGCACCGGCAGAAGCAGGCCATCGGCGAGGCCATGAAGGTGGTCGCCGAGGCCAACAGGTACCTCTCCGAGCAGGCGCCCTGGAAGCTCAAGGACGAGGCGGACAAGCCCCGGATGGGCACCATCCTGCACGTCGCCCTCCAGGTGATCAGCGACGCCAACACGCTGCTCACGCCGTTCCTGCCGCACTCCGCGCAGCAGGTGCACGAGCTGCTCGGCGGCACCGGCGTGCACGCGCCGATGCCGGTCATCGAGCAGGTCGACGACCTCGACGGCGGCCCGGCGTACCCGGTGCTGACCGGGGACTACACGGTCGGCGCGCGCTGGGAGTCGGTGTCGATCGAGGCGGGCCGGCCGTTGGTCACGCCGAAGCCGGTGTTCCGCAAGCTCGACCCGTCGATCGTCGACGAGGAGTTGGCCCGGCTGGCCGACTGAACGTCCCGACACCCCGGTCGGCAGGGCATCCTGTCGACCGGGGGCCGTCACATCGCGTACCGGGTGTCCATCACCTGGTCGTCGGTGACCTCGGCACCCGGTGCCCAGGCCTCGTAGACGCCCCGTTCGTGGCACTGCGCGCCGGTCGTCAGCACCGCGTCCGGGTTCGGGTGGCGCAGCCGCACCCGCAGCCAGCCGGCCTCCTCCCGCAGCACCAGGCACGGCACGCCCCGCCACTGGGCGAACCGGACCCGGCGGGCCACCGCGCTGACCGGATAACGGGCCGCCCGGGTCATCGCCAACACCCGGAACCCGCCGGGCAGGTCGGCCACCGCCTCGTACTCGGTGTCGCCGTAGAGCCCCACCAACTGGGTGGAGCGCGGCGCGTCGGCGTTCGGCACGTACTCCTGGTCCGGGGAGAGGCCCGGCACCGCGGCCAGCAGGTGCCGCCACTGCGGTCCCACCATCCGTAGCCACCCGCGCTGCTCGGCCTGGTAGGTGTAGAGCACCACCTCTTCCCCCTGGGCCGGGTAGGCGAGCAGGGCGGCGTTCGCCGGCATCGGCAGGTCGGCGAAGTCACGGGTGACGAACTCCGGGATGAGCTGACCGTTGCTCGGCACGAAGCCCGTGCCCAGCACCGGCGCACCGAGCCGGTCCCGGGCGGCCAACGCGGTCAGGCCGCGGTGCGCCTCGCCCGCCGGCACGTCGTAGTCGCCCGGGTCGGACGCCCGCCAGCGCAACGCGTACGTCACCTCCGGGCCGTCCCGGCCGACCTCACCGTCGGTGCGCAACACCGTCGTCGCCGCCGGCGTACGCAGATGCGCCACGTCGTGTTCGCGGTAGCAGAAGCCGTGCGGCAGCCAGCCCCGCAGGTACCCGGCGACCTGCTGGGTGGAGAGCACCTTCACCATCCGGGTGCCCCGCCGGACCACCGCCGACGCCCGTGCCGCGACCAGCGTCGGGTCTCCCGCCGCGGCCGGCTGCTGGCTGAGCTGGTGCAGGTACGCCCAACCCCGCTCGCGGTGCGCCGGCACCATCAGCGGTGTCTCCGGCTCGTCGGAGGGCTCGCCCGCGCCGTGCACCGCGGTCACCTCGGTGACGTGCACGAACCGCCGCCACGGCAGGGCGCTGCCCGGTCGGGGCGCCCACTCGAAGCCGGCCACCTCGTCGGCGCTGAACAACTCGTACGCGGCGCCTCGGGCGATCTCCTCGGCCGGGTAGACGCCACCGCCGAACGCCACGTGCAGCCCGGTGCGTTCGCCGGCCGCGCCGACCTGAGGGGTGACGCTCATGCTGCCACCTCCCCCTGTTCGGTTCGCTGTCTCACGCCACCGCCTCGCTGCGCTCGGCAGCGGCGTGAGACGCCAGGCTGCTGTGCCACCTGGTTCGCTCGCTGCACTCGCTCACGCCACCGCCTCGCTGCGCTCGGCCGCGCTCGCTCACGCCACCGCCTCGCTGCGCTCGGCCGCGCTCGGCTCACGCGGCGACGGTAGAGTCGCGCGGCGTAGTCGGGGTGAACGTCGGGTGGCGGGCAGATGGACAGGCCCGGTGTGTGATGCTGTGGCTGATGAGCGAGCCCACTGAATCCCGTCGCGAGCGTGCCGCCCGGCGGGCCGGAGAGTTTCCGCCCGCCCCCGAGCCGCTGCCCCGGCCGGTGCTGGACAGCCACACCCACCTGGACATCACGGTCAGTGAGGCGGGTGTGCCCGGTGGCGGGCCGGCCGACGACCCGGTCGGCGTGGCGATCGCGTTGGCCGGCAAGGTCGGCGTGGACCGGCTGGTCCAGGTGGGGGTGGATGTCGCCTCCTCGCGATGGAGTGCGGACACCGCCGAGGCGTATCCCGCCGTGTTGGCCACCGTGGCGCTGCACCCCAACGAGGCGCCCCGGCTGACCGACCTCGACGAGGCGCTGCGGGAGATCGAGTCCCTCGCTGCCCGCGACCGGGTCCGGGGGATCGGCGAGACCGGAATGGACTTCTTCCGCACCGGGGACGAGGGGCGTGCCGCGCAGGAAGCGAGCTTCCGGGCGCACATCGCCATCGCCAAGCGGTACGGCAGGACGCTCGTCATCCACGACCGGGACGCACACGCCGACGTGCTGCGGATCCTCGACGACGAGGGTGCCCCGGACACGGTGGTGCTGCACTGCTTCTCCGGTGACGCCGAGTTCGCCCGCGAGTGCGTCCGCCGGGGTTACCTGCTCAGCTTCGCCGGCACCGTCACCTTCGGCAGCGCCGCCGCCCTGCGCGAGGCCGCCGCGCTCACCCCGGTGGACCAGATCCTGGTGGAGACCGACGCCCCGTACCTCACCCCGACGCCGCACCGGGGCCGGCCGAACGCGTCGTACCTGATCCCGCTCACCGTCCGCGCGCTCGCCGCGACCACCGGCAGCGACCTGGACGAGCTGTGCGCGGCCATCTCCGCCACCGGTGACCGGGCCTTCGGCCCGTGGTGAGCCCGGCCCGACGGTCGGCCCCGACCCCGTCGCTACGCTGCCCGGCATGACCGGTCTCCTCGGCCCGGCGGAGATCCGGGAACTCGCCGCCCGGCTGGGCGTCGCGCCCACCAAGAAGCTGGGCCAGAACTTCGTGCACGACCCGAACACCGTGCGCCGGATCGTCACCGCCGCCGGGTTGACCCCCGACGACGTGGCGCTGGAGGTCGGTCCCGGCCTCGGTTCGCTGACCCTGGGGTTGTTGCCGGTCGCCGGGCACGTGCACGCCGTGGAGATCGACCCGGTGCTCGCCGGGGCGCTGCCGGAGACCGTCGCCCGGCACGCCGGCGCGGACGCCGACCGGCTCACCGTGCACCGCGCCGACGCGCTGCGCATCGCCGCCGCCGACGTGGCCGACCCCGCACCGACGGCACTGGTGGCGAACCTGCCCTACAACGTGGCCGTGCCGGTGGTGCTGCACCTGCTCGCCGTGCTGCCCACCCTGCGGCACGGCCTGGTGATGGTGCAGAAGGAGGTCGCCGACCGGCTCGTCGCCGGTCCCGGCTCCAAGGTGTACGGCATCCCGTCGGTCAAGCTCGCCTGGTACGCCCACGCCCGAGGTGCCGGCAAGGTGCCGCCGAACGTGTTCTGGCCGGTGCCCAACGTCGACTCCGGCCTGGTCGCCTTCACCTGCCACGAACCACCCCGCACCGACGTGCGGCGGGAGCAGGTCTTCGCCGTGGTCGACGCGGCGTTCGCGCAGCGCCGCAAGACGCTGCGCGCCGCCCTGGCCGGCTGGGCTGGTGGCCCGGACCGGGCCGCCGCCGCGCTCACCGCGGCCGGTGTCGACCCCGGCGCCCGAGGGGAGTCACTGACCGTCGAGCAGTTCGCCGCCATCGCCGCGTCGGCTCCGGCCGGTACGCGGGCCGCGAAGTAGGCTGACGCCGTGCCCGCCGAGGAGGTGTACGAGTGACCGCGGATGCTTTGCCCCCGCCGCGCGACCGCTGGTCCGGTCCGGACCTCTGGCGCCAGAGGCTCGGCAACTACACCGTCGAAGACGTGCTCTCCCTGCCCGATGACGCTCCCCGGGTGGAGCTACGCGACGGAGTCATGATCGTGGTCCCCTCCCCGACGTTCGGCCATCAGAAGATCAGCGGCCTGCTCTGGAATTGGCTGAGGCAACATTCGCCGAAGGGGATGGAGCCCAGCTTCGCCACAGGCGTCATGGTCGGCGTCGACCAGACCTTTGAGCCTGACGTCATGCTGCTCGCGGCCGAGACGATCAACTATGACAGCCACTACTCGACCGCTGAGCCCGTGATTCTGGTTGTCGAGGTCGTCTCCCGCAGCACCCGACGGCGGGACCGGCTGGAGAAGCCTGCCGACTACGCCGATGCCGGGATCCCGCACTACTGGCGGGTCGAGCAGAATCCGGTGCACGTGTACGCGTACGACCTGGTCGACGGCCGGTACGAGCTGGCCGCCGACTCCGCCGAGGAGCTGATCGTGGCCAAGCCGTTCGACATCCGCCTGCACGTGCGGGACATCACCCCGTGACCGAGGCCTGGCGACCTGACGACGAGGACGAGCGACGCGGGGCCATCGGGCCGGTGAAGGTCCGGGTGCCCGCGAAGGTCAACCTGCACCTCGGGGTGGGCCCGCTGCGCCGGGACGGCTACCACGAGCTGAACACCGTCTACCACGCCATCTCGATCTACGACGAGCTGACGGCCCGCCGGGGCGACACGCTCGCCCTGACCATGGAGGGCGAGGGCACCGGCGAGTTGGCGCTGGACGACACCAACCTGGTAATCCGCGCCGCGCACGCCCTCGCCGGGTACGCGGGCGTGCTGCCACACGCCCGACTGCACCTGCGCAAGCAGATCCCGCTCGCCGGTGGGCTGGCCGGTGGCAGCGCCGACGCGGCCGCCGCACTGGTGGCCTGCGACGCGCTCTGGGGCACCGGGCTGTCCCGCGACGAGTTGGCCGGGATCGCCGCCGACCTCGGCTCCGACGTGCCGTTCCTGATCTACGGCGGCACCGCGCTGGGCACCGGCCGGGGCGAGGCGGTCAGCCCGGTGCTGGTCCGCCCCACCTCCTGGCACTGGGTGGTGGCGATCGCCGACGTCGGCCTGTCCACCCCGGCCGCGTACCGGGAGTTGGACCGGCTCCGCGACTCCGGTGCCGCCGGTGCCCCGCTGGGCAGCACCGATGCGCTGCTGGGCGCGTTGCGCCAACGTGACCCCCGGGTGCTGGCCCGGACGCTCGGCAACGACCTGCAGGACGCCGCGCTGGCCATGCGTCCGGCGTTGGCCGACACGCTCAAGGCCGGCGAGGCGGCCGGCGCGCTCACCGGCATCGTCTCCGGCTCCGGGCCGACCTGCGTGTTCCTCGCCGCCGACGCGGCCGACGCGGAGCGGATCGCCGCCGAGCTGACCGCCGCTGGCGTGTGCCGTCAGGCGCGGGTCGCGCGCGGTCCGGTCGCCGGCGCTCGCGTCGGCTGACCGCACGTCCCGGCGGGCCGGCGGGCGCGCGGCGCGGGCAGCGCGGGCGTCCGCGTACCCTTGGGTCAGGCGTCCAGGTGCCCGCCGGCACCCGGACGCCTTGATCATGAAGGGTGGAACGTGGCGAACATCGTCAATCTGGACCGGGTGTCCAAGGGGTACGGCGCCGCGGGGCGGCTACTCACGGACGTCTCGCTCGGCCTGGACGACGCCGACCGGATCGGCGTGGTCGGCCTCAACGGCGCCGGCAAGTCCACCCTGCTGCGGCTGCTCACCAAGCAGGAGGACCCCGACGACGGCCGGGTCACCCACCGCCGTGACCTCCGCGTGCTCTGGCTGCCGCAGCAGCTCACCCTCGCTCCCGAAGCCACCGTCCGGGATGTCGTGCTCGGCACCGCCTGGCTGGCCGAGGGCATGGGCGCCGAGCACGAGTGGGCCGGCGACGCCGGGGTGCGGGCCATCCTCGACGGCCTCGGCATGCCGCACCTCGGCCTGGACCAGCCGGTCGGCCCGATGTCCGGTGGCGAACGGCGCCGGGTGGCACTCGCCGCGCTGCTCGTGCGCGACTCCGACCTGCTCATCCTCGACGAGCCCACCAACCACCTCGACGTCGGCGGTGTCGACTGGCTGGCCCGGCACCTGGTCGGGCGCAAGGGCGCCCTGGTCGTGGTCACCCACGACAGGTGGTTCCTGGACGCGGTCTGCACCTACACCTGGGAGGTCGCCGACCAGACCGTCCGCGCCTACGAGGGTGGCTTCGCCGCCTGGACCCTCGCCCGCGCCGAACGCGATCGTGTCGCCGCCGCGACCGAGGCTCGCCGGCAGAACCTGCTCCGCAAGGAGATCGCCTGGCTGCGCCGTGGGCCGCCGGCCCGGACCTCCAAGCCCCAGTTCCGCATCGACGCCGCGAACGCGCTGATCGCCGACGTGCCGCCGGCCCGCGACACCATGTCGCTCCAGCGCATGGCCACCTCCCGGCTCGGCAAGCAGGTGTACGAGCTGGAGAACGTCGAGCTGCACGCCGGCCCCAAGGAGATCCTGCGCGACGTCACCTGGCTGGTCGGCCCCGGTGACCGGATCGCCATCCTCGGCGCCAACGGCGCCGGCAAGACCACGCTGTTGCGGATGCTGGCCGGCATCACCCGCCCCGACGGTGGCCGCCTCGGCACCGGCTCCACCGTGCGGCCCGCGTTCCTCTCCCAGGAGCTCAGCGAGCTGCCCGGCCACCTGCGGGTGCTCGAAGCCGTCGAGGAGGTCGCCCGCCGGGTGCAGCTCGGCGACCGGGAGGTCTCCGCCGCGCAACTCGCCGAGGTGTTCGGCTTCGACGACCGCCGGCTCTGGACCCCGGTCAGTGACCTCTCCGGTGGGGAACGACGCCGGTTGCAGATGCTGCGGTTGCTGGCCGGCGAGCCCAACGTGCTGCTCTTCGACGAGCCCACCAACGACCTGGACACCGACACCCTCGCCGCGCTGGAGGACCTGCTCGACTCGTGGCCCGGCACGATCATCGTGGCGAGCCACGACCGCTACCTGATCGAGCGGGTCACCGACACGGCGTACGGGATGTTCGGCGACGGCCGGCTGGTGCACCTGCCCGGCGGTGTGGACGAATACCTCGCCCGGACCGCGGAGCGGGCCGGCCTTCCGCGGGCGGGCGGCACGTCGTCCGCCGCGCCCGCCGCCGCCTCGGGAGGTGGCATGTCCGCCGCCGAGGTCCGCCAGGCCCGCAAGGAGCTGACCCGGCTGGAACGGCAGCTCGGCAAGCTCGACCAGCGCGAGACCACGCTGCTCGACCAGCTCGCCGCGGACGCCACCGACTACGCCCGGGTAGCCGAGCTGGACACCCAGCTCAAGGATCTGCGCGCCGAGCGGGAGCGGATCGAGGAGACCTGGATGACGCTCGCCGAGGAGCTTCCGGAGAGCTGACCGGGCCGGACGCACCAGCCCGGGGGCCGTGTGCGGCGTCACACCGCCACATGCGGGACAATCGTCGGCGACACCTACCCCACGGCGTTGGAGACTCAGACATGGCCCACACCCCCGTCAACCACCCCGCGCGGCCGATCTACCGGGCGATCGGCGGGCTGACCGGTCTGTACCTGGTGGTCTTCGGTGTGCTCAGCATCATCGCGAGCACCGGCAACGAGATCCTCGCCCAGGACGACACCCGGGTCCTCGGTCAGGGCACGAACCTCGGCCTCGGGCTGCTCAGCGTGCTGCTCGGGCTCGTCGTGCTGGTCGGCACCGCGCTCGGCCGCAACATCGACGTGGCGATCAACCAGTGGCTGTCGTACGCCCTGATGGTGATCAGCCTGGCCAGCCTCGCCTTCATCCGGACCGACGCCAATGTCCTCAACTTCAGCATCGTCACCGTCATCGTCGCGATGACCGTCGCCCTGGTGCTGCTGATGGTCGGCATGTACGGCAAGGTCGGTTCGGAGGAGGAGGCGGAGGCTTTCCAGAAGGCTCGGCTGGTTCTCTGATTTTTCTGGTTGCGGTTGTGGGTTTTCGCCGGAGCCCGAGCTGCTCCGGGCGGTCAGGCTTGATCCCTGCGCAGCTCGGGCTCCGGCGAAAACCTGACCTGGTCCAGCCGTTCGGCGGACCCTTTCCGGCTTTCGGGTTCTTCGGACAGTTGGCTCTTGGTTGGGCGACAATCCTCCTGAAATGGTCTAACTCAGGTGGATGGGGTCTGGTATGCCGCACTTTCCGGTCAACCATCCGGCACGGCCGCTCTACCGGGTCCTCTCCGGTCTGATCGGCGTCTACATCCTGGTGTTCGGCGTCTGGGGCGTCGCCGAGACGATCGGTGACCCGCTCTTCGCCCGCAACAGCACCTGGGCCCTCGGGCTGCGGACCAACCTGGCCTTCTCACTCGCCTCGGTGGTCTTCGGAGTCGTCCTGATCATCGGAGCGTCCCGGCGCACCAACCTCGGCCACTACATGAACCTCACGGCCGGCGTGGTGTTCCTGGCGACCAGCATCCTGATGATGTCGGTGCTGCAGACCGGCGCGAACTTCCTCAACTTCTCGATGTCGACGGTGATCGTGTCGATGCTGTTCGGCCTGATCCTGCTCGGCACCGGCCTCTACGACAAGGTCGGCCCGCCGGAGCACGCCGAGGCGGAGTTGGAGAACCGCAAGCACCCGGTGGCCGACGTGCACCGCCGCTGACGGATGGTCAGTGGCGCCGGGCCGTGATCAGCGTCGGCTTCGCCTCCAGGTGCGACAACCCGTTCCAGGCCAGGTTGACGAGGTGCGCCGCCACCGTCTCCTTGCGCGGCTTGCGCACCTCCAGCCACCAGCGGCCGGTCAACGCCACCATGCCCACCAGTGCCTGCGAGTACAGCTCGGCGAGCTTCGGATCGTACCCCCGGCTCTTGAACTCGGCGCCCAGGATGTGCTCGACCTGGTGCGCGACGTCGTTCATCACGCTGCTGAAGTTGGCCGTGCCGGACATCAGCGGGGACTCGCGGACCAGCACCCGGAAGCCGCTGGTCTCCTCCTCGATGTAGGTCAGCAGGGCCAGCGCCGCCTGCTCCAGCAGCTCCCGTGGATGCCCGGCGGTCAACGCCGTGGTGATCCGGTCGAGCAGGGCCCGGACCTCCCGGTCCACCACCACCGCGTAGAGCCCTTCCTTGCCGCCGAAATGCTCGTATACCACAGGCTTGGAGACCTTGGCGCGGGCCGCCACCTCCTCGATGGAGGTGGCGTCGAAGCCACGCTCGGCGAAGAGTTGCCGGCCGGTCGCGATCAACTGCTCGCGGCGCTGGGCCGCCGACATGCGGACCCGGGAGGTGGGTTTGGGTTTGGGAGCCGGGACCGACGGTGTCACCCGTCGGCCGCCGACGCTGTCACCATCGGTGACCTCAGGCATGTCGCCGCCTAGCTGGCGCTCGGTGACGCCCTGCCGTGGAATGGTGCCTCCGCTGTGCCCGTTCACGTCGTCGCCTCACTGGCCGGCGGTCCGACCGCCCTGCCGCGCCGTCCGATCGGACCCGGATCGGGCCCGGCCCCCGTCTGCCGAGCCGCCCGGTCCCCCCGCGTCGCTCGGTCATCCGGCTATCCTGCCAGGCGCCATCCTGGCGCACCGCCCGGTTTTACCGGGGTGCGACCGGCTTCACCAGCTTCGCGGCGAGGCGCTCCGGTTTTGGCCAGCGCACCTGCGTCGCCGCGCCGGTCTTCTCGAACAACCAGATCACCCGGGCGGAGATGTCCACCTGGCCACGCAGCACGCCGTGCCGCGCGCTGGTGGGGTCGGCATGGTGCAGGTTGTGCCAGCTCTCGCCGAACGACAGGATCGCCAGCGGCCAGAAGTTCGACGCGCGGTCGCCCTGGCGCATCGCGAACGGACGCTCGCCGTAGACGTGGCACACCGAGTTGATCGCCCAGGTGACGTGGTGCAGCAGGCCGATCCGGACCAGCCCGGCCCAGAAGAACGCGGTGAGCGCGCCCTGCCAGGACCAGGTCACCAGACCGCCGATAAGTGCCGGGCCGAGCAGCGAGATCGCCACCAACGCGGGAAAGAGCCTGTCGACCCGGCTGATGTCACGGTCGGCGATGAGGTCCGGTGCGAAACGCTCACGGTTGGACAGCTCCCGGCGGAACAGCCAGCCCACGTGCGCGTGGAACAGGCCCCGGGTCAACGCCCAGAGGCTGGTGCCGAAGCGCCAGGGGGAGTGCGGGTCACCCTCCAGATCGGAGAACGCGTGGTGGCGCCGGTGGTCGGCGACCCACTGGATGATCTCGCCCTGCACCGCAAGCGACCCCGCCACCGCCAGTGTCACCCGCAGCCAACGCTTGGCCTTGAACGAGCCGTGCGTGAAGTAGCGGTGGAAGCCGACGGTGATGCCGAGCCCGGAGACGACGTACCAGACCGAGCCGATGATCACGTCGCTCCAGCCCAGCCAACCGCCCCAGGCGACCGGCACGGCGACCAGCAGGGCGACGAAGGGGATCACCACGAAGGCCCAGAGAGCGGCCAGGATGCCGTTGGCCTGACTGCCGTCGGTGAGTGGTTTGGGACCGCTGGCGGGCGGGTTGGGATCGAGCAGTGTGGTGGACATGAGACCTCGCAGGGGGACGGGGGACGGTCACGAAGCTACGCCTACGTCACCGTAACTTACCGCCCCGTAGATCGCACGGGGAAGTTTCGAAACACCCTCGCGTACCCGCCCAAACTCGCAGGTGAGCCCCCGTCCACCCACCCCACCCCACCCCCACCCCCACCCACACGCGTTGATCATGGAGTTACGCGCGCGTGTCGTCGGCGTGTTGGGCGATAACTCCATGATCACCGGGGTGCGGGCACGTGGTGGGCCGGCGGCTTGGAGGTGTCGGCGGCGGTGTGGGGCGGAGCTGTCAGTGGTTGTGCTGGCGGGGATGAGCGATGGCGTCTGGCGGCCGGGGCGCTAAGGTGTAGCGGCGGGAGATCCGTCACCCGCGCGACGTCCTCGCGTCGCTGATCGGCCGTGGTGTAATTGGCAACACCCGGGTCTTTGGTACCCGTATTTCAGGTTCGAACCCTGGCGGCCGAGCTGCCCCCTACGTCCGTTTTAGGTTCGGGTGGGGGTAAGAGGGGAAGGTGCCGGGCCCCGCGGTTAGCATGGCCGCGAGAGTGTCCGCCGTCCCGACGGGAGCCACGTCGTGCCCCAGCCCCACCTTCGTACCGTCGTCGTGCTCGCCGCCGGTGAGGGCAAGCGGATGAAGTCGACACTGCCCAAGGTGCTGCACCCCCTGCTCGGTCGGACGCTGCTCGGTCACGTGCTGAGCGCCGCCGCGCCGCTGGCCGCGGATCGGACCGTGGTCGTGGTGGGGCACGGTGCCGACCAGGTCCGGGCGCACCTGTCCGAGGTCGCTCCGGACGCCACGCCGGTGCTGCAGGCCCAGCAGCTCGGCACCGGGCACGCCGTGCGGATCGCGCTGGACGCCGTCCCGGAGGGCGCCGGCACGGTCGTGGTGATCAACGGGGACGTGCCGCTGCTGCGCCCCGAGACGGTCGGCGCGTTGGTGACCGCGCACGAGGAGGCGGCCGCGGCGGCTACCGTGCTGGCCGCCGAGGTGCCCGACCCGACCGGCCTCGGGCGGATCGTCCGGGACGCCGACGGCCGGCTGGAGCAGATCGTCGAGGAACGCGACGCCGACGCGACGCAGCGCGCGATCCGGGAGATCAACGCGGGCATCTACGCGTTCGACGCGGTGCGGCTGCGTGCGGCGCTGGGCAAGCTCTCCACCGACAACGACCAGGGCGAGGAATACCTCACCGACGTCTTCGGTCTGCTCCGCTCGGCCGGCGAGCCGGTGGCGGTGCACGTCGCCGTCGACCACTCCGAGACATTGGGCTGCAACGACCGGGTGGAGCTGGCGACGCTGCGCCGGCTGTTGCGCGACCGGGTAAACGAGGCGTGGATGCGCACCGGGGTCAGCCTGCTGGACCCGGTGACCACCTGGATCGACGTGACGGTGGCACTGGACCGCGACGCGGTGATCGACCAGAACACCCAGTTGCGCGGCGGTACGGTCGTCGGTGCGGGAGCGCTGGTCGGGCCGGACGTCACGCTCATCGACACGATCGTCGGCCCTGGCGCGTCGGTGATCCGCAGTCACGCCGTCGGCGCGGAGGTCGGTGCGAGTGCCAGCGTCGGGCCGTACGCGTACCTGCGGCCCGCCGCCCAGCTGGCCGAGAAGGCCAAGGTCGGCACGTTCGTCGAGGTGAAGAACTCCGAGATCGGCCCGGGTGCGAAGGTGCCGCACCTCAGCTACGTGGGTGACGCGACGATCGGCGCGAAGGCCAACATCGGCGCGGCGACGATCTTCGTCAACTACGACGGCGTGCACAAGCACCGCACGGTCGTGGGCGAGGCTGCGTTCGTCGGGTGCGACACGAGCCTGATCGCGCCGGTCGAGGTGGGTGCCGGGGCGTACGTCGCGGCGGGCAGCGCGATCGGTCAGGACGTGCCGCCGGGCGCGCTCGGGGTGACCCGCTCGCCGCAGCGCAACATCGAGGGCTGGGTGGCGCGCAAGCGGGCCGGAACGATCTCCGCGGCGGCTGCCGAGCGTGCGGTACGCGGTGCCGAGGGTGCGTCGGAGGTGGCCCGCGCCGCAAGCGACAGTGAGGCAATCCACGGGGTGACCGAGACGGTGGGCGGCGCGTCCGGCACGGGAGATACTGCAACCGAATAGTCCCTGACCCACCACCACCGGGTCGGGTACCGCCGACAAAACGGGAGCAGACGGGCCCATGGGCAGCATCGTCGCCGAAAACCGCAAAAGCCTGATGCTCTTTTCCGGACGTGGCTTTCCGGAGTTGGCCAAGGAGATCGGTGAGGTGCTCGGCGTCGCGCCGACCCCGGCCGACGCGTACGAGTTCGCCAACGGTGAGATCTTCGTACGTTTCAAGGACTCGGTGCGTGGTTCGGACGCCTTCGTGGTGCAGTCCGTCACGCACGGGGTGAACACCTGGGTCATGGAGACCCTGATCATGGTGGACGCGCTGAAGCGGGGGTCGGCCAAGCGGATCACCGTGGTGCTGCCGTTCTACCCGTACGCGCGGCAGGACAAGAAGCACCGTGGTCGGGAGCCGATCTCGGCCCGCCTGGTGGCGGACCTGCTGAAGACCGCCGGCGCCAACCGCATCCTCACCGTCGACCTGCACACCGCGCAGATCCAGGGCTTCTTCGATGGCCCGGTGGACCACCTCTTCGCGATGGACATCCTGGCCGAGTACGTGGAGCACAAGTACGCCGGCCGGCCGATGACCGTGGTGGCACCGGACTCGGGCCGGGTGCGGGTGGCCGAGCGGTGGACCGACCGGCTGGGTGGCTGCCCGCTCGCCTTCATCCACAAGACCCGTGACCCGATGAAGCCGAACCAGGTCGTGGCGAACCGGGTGGTCGGCGAGGTCGAGGGCCGGGTCTGCCTGATCGTCGACGACATGATCGACACCGGTGGCACGATCGCCAAGGCCGCGGACATCCTCAAGGAGTCGGGGGCGGCGGAGATCGTGGTCGCGTCCACCCACGCGCTGCTGTCCGACCCGGCCACCGAGCGCCTGAAGAACAGCTCGATCAGCGAGGTCGTGGTGACCAACACGTTGCCGCTTCCGCCGGAGAAGCAGTTGGACAAGCTGACCGTGTTGTCGATCGCGCCGCTGCTGGCGCGGGCGATCCGGGAGGTCTTCGACGACGGCTCGGTGACCACCCTCTTCGGTGGTCTGAGCTGAGCCCGCGCCCCGGGGGCAACGGGGCTGGCAGACTGAGGGAAACGAGGCCGGCGCGCTGGTGGGAAAACCACCGACGCGCCGGTCTGGAGCCGTGAACGGGGACTGCCGGAAACCCCGGAAACAGCTCGGGTAGACTGGTGCGGTTGCCACGGCGAGGGTGCCCGGCGGGCCGCTGATAAAGCGCCGCACGGAGGCACCGTCATCGACGCGGTGCTCCGGGCAGTCGTTCATGACGCATGAGCCCCAGCGAGCCCCTCGCCCCAGCACCGCCAGACGACAAGCCGCCGCAGCGAAAAGCATCAGGAGTTTCCCCGTGTCCGAGGTAAAGATCAGCGCCGAGCCCCGCACCGAGTTCGGCAAGGGTGGTGCCCGCCGTACCCGCCGGGCCGGCAAGGTGCCCGCCGTGCTTTACGGTCACGGCGAGAAGCCCAAGCACATCGCGCTGCCGTCGCGGGAGTTCGCCGCGGCGATCCGCAAGGGCGGTGCCAACCAGCTCTTCGCGATCGACATCACCGATGGCACCCAGGTGCTGGCGCTGCCGAAGGCGATCCAGCGCGACCCGATCCGGGACACCTTCGAGCACGTCGACCTGATCCTGGTCCGTCGGGGCGAGAAGGTCACCGTCGAGGTCCCGGTGCAGCTGACCGGCGAGGCCGCCCGCGACACCCTGATCGTGCACGACCACGACACCCTGTCGGTGACCGCCGACGCCACCAAGGTTCCGGACCACCTCGAGGCGTCGATCGAGGGTCTGGAGGCGGGCACCCAGGTGACCGCCGGCGACGTCGAGCTGCCGTCCGGTGTCGAGCTGGCCGCCGACTCGGACCTGACCGTCGCGTCGGTGACCGCGGCCCCCACCGCCGAGCAGCTCGAGGCGACGCTGCCCGAGGTCGAGGCGGCCACCGACGAGGCCGAGGCCGAGGTCGGCGAGACCACCGAGGGCTCCGAGGGCGCGGACACCGCCGAGGGCGCAGAGACCACCGAGGCGCGCACCGAGGCCTGATCGGTTCCAGCTTTGCGACAGGCGCTCCCGGACGTTCGGGGGCGCCTGTCGGCGTATCCGGTGGGATGGACGGCGAGAGGGACGGGTCGTGACGGACGAGGTGGTGGGGCCGTGGCTGGTGGTCGGCCTGGGCAACCCGGGTCGGGAGTACGCCGGTAACCGGCACAACGTCGGGTTCATGGTGGCCGACCTGCTGGCCGGGCGGTTGGGTGCGCGGTTCGGTCGGCACAAGCGGGCGGTGGCCGAGGTGGGCGAGGCGCGGCTGGGGTTTGGTGGGCCGAAGCTGGTGCTGGCGAAGCCACTGACGTACATGAACCTCTCCGGCGGGCCGGTGGCGGCGCTGGCGCAGTTCTACAAGGTGCCGGCGACGCAGGTGATCGCGGTGCACGACGAGTTGGACATCGGGTTCGGCCAGGTGCGGGTCAAGTTCGGCGGCGGCGAGGGCGGGCACAACGGCCTGCGGTCGATGTCGAAGTCGTTGGGCACGAAGGACTACGCCCGGGTCCGGTTCGGCGTCGGCCGACCGCCGGGGCGGCAGGATCCGGCGGATTACGTGCTGTCGGATTTCGGCGCGGCAGAACGCAAGGAGCTGGATTTCCTGGTCGACCGGGCTGCCGACGTGGTGGAGTCGGTGATCCTCAAGGGTGTGGAGCCGACGCAGAACCTCTACCACGGGGGCTGAGTCGGGCGGGGCGTACCGGATCGGAAACGGTTGGCCGGTAGTCTGCGCCTTTCGGCGTGCCGCGCCCACGACGCGGGTCGCGGCGAATCGGTCCGTGCGGGCACGGGTCGCGGCGAGGCGACGGGAGCGGGCAGATGACCAGTCCTCCGATGATCGACGGCGCGTTCGCCAGGTGGTTGGCGTCCCGGGCCGGGCAGGCGCTGCTCGACCTGCGCGCCGAGATGGGCTTCGCGGACACCGGCGCGCTGAAGTCGGCCGGGGACAAGGTGTCGCACGACCTGATCCGCACGGAGTTGGCGAAGTGGCGGCCGGGCGACGCGGTGCTCTCCGAGGAGGACGAGGGGTCGCGGTTGGCCTGGGCGGCCGAGGTGAACACCGGGGCGGTGTCGCGGTTGACCTCGGACCGAGTGTGGATCATCGACCCGTTGGACGGCACCCGCGAGTTCTCCGAGGAGGGCCGCTCGGACTGGGCGGTGCACGTGGCGCTCTGGGCACGTAACGCGCCGAGCCCGCACGGGCTGGTCGCGGGGGCGGTGGGGCTGCCGGCGCAGCACCGGGTGTTGGGCACGGACTACCCGCCGGCGTACCCGCCGATGACGGTGGAGGCCGCGACCGCCGGCGAGCGGAAGATCCGCCTGGCGGCCAGCCGGAGCCGACCGCCGGTCTTCCTGACCGACCTGGCCGAGGACGTCGGGGCGCATCTGGTGCCGATGGGCTCGGCCGGCGCGAAGATCGCCGCCGTGGTCACCGGCGAGGTGGACGCGTACATCCACGCCGGTGGTCAGTACGAGTGGGACTCGGCGGCACCGGTGGCTGTGGCGACGGCCACCGGACTACACGCTTCCCGGATCGATGGTTCTGCGCTGAAATACAACGAGGCGGATCCGCGCCTGCCGGACCTGCTGGTCTGTCGCAAGGATCTCGCCACTCGGTTGCTTGCAGCGTTGCAGAGACATTCCGGGTAGCCTGAGCGCACTTTCTTGACATGTCCGACCGGAAAGGTCTGGAAATCGGATGATCGAGCGAATCGAGCCGGTGTCATGACCACCCCCGCCGCCTACCGGGTCTCCCACCTGGACGCCCTGGAGGCGGAGAGCATCTTCGTGATGCGCGAGGTGGTTGCCGAAATGGAACGCCCGGTGCTGCTCTTCTCCGGTGGCAAGGATTCGATAGTCATGCTGCGGCTGGCGCAGAAGGCGTTCGCGCCGGCCAGCATTCCCTTCCCGGTCATGCACGTCGACACCGGGCACAACTTCCCCGAGGTCCTGGAATACCGCGACCAGCGGGTCGCCGAGTTGGGGTTGCAGCTCGTGGTGGCGAGCGTGCCGGAGGCCCTGGCCAGCGGCATGGTCCGGGAGTCCGGCGACGGGATGCGCAACCGGATCCAGACGCCGGTGCTGCTGGACGCGGTGGAGAAACACCGCTTCGACGCGCTGTTCGGGGGTGCCCGCCGCGACGAGGAGAAGGCTCGGGCCAAGGAGCGGGTGTTCAGCTTCCGCGACGAGTTCGGCCAGTGGGATCCGAAGAACCAGCGGCCGGAGCTGTGGTCGCTGTACAACGGCCGACACCACCCGGGCGAGTCGATCCGGGTCTTCCCGCTGTCCAACTGGACCGAGCTGGACGTCTGGCACTACATCGCCCGGGAACGCATCCCGCTGCCCTCGATCTACTACGCGCACGAGCGTGAGGTGATCGAACGCGACGGCATGGTCTACGCGGTCAACGAGTTCTTCCGCCCCCGGGCGGGTGAGGAGCGGTTCAAGGCACAGGTGCGCTACCGCACCGTGGGCGACGCCTCCTGCACCGCCGCGGTCCGTTCCGACGCGGACACCGTGGAGAAGGTCATCGAGGAGGTGGCCGCCACCCGGATCACCGAGCGTGGCGCGACCCGTGGTGACGACCGGGTCAGCGAGGCCGCCATGGAGGACCGCAAGCGGGAGGGCTACTTCTGATGAGCACCGAGATCGTGGCGTCCGCGGATGCGGAGGCCCGGGCTGTTACCGGGGCCGGGCCGGAGGCCCGGGCGATGGACCTGCTCCGGTTCGCCACCGCCGGCAGCGTGGACGACGGCAAGTCGACACTCATCGGTCGGCTGCTCTACGACACCAAGTCGCTCTTCACCGACCAGTTGGCCGCCGTCGAGGCGGTCAGCGCGGCCCGCGGTGACGAATACACCAACCTGGCGTTGCTCACCGACGGTCTGCGGGCCGAGCGGGAGCAGGGCATCACCATCGACGTGGCGTACCGGTACTTCGCCACCCCCCGGCGCAAGTTCATCATCGCCGACACCCCGGGGCACACCCAGTACACCCGCAACATGGTCACCGGCGCCTCCACCGCCGATCTGGCGCTGATCCTGGTGGACGCCCGCAAGGGCCTGGTCGAGCAGTCCCGCCGGCACGCGTTCCTGTGCTCCCTGCTGCGGGTGCCGCACCTGGTCCTCTGTGTCAACAAGATGGACCTGGTGGACTGGTCGCAGGAGGTCTTCGAACGGATCGCCGACGAGTTCACCGCGTTCGCCGCGAAGCTCGACGCACCGGACCTGACCGTGGTGCCGATCTCGGCGTTGCGCGGTGACAACATCGTCGCCCGCTCGGAGAACATGCCCTGGTACGAGGGGCCGTCGCTGCTGCACCACCTGGAGCGGGTGCACATCGCGAGTGACCGCAACCTGGTCGACGTCCGGTTCCCGGTGCAGTACGTGATCCGGCCGCAGTCCACGACTGTCACCGACTACCGCGGCTACGCCGGTCAGGTCGCCTCCGGCGTGCTCAAGCCGGGTGACGAGGTGATGGTGCTGCCGTCCGGGTTCACCAGCCGGATCTCCGCCGTGGAGACCGCCGACGGGCCGGTGCCGGAGGCGTTCCCCCCGATGTCGGTGACGGTACGACTGGCTGACGAGATCGACATTTCCCGGGGTGACCTGATCTGCCGGCCGAACAACGCACCGGCGGTCGCGCAGGACATCGAGGCGATGGTCTGCTGGATGGACGAGACAGCCCCGCTGCGGGTCGGCGGTCGGTACGCGATCAAGCACACCACCCGCTCGGCACGGGCGATCGTGCGCGGACTGCACTACCGGTTGGACATCAACTCGCTGCACCGCGACGAGTCGGCCGACGAGCTGCGGCTCAACGAGATCGGCCGGGTGCGGCTGCGGACGACGGTCCCGCTGCTGGCCGACGAATACCGCCGCAACCGCACCACCGGAGGTTTCGTCATCATCGACGAGACCACCAACCGCACGGTCGGTGCCGCCATGATCGTCGAAGCGAGCTAGGGCCCGGCTCACCGCTGCTGGCCGCGGGCGGTCGCCGGCTGCTGACCGCCGGCAAGATCGCGCTCGATCCATGAAGTAGTGGCCTCACCCACTGGGCGAGGCCACTACTTCCATGTTCGAGCACGATCACCGAATCACGGCTCAGGGCAGGCGGGTGGCGCCGGGGGAGGGCCGGACCGTCAGGGTGCCGGGGGCGGTGAAGCCTCGTTCGGCGTACGCGGCGGTCACGGCGGCGGCCACCTCGTCGGCGCGGTCGGCGTCGATCAGGGCCAGGACGCAGCCGCCGAAGCCGCCGCCGGTCATCCGGGCGCCGAGCGCGCCGGCCGCCAACGCCGCCTCGACCGCCGTGTCGATCTCCGGCACGGTGATTCCGAAGTCGTCGCGCATGGAGACGTGCGACGCGGTGAGCAGGGGGCCGATGTCGCGGACCCGGGCCGCGCGCAGCAGCGCCACCGTGTCCAGTACGCGTTGGTCCTCGGTGACGACGTGACGGACCCGTCGCCGGGTCTCCTCGTCGTCGAGTTGGGCCAGTGCGGTGTCGAGTTGGTCGACGCTCACGTCCCGCAGCGCGGGGACGCCGAGCGCGGCGGCTCCGGCCTCGCAGGAACGGCGGCGGGCAGCGTACTCACCGTCGGCGTGCCGGTGCGGCGCCCGGCTGTCGATGACGAGCACCGCGAGGCCGGCGGCGTCCAGGTCGAAGGGGATCTGCTCGACCGACTCGTCGCGGCAGTCCAGGAAGAGGGCGTGCCCGGCACGGCAGCGGATCACCGCGGACTGGTCCATGATCCCGGTTGGCGCGCCCACGTAGACGTTCTCGGCCCGCTGCGCCAGCCGGGGCTGCAGCTCCGCGGGCAGCTCCAGCCCACCGAGGTCGAGCAGGGCGGCCAGCACGGCTGACTCCAACGCGGCCGAGGAGGAGAGCCCGGAGCCCAGCGGCACGTCGGAGGCGATGGCCAGCCGCGCGCCCGGAACCGGGTGACCGGCCTCGCGCAGTGCCCAGACCACCCCGGCGACGTACGCGCCCCAGCCGGTCACCCGACCCGCCTCGGCGACGTCGTCCGCCCCGAAGGTGATCGTCTCGTCGGACAGCTCGGACCAGACCGTCCACTGCTCCGCGTCCTGCCGGTCGGCGGCGACGACTGTCTGCAACGGCAGCGCGAAGGGCAGCACGAACCCCTCGTTGTAGTCGGTGTGCTCGCCGATCAGGTTGACCCGGCCGGGAGCCGCCCAGCGGCCGGCGGCCTGGCCGCCGTACCGCGTGGTGAAGCCGGCGGCGGCCCGGTCGGCCACGGCACGCGTGGGGTCGGTCACGGCTGCTGCTCCAGGACGTGTGCGCGGTAGAAGGCCCAGGCGTCGCCGACCATGTCGTGCAGGGTCGGCTTCTGCGGCACCCAGCCCAGCTCGTCGCGGGCCAGCGCGGAGGAGGCGACCAGCTCGGCCGGGTCACCCTCGCGGCGTGGGGCCACCTCGACGGGCAGAAGGTGCCCGGTGACCTCGCGGACCACGTCGGCGACCTGGCGGTTGGTGAAGCCGTTGCCGTTGCCCAGGTTGTAGATCCGGTGTTGGCCGCCGGTGGCCGCGTCCAGGGCCAGCAGGTGCGCGCGGGCCAGGTCGGCGACGTGGATGTAGTCCCGGACGCAGGTGCCGTCCACGGTGGGGTAGTCGTCGCCGAAGAGCTGGAGCTTCTCCCGTCGGCCGGCGGCGACCTCCAGCGCGATGGGGATCAGGTGCGTCTCCGGGTCGTGCCGTTCGCCGAGCGCGATGTCGCCGTCGAGGTGGGCACCCGCGACGTTGAAGTAGCGCAGTGACACGGCGGCCAGTCCGTGCGCGATCGTCTCGGAGGTGAGCGCCATGTCGACGGCGAGCTTGGTGGCGCCGTACGTGTTGGTGGGCGCCTTGACGGCGGTCTCCGGAATTGGCAGCTCGGTGGGGTTGCCGTAGACGGCGGCGGTGGAGGAGAAGACCATCCGCGGCACGCCGGCGGCCCGGACCGCGTCGATCAGGGCGAGGCTGCCAACTGTGTTGTTCTGCCAGTACAGCTCCGGTTTGACCATCGACTCGCCGGCGGCGATCAGGGCGGCGAAGTGCAGCACCCCGTCGAACCCGGCGTCGCGGGTGAGGACGCGGGCGGCGTCGTGGATGGACGCCTCGACGTGGGTCGCGTCCGGGGCGAGCGCCTCGCGGTGCCCGGTGCGCAGGTCGTCCAGGACGACCACCTGGTGACCCGCGTCGAGCAGCATCCGGGTCACCACGCTGCCGATGAAGCCGGCGCCCCCGGTGACGAGCAGTTTCACGTCGTTGCCTCCTGCCTGGCCCGCCCGGGACGTGGCCTTCGCTGATCACCCTAAGGCGGCGGCCGGCACGCTGGCCGACGGCACCGCCATCCTCATTCCATCATAATCCTTCATGATTAAACAGAGCCGAACATGTGCGGCTCCTCCGCGCGATCCGCGGGTGCGGTGAGCCAACGGTGTCTACCATCTCTGTCATGCGGGAAGTGGCCCGTACCGGGCTCCGGCGACGCGTGCGGGTGCGACCCCGTCGCGACCCCGGGCCGCTCGCCCGGGCCGTCGCCCGGGTGCTGGTCCGCACCGCCGACGGTGCCTCCCGACTCGTCACCGACCTGCTCGGGGCCGGGCCGGCGGCCGGCCGGGAGCGGATCACCGAGGCCGAGCTGCGGGACCTGGTCGCCGCGAACACGGTGCTCGACCCGGACGAACGGCGGATCATCGACGAGGTCCTGGTGGCCGGTGCCAGCCTGATCCGCGAGGTGATGATGCCGCGCACCGAGGTCGTCTTCCTCCCGGCGCGGCTCACCATCACCGAGGCTGCCCGGCTGGTGCGCGCCGAAACGCACACCCGCTACCCGGTCACCGACGGCACCCACGACGACGTGGTCGGCTTCGTGCACCTGCGGGACGTGCTGCTGCGTCCGGACGCCGATCCGTGTGTCACAGTCGGCGAGCTGGCCCGGGAGGTGAAGCGCCTGCCCGGGAGCAAACGGGTGCTACCCGCGCTCACCGAGATGCGCCGGGAGGGCCAGCACCTGGCGGTGGTGGTCGACGAGTACGGCGGCACCGCCGGCATCGTCACGCTGGAGGACCTCATCGAGGAGCTGATCGGTGAGATCCGCGACGAGTACGACGCGACTCCGGACCCGGTGCGCGTCGGCCTGCCGGCCGTCGTGGACGGTCGCCTCAACCTCGCCGACTTCGCCGAGCGGACCGGGGTGGCGCTGCCCGCCGGGCCGTACGAGACGGTCGGTGGGTTCGTGATGGCCGCGCTGGGTCGGCTCCCGGTGACCGGCGACGAGGTGCCGGTGCTCGGCGAAGCGGCCGACGGCGTCGGACCGGATCCGGCCGACCCGGCGGACGGCTGGCTGCTGCGGGTCCTCGCCCTGGACGGCCGCCGGGTGGCCCGGCTCGCCGTCTCCGCCGTCCGGGTGCCGGAGCAGCGCCGCGAGCAGCAACACGAGCGGCCCCGCGAGCACCAGGGCGCGTCGGCGCGGCAGCCGGCGGCCGGGCCGACGCGCCGGGTCGGCCCGAGCGCACCACCCGAGGTCAGCACCCCGACGACGGCGGGCCGCAGCCGACCCGCCGGCCCGTCATGACGGACCCGCTTGCTTGCTGACAGAATTATCGCCATGTCCGACGTTCCCGCCCGTCCCCGCGTCTTCTCCGGCATCCAGCCGACGGCCGACTCGTTCCACCTCGGCAACTATCTGGGCGCGGTGCGGCACTGGGTGGCACTACAGGAGACCCACGACGCGTTCTACTGCGTGGTCGACCTGCACGCCATCACCGCGGGGCACGACCCGGCGCTGTTGCGGCAGCGGACGAGGGTAGCCGCCGCACAGCTCTTCGCGGTCGGTCTCGACCCGGAGCGCAGCACCCTGTTCGTGCAGTCGCAGGTGCCCGAGCACCCGCAGCTCGCCTGGGTGCTCGGCTGCATCACCGGCTTCGGCGAGGCCAGCCGGATGACCCAGTTCAAGGACAAGTCGCAGAAGCAGGGCAACGAGCGGGCCAGCGTCGGGCTGTTCACCTACCCGGTCCTGCAGGCCGCCGACATCCTGCTCTACCAGGCCAACGCGGTCCCCGTCGGGGAGGACCAGCGCCAGCACCTGGAGCTCTCCCGGGATCTGGCCCAGCGGTTCAACTCGCTGTTCGGCCCGACGTTCACGGTGCCCGCGCCGCACATCGTCAAAGACACCGCGAAGATCACCGACCTGCAGGACCCGACGGCGAAGATGTCCAAGTCGTCGTCCTCGCCGGCCGGCATCATCGACCTGCTGGAAGATCCGGCCCGATCCGCCAAGAAGATCCGCTCGGCGGTGACGGACACCGGTCGGGAGATCGTCTTCGACGCCGAGACGAAGCCGGGTGTGTCCAACCTGCTGACCATCCACTCGGCGCTCAGCGGTCGCGGCATCGACGAGTTGGTGGCCGCGTTCGCCGGTCGTGGCTACGGCGACCTGAAGAAGGAGTTGGCCGAGGTGGTGGCGGACTTCGTCCGTCCGGTCCAGGAGCGCACCCGCGCGTACCTCGACGACCCGGCGCAGTTGGACAAGCTGCTCGCCTCCGGTGCGGAGAAGGCCCGCGCGGTGGCCGCGGCGACCCTGCGCTCCACGTACGAGCGGGTCGGGTTCTTCCCGCCCGTGCGCGGCGAGTAGCGCCGCGGGACAGGTGGACGGGTCGGTGGCCGGAGGGGCGGCGCGAAGCGTGGATCGCAGTGGCGGGGTGCCGCCGATCGGCGACACCATCCAGATCGGCATCGCGGTGGACATTCCCGAGCCCTGGGGTGCCCAGCTCACCCGCCGGCGGATCGAGGCCGGCGACCCGCTCGCGGTGCCCGCGCACGTGACGCTGCTCGGGCCCACCGAGATCCCGACGGCACATCTGCCCGCCGTCGAGCGGCACCTGGCCGCCGTCGCCGCCGCGCACCTGCCGTTCGCGCTGCACCTGCGGGGCACCGGCACGTTCCGGCCGGTCACCCAGGTGGTGTTCGTCGCGGTGGCCGCCGGCATCAGCGAGTGTGAGTTGCTGGCCGCCGCCATCACCGCGACGCCGGACCTACACCGCAGGGCCCGCTTCCCGTACCATCCGCACGTCACCGTGGCGCAGGACGTGGCTCCGGAGGCCCTGGACAAGGTGTACGAGGACTTGGCCGACTTCTCCGCGATGTTCGAGGTCGACGCGTTCACCCTCTTCTCGCACAGCGGGGAGGCCCGGTGGCAGCCGCGTCGGGATTTCTGCCTCGGCGACTGACCCGTCGGCGACGCGCCGGTAGGTGAGCATCGGGAGCCGGTTGCCACTACGGCGGTGGGAGATCGGCGAGGATGATCGCGTGAACGTGATCGGCGGGATCGAGGCGGCCATCGACCGCTGGGTGAGCGCCGCGCGCCACCGGTCGGGGCTCTTCGATCACGTCTGGCGGGCCGGCGCCCTGTACGGCGAGGTGCTGGCCGGGCGGCTGGCCGCCGCGATCGCCTACTACGGCTTCTTCGCGGTGTTCGCCCTCGCCCTTGTCGCGTTCTCCATCTTCGGTGCGATCCTGGAGGACAACGACGACGTCAGCGCGGCGGCGGCCGGCTTCCTCAAGGAGAACCTGCCCTTCCTGGACGCCGAGCAGATCGCCAACTCCAGCGGCACGGTCGGGGTGGTCGGCCTGGTCATCCTGGTCTTCACCGGGATCGGCTGGGTGGAGGCCATCCGGTCCTCGCAGCGGCTGATGTACGCGCTCAACCAGCAGCCCGGCAACCTGGTGATCCGGCGGCTGGTCGACCTGGGCGTGATGATCGGCATCTTCGTGCTGCTCGGCGTCTCGGTCGCGGCGGTGGACGCGTTGGAGTCGTTGCTGCGTTTCCTGCTGCGCAGCACCGGGTCGGTCGGGCTCACCACGATCAGCGCGGTGCTGAGCGTGGTGGTCAACGCGGTGCTCGCCACCGCGCTACTCCTCGCGGTGCCCCGGCTGCGGATGAGCCGGTCCCGGCTGCGTCCGGTGGTGCTGCTGGTCGCGGTCGGCATCACCCTGTTGAACACGGTGGGGCGCTACTACGTGGTGCGCACCGAGCGCAACCCGGCGTACACGGTGGTGGCCGGCGCCGTCGGGCTGCTGCTCTACCTCTACCTGCTCAACCAACTGGTGCTGTTCGGTGCGGCCCTGCTCGCGACAAGCACCAACGGTCGGGTGGTGGACCTGGCGGAGACCCCCGCCGCACCGAAGGTGGTCGACGAGGACACCGATCCCGGTACGCCGGGCGGTGCGGGCTGAGGACGGAAGGTGTGCAGGTGCTGATCTCGGTCGACCCGGACTCGTCGGTGCCCCCGTACGAGCAGGTTCGTGGGCAACTCGCCGAGCTGATCGGCGACGGTCGGCTGCCGGTGGGCAGCCGACTGCCCACCGTCCGGCAGCTCGCCGCCGACCTGACGTTGGCGGCGAACACGGTGGCCCGGGCGTACCGGGAGTTGGAGGCTGCCGGTCTGCTGGAGACCCGGGGGCGCAACGGCACGTTCGTCGCCCCCGGGCGGGACGACGCCGTCGACCGGCTCCAGCGGGCGGCGGCCGGCTACGCGGCCGAGGCGGCACGGCTCGGCGTACCACCGGCCACCGCCCTCGCCCTGGTCCGCGCCGCCCTGGATGCGGCCCGCCCCGGCTGAGGGTCGTCGATCACCCGCCGGACGGGCGAAAACTGAGCCGAAAGCCGTCGGCGCTCGCGTTCGCGGACCATGATGAGCCGGTGGGCGCACTCATGACACTGGACCTGCCGGCCGACTCGCCGCTCCTCGGTCTGCCGTGGATCATCACCTTCGGTCCGCTCGGCGACCTCGACGAGTGGGAGCCGGTGGTCTGCGGGCCGTACGAGCGGCCACACGCGTTGGCGCTGGCCGAGGCGGTGGTGGCCGAGGAGCAACTGATGGCGGTGGTGGAGCCGTTGCTGCCGGCGTTGTCGGCCGACGAGATCCGCAGTGAGATCGCCGCCGCGCAGGTCGCCGCCGAGGACGAGGCCCGCCAGGTCGAGGGCGCCGACCTGTACGGCGACTTCGAGGACGTGATCGACGAGGAGTTGGACGCCGCCGCCGACGAGGCGGGCCACGCTGCGTCCGCCGAGCCGCCGGACGAGGCCGAGGTACGCGAAGGCTTCACCCGGATCGCGGCGCTGCTCACCGCGAAGTGACCTCGGGGGCCGTCAGCGGGTCGGCGGGCCGTCCAGCACGCAGAACTCGTTGCCCTCCGGGTCGGCGAGCACCGTGAACCGTTCGGTCCCGGTCTGCCCGACGTCGACGTGCCGCGCACCGAGGCCCAGCAGCCGTCGTACCTCGGTCTCGGGGTCCGTGTCCGCGACCAGGTCGAGGTGCAGTCGGTTCTTGCCCCGCTTGGTGGTGCCCGAGCCCTGCAACCAGACGGTGGGGGCGGTGGCCGGCGACTGCCCCGGCGGCCAGAGCTTGGCGCTGCCGTCGTCGCCCCGCTCAACCTCGTAGCCGAGCGCCGCTGACCAGAACGCGACCATCACGTCCAGGTCCTCGACGTCGAGCGTGCACTGCCCGATCCGTACCCCCATCGGGTCACCTCCGTGGCGACGGTGCCCGATGCGGTACCCGCGTCGGTTGCGGGCCACACCACCCGCGTCGCACGGACACCGGCGCCACGCGGAGCGGACTCCGCGCGGCGCCGGTGGCACCTCACCCCCCACCACAAGGGGCCGGTAGCCCAGTCGCCCGCCGGCGCGGGGCACGACGAACGACCAGGTCGAGTAGGTCTTACCCGTTCAGCGCCGTGGTAACCAGACTGTCGGCTTGGGCCGGGGTGGCGGTGCTGATCATCGGAGCAATATGCCGCCCCGGAGTTGCAAGAGTCAAGCAGTTCTTGCGTAAGGCAGCCGTGCGGCACTCGGTACGACAGCGGTCGAGCCGCGTACCACCAGCTCCGGACGGAACAGGTATTCCGAGTGCGGAGCGCCGTACCCGTTGATCTCGTCGACCAGCGCCCGGACGGCGGCCACCGCCATCGCGGCGACCGGCTGCCGCATGGTCGTCAGCGGCGGGTCGGTGAAGGCCATCAGCGGCGAGTCGTCGTAGCCGACCACGGAGACGTCGTCGGGCACCCGGAGGCCGCGCTGGCGGGCCGCCCGGATCGCGCCGAGCGCCATCAGGTCGGAGCCGCAGACCACGCCCGTGACACCCCGGTCGAGCAGGCGGCCGGCCGCCGCCTCACCACCCTCCACACCGAACAGCGACAGCTCGGCCAGCGGGCCGAGGTCGGCCTCCGCGACACCGGCGAGTCGGGTCATCGCGGAGCGCCAGCCGGCCACCTTGCGCCGCACCGGGACGAACCGGTTCGGGCCGGTGACCAGCCCGATCCGTCGGTGCCCGAGCGCGACCAGATGGGCGACGGCCAGCTCGGCTGCCTCCCGGTCGTCGCAGGAGACGAAGGGAGCGCCGATGTCGGGCACGTACCCGTTGACCAGAACGACCGGCAGCGGCCGGGCGAGCAGCGCCCGGTAGCGGTCGTGGTTGGCGGCCGCGTCGGCGTGCCGCCCGGAGACGAAGACGATGCCGGAGACCTGCCGGTCCAGCAACATCTCGGTGTACTCGTCCTCGGTCACGCCACCGGCGGTCTGGGTGCAGAGCACCGGGGTGAACCCGCTCTGCGCCAGGGTCGACTCGATGACCTGGGCGAAGGCGGGGAAGATCGGGTTGTCCAGCTCCGGCACCACCAAGCCGACCAGCCCGGCGCTGCGCTTGCGCAGTCGGGCCGGGCGCTCGTAGCCGAGCACGTCCAGTGCGGTGAGGACAGCCTGCCGGGTCTCCGGGGCCACGCCGGGGCGGTCGTTGAGCACCCGCGACACCGTGGCCTCGCTGACCTCGGCCTGCTGGGCGATGTCGGACAGGCGAGCGCGCATGGCGGCACTTTAGCCCACCGGCAAGTTCTTGCGGAGCGTTCTGCAAGCCGTTCCATCGCCTGCAAAATCTTGCTGACAACCGGCTGCGCCCGACGCTCGGGTGTGCTGGTACCGACCCGGCCCGGGCCCGACGGTCGCTCCGCGCGGCATCGACGCGCCGAGCGGCCCGGCCCCCTACTACAAAGCGTCGTTGATAGGGGAGGATGGGCGGCGTGGAAGCGCTGCGACTCATTCTCCTCTATGTCCATCTGATCGGCTTCGCCCTGCTGCTCGGCGGCTCGATCGCTCAATACGTCAGTGGCCGGCTCCGGATCAACCCGGCCATGCTCTGGGGCTCGGTGATCCAGTTGCTGACCGGGCTGGGCCTCTCCGCCCCGCTGCGCGGCGACGGCGACGAGCCGGCACTCGCCAAACTTGTGACGAAGTTGGTCATCGCGCTGCTGATCTTCGTCATGGTCTTCTTCTCCCGGAAGCGGGACGTGGTAAACCGTGGCCATTTCCTCGCGATAGTCGGTCTGACCCTGGTCAACGCGGCGGTCGCGGTCTTTTGGCGGTAACGTCCGAGGGGGGCAGCCGCCCCCGAAAGCGGACGTTGCGGACGCCGGGACACGCGCCTACCAGCGCCAGGAGTGACCTGCCCCACGCAAGGGTTACACCCGGGTAACAGGCGCTCAACAGTCGTGCACGATTGTCGGCCGGTGGGTGGGCGCGGGCGTACGCTCCCGTCCGTAACGTGGGACAGCCGGCGGCACACCGCAGGTCGGCTGATGGGCTGCCACCGCACTAGGCGCGGTGTGCAATGGGAAGGAGACGTCTTGCGCTCGGTGCGTGGGATGCGGATCGCCTCGATCGTCGCGGTGGGTGGGCTCGCGCTCACCGCCGCCGCTTGTGGCGAGGCCCCCAAGGATGACAACAACGCCGGCAGTGGCGGCAAGAAGTTCAGCGCCTGCATGGTGACCGACGTCGGTGGCATCGACGACAAGTCGTTCAACACCTCGGCCTGGCAGGGTCTGAAGGACGCCAAGGCCGCCAACGACAACATCGACATCAAGTTCGTCGCGTCGAAGGCAGAGGCCGACTACGAGCCGAACCTGACGCAGTACGTCAACCAGAAGTGCGACTTCATCCTGGCGGTCGGTGGCCTGATGGCCAACGCCACCTCGAAGATCGCCAAGGCGAACCCGAACCAGGAGTTCGGCATCGTCGACGCGAACCCGGGTGACGCCAACGTCTACCCGATGCAGTTCGACACCGCCCAGGCCGCGTTCCAGGCCGGCTACCTGGCCGCCGGGATGAGCAAGACCGGCAAGGTGGGCACCTACGGTGGTCTGCCGATTCCGCCGGTCACCATCTTCATGGACGGCTTCGTCGACGGTGTGAAGTACTTCAACACCACGAAGAAGAAGAACGTCCAGGCGCTGGGTTGGAACAAGGAGACCCAGAAGGGTTCCTTCACCAACGACTTCGCCAAGCAGGACGAGGGCAAGAAGGTCTCCGACGCGCTGGTCGCCCAGGGTGCGGACATCATCATGCCGGTCGCCGGCGGTTCCGGCCTCGGCACCACCGCCGCGGCCAAGGCCTCGGGCGGCAAGTACAGCACCATCTGGGTGGACGTCGACGGCTGCCAGAGCACCCCGGACTGCTCGGCGATCATCACCACGGTCGTCAAGAACATCCCGGAAGCCGTCAAGGAGGCCGTGGTCAAGGCCGCCGGCGGCGACAAGCTGCCGGCCAACCCGGGCTTCGTCGGCACCCTGGCCAACACCGGTGTCTCGATCGCCCCGTACCACGACTTCGACAGCAAGGTTCCGGCCGAGCTGAAGGCCGAGGTCGACAAGATCAAGGCGGACATCGCCGCCGGCACCATCACCGTCACCTCGAAGGCCCAGCCGACCAAGTGACGTCCGGCCAGCCCCTCCGGTGAGATCATCGGGTGGGTCGGCGGGGACAGCTACGACCGATCGGCCGCTTCGGCCTCGCGGGTGACCGTGGGGTCGGAGCGGCCGATCGCGCACCACGTCGGCCGGGCCGGTCCGGTCGGGTCGACGGCAGCTACGCTGCACCATCGCTCGCACTCCAGGAGGTTGCGCTGAGACTCGAACTGCGCGGCATCACCAAGCGGTTCGGTGATCTGGTCGCCAACGACCACATCGACCTGACGGTGGAGCCTGGAGAGATTCACGCCCTGCTCGGCGAGAACGGCGCGGGCAAGTCGACACTGATGAACGTGCTCTACGGGCTCTACCAGCCCGACGAGGGCGAGATCCTGGTCGACGGCAAGCCGCTGAAGCTGAGGGGCCCGTCCGACGCGATCGGCGCCGGGATCGGCATGGTGCACCAGCACTTCATGCTGGTGCCGGTGTTCACCGTCGCCGAAAACATCATGCTCGGCGCCGAGCAGACCCGGGGCGGCATCGCCGGCTTCCTGGACCGGCGTCGCGCCCGGCGCGAGGTCACCGAGGTGTCCGAGCGCTACAACCTGCGGGTCGACCCGGACGCGGTGATCGAGGACCTGCCGGTCGGCATCCAACAGCGCGTCGAGATCGTCAAGGCGCTCACCCGCGACGTCGACCTGCTCATCCTGGACGAGCCGACGGCCGTGCTCACCCCGCAGGAGACCGAGGAACTGCTGACGGTCATGCGGTCGCTCAAGGCCGCCGGCAAGTCGATCGTCTTCATCACCCACAAACTCGGCGAGGTCAAGGCCATCGCCGACCGGATCACCGTGATCCGACGCGGCAAGACCGTCGGCACCGCCTCACCCGAGGCCAGCCGGGACGAGCTGGCCGCCCTGATGGTCGGGCGTAACGTCCGGCTGACCGTGGACAAGTCCCCGGCCACGCCGGGCGACCCGGTGCTGGAGGTGGCCGGGCTCGTCGTCGACGACGACCGGCAGGTCCGCGCGGTCGACGGGGTGGACCTCACCGTTCGCGCCGGCGAGGTGCTCGGCGTGGCGGGCGTACAGGGCAACGGTCAGACCGAGCTGATCGAGGCGATCATGGGCCTGCGCCCGGTGCTCGCCGGCACGGTCAGCCTGGTCGGTGACCGGATCGACGGCTGGACGCCGAAGAAGGTGCTCCGCGCGGGCGTCGGCTACGTGCCCGAGGACCGCAGCGTGGACGGCCTGGTCAAGGAGTTCAGCGTCGCGGAGAACCTGGTGCTGGACATCTACGACCGTCCGCCGTTCGGTGCGGGGCTCGCGCTCAGGCCCGATGCCATCGCGGCCTCGGCGAAGGAACGGATCGAACAGTTCGACGTCCGCACCTCGTCCGCGGAAGCGGCGGTGGGCACCCTCTCCGGTGGTAACCAGCAGAAGGTGATCGTGGCCCGGGAGCTGTCCCGGCCGCTGAAGCTCCTCATCGCCGCCCAGCCGACCCGTGGCGTCGACGTCGGGTCGATCGAGTTCATCCACAGCCAGATCATCCGCGAGCGGGACGTCGGCACCGCCGTCATGGTGGTCTCCAGCGAGCTCGACGAGGTGATCGGGCTGGCCGACCGGATCGCGGTGATGTACCGCGGTCGGATCATCGGCGTCGTCGGCCCGGACACTCCGCGTGAGGAGATCGGCCTGCTGATGGCCGGCATCAGCCCGGACGAGGCCCACGAAGCCGTCGCGACACCCGCCGCCGACGAGCCCGGTGTGGCCGACGGGGGCCCGGCGAGCGACGCGGGCCCCGCGAACGAGGACGAGTCATGAGCGAGAGTGACGGCATGAGCGAGCGTCAGCGAGCGAATCATCGTTTCAGGGCGTTGGTGTCTCATGGCGTTACGCAGCGAAGCGGAGTGACGGCATGAGCGAGCGTCAGCGAGCGAATCATCGTTTCAGGGCGTTGGTGTCTCATGGCGTCGCGCAGCGAAGCGGAGTGACGGCATGAGCGAGCGTCAGCGAGCGAATCATCGTTTCAGGGCGTTGGTGTCTCATGGCGTCGCGCAGCGAAGCGGAGTGACGGCATGAGCGACCCCACGTCGCAGTCGGGTTCCCCGGACAAGGGGCCGGCGAGCGAGGCGCAGGCCGCGCAGAACGCGCTCGGTAACACCGAACGGGCCGAGTCGGCGACCGAACCGGACCGTTCGGCGGCGACGTCGGCGCCGGACCAGCGTCCCGAGCCCAGCCTGGGCCGGTTGTTCGTGGACAACCTCTGGGCGGCCAACACCTTCACGGTGACGCTGCTGTCGTTGGTGCTGGCGATCGTGGTCGGCGCGGTGCTGATGATCATTTCTGATCCGACGGTGCTGTCCACCTACTCGTACATCACCTCGCGGCCGTCCGACGCGATCAACTCCAGTTGGACGCTTGTCAGCGAGGCGTACGCGAACCTGTTCAAGGGTTCGGTCTTCGACCCCGAGGCGTTCTCCGGCTGGTTGAACGGCAGTAACGGGTGGGAGGCCGTGCTCGCGCCCATCTCCGAGACGCTCACCTACACGGCGCCGCTGGTCTTCACGGGCCTGTCGGTGGCGTTGGCCTTCCGGGGCGGCCTGTTCAACATCGGCGCCCAGGGTCAGGCCACCGTCGGCGTGATCCTGGCGGCGCTGGCCGGTTTCCTGCTGCCCCTGCCACCCGGCCTGCACCTGCTGGTGGCGGTGCTGGCCGGCGCCCTGGGCGGGGCGATCTGGGGATTCATCCCCGGCATCCTCAAGGCCCGCGCCGGCGCGCACGAGGTGATCACCACGATCATGCTCAACTACGTCGCCACGTACCTGCTCACCTGGTTGATCGTGCAGGACGGGGTGCAGGACCCGAACCGTACCGACGCGATCAGCAAGGCGGTGGACACCTCCGCCCAGCTGCCCCGACTGTTCGGTGACAACCTGCGGGTGCACGCCGGCATCCTGCTCGCCGTGCTGGCGACCTGGGCGGTCGCCTGGCTGCTGAACCGCTCGACGCTCGGCTTCGAGCTGCGCGCGGTCGGCGCCAACCCGGACGCCGCCCGCACCGCCGGCATCAGCGTCACGCGGACGTACATCCTGATCATGGTCTTCGCCGGCATCCTGGCGGGCCTCGGCGGCTCGAACATGGTCCTCGGCTCCACCGCCAGCGCGCTGACCCCGTTGGTGGTCGCGCAGATCGGCTTCGACGGCATCCTGGTGGCGCTGCTGGGGCGGGTGAAGCCCTGGGGGGTGCTGCTTGCCGCGTTGCTGTTCGGGGCGTTGCAGGCCGGTGGCAACCGGATGCAGTCGTACTCCGGGATCTCGCTGGAGCTGGTGACAGTGCTCCAGGCGTTGATCGTCATCTTCATCGCCGCGCCGGCCCTGGTGAAGGCGATCTTCCAGCTTCGGGCCGCGCGCGCCGCCCGGTTGCAGACGAGCCTGGCGAAGGGCTGGTAGCTCATGTCCACCATGGCTGTCCCCGACATCGCGGTCGCCCCGGTCCACCAGGGTTTCTGGACCCGGAGCCGCAAGGTCGGCCTCACCCTGCTGGCGCTCGGCCTGCTGGCCGCGGTGCTCTTCGGCGCGCTCGCCACCGACCAGCAGGCCCGGTTCACGCTCAGCGACGACGCGGCCGGTGCCGCGTTGGAGATCAACGGCACGATCGGGGCGATCCTGTTCGGGATCATCGCGATCGCCGCCGGCGCGGCGCTGCTCGCCGGGGTGCCGAAGCGGTGGTTCCTCCCCGTGCTCGGCGTCGGGCTCGCCGGCTTCGTGCTCTCGTTCCTCTGCTGGCAGGTCTCCGCCGCGCCGGCCGGGCAGAACTTCATGCCGCTTGTCAACATCATCCGGGGCACGTTCATCCTGGCCCTGCCGCTGATCTTCGGCGCGCTCGCCGGGGTCCTCTGCGAACGGTCCGGCGTGGTCAACGTGGCCATCGAGGGCCAGTTGCTGATGGGCGCGTTCAGCGGCGCGTTGTTCGGCAGCATCTCCGGCAGCGTCTGGGTGGGTCTGGTCGCCGCCGCCATCGGCGGTGCGTTCATCTCGCTGCTGCTCGCCGTCTTCGCCATCCGCTACCTGGTCGACCAGGTCGTCATGGGCATCGTGCTGAACCTGCTCGCGGTCGGCGTCACCGGCTTCCTCTACGAGCGCCTGATGCAGACCGACGCGGCGAAATACAACAGCGCGCCACGCTTCAGCAACTGGGAGATCCCACTGCTGAAGGACATCCCGGTGCTCGGGCCGGCGTTGTTCCGCGGCAACATCTTCCTCTACCTCGGGCTGCTGTTGGTGCTGGTGATCCACATCGGGTTGTTCCGCACCCGGTGGGGTCTGCGCACCCGCTCGGTCGGCGAGCACCCGATCGCCGCCGACACGCTCGGCGTCAAGGTGCTGCGGGTTCGCTACCGCAACGTGCTGCTGGCCGGGGTGGTCGCCGGCATCGGTGGCGCGTCCTACACGCTGGCGCTCTACTCGTTCACCAAGAACATGATCGGCGGCAAGGGCTTCATCGCGCTGGCCGCGCTGATCTTCGGCCGCTGGAACCCGACCGGCGCGTTGCTCGCCGCGCTCTTCTTCGGCTTCGCCGACCAGCTCGCCACCTACCTGGGCGCGATCAGCAGCTCGATCCCCAGCCAGTTCCTGGCCATGCTGCCCTACCTGGCGACCATCCTCGCGGTCGCCGGCCTGGTCGGCCGGGTTAGGGCGCCGGCCGCCGACGGCAAGCCGTACATCAAGGGCTGACGCCCACAGGCGTGCCCGGCGGGACGTCCCGCCGGGCACGATGACAGCGTCCGCCCACTACGACGTCAGGCGGCGGCGGTCGCCGCGATCCGCTCGGAGAACTCCACGAGGCGGTTGGAGAAGCCCCACTCGTTGTCGTACCAGCCGAACACCTTGACCTGGTTGCCGACGGCCTCGGTCAGCGGCGCGTCGAAGACCGCCGAGTAGGGGTTGCCGACGATGTCCGCCGAGACCAGCGGCGCCTCGGAGTACTGCAGGTAGCGCCGCAGCCCCGGGGAGGCGGCGGCCTCACGGAACGCCGCGTTGACGTCCTCGACGTCGGCGCGCTGGCGGAGGACCACGGTGAGGTCGGTGATCGAGCCCGTCGCGACGGGTACGCGCAGTGCGGCGCCGGTGAGACGCCCGTCGAGCTCCGGGATGACCTTGCCGATCGCCTTCGCCGCGCCCGACGACGTCGGGATGGTCGAGACGGCCGCCGCGCGGGCACGGCGCAGGTCGGAGTGTGGCGCGTCGTGGAGCCGCTGGTCGCCCGTGTAGGCGTGGATCGTCGTCATCAGTCCCGACTCGATGCCGAACGAGTCGTTGAGCACCTTCGCCAGCGGCGCCAGCGAGTTCGTGGTGCAGGAGCCGTTGGAGAAGACGTCGTGGCTGTCCGGGTCGAGGCTGTCGTCGTTCACGCCGAGGACGAACGTGGGGACGTCCCCCTTGGCCGGCGCCGAGATGATGACCTTCCTCGCGCCGCCCTTGAGGTGGGCTGCCGCCGCGCCGCCGTCGGTGAAGTGACCGGTGGACTCGATCACGACGTCGGCGCCGACGTCGCCCCAGGGGATGGTGGCCGGGTCGGACTGCGCGAAGACCCTCATGCGCGTGCCCTGGACGGCGATCGCGTCGCCGTCGTAGGCGACGCCGTCCAGGTGGCCGGAGACCGAGTCCCACTCGAGCAGGGTGGCCAGCGTGCGGGCATCGGTGAGGTCGTTCACCGCGACCACCTCGACGTCGGCGTTGTTGGCCAGGGCCGCGCGCAGGTAGGTGCGCCCGATCCGTCCGAACCCGTTGATGCCGATGCGTACCGTCATGGCTTCAGTTCCTCCTGTTGTTCTCGTGGGCGGGCCCGGCTGGTGCCGCCGCCCGGAGCAGGGCGAGAGCACCGGCGCGGGCATCGTCGAACGGGCCCGGGTCCTGCTGGGCGATGGCGAGCACATAGCCGCCCTGTAGGACGGCCATCAGGGTGTTGGCGAGTTGCTCGGGGTCGAGGTCGTCCCGCAGTTCGCCCGCGGCGACGGCCTCGCGCAGCACCGTGACCCAGCGGACGCGGACCTCAGCGAACGCGCGCGCCACCGGGGCGAGCAGCACCGGGTCCTCGCGGACCTGCGGGTCCTGGGTCATCCGGCCGACCTTGCAGCCCTTGAGGGCGTCGCGGGGTCGCATCAGGTATGCCTCGATCCGAGCCATCGGGTCGCCCGGACCGTCGAGTTCGGACCGGGCCGGCAGCAGATCGGCGACGTTGCGCTCAAGGGCGGCGAGCGCGAGATCCCGCTTGGTCGGGAAGTGGTGGTACATGCTGCCCTGACCCACGCCGGACCGCTCGCGAACGTCACGCGGGCTGGTGTCGGCGTAGCCGCGCTCCCACATGAGCTGCCTCATCGTGTCGACGAGTAGTTGTCGCGAGTCCATGGCGTCACTGTACATACCAGTAGGTACAGCCCGCCCGTGGACCCCGCCCTGCCCGCTCCTGACCTGGGCCGCCTGGGCAGAATGGTGGCATGACCGACATTGACTGGGCGCGACTGCGCGCCGCCGCCACCGACGCGATGCGGCACGCGTACGCGCCGTACTCGACGTTTCCGGTCGGCGCGGCCGCGCTCGTCGACGACGGCCGCGTGGTGGTCGGCTGCAACGTGGAGAACGCCGCGTACGGGGTGACGCTGTGCGCCGAGTGCGGCGTCATCTCCAGCCTGCACGCCACCGGTGGCGGTCGACTCGTCGCGCTGTCCTGCGTCGACGCGACAGGTGAACCGCTGATGCCGTGTGGTCGCTGTCGGCAGCTGCTCTGGGAACACGGCGGGCCGGAGTGCCTGATCGAGAGCAAGACCCGCCCGCTGCGGATGGCCGAGCTGCTGCCGCACGCCTTCGGCGTGGAGGACCTGGAGGCCGTCACCGGGGAGACGCCGGTGCCGGTGGTCCCGGAGCGGCTGGCCGCCTGGCGTGGGCGTGGCACCGTCTTCGTGCACCCGGACATGTCCGCCGGGCAGCAGGTCTGGACGGCGTACTGGGAGCGGTCGGCCGGAGACGACGTCGGTGCCGAGACCGGTGTGCTGGAGGAGGCCCCGAGCTGGGACGACCCGGCCGAGGCGATCACCTGGGGCCTGGCCCGGACACCGCGTGTGGTGGTGGTCGACGCCACCGGCACGATCTTCTGGGCTGGGGAGGGTGAGCCGCCTTTGGAGATCCCGGTGCGCTGGTCTTGATTGTGGTTGCGGTTGGGGGCGGGGGCCGACCGTGCCCGGCTCCGGGCGGTCAGGCTTGATCCCTCCGCCGGGCACGGTCGGCCCCCGCCCCGACCTGGGCGCGGGCCGCCGGTCGGTTCCTCCAAACGACTAGGGAAGATCTTTTGATGAGTGGTTTTGCTGCTGTTGACGTTATTCGGGTCAAGCGGGATGGCGGGGTGCTGTCGGACGCACAGATCGACTGGGTGGTCGACGCGTACACCCGGGGGGTTGTCGCCGACGAGCAGATGTCGGCGCTGGCGATGGCGATCCTGCTCAACGGCATGACCGGGCCGGAGATCGCCAGGTGGACCGCCGCGATGATCGCCAGCGGCGAGCGGCTGGACCTCTCGGCGGTACGCCGGCCGACAGTCGACAAGCACTCCACCGGCGGCGTCGGCGACAAGATCACTCTGCCGCTCACCCCGCTGGTGGCGGCGTGTGGCGCGGCCGTGCCGCAGTTGAGCGGCCGCGGGCTCGGGCACACCGGCGGCACGCTCGACAAGTTGGAGTCCATCCCGGGCTGGCGGGCCACGGTGAGCAACGACGAGTTCATCGCCCAGCTCGACGAGGTCGGCGCGGTGATCTGCGCGGCCGGTGCCGGGCTCGCCCCGGCCGACCGCAAGCTGTACGCGCTGCGCGACGTCACCGGCACGGTGGAGGCGATCCCGCTGATCGCCAGCTCGATCATGAGCAAGAAGATCGCCGAGGGCACCGGCGCGTTGGTCCTCGACGTGAAGGTCGGCTCGGGTGCCTTCATGAAGTCCGTCGACCAGGCCCGCGAGCTGGCGCGCACGATGGTCGAGTTGGGTGGTGCGCACGGCGTTCGGACGGTCGCCCTGCTCACCGACATGTCCACCCCGCTCGGCCTGGCGATCGGCAACGCGGTGGAGGTGACCGAGTCGGTCGAGGTGCTGGCCGGAGGTGGACCTGCCGACGTGGTGGAACTGACCCTCGCGCTGGCCCGGGAGATGCTCGACGCGGCCGGCCTGCCGGACGCCGACCCGGCGGCGGCACTGCGCGACGGCCGGGCGATGGACTCCTGGCGGGCGATGATCCGGGCGCAGGGTGGCGACCCGGACGCGCCGATGCGGACCGCGAACGAGGTCGAGGTGGTCCGCGCCGAGCGGGACGGGCACGTCGCGGCCGTCGACGCGTACGCCATGGGGGTTGCGGCGTGGCGGCTCGGCGCGGGTCGGGCCCGCAAGGAGGACCCGGTCAGCGTGCCGGCCGGGGTGGTGTTGCACCGGCGGCCGGGTGACCCGGTCCGGGCTGGTGACCCCCTCTATGAGCTGCGTGCCGAGGACGCGACGCGGATTCCGGCGGCGTTGGCCGAGGCCGCCGACGCGGTGCGGATCGCGCCGACCGCCCCGGCGGCGACGCCACTGGTCATCGAACGCATCGGCTGAGGCGAAACAGGGGTCGGGGTGGCGTGGTGCCGGTCACCTTGGAGCGCTATTGTCGCAGGCCAAGGGGGGACAACCGGCGTTGAGCCGGCGCGAGCAGACAGGAAGACCCGCCGTGACCGTTGCTGCTCCCAACCCACGTGAGGTGCGCGAAGCGAGCCTGGACGAGCTGTCCCGGCTCGGCCTGCCGCTGCCGCCGGCCCAGTTCCCGCTGGTCTGGGAGCCGGGCGACGAGATCGACCTGCGCCCCACTGCGGAGATCGAGGCGCGGATCGCCGTGCTGCACCTGATCCTGGCCCGCTGCTTCGGGATGCCCCCGGAGGCGGCGATGAGCTGGCTGCTCGGCTCGCACCTGGTCGAGATGGTCACGCCGCCGGAGTGGCAGTTCGTGATGGGCGGCAAGGGCGACCACCGCTCGTTCGTGCTGCACCACGACGCGCTCTTCGCGCTGGCCTGGGTGCTCGGGTTGAGCAAGCAACTCGACCCGACCCTGGCCGTCGACGAACGGCTGGTCGAGCGGCTGCCGCACATCGCCGAGGGGGAGACGTTCCCGCGCTGGCGTTCCCGCATCCTCACCGCGCCGCAGCACCCCGCCGACGCGGCCGCCCTGCTCGACCTGCACTACTGCCTGGACTGGGCGTACCTGGAGACCGAGCGCGACGGTCGACGGGCGCCGGGCCTGGTCGACGCGAACGCGATCGGGCAGCGCCGCTGGGCGCTGGAGTGGGCGGTGATCCTGCGCGGGCCGTACCACGACGAGCCGCCGGGTTGGGAAGAGGTCGACCTCTCCACCTGAGCTCAGCGCGGTCGGTACGCGTCGACCCGCACCGCCACGGTCACCCGGACCGGTTCGGGCAGCGCCGCCAGCCGGGCGCGCAGTGCCTCCGGGTCGGTGTGCCACGCGTTCGGGCCCATGCCCACCAGGGTGGCGACCTCCGGCCGGGCCAGGGCCAGCTCCGCCCGGTGCGCCGACGAGCTGACCAGGGTGAAGTGCCCGCCCAGGCTGCCGGTCACCCGGTCGGCCTTGTCCGGGTCCACCCGCAGCAGGTCCAACGCACCCACCAACTCGGTGAGATGGTCGGTGTCGGGTGTGACCACCAGCAGGGTGCCCGCCGGGTCGAGCACCCGGTGGAACTCCGGGCCGTTGCGCGGGGCGAAGACGTTGAGCAGCACGGCGGTCGAGGCGTCCGCGAGCGGCAGCCGCTGCCAGGTGTCGGCGAGCGCCGCGGCGGCCCGGGGGTGCGCGCGGGCCGCGCGCCGCAGCGCCGGCTTGGACACGTCCAGGGCCAGACCCACGGCGTCCGGCAGCGCCGCCAGCACCGCGCCGAGATACCGGCCCGTGCCGGCGCCGGCATCCACCACCAGGGGGTACGCCCCGACGTCCGTCGCCGCCGGTTCGACACGTACCCCTGCCGTGGTGTCCTTTGCTCTGTTTATCTCCGCGCGCCGGTCCTGCTCGGACATCGTCGCGTCGGTTGCCGCGGAGCGGGAGTCGGACGGGGTGGCTCCCGGTGGCGTGGCGGCCGCCGTGCGCAGCCGGGCCGTGGCCTGCGTCGCGGCAGCGGCGAGGGCGGCCGAGATGACGTCGTAGTGCCCGGCGGCCTGGAAGTCCGCGCGCGCGGCGACCATCTCGGCGGTGTCGCCCACGTGCGGGGCCCGGCCGGTGAGCAGGTTGACGTAGCCCTGGCGGGCGATGTCGAAGCTGTGCCGCCGTGGGCAGCGCAGGGCCCTCGTGTCGGTGGCCAGCCCCAGCGGTTCGGCGCAGACCGGGCAGCGCAGTCGGTCGAGGATGTGGGGGTCCACCTCAGGCCTCCGCGGCGGGCCGCGGCCGGGTGGCCCGAGGGGCCGGGTCGGCGAGGTTGTCGACCACCCGGTGGGTGAGCGCGCCGAGGGCGTCGACCTCCGCGGGGGTGAGCAGGTCGATCAGGTGCCGGCGGACGGCGGCCACGTGACCGGGTGCGGCGGACTCGATGGCCTGCCGGCCCGCCGGTGTGAGCACGACGACCGAGCCGCGGGCGTCGTCGGCGCACTCCTCGCGGGTCACCAGGCCACGCTGTTGCATTCGGCTCAGGTGGTGGGAGAGCCGGCTACGTGACCACAGCATCCGGTCTGCCAGCTCGCTGAGGCGCAGGCGCCCCTGGGGTGTCTCGGAGAGGTCGGACAGCACGTCGTAGTCCGGCTCGGAGAGGCCGGCGTCCTGGGTCAGGTCCCGGGCCAGCTCCAGGTCGAGCAGTCGACGCATCCGGCGGTAGCCGCGCCAGGCGCGGTCCTCCCGCTCGTCCAGCCACCGGGGTGCGTCCATCCGGCGAGTCTAACGCTTTCGTTGACATGTCATCAATCTGCCTCTAGCTTCGATGACATGTCAACCAATTCTCTCCAGGACGACCCGACCAGCCGTCCCGCTCGGGCCGACGTGGACGACCGGCTGTGGGAGCTGTTCGGTCAGCGGGGGCGCGGGGTGCTGGTCACCCTTCGCCGGGACGGGCGGCCCCAGCTGTCCAACCTCGACTACCTGGCCGAGCCGGGGTTGATCCGCTGCTCCACCACCGCGGGCAGGGCGAAGGTGCGCAACCTGCGCCGCGATCCCCGGGCCAGCTTCCACGTGACCACGCCGGACGGCGGCGCGTACGCGGTCGCCGAGGGGACCGTGACGCTCACCGAGCCGGCCGCGGCCAGCACCGACGAGACGGTCGACGAGTTGGTCGAGGTCTACCGCCGGATTCGCGGCGACCACCCGGACTGGGCGGACTACCGCGCCGCCATGGTCGCCGACGGGCGGCTTGTGATCCGCCTCGACGTGCACCGGGTGTACGGGTGGCGGCCATGACGCCCGGCCGGTCCCGTACCGGTCCGCCCAGGCCGCTGGCTAGGGTCTGAGCATGGTCGCAACTATCCGGTACGAGGACATTGTCAAGGCTCCGAAGGCGCTGCTGCACGACCACCTCGACGGCGGGCTGCGGCCGGCGACGATCGTCGACCTGGCCGCGGAGGTGGGCCACGAGTTGCCCACCACCGACCCCGAGGCGCTCGGACGCTGGTTCGTGGAAGCGGCCAACTCCGGCTCCCTGGAGCGTTACCTCGAGACGTTCGCGCACACCGTGGCCGTCATGCAGACCCCGCCCGCGCTGCGTCGGGTGGCCCGCGAGTGCGCACTGGACCTGGCCGCCGACGGGGTGGTCTACGCCGAGGTGCGCTTCGCCCCGGAGCAGCACCTGGAACAGGACCTGAGCCTGGACGAGGTCGTCGAGGCGGTGCTGGCCGGGTTCGCCGAGGGCACCGCCCAGGCCGTCGAGGCGGGCCTGACCATCCGGGTGGGCACCCTGCTCACCGCGATGCGTCACGCCGCCCGCTCGCAGGAGATCGCGGAACTGGCCGTGCGGCACCGGGACGCCGGGGTGGTCGGCTTCGACATCGCCGGCGCCGAGGCGGGCTTCCCACCCACCCGGCACCTGGACGCCTTCGAATACCTGCAGCGGGAGAACTTCCACTTCACCATCCACGCCGGTGAGGCGTTCGGTCTGCCGTCGATCTGGCAGGCGATCCAGTGGTGCGGGGCGGACCGGCTCGGTCACGGGGTGCGGATCGTCGACGACATCGCCCCCGACGGCGCGCTCGGCCGGCTGGCCGCGTACGTGCGGGACAAGCGGATCCCGCTGGAGTTGTGCCCCTCGTCGAACGTGCAGACCGGCGCGGTGGCCTCGATCGCCGAGCACCCGATCGGCCTCCTGCGGGACCTGCGGTTCCGGGCCACCGTCAACACCGACAACCGGCTGATGAGCGGCACCTCGATGTCGCGGGAGATGTCGCTGCTGGTGGAGAACTTCGGCTACGGCTGGAAGGAGATGCAGTGGTTCACCATCAACGCGATGAAGAGCGCCTTCATCCCCTTCGACGAACGGCTGCGGATCATCGACGAGGTGATCAAGCCGGCGTACGCCGACCTGCTGGCCTGATCGGCTCAGGCGTGCGGGTGGCCGGCGAGCAGGCCGGCCACCCGATGCAGCACCTCCCGGGCGCGGGCCGCCTCCGCGCCCAACCCGGTCTGCCGACGCAGCACCGCCGGCTCGGCCCGCAACAGTGCCACGCCCCGGCTGACCAGCACCCGGGGTGCCTTGCGCTGCTCGGACAGGTCGCGGGCCAGCCGGCGCAGGAAGGTCGCACCACGCGGCCGGCGCAGCGCGTACGCCCCGGCCAGCAGTCCGCGGCGACGGCACTCCGCGACGATCTCGGCGGCGAAAATCCCTTCAGCCACGAAAAGTGGCGATCCGGCGAGATCAAATGACCGGGTGGCCACCCGTCGATCTGCGCCGATCGCATAAACCGGCACATCGGCTCGGCCCTCACGAGCGAGCTGGGCAATGATTTCCACCGCACTCGGCGCGTCCCAGGACTCTGGTGATTCCCAATCCACCTGGTCGTTTCGTCGCGGCAACGTAGGGTCATCGCCGTCTTTGTAGAAGTCGTCCAAGCAGAGCACCGGGAGGCCGGTTTGCTGGGCTATGTACGACTTCCCGGACCCGGAAGGCCCGGCGAGGAGGACAACGCGGTGCGGATGTTTCATTACCTTCAGTTACTCCGGCCAGACGGACTGCTATCAAATCGCATCAACATCTCATCACACCTTCGGTAGGTGACAACCTGGGCTTTCTTCTTGTCGACCGGCGTGATGGAATCTCGGGGGTCCGACCCGCCGGGTCGGTCGCTGGGCGTTGCCCGGAGGCAACGCGTTGAAGCTGTAATCGCGAGGGCGGTGACGTGAGCAAACGGCCAAAGACGGCGGGCTCCTTCCTGTCGCGGCTGCGCCGGCCGGCCAGCCGGCTCCGGGACATGCCGATCTGGTCCAAGCTCGGTCTCATCATGATCGTGCCGACCATCGCCACGGTCGTGGTGGGCACCAGTGGTCTTGTCGACCACGTGGAGACGCTCAACAATGCCAACCGAGCCGGTGACCTGGCCAACCTGTCGAGCTATTCGGGTGACCTGGTCGACGCCCTGCAGGACGAGCGGACCGCCGCCGTGCTGCTGCTGGGCGCGGACGGGACGCAGCCGACGGCTCAGTACCAGGAGGCCTACAACCGGGTGAACTCCCGGGTGGACCAGGAAGCTGGCCCCTACCGCCAGCAGCGGACCGAGGTCGAGGACCTGCCGAGCAGCCTCGAGACGCTGCTCGACGGCATCGACCAGAACCTGCAGGACCTGTCCGGCATCCGCAGCCAGGTGTTCAACGGCAAGCTCGCGCTCACCGAGACCGTCCAGGCGTACGAGGGCCTGATCAGCGACCTGCTCGCCATCCGTGACTCGGCCACGCAGCTCGCCGGCGACAACGACCTGAGCGACCGGATGCGCGCCGCCGCGGCGGTCGCCCGGGAGAAGGAGTTCCTCGCCGCACGCCGGGTCGTCGTGCACCGCGCGCTGGGCGTGAAGGGCGGCAAGCGCCTGACGCCCGCGCTGCGCACCGACTACATCGCCAGCGGCACCGGCCAGCAGCAGGCACTACAGAGCTTCAAGGCCGTCGCCACCCCGGACGACGCGAAGTTCCACGACCAGACGGTCGCGGGCGGCGACCGCCGGGAGGCGCAGAACTACACCGGCTGGATCGACGGCAACACCACCGGCGACATGCGCGATGCGCCGTTCAAGCCGGACCAGTGGGAAGCCGCCATGACGGCCAACGCCAAGCTGATCCGCACCGTCGAGCGGAAGCTCGACAGTGAGGTGGTCACCGGGGCCGACACCCTCCGCTCGGACGTCCAGCGCCAGGTCTTCCTGGAGACCGGTCTGCTGCTCAGCATGCTGCTGCTGGCCATTCTCTTCGCGTACCTGGTCGCCCGCTCGATGGCCCGCTCACTGCGTGAGCTGCGGCAGGGCGCGCTCTCCGTCGCCCAGTACGGCCTGCCGCAGGCGGTGGCCCGACTGCGCGACCCGCAGGTCGTCGGGCAGCTCTCCCCGGTGCAGCTGGCCAACCAGATCGCCGAACCGCTACCGGTGCGCAGCAAGGACGAGTTCGGTCAGGTGACCGAGGCGTTCAACGCCGTCCACCTGGAAGCCGTCCGCACGGCCGCCGAGCAGGCCGCCCTGCGCGCCTCCGTCGCGACCATGTTCGTCAACCTGGCCCGCCGTTCACAGATCCTGGTCGACCGCCTCATCGGGCACCTCGACCGGCTGGAGCGCGGCGAGGAGGACCCGGACCGGCTGGCCGAGCTGTTCCAGCTCGACCACCTGGCCACCCGGATGCGCCGCAACGACGAGAACCTGCTGGTGCTCGCCGGTGCCGACTCCACACGTGTGCAGCGTGAGCCGGCCGCTCTGATCGACGTGCTGCGCGCCGCGCAGTCCGAGGTCGAGCACTACACCCGCATCGAGTTCGGTGTCATCGACCGGGACATCGAGGTCGCCGCGCACGCGGTCAACGACCTGGTGCACCTCGTCGCCGAGCTGTTCGACAACGCCACCGCGTTCTCGCCGCCCGACTCGCAGGTGATGGTCGAGGCCCGCCGGGTCGGCGACCGCTCCTCGCTGTACGTCGAGGACCGCGGCATCGGCATCAGCGCCGAGCAGCTGCACGACCTCAACGAGCGGCTCGCCACGCCGCCGCAGGTGGACGTCGCGGTGTCCCGGATGATGGGCCTCGTCGTGGTCGCCCGGCTGGCGTCCCGGCACGGTGTCCGTGTCGAGCTGCGCCCCGGCTCCGACCGCGGCACGGTCGCCGACGTGACCCTGCCCACCTCGGTGCTGGTGCCCCGGGCGCTCTCCGGCCGGGTGCAGCAGCCGCCGGCCCTGCCCGCGTCCGGTGGCCCCCAGCAGGGTGGGTCCGTGCCGGTCTTCGGTGCGCTGCCCGCGCTGGGCAACCACCCGCGCTCCAGCGAGTCCGGCAACCAGGTCACCCTCGGCGGTCGTCCGTTCGAGCCGGCATCGCGAAACGGTGCCGGCACCCCCGCCAACGCCGGTGCGTACGGTTCGATGCCGGCCTGGTCGGATCTGACCGGTGCGGCCGGGACGAACGGCGTCAACGGTGGCGACGGGTTCACCCCGCGGCCGGCCAACGGCCAGCCGATCGACCCGCTGCCGCAGCGCCGCTCCGGGGACGACGCTCCGGCCACCGGTCAGCAGCCGTCCATTCCCCGGCAGTTGCCGAGCAGCCCCGAGACGCGTCCGTACTCGGTGCCGCCGGTCTCCGCGCAGCCCTACTCCGGCGCGCCGGTCTCCGCCTCGCCGGCCTCCGGTCAGCCCTACTCCGGGCAGCCCTACTCGGGTGCCCCGTACGGCGGTCCGCCGGTGTCCGCCGCGCCGGCCTCCGGGCAGCCGTACGCTGGTCCGCCAGTGTCCGCCTCGCCAGTGTCCGCCTCGCCGGTGTCCGCGTCGCCGGCGTCCGGTCAGCCGTACTCGGCTCAGCCGTACTCGGTGCCACCGGCGTCCAGCCAGTCGTTCAGCGGGTTCACGACCCGGTCCACCCCACCCGCGCAGGCGCCCAGCGCCCCCGCACCCCCGGCCTGGCCGCCGGTGCCGGGTGGCGACCGGGACGCGGCGACCCCGCCGGTGCCGGAGCGGCTCGCCGCCGCCCTGGACATGACGACGGAGCTGCCGCGCGTGCCGCGACCCGGCGAGCAGCCGCCCGCCGCGGCCCAGCCGCCAGCTCAGGCTCCGCAGACCCGGCCGGCGCCACAGCAACCGCAGGCGCAGAACCGGCAGCGGTACGCGGACGAGACGATGGAGCTGCCGATCTTCCGGGAGCTGGAGTCGGCCTGGTTCCGGACCCGCCGCCCGGGCTCGGAGGAGTCCACCGCCGCCGCCCAGCCGAGCACGAACGGCGACACCGCGACCCAGCAGTTCGCCACGGTCGAGGCCACCGGTCGGACAGTCCACAAGACACCACCCGGGACGACAGGTAACACACCGATGGCAGACACTCCGACGGCCGGAGGAGCGCCGCGGGACAACGGCTCCACAGCGAACGAGGGCACCCGCCCCAGCCTCGCCGAGAGCCTGCCGAACCGCCGGCCCCAACCGCAGAGCAACGGCTGGCAGACCGCGGCTGACGACGGCTGGCGTGCCGCTTCGGCGGCGGCCGGCGCGGCACCGGTGAGCGAGACCACCACTACCGGCCTGCCGAAGCGCAAGCCGATGGCGCAACTCGTACCGGGTGCGGTGGAGAAGCCCGCCACCTCGGTCCAGCGCCGTTCCCCGGAGGCGGTCCGTGGCCTGCTCTCCGCCTACCACCGGGGTGTGCAGCGAGGGCGTAGCACCTCGGACAACCCGACCAGCCCGGAGGCAACTCCGGGAGGGCAATCCTCGCAGTCTGGCTCAGGCCCGGTGGCCGGGAGCGGGCAGAAGGAGCAAGAAGGATGACAACTACGCAGGATCTTGGTTGGCTGCTGGCCAACTTCGCCGACCGGGTGCCCGGCGTCGCGCATGCGGTCGCCGTCTCGGCGGACGGCCTACTCCTGGCGTCGTCACGGGATCTGCCGCGCGACCGGGCCGATCAGCTTGCCGCGATCTCCTCGGGTCTGGTCAGTCTGACCCAGGGGGCAGCCCGCTGCTTCGAGGGAGGCGCGGTGTTGCAGACCGTCGTGGAGATGGACAATGGTTTCCTGTTCCTGATGTCCATCTCGGACGGCTCCTCCTTCGCCGTGCTGGCCGCCCGCAGCTCCGACGTGGGCCAGGTGGGCTACGAGATGGCACTGCTGGTCGACCGGGTGGGCGACGCGCTTACCCCGCAGCCGCGTGCGGCTGCGGGCATGCTGGGCTGACGCCTCGCCGATCGTGAGGTCGGCAAGACTGCAACGACGACAACGACGGGTTTCACCGGTGGGAGCCGGTAGCGGGCACGAAGGGGGTGAGCGGCGAGATGGCCGATCGTGACGAACCAACCGGAGCGTTGGTGCGTCCATACGCCGTGACCCGCGGTCGTACCCGTCCTCGGCTCGACATCGCGCTGGAGGCGCTCGTCGAGACGACGGTGCGCGGCCGGGCCGCTGCCAATGGCAACGGCGGCCAGGGCCGCGAACACCAGTACATCGCCGCGCTGTGTGACGGTCGTGTGCAATCGCTCGCGGAGATCGCGGCGCGGATGCAGCTCCCGCTCGGTGTGGCCCGGGTGCTCATCGCCGACATGGCGACGGACGGCCTGGTCGCGGTTCACGAGCCGACCATTTTGGACGACTCCGACGACGCGGTGGGCACTGAACTGCTGGAGAGGGTGCTGAGTGGACTTCGCAGGCTCTGACATGTCGCACCGCCCACCGAACCCGAGTGGGCGCGTGACGTCGGCGAAGATCGTTATCGCCGGTGGATTCGGCGTAGGTAAGACGACGCTGGTCGGCTCGGTCTCGGAGATCACGCCGCTGACCACCGAGGCCATCATGACCTCCGCCGGCGTGGGCGTCGACGACACCCGGCAGGTGCCGGGTAAGACGACGACCACGGTGGCTATGGACTTCGGCCGGATCTCGATCGACCGTGACCTGATCCTGTACCTGTTCGGTACGCCGGGTCAGACCCGATTCTGGTTCATGTGGGACGAACTGGTTCGGGGCGCCATCGGTGCGGTCGTGCTCGTCGACACGCGCCGGCTGGCCGACTGCTTCGCGGCGATCGACTTCTTCGAGCACCGACGCCTGCCGTACCTGGTGGCGATCAACTGCTTCGACGGGATGCAGTACCACGACCCGCAGGACGTTCGAGACGCCCTGGCGATCTCGAGCGACGTGCCGGTGGTGGCCTGCGACGCCCGTAACCGGGAGTCGACGAAGCACGTGCTGATCTCGCTTGTCGAGTACGTGCTCACCATGCGCCGTACGCGCGCGGTCGCCCCGGCCTGATCGGGCACCGCACGCCCGGTGGTGGCTCCGGCCGCCACCGGGCGTTGCGCCCTGCCCCGTCGCGCTCTTCGCGCCGCTTCTCGAGATCTGGAAGGCGTCTGCCCCTGCCAGGCGCAGCTCTTCCACGATCTTCGAGGAGCGGCGTTGTCGTGTCCGCATCGCGCTGACGCGAACGCGCCCCCAGTCAGCTGACTGGGGGCGCGTTCGTGGACGGCAGAAGGGTGTGCGGTCAGGACTGGTAACCGGCGGAGCGGTACTCGTACTCCCGGTCGTCGTCCCGGTCGCCATGGTCGCGGCTGAAGTCCCAGCCGCCGGCCGCCTCGCGGCCGGGCCGACCACCCACCGCGAAGCCACCGATCTCCTGCCCGCGACGCCAGCCACGGAAGTAGCCCGTGGTGTTCTCCGCGAGGCTCGCCGCATCACGCACTATCCGCAACGGGCGCTCCTCGCGCAGCGGAGAACCAGGGACCAGGTTGGCCTGCGGCACGCGCTTCGGCAGCCCGGCGTTGGTCTCGGCACCCACCGCGGGACGCGCCGCCTGCTCGGCGGCCTGCCAGCCGGTGTCGGCAGTGGTCGACCAGTCCAGGTCGGACTCCTCGGCCTGACCGACGAACCAGGCCGACTTGGCCTGCGCGAAGATCAGCAGGTCGCCGTCGCCCTCGTCGGCGACCGGTGGCGGGCGGTGCTCGACCGGAGGCGATCGGCGCTCCAGCGGAGGTGGCCGGTGCTCCACCGGGGGTGCCGGCCGGTGCTCCGCGGTGCGGTCGGTGCGCGCGGCCGCTCGACCGCCGCGAGCGGCCTGCTCCCGGTCGACCAACCGCAACGGCGGCGTCTCCAGGTGCGCGTCGGCCGGCGGGTTGAGCCCTTCGCGCAGCGCCCGGTCAGCGAGCGGCGGTGGCTCCACCAGCCGCAGCATGGGGGGCTCCTGGGGCAGGTCGTCCGCCAACCAGGGCGGGGTGACCCGACCGTCGGCGCGACCCGGGTCGGTCGGCGCGTCGATGCCGCGGCCACCACCGTACGAGTAGGGAGCCGGGTTGTTCGGCGAGCTGTCGGCCGGGTCCTCCGGGTTGTTGACAAGCGGCCAGTTGGCCCGGGAGCCGGGCGGCGCCGACTCCTGACCAGGCCGGGGCGTCGGCACCGGAATGCTGAGATCGGTGGCGCTGAACCCGCCCGTCGGGGGCTCCTCGACCGGGCGTTGCAGGTGGCTCGGCCGGGGCTCGCCGTTGGTCTTGGGACGCGGCGGGATGACCGTGCGCTGCCGCTCCGCGCGGGCGTGGTTGATCGCGGCGGTGGTCAGCGTCGGCCGGAACGGCTCACCGGCCTCGGCCGGCGGCACCATGCCCCGCTGCGCGGGTGCGATCGGGGTGATCCCGGGCGGCGGAGGAGGCGGAGACGACACCGGTCGGTTGGTCGGGCCGTCGATCCGGTTGGGCATCGGATCGGTGCGCCCGGGCAGCGTGGACGACGGCGGACCGGCCATCGCCGCCGGGGCCATCGGCGCGGGCGCCACCGGCGGCGGCGTGACCGGCGGCGGGGCGACCGGCGGCGGCCCGAGTGGGCGGGGCGATGCCAGCGGTGCGTTACCGGGGACCGGCTCGGGGCGGCTGCGCCGACCGACGGCCGGTGCGGGGTCGACCGCGGGCGGGGTGGGTCGGACCGACCGCAGACCGGCACCGGTGCCGGCCAGACCGGTCAGCCCCGCGTTGTTGCCGGCCAGACCGGTCAACTCGCCGACCGTCTCGCCACGGCGGGCAGCGGCCCGGCGACCGGGCGCCTGGACGGGCGTGCTGACCCGGGAGCTGAGCGCGCTGACCAGCGCCTCACACCCCGCGTCGCAGGCCCGCACGGAGGCCACGGCTTGACGGACCGTCTCGGCCACCGCGGACGTGAGCGCCCGGTTGACCGCGGCGCGGCGCGGCGTCTCGGAGATGGCGACCCGCAGCGCGGTGACCGCCTCGTTGATCTCCTCGGCGTCGGCGACCCCGTCGGCGGCGAGGTGCGCGGCGATGGCATCCGCCGCGACGGACACCTCGCGGCCCCGGGCGACGGTGCCGCCGAGCATGCCCGGCTCGGGCAGCGCGTCCAGCACCGCCAGCGAGACCGGCTCGGCCGGATCCGGGTACGCGCGCAGCGCCGCCGGGTAGAGCTCACGCAGCACCTCGCGCAGCGCCACGGCGGCGGAGTGCCGACCGCTGGCCAGCGCGGCGTGCGCGGAGAGCACCTGCTTGTAGCCGGCCAGGTCCCGGGGTGCCGGCAGGGTGACCGCGGAGAGCGCGCCCGCCTGCAACGCGCGGGCCAGGCCGACGGCCCGTCGTTCGGCCGGAGGCGACTGCATCTCCTCCAACGAGTCGTCATCGGCGAACCGCTCGGCGAAGTCGTCCACCGAGTCGTCGTCGGCGATGGCCAACGGTCGACCCGCCGCGCTCAACAGCGAGGTGACCGTGTGGTCGTCGCTGTCGGCGGCGATGGCCGCACCGCTCGGCCCGCCCGACCGCTCCACGAGCAGCGCGACGAGCTGGGCGTAGCCAGCGGCGTCATCGCTGATCTCGCAGACATGCAGCAGACGGCCTGCGTCGTCGACCACAGCGGACGTCAGCGTCGAACCGGCGGAGGCCGGTCGGTCAGCCGGATCCGCCGAGGCCAGACCGCAGTAAACGCGCACGAGCGCCACGGCGTCGTCCTCCTCCCGGGACAGGTCTTTCCTCTGCCAGCAACTGATGCTCCCCGGTACGGGTCAGTCGCGCCAGTCCACCACCGCAGAGATCTTGCCGACAATGGTGCGCCAACCCAAACTCGCTGTCTGTGCTCCGATCTTCTTCAGCCGCCGCCGACCCATGAAAGCGCCGATCCCGCCGTTGGTGGTGGCGCGCAGCGCCTCGTCCAGGTCGTCCAGGCTGGAGCCGGCGGAGAGCATGTCGAGTACCGCAGGCAGCCGCAATGCGTACGAGATGTCCCGCGCGATCTCGCCAGCCTCGATCAGCAGGGTCGAATCCCAGGTGTCGTGCCCGCCGCGCAGATTCTCCACGACCAGGTCGAGTTCGTAGGCGTCCTCGTCGAGCGGAGCGATGTCGGCCGGCTCCACCCGTTCGGACAATTCATTCCAGCTGTCCAGTTGGGACAGATCGTTGGGAGCACCGGACCGGATGAAACTGACCAACGACTCGGGGGTCTTGAACAGCAGCAGCTTGCCCCGGTTGCTGAGGAAGACCGGCACCTCCTCGTCGTCCGTCTCGTCCGTGACGGCCTCGTCGGCCTCGGTCTCGTCCTCGGCCTCGGCCTTGCCGGTGGCACGGCGGCCCGTCGACTCGTCCTCGTCGCTGTCGGCGAACTCGTCGGCCAGCTCCTCGTCGAGGATGACGACTGTCTCGTCGTCCTCCTCCTCGACGACCTGGCGGCGGGCGAGGAACGGGTCGTCCTGGTCGCGCTCGGTGACGTCGGTCGGGGTCAGCGAGCTGGCCGGCCGGTACGCCCGCAGCGTGAAGCCGGTGCCGGCGGGCAGGGCGATCTCCACCGGATCGATGCGCAGCTCGTCCCAGAGTGAACGGTCGACCGGGGCCGACGCGCGGTCGGTCTCCTCGGCCTGATCTGGCTCGGCCGCGCCGGTGGTGTCGTCGAGCTCGGGCTCGTCGGCGTCGGGCCGTTGGGGCGACTGGCGGGCCACGCTGACCTCCGTGTGCTTCGGGTTGCCCACCCGCCGGGGTCTCTGACCGACGAGTGACTCTGGGCACATACCCTAGTCGGCGGCCCTGGGTGACCGATGCCCGCACCCCGGTGGCCGGTTGGCGCGTGGGTTCGACCTGCTGGTGGCTGCCGCTGGCGAAGCGGCCGTTCGACAAGTAGCGTAGCTACGTATGAAGGCCCAGTCGTTGCACGGCCATCTCGACGCTCTGCTGCTCGCCGTGCTGGAGCAGGGCGAGCAGCACGGCTACGCCATCATCGAGGCGCTGCGCGAGCGCAGCGACGGCAGCTTGGACCTGCCCACCGGCACCATCTATCCGGCGCTACGTCGCCTCGAGCGCGCGGGGCACGTGGCGAGCACCTGGAGCACGGTCAACGGTCGGGAACGGCGGACGTACCAGCTCACCGACTCCGGCCGCCGGGCGCTGGCCGGGGAGCGCGCCGGCTGGCACGAGTTCCAACTGACCGTCGGCCGGTTCCTCGGTCCCGGCAGCCCACCCGGCACCCCGGCCTGACCCTCCCGGGCCCGGGTCAGCGGGCGACGGCCAGCAGCCACCCGCGCGTGGCGCGGGTCAGCGAGAAGTACGCCCCGCCCACCAGCACCGCACCGATGAACATCGGCGGCCAGCGCAGCGCCTCGTCCCAGAGGTTGAGTGACCACGTGAAGAGGGCGCAGCCGGCCACCATGCCAAGCGCCAGCAGACCGGTCAGGCCGGCGCCTACCGCGCGTTGCGCCACGGCCAGCCCCGGTCGTGGCGACCTGGCGCTCACCGCGACCACCAGCAGACCGGCCACCGCGACCAGCAACGTGCCCATCCAGATCCAGTCGACCGAGTGGGAGAGCAGCACGTAACCGGCCGGCGGGCGGGGGCCGTCGCTCCAGCTCGCACCGCGCCAGGTCAGGTCGCCGGCGGCCATCCCGACCCCGGCGACGGCAAACATCCGCAGGGAGAGGCCGCGCAGCGCGCCCACCGCCAGCTCCGCCTGCCAGGAGGGCAGCAACTGCGCCGGTGAGCCGAACTCGGCCACCGCCCGGCGCTGCGCCTCGGTGGGGGGCACACCGCTCTCCTGGTACGCCTCGACGGCGTCCAGCAGCCCGTGCCGGGCCTCGGTCAGCAGGTCGGTCTTGAGTCGCGCCGGCCCCTGCAGGCGGGCAGCCAACTCCCGCAGGTGTTCGTCGACCAACACGTCCTCACAGCGCGGCATGGCACCACCCTGCCACGACTTCACCACACCGGCCTCGGGGGGAACCCTGGTCCGCCCCGGAAGACGGTCAGGGGGCGAGCGCCAGGTAACCCCGTTCGGCCGCCGCCTGAAGCAGCCACTGGTCCCGGTACCAGCCGTCGGTGGCGACCAGCTCGGTGTGCCGACCCCGCTGGATCACCCGCCCGGCGTCGAGGACGACGATCTCGTCCAGCCCGGCCAGCCCGCTGAGCCGGTGGCTGATCAGCAGCACCGAGTGCCCGACGGGGGTGGCGGCGAGAGCGGACGCGAGCACCGCGTCCGCGGCGGCCGGGTCCAGCCCCTCGGTGGGCTCGTCGAGCACCAGCACGGGCGGCGCGGCGAGCAGGGCCCGGGCGAGGGCCAGCCGTTGCCGCTGGCCACCGGAGAGCTGCCCGCCCTCCTCGCCGACAAGCGTGTCCCAGCCGGCCGGCTGGGCGCGTACCCACTCCAGCAGACCGGCGGCGGCGGTGGCGGCGCCCAGCTCCTCCTCGCCCGCCCCGGCGCGCCCGAGCAGCAGGTTCTCCCGCACCGTGGCGTGGAAGACGTACGCCTCGGCGAGCAGCCCGCCGACCGCGCGGGGCAGCGCCTCCGCGGCGTACGCCGACAGGTCTTGACCGTTCAGGGTGACCCGGCCGGACACCGGCCGGACGGTGCCGGTCAGCACGGCGGCCAGGGTGCTCTTGCCGGCGCCGCTCGGGCCGACCACCGCGATCCGGCGTCCGGCCGGCAGGTCCAGGCTGACGCCGTCCAGGGCGGGCGCCGCGCCGGCCCGGTACCGCACCGTCACGTCGTCGAAGCGCAGCTCGTGTGGACCGGTCAGGTCGGTGCTGCCGTCCGTGGCCGGGCGAGCCGGCGGGCCCGGGTCGAGCAGCGCGGCCACCCGGGCCAGGCCGGGCCGCAGTTGCGTCCACTGTCGGGCCGCCGCGACCAGCGCCAGTGTCACCTCGACGGCGGCCAGTGCGCCGACGGCCAGGACGCCCACCAGCACCCCCGGCACGTCGGCGGCCAGCGCGGCCAGCACCACCGCCGCGGCGGTCACCCCGGCGGTCAGCACCCCGGCCGCGTCCACCGCGAACCCGGTGGCGGCCAGCCGGCGTTCCAGCCGGGCCAGCCGGCGGGCGCGCTGTTCGGCGGCGCGCAGCATGCCGTCGGTCGCCCCGAAGGCGGCCAGGTCGGCGGCGCCGTGGGTCAGGTCGATCGCGTCGGTGGCCAGCGCGCCGCGCAGCGGGGCCACCTCGGCCGCGCTGCGGCGGGTGACCACGGTGGCCAGCGCGGGCAGCGCCACGCCGGCAACCAGCAGCCCGGCGGCGAGCGCCCCGGCGGCCGGCGGCGAGATCAACGCGGCCCCGGCGACCGCCAGCACACCGACCAGGGCCGCCGCCGAGCCCGGGACCAGCACCCGCAGCAGCAGATCCTGAACCGCCTCGACGTCGGAGACCAGCCGGCTCAGCACGTCTCCCGAGCGGTGTACGGCGCTGCGGCGGGCCGCGAGGGTGGCGAACACCTGGGCCCGGACGTCGGTGATCATGCGGAGCACCGCGTCGTGCCCGGCGAGCCGTTCGGTGTAGCGCAACACGCCCCGACTGATCGCCAGCGCCCGGACCGCGACGATCGCCACGGTGAGCCGGTCCAGTGGGGGCTGACCGGCGGCGCTCATCAACAGCCAGGTGGCCGTGGCCATCAGGGCCAGCCCGGCGAACTCGGTGGCGGCCGCGAGCAGCCCGGCACCAACGAGGCGGCCCAGGTACGGCCGGGCCAACCGCAACACGGCCCGCTCGGCGCCGGCCCGCCCGCCCGGTGCGTCGGCGGCGCTGGCCCGTCCGTCCAGGGTGGCGTCGGCGCTGGCCTGCCCGGCCGGTGCGGCGGCGGCCGGCTGCGCGTCTGCCGGGTCCGGTCCGTGTGCCGCGGTCATCGGGGCGCCCCTCCGTTGGGCTCGGGCGTCAGCTCGGTGACCCGACCGTCCTCGACACGCAGGATCCGGTCGGCGTCGGCGAGCAGCGCCGGTCGGTGTGCGACAAGCAGCGCGGTGCGCCCGGCGACCAGCCGGCGGGTGGCGTCGAGCACCACCGCCTCGGCCGCGGTGTCCAGTCGGGCGGTGGGTTCGTCGAGCAACACCACAGGTGCGGCACGCAGGAATGCCCGCGCCAGCGCGACCCGCTGCCGCTGCCCGCTGGACAGCCCGTGGCCGCGTTCGCCGAGCAGAGTGTCCAGGCCGTCCGGCAGACCGGCCACCACGTCGTCCAGGGCGGCGTCGTGCACCGCGGCGGCGAGTGCGTCAGCGGGGGTGTCCGGTGCGCCGAGCCGGATGTTGTCGGCCAGCGAGGCGGCGAAGAGGTGGGCCCGTTGCGGCACCCAGGCGAGCTGCCGACGCCAGGCGTCCAGGTCGGCGGTGGCGAGGTCGACCCCGTCCACGGTGACCCGGCCGCTGGTCGGGGTCACGAAACCGAGCAGCAGGCCGAGCAGGGTGCTCTTGCCGGCGCCGCTGGGCCCGATGACGGCGATCCGTTCGCCGGGCCGGATGGTCAGGGTCACGTCGCGCAGCGCGGTGGTCCGCTCGTACGCCACGGTCACCCTCTCGAACCGGATCTCGGCGCGAGCGTTGGGGACTGTGGCGCCCTCGGCGGCCCGGGGTGCGGCGGGCGCGGCCGAGATGGTCAGTGCCTCGTCCAGCGCGGCGAGCCCCTCCATGCTGGCGTGGAAGCGGCTGCCGGCGGAGCGCAGCGGCAGGTACGCCTCCGGGGTGAGCAGCAGCACCAGCAGCGCGGTCTGCAGGGCCAGCCCGCCGCCGAGCAACCGGATGCCGACCGGCACCGCGACCAGGGCCACCGAGAGGGTGGCGACCAGCTCCAGCACCAGCGCGGACAGGAACGCGATCCGCAGCGTCTTCATGGTGGCCACGCGGTGCCCGTCGGCCATCCGGCGTACCACGTCGGTCTGCGCCCGGGCACGCCCGAACGCGCGCAGCGTGGGCAGCCCGGCGACCATGTCCAGGAAGTGCCCGCCGAGCAGCGACAGTCGGCGCCACTGCCGTTCGGTGGCGGCCTGCGCCTGCCAACCGAGCAGTGCGCCGAAGACCGGGATCAGCGGCAGGGTCAGCGCGATGATCACCGCCGAACTCCAGTCGGCGAAGACGACCCGGGCCAGCACCGCCAGCGGCACCGTCACGCTGAGCACCAACTGCGGCAGGTACCCGGTGAAGTAGGCGTCCAACGCGTCCAACCCGCGCCCGGCCAGGGTGGCGAGCTGACCGGCCCGCTGCCCGGCCACCCAGCCGGGGCCGTGCCGGCCCACCGCGCCGAGCAGGTCGGCCCGCAGCACGGCCTTGACCGTGGCGGCGACCCGCGCCGAGAACGTGCCCTGGGCCCAGACCAGCGCCGAGCGGGCCGCGACCGCGACCACGAAGCCGGCCAACGCCTGCCGATCCAGCCGACCGTCGACGGCGGTGGCCAGCACCGACGCGAGCGCGGTGGCCTGCGCCACGATCAACCCGGCGGAGACCACACCCAGCAGCGCGAGCACGGCAAGATCGCGCCGGGCCGCGGGGACCCGGCGCAGCAGACGCGGGTCGAACGGACGGCGGTTCACCAGTACACCGGTGCCCTACCGTCGGTCCGTCCTCGGAAAACCCACCAGCACATCGCCTGGAAGCCTAGTAGGGCCGGAAGGAGCGGCAGCGCCACCCAGCCCAGCAGCCGCAGTGTCGGTGCGCTGGCGGCCGCGTCGGCCACCGTCAGCGAGGCACCCGGGTCGGTCGTGGACACCAGCACGTAGGGCCAGAGGGCTGCGCCGACCAGCACCACCGGCAGCGCCAGGGCGGCACCGGTGGCGACCAGAGCCCACCCCGGCCGCCGCCGCGCCAGCGCCGCGCGGGCCGCCAGCAGCGCCACCACGAGGAGCACCGGCAGGAGTACGGCCACCGCCGGCCGCTGGACCGCGTCGCGTACCCGGGCAGACAGCAGGCCCACGACGGTGGCCAGCGCGACCGCGGTGAGCGCCACCCGCACCAGCCGGCGGGCGGTGCGGCCGAGCACGGCGGCCTCGGCGGCCGGCAGACGCAGGGCGAGGAAGGTCGCGCCGTGTGCCGCGACCAGAGCGACCATGGCCAGCCCGGCGGCGGCCGCGAACGGGGTGGCGAGGTGCGCCACCCCGGCGACGTGCCCGTCGGCCTGGCGGGGTACGCCCTGCAACAGTGCGGCGAGCACCACACCCCAGCCCAGTGCGGCGAGTGCGCTGCCGATCGTCACGATGCGGTCCCACCGGGCGCGGATCCGCTCGTCGGCGTGCCGGCTGCGCAGTTGCACCCCGGCGGTGACCAGGATGACGCCGACCAGAGCGCCGGCGACGGCCGGATAGCAGCCGGCGAGCAACTCGCCCTCCAGCAGCGGAAACGCGCCGAACAGGATGCCCACGGCGGCCACCAGCCAGACCTCGTTGCCCAGGAAGAACGGGCCGAGCGCGGTGAGCGCGGCCCGCCGCCCGGCGGGGCTTGCGCCCCGCGCGAGCAGCAGCCCGACGCCGTAGTCGTAGCCGGCGAGCACCAGGTAGCTGGCGAAGAAGAGGCCGAGCAGGGCGTACCAGGCGAGGTCCACGGTCTTCTCCTCAGATGCTCAGACGAGGGCGGGTTCGGGAAGGGCCGGCTCGCCGGGCGTCGCCGGCGGGCGGCCGAGTGCCGGGTCGACCGCGCCGCGCTTGGCGTGTCGGGCCAGCAGCACCCAGTTGGTGACGGCGAGGGCGCCCAACAGCAGGCTGAACCCGATCAGCGAGGCCAGCATCAGCGGTGCGCCGACCGGGGAGACCGCCTGCTCGGTGGGGAGCAGCCCGTACGCCACCCAGGGTTGCCGGCCGACCTCCCGGGAGATCCAACCGAGGATCACCGCGACGAACGGCAGTGGCAGCGCCAACAGGATCAGCCAGAGCGGGAAGCGCAACCGGATGATCCAGTCGCGGAAGAGCAGGGGCAGCAGGAACCAGACGCAGCCGAGGGTGAAACCGGTCAGGATCATGAACCCGAGCCCGACGCTGGCCAGCACCGGTGGCGTGTAGTCGCCGGGGCCGAACCGGACGGTCCACTCGGCGATCAGCGCCTGGGCCTCCGCGCCCTGGCCGCCGAACTTGGTCGGCTGCACCTCGCCCACCGGGCCGAACTGGGCGAAACCGAAGCCCTGCACCAGGGAGATCGCCAGGGCCGAGGTGACCAGGCCGATCCGCAGCGAGGTGCGGAAGAACGCGAAGTCAAGGGTACGCCGGAGCAGGTGCCAGGCGCTGACCGCCGCCATCAGCATCCCGCCGACCAGCAACGCGGCCGAGACCACGTGACCGAACGCCATGCCGAGGGTGGGGTTGGTGAGCAGCGCGCCGAAGTCGGTGAGGTGGGCGATCCCGTCGCGGACCTCGTATCCGACCGGATTCTGTAGCCAGGAGTTGGCCACCATGATCCAAAACGCCGACGCGTACGCGGTGATCGCCACGCCCCACAGCAACGCGAGGTGGACACCCTTGCGAAGCCGGTGCCAGCCGAAGATCCACATCCCGAGGAACGTGGACTCCAGGAAGAACGCCACAAGCGTCTCCAGGGCCAGCGGCGCGCCGAAGACGTTGCCGACGTAGCGCGACAGGCCACTCCAGTTCAGCCCGAACTGGAACTCCATCACGATGCCGGTGGCGATGCCGAGCACGTAGTTGATCACGTAGAGCTGGCCCCAGTAGCGCGTGAGCCGCTCCCACTTCGGATTGCCGGTGATCACCCAGGCGGTCTGCATCCCGACCAGCAGGGTGACCAGCCCGAGCGTGACGACCACGAACAGGAAGTGGATCGAGGTGGTAGTGGCGAACTGCAGGCGGGCGAGGAGCAGGGTGTCCATGGCCGGCTCTCCGTAGTGTTGGCTCCCTTGTCGTAGTCACCCTACACGTAGTTTCTCTACATGTCCGACTACTACGCCCCGTCGTAAGTAAGTCTACGACATCATGTAGTAGATTGCGTCAGGGCTGTACCCGGCGGGTCAACCCGGGTGAGGAAGTGCCCCGATCGGGGAGCGGGTCGGGTCCGGCTTGGCGATCATGGAGTTGTGGTGCCGACTTTGGGGGTTTTACGGGCGTTCTGTTACCCACCACAACTCCATGATCGGCGAGGCAGTGCTGGCGTTCCACCTAACGCAACGGCGTTGACCAGGATGTAGTGGCCTCGCCGGCGGGCCGTGGATGCCACTCGAACCTGGATCGAGCGCGATCTTCGGATCGGTGCGCGGGAACGCGGCGCGCGGGAACGCGGGGTGGGCGGGCGCGAGTGTGGGGTGCGTGTGGCGCTGGGGTCAGCTCGGGTGGAGCGCCGGGGTCAGCTCAGGAAGAGGGAGATCGGGAGGGCGACAAGCGTGCTGGCGACCGCGAGGGCGGTGGTGCCGAGCACCCGGGGCGGCCGGTCGCTGACCAGGAGACGCTGGACCCGTACGTCAAGATCGCGGTCGCCCATGCCCAGCGCGCCCGCCGGGGTGATTCGGTGACCGGCGGCGGCGAACCGGCGCAGGGCCCCCGCCAGCGGGGCCTCGGCGTGCAACTCACGGGCCTTGTCGTCGGCGCGCATCTCGACCAGCAGGGCGACCCGCTCATGGGCGTCGCGGACCCAGGCGAACCACGGCAACGCGCGGCACAGCGCGGTGAACGGCAACAGGACCAGGTCGTGCCGCTCGTGGGCGTGCGCACGCTCGTGGCTGAGCACCGCGGCCAGCTCGGCCCGGTCCAGCAGGTTCAGTGTGCCGGCGCTGACCACCACCTGCGGTTTCACGCCCGGCAGGCAGTACGCGGCGGCACTCGGATGATCCAGCACCAGCGCGCCGGGTGCGGCCGGGTCGTCCCGGGCGACCAGGGAGAGCAGGTCCCGGTGCCGGCGCTGGGCGCGTACGGTGCCGTGGATGCTGCGCACGGTCGTGGTGACCAGCACCGCACCGATGCCGAAGCCCACGCCGACGCCGGCCAGGTGGAACGTGCCCACCCCGATCGGCAGGGCGCCGTGGGCGAGGTCGTTGGCCAGGGCGAGCAGTGCGCTACCGGTTGGCAGGTCGTACGCGCTCAAGCCGAGCGCCATCGGCAGGCCCATCGCGGAGAGGCCCAGCGCCAGCCCGACAGCCTGCCAACAGATGATCGCCACCCGGGGGCTGCGCCACGTCCAGGTGGAGCGGGCCAGCACCTGAGCCGTCAGATAGCAGGCCAGCATGGTGGCGGCGAAGTGCACGGCGTAGGCCATGGCGCGCGCCCTACCGCTCCGCTGCCTCGCCGGCGGGTCGCCGGCCCACCGGCCCGTCCACCCGGTCGGTCAGGTCGGCACCCGACCCGGCCGGGCCCGGCGCGTTCGGCCCGGCGGCACCCGTGCCACCGGCGGTGGTGTCCAGCCCGGCCTCGTGTCCCAGTGCCGCCCGCAGCACCTCGGCCTCGGTGCCGGTGACCGAGCGGGCGAAGCGCACCAGCGCGGCGTCCCGGCTGCCACCCAGGTCCAGGGCGTCGAGCATGAGTTGAGCGATGTGCGCCTCGCGGCTGGCCGTTGGACGGTACCGCCAGGCCCGACCTTCGCGCTCCCGCTGCACCATGCCCTTGCCGGCGAGCCGGTCCAGCACTGTCATCACCGTGGTGTACGCCAGCTCGCGACCATCGAGCGCGTCGGCCACCTCGCGCACGGTCACACCATCCGACGTGCCGGGGACCACGTCCCACAGCACGTCCATCACCGCACGCTCAAGATCGCCCAACCGAGTCACCACCCAATCCTACCCCCGGTAGTAGACCCCCCACCGACCCCACCAGGCCGTCCCCTGCCCACGCCCACCCACGCCAGCGGCGATCATGGGGTTGACCGGCTTGACGGAGATCAAACACCCCGCCACCCCCGTGATCACCAGCCAGGATCGGCGGCGCCGACGCGGGGCCGGCGGCCGACGCCCGCCGACCGGCAACCCACCCCGAGGCAGTGCCCCTGAGCTGAACCAGCCGGCGAACCCGGCCCACGTCAGGTTTTCCGGGGGAGCCCGCCCACGCAGGGATCAAGCCTGACCGCCCGGAGTGGGCGGGCTCCCCCGGAAAACCCAAAGGCCGAGAAAGACGATCACACCCCCTTGGGGTGCCACACCGTCTTCGTCTCCAACAGCGCGGTCATCGGCGCCACCCCCGGGTCGGCGGTCCAGTCGTGGTCGGCCGAGGCCGGGCGGAGCACCCGCTTGAGGTTCTCCGCGGCCTTGACCTCAAGGTCGGTGGCGAGTGCGGTGTCGGTCACCCCGGTCAGGTCGATCGCGTTGACGTCCATGTGGGCCGCCAGCGCCGGCGCGGTCTCGGTGATCGCGCCAGTGAGAATGTTGACCACCCCGCCGGGCAGGTCGGAGGTGGCCAGCACCTCGGCCAGCGTCACCGCCGCCAGTGGCTCCGACGGCGACGCCGCCACCACCACCGTGTTGCCGCTGACGATCGCCGGGGCGATGACGCTGACCAGGCCGAGCAGCGCCGGGCGTTCCGGAGCGACCACCGCGACCACACCGGTCGGCTCCGGGGCGGAGATGTTGAAGTACGGGCCGGCGACCGGGTTGGCGCCGCCGTAGACCTGGGCGAGCTTGTCGGCCCAGCCGGCGTACCAGACCCAGCGATCGACCGCGGCGTCCACCTCGTCGCCGGGGATGCCGAGGGCGACGAACTGCGCGCGGCGGCCCTCCAGCATCTCGGCGGCCCGGTAGAGGATCTGACCCCGGTTGTACGCGGTCGCACCGGCCCAGCCCTTCACGGCGGCGCGGGCGGCGACCACCGCGTCCCGGGCGTCCTTGCGGGAGGCCAGTGACACATTCGAGGACTGCACGAGATACGACCGTCCCGACTCGCTGCGCGGGAACTTCCCGCCGATGAAGAGCTTGTACGTCTTGCGTACCGCGACCCGCTCAGACATTGAGGTACCCCTCCAGCCCGTGCCGGCCGCCCTCGCGACCGTAGCCCGACTCCTTGTAGCCACCGAACGGCGAGGTGGGGTCGAACTTGTTGAACGTGTTGGCCCAGACCACGCCGGCGCGCAGCCGGTCGGCCATCCACAGGATTCGGGAGCCCTTGTCCGTCCAGATTCCCGCCGACAGCCCGTACGGCGTGTTGTTGGCCTTTTCCACGGCCTCGGCCGGGGTGCGGAAGGTGAGCACCGACAGCACCGGGCCGAAGATCTCCTCCCGGGCGACACGGTGGGCCTGGGTGACGCCGGTGAAGATGGTCGGCGCGAACCAGAAGCCACGGTCGGGCAGGTCGCACGGCGGTGACCAGCGTTCGGCGCCCTCGGCCGAGCCGGCGTCGGACAGTTCGCGGATCCGTTCCAGCTGGGCGGCGGAGTTGATTGCCCCGACGTCGGTGTTCTTGTCCAGTGGGTCGCCGACCCGGAGTTGGGCCATCCGCCGCTTCAGCGACTCCAGTACGCGGTCGGCGACGTTCTCCTGGACCAGCAGCCGCGAGCCGGCGCAGCAGACGTGCCCCTGGTTGAAGAAGATGCCGTTGACGATGCCCTCGACGGCCTGGTCGATGGGGGCGTCGTCGAAGACGATGTTGGCGGCCTTGCCGCCCAGCTCCAGGGTGAGCTTCTTGCGGGTGCCGGCGACGGAACGGGCGATGGCCCGGCCGACCTCGGTGGAGCCGGTGAAGGCGACCTTGTCCACGCCGGGGTGTTCGACAAGTGTGCGACCGGTGTCGCCGGCGCCGGTGAGGATGTTGACCACACCGGCCGGCAGGTCGGCCTGCTGGCAGATCTCGGCGAACAGCAGCGCGGTCAGCGGGGTGGTCTCGGCGGGCTTCAGCACCACCGTGTTGCCGGCGGCGAGCGCCGGGGCGATCTTCCAGGCCAGCATCAGCAGCGGGAAGTTCCAGGGGATGACCTGCGCGGCCACGCCGATCGGCCGCGGGTTCGGCCCGAAGCCGGCATGACCCAGCTTGTCGGCCCAGCCCGCGTAGTAGAAGAAGTGCGCGGCGACCAGCGGCAGGTCGACGTCGCGGCTCTCCCGGATCGGCTTGCCGTTGTCCAGCGATTCCAGGACGGCCAGCTCGCGGGAGCGTTCCTGGACGAGACGGGCGATCCGGTACAGGTACTTGGCCCGGTCGCGGCCCGACATCGGGCCCCAGACCTTGTCGTACGCCTTGCGGGCGGCGCGTACCGCGCGCTCGACGTCGGCGGCGCCGGCCCAGGTGACCTCGGCGAGCACCTCCTCCGAAGCAGGATTGATCGTCTTGTGGAGATCCTCGCCGTCGACGAACTCGCCGTCGATGAACAAACCGTAGGACGGCTTGAGGTCGACGATCGCGCGCGACTCGGGCGCAGGGGCGTATTCGAACATCGGCTATCAGTCCAGGGTGAAGTAGTCGGGACCGGAGTAGACGCCGGTCGTCAGCTTGGTGCGCTGCATCAGCAGGTCGTTGAGCAGGCTGGACGCGCCGAAGCGGAACCAGTCCGGGTCGAGCCAGTCCGGGCCGACGGTCTCGTTGACCATCACCAGGTACTTGATGGCGTCCTTGGTGGTCTTGATGCCACCGGCGGGCTTCACGCCCACCTGCCGCCCGGTCGCCTCGCGGAAGTCACGGACCGCCTCCAGCATCACCAGGGTCACCGGCATCGTCGCCGCGACCGGGACCTTGCCGGTGGAGGTCTTGATGAAGTCGCCGCCGGCCAGCATGGCCAGCCAGGAGGCCCGCCGCACGTTGTCGTAGGTGGCCAGCTCGCCGGTCTCCAGGATCACCTTGAGGTGGGCGTCGCCGCAGGCTTTCTTGGTGGCCACGATCTCGTCGTAGACCTCCTGGTACCGCCCGGCCAGGAACGCACCCCGGTTGATCACCATGTCGATCTCGTCGGCACCGGCCGCCACGGCGGCCCGGGTGTCGGCCAGCTTGATCTCCAACGGCGCCTGGCCGGACGGGAACGCGGTCGCCACGCTGGCCAGGTGAACGATGCCGGGTCCGGCCGGCGCGGCGCCGGCCGCCTCAACCGGTCCGCCGGCTGACCGCCCGGCCCCGGCGGCGCTGCCCCGCAGCACCTCGGCGACGTACGGGACCATCGCCGGGTAGACGCAGACCGCGCCGACGTGCGGGCAGGACGGGTCGGCCGGGTCCGGGCGCAGCGCCTTCGCGGCGAGCGCGCGCACCTTGCCCGGGGTGTCCGCGCCTTCCAGGGTGGTCAGGTCGACCATGCGGATCGCCAGGTCGATCGCCTGGGCCTTGGCGGTGGTCTTGATGGATCGGGTGCCGAGCTGTGCCGCCCGCTGCTCCGCGCCGACCTGGTCCACGCCCGGTAGGCCGTGCAGGAAGGTCCGCAGAGTGGTCTCGGATCGTCCCAGCTCGGAGAGCTCCGACCGGGCCGACGTCGTTGTCGCCGTCATGCCCCGAAGTCTACGCACCGGAAGGCCAAGTGATCTTGCTCACAGCGGGTGGGCCGGACGTGAGCGGCGTCGCTGGTCCGAGCGCGGCCGCACCGCCGAGCCGGGTGGACCGGTAGGTTGAGCGATCGTGGACGTACACGTCATTGACCACCCGCTGGCCCAGTCCAGGTTGACTGCCATGCGGGACGCGCGCACCGATTCCTCGACGTTCCGGGCGGCGCTGCACGAACTGACCACCATGCTGGTGTACGAGGCGGCGCGTACCTTCCCCGTCGAGCGGTACCCGGTGCAGACGCCGGTCACCGGCACCGAGGGCACCCGGCTGGCGAACCCGCCGCTGCTGGTCCCGGTGCTGCGGGCCGGCCTGGGTATGGCGGACGCCGCGCTCGGCCTGCTGCCCGAGTCCTCGATGGGCTTCGTCGGCCTGGCCCGGGACGAGGAGACCTACGAGCCGCGCGCGTACATGGAGTCGTTGCCCCGCGACCTGGCCGGGAAGCCGGTGCTGGTGCTGGACCCGATGCTGGCCACCGGTGGCTCGCTGGAGCACTCCTGCCGGCTGCTGGCCGACCGCGGCTGCACCGACATCACCGTGCTCTGCGTACTCGCCGCGCCGGTCGGCATCGAGCGGCTGGAACGCTCCGGTCTGCCGTTGCGCCTGGTCACGGCCTCGATCGACGAGGGGCTCAACGACCGAATGTTCATCGTTCCCGGGCTCGGCGACGCCGGTGACCGCCAGTTCGGCGGCATGCCCCGGTTCTGAGGGCGGCACCCGGTTGGTGCCGGGTCGGGCGGGTCCGTGCGCGGTGGTGCGCGGACCCGCTACCGTCTCCGGCCATGACTGGTGTTGCGCTCGCCGAGGAGTTGTTGCTCCTCGCCTACGACGACACGACCGGCAAGGCGACCATGCCGCGAATCAGCCTGGACCTGGGCATGGCCGCCGCGGTGCTGGTCGAGCTGGCCCTGGCCGGCCGGATCGCGTACGCCGACGGATCGTTGGCAGTGATCGACCCGACGCCCACCGGCGAGCCGGTCGCCGACGAGGTGTTGGGCCGGGTCGCGGCCGACACCCCGCACAGCCCGGCCTCCTGGGTGCAGCGCCTGCGGCACGGCCTGCGGGACCGGATCCTCGGGGATCTGTGCAGCCAGGGTGTGGTCCGCGACGTCGACGAGACCGAGTTGGGCTTCATCCACGTGCACCGCTACCCGGTCGTGGACGCCTCCGTCGAGGCGGAGACCCGGCAGCGGCTGGCCGAGGCCCTGGCCGGCGCGGCGGCCCCGGACGAGCGGACCGCCGCACTGGCCACCCTGGTCGTGGTGCTGCGGATGGAGTCCGCGCTCGGGGTGAGCGGCGACACCGCCGCCGACGCGCGCCGTCGGCTGGAGGAGATCGCCACCGGAGCCGGCTTCTCTGGTGAGGTGAGCACCGACGACTCGGTGGTCCGTCCCTCGGTCGGCCTGGTCGTCGCCGCTCTGGGCCGCGCCGTCGACCAGGCCCTCGGCCCGCGCCGCTGACCGTCGGACCGACCCCGCTCGGCCTGCCCTTTGCTCTGCACCCGCGGAGGCGCCACCCGGCTCTGCACCCGCGGAGGCGCCACCCGGCTCTGCACCCGCGGAGGCGCCACCCGGCTCTGCACCCGCGGAGGCGCCACACCCGGCCGCTCTGCACCCGCCGGGGCGCCGTCCTTTGCTCTGCACCCGCCGGGGCGCCACCGGGCGACAGGTGACCGGCGCCTCCGCGGGTGCAGAGCAAAGGACGGACTTGTGGTGGGTGGGACCTGCGGGCTCAGATGCCAAGGGCAGCGCTGACCTCGCCGCGGAGCGCCGCGACGGCCGACGCTGCCCGGCTGCGGGCCGTCCGCACGTCACCGTCCACGACCGGTTCCACCACCTCGAGGTACGCCTTGAGCTTCGGCTCGGTCCCGGACGGGCGGATCACCACCCGGGCCACAGCGGTCCGCAGGATCACCACGTCCGCCTCGGGTAGCAGGTCCCGGACGCTGTCGACCGGCTGCCCGAGCAGGGTGGTCGGGGTGGCCGCCCGGATCCGGGCCATCGCGTCGACGATCACCCGCAGGTCGTCCACCCGGACGGAGAGCTGGTCGGTGTGGTGCACGCCGAACTCGGCGGCCAGCTCGTCCAGCCGGTCGGTCAACGTGCGGCCCTGCGTCTTGAGTCCGGCGGCCAGCTCGGCCACGGTCAGCGCGGCGGTGATGCCGTCCTTGTCCCGGACGTGCTCCGGGGCGACGCAGTAGCCGAGCGCCTCCTCGTAGCCGAAGACCAGCGGCGCGCTGCCACCGCCGGCCCGCACGATCCACTTGAAGCCGGTAAGTGTCTCGTCGTAGGGCAGGCCCCGGGCCGCGCACATCGCTCGCAGCAGGGACGACGACACGATGGTGGTGGCGTAGAGCCCGGTCACCCCACGGCGCATCAGGTGGTCGGCGAGCAGGACACCCACCTCGTCGCCGCGCAGCATCCGCCAGCCGTCGCGGTCGTTCCGGACGACCACCGCGCACCGGTCGGCGTCCGGGTCGTTGGCGATGGCGAGGTCCGCGCCGGTTGAGTCGGCCAGCGCGATCAGCCGGTCCACCGCCCCCGGCTCCTCCGGGTTGGGAAACGACACAGTCGGAAACGCCGGGTCCGGCTCGGCCTGGTCGGGCACCACACCGGGAACCGGGAAACCAGCGCGGGCGAAGGCGGCGGTGAGCACCGCCGCGCCCACCCCATGCAATGGGGTGTACGCCACCATCAGGTCCCGGGACCCGTCCGGGTCGATCACGGCGGTGGCCCGTTCCACGTACGAGGCGACCAGGTCGTCGCCGAGCACCTGCCCGGGCTGGCCCAGCGGCACCTGGGTCAGCGGCCCGACCGCTCGGATGGCCGCTTCGATGCCGGCGTCGGCGGGCGGCACAATCTGCGCCCCCGCGCCCAGTTCACCGCCCAGCTCCGCGCCGAGGTAGACCTTGTAGCCGTTGTCCTGGGGCGGGTTGTGGCTGGCCGTGACCATCACCCCGGCGACACCGCCGAGGTGGCGCACGGCGTACGCCAGCACCGGGGTGGGCAGCGGGCGGGGCAGCAGCAGCGCCGGGCGGCCCGCCCCGGTCGCCACCTGGGCGGTCCGCTCGGCGAACTGCCGGGAGCCGTGCCGAGCGTCGTACCCGATCACCAGGGGGCCGGTGCCACCCTGGGCCGCGAGCCAGCCGACCAGGCCGGCAGCGGCCTGGGTGACCACGGCGAGGTTCATTCCGTTCGGGCCGGCGCGCAGTGGGCCGCGCAGGCCCGCGGTGCCGAAGGTCAGCGGGCCGGCGAACCGGTCGGCCAGCTCGGGGGCGCTCGCCGGCAGCCGGTCGAGCACCGCCGTCAGCTCGGCCCGGCTGGCCGGGTCGGGGTCGTCGGCGAGCCAGCGTCGGGCTTGCTCGCGAATGTCGTCGATGTCAGTGGTGTCCGCCGCCATGCCCCTTGATAGCACGGCGGCGGATCACCGCTGGCGGTTCCCTCCGGCTCAGCCTTCCCCGGTGAGCTGGAACGTCTTGACCATCTCGTCGAAGATCGGCTTGCTCTCGGCGAACTTGGCGTCGTTTGCGGTGAGGTAGAACGAGTACGCCTTGCCGTCCTGTGCCACGCCGAGCCAGATGCCGTGCCGCATGGTGTCGCCCGCGCCGCAGGTGTACTCGAATTCGGCGGCCGGCTTGTCGGCCAGTTGGGTCTCCCTGGAGGCGACCTGCGCGTACGGCTTGACGCAGGAGGTGCTCCTGGTCTGCAGGCCGTTCGCGGCCGTCTCGGCCCAGCGGTTGGAGTCGCTGGACCACTTCTCGGTGATGATGCGGACCTTGCGGCCGCTGTCCTCCGGGTCGATGTAGTCGGTGTACGAGCCGCCGCTGGCCTTCTTCCAACCCTTCGGCACCATGACCTGGATGCCGCGGGCGGTGTGCTCCTGCATCTCGACCGTGGGAGCCGCCGGGGCGGACGCGGTGGGCTGGGCCGCCGGGGTGTTCGGCGGGGGGTCGTCGCCGCTGGACAGGGCCACCACGGTGAGCAGCAGCACGACGGCCAACCCGCCGGCCGCGGCGAGCTGCACCTTGCGGGGCCAGCCCTTGACCGTGCTGACGAGCTGACCACCGGTGGCGCGGACCTTGCCGAGAGCGCCGCCGCCCGGCGCGGCGGGCGAGGTGGCCCAGGGCTGGCCGGTGCCCGGCACCGACCACTGGTTGCCGCCGCCGTAGGTGCCGCCGCCGCGCGGGCTGGCCTGCGGTGCGCCGCCGCCGATTCGTTGGGTGGCCTCCGGTGCGCCGCCGTAGCCGACCTGCTGGGTGGCATCGGCCGGGCTGCCGTAACTGACCCGCTGGGTGGCGTCCGGGTGTGCGCCGGCGTCCACCCGCTGGGTGGCGTCGGCGCTGCCGCCGTAGGTGCGCCCGCTGGGCGACTGGTCGGGGCCGGGCATCGCGCCGGTGGGCGTGTGCAGCGGGCCGGCCAACGCGTCGGCGCTTGTCTCGTCGAACCCGCTGCCGCCGACCGGGGTGACCGGCTGTGGGCGTTCGCCCCGGCGCAGCGCGGCCAGCCGGTCGGTCAGGGACTCGTTCGGGGCCAGCATCGCCGGGCCACCGATCTGGTTGTCCGGCTTCGGCTCCGGCTGGGCCGGTGGGAGGACGGGCACCGGGCGTTGCTGCACCGGCACCACCGCGTACGGGTCGGTGACCGAGTGCACCGAGGTCGCGGTGCTGCCGAGCGGGCCGGCGAGCAGCTCGCGCAGCATGGCCCGGGAGGCGTGCACGTCCAGTCGGCGGGCCGGGTCCTTTTCCAACAGGCCCATGAGCACGCGGGTCAGCGGGCCGCTGCGCTGCGGCGGGGCGGGCGGGTCCTCGACCACGGCGTGCATGGTCTCGATCGGGTCACCCTTGTCGAACGGGGGCCGCCCCTCCACCGCCGTGTACAGCGTCACACCCAGCGAGAACAGGTCGCTCGGCGGGCCGAACTCCTGGCCCATGGCCCGCTCGGGCGAGATGAAGTGCGGCGAGCCGAGCACCATGCCGGGGGTGGTGAGCTGCACGTCGGTGGGCATCCGGGCGACCCCGAAGTCGGTCAGCACGCAACGCCCGTCGGTGCAGATCAGCACGTTGGCCGGCTTGACGTCGCGGTGCAGCACGCCGATCGCGTGCGCCACCTCCAACGCGCCGAGCAGCGCGATGCCGATCTTGGCGACGGCGCGGGGCGCGACCGGCCCGTCCTCGATCACCATGTCGGCGAGGCTGCGGGCGTCCAGCAGCTCCATCACGATCCACGGCCGACCGGCCTCGGTGACCACGTCGTACACCTGCACCACGGCCGGGTGCTGGATGGCGGCGGCGGCGCGCGCCTCACGCAGGGTGCGTTCGTACATGGCGTCGCGGTCGCTGGGGGCCAGCCCCGGGGGCAGGACGACCTCCTTCACCGCCACGTCGCGGCGGAGCAGGGTGTCGGTGGCGCGCCACACCGTGCCCATGCCGCCGTTGCCCACCGAGGACCGCAGCGCGTACCGGTCACCGATGGTGGTGCCTGGTGCTGCGCGGCCGTTGGCGGGACTGACTGGTCCGCCGCTCCACGTCGGGATCTGAGTCACAGAAAAGCCACCGGGGGAAATCGAGGGGGGCTGGGACACAACCCCCCTATCTTGCTGGTTCCGACGCCCGATGCGAAAGCCGACGCGACGGACGTTTGTCGAAGTCGACAGAAAGTACTGCTCCGTTCACCTCCTGTGGGCGGGTCGGAATCCGCTGTGCGGTATCCCTCCCCCCGGCGGCTGCCTGCGCGTCCTACCATCCGGGGATGAGTGAACGGCGGTCAAGCGAGTCCGGTTTTCCGATCAAGGGCGTCTACACGGGTGCCGACCTTCCGGAGGATCTGGACTCCAGGCTGGGCGCCCCCGGCGAGTTTCCGTACACCCGGGGGGTTTATCCCACCATGTACACCTCCCGTCCGTGGACCATGCGCCAGTACGCCGGCTTCGGCACCGCCACCGAGTCCAACGCGCGCTACCACCAACTGTTGCGGGCCGGCACGATGGGCCTCTCGGTCGCCTTCGACCTGCCGACCCAGATGGGCTACGACTCGGACGAGCCGATCGCGCACGGCGAGGTCGGCAAGGTGGGCGTCGCGATCGACTCCATTGAGGACATGCGGCTGCTCTTCGCCGACATCCCGCTGGACAAGGTCTCCACCTCGATGACCATCAACGCGCCCGGCTCGGTGCTGCTGCTGCTCTACCAACTCGTCGCCGAGGAGAACGGGGTGCCCGGCGTGGCGCTCAACGGCACCATCCAGAACGACATCCTCAAGGAGTACATCGCCCGGGGCACCTACATCTTCCCGCCGAAGCCGTCGCTGCGCCTGGTCGCGGACACGTTCGCGTACTGCCGCAAGGAGGTGCCGAAGTGGAACACCATCTCCATCTCCGGCTACCACATGGCCGAGGCCGGCGCGACGCCCGCGCAGGAGATCGCGTTCACCCTGGCCAACGGCGTCGAGTACGTGCGGGCGGCGCTGGCCGCCGGGCTCGCGGTGGACGACTTCGCACCCCGGCTGTCGTTCTTCTTCGTGGCCCGCACCACACTGCTGGAGGAGGTGGCGAAGTTCCGCGCCGCCCGGCGGATCTGGGCCCGACTGATGCACGACGACTTCGGCGCCAGGGATCCGAAGTCGATGATGCTGCGGTTCCACACCCAGACGGCCGGCGTGCAGCTCACCGCGCAGCAGCCGGAGGTCAACCTGGTCCGGGTGGCGGTGCAGGGGCTGGGCGCGGTGCTCGGCGGCACGCAGTCGCTGCACACCAACAGCTTCGACGAGGCCATCGCACTGCCCACCGAGAAGGCCGCCCGGCTCGCGCTGCGGACCCAGCAGGTGCTGGCGTACGAGACCGACCTGACCGCCACCGTCGACCCCTTCGCCGGCTCCTACGTGGTGGAGGCGATGACCGCCGAGATCGAGGCCGCCGCCCTGGAGTTGATGGAACGGGTGGCCGATCACGGTTCGGCGGTGGACGCCATCGAGGCCGGGTTCCAGAAGCGGGAGATCGAGCAGTCCGCGTACCGGATCGCGCAGGAGATCGACTCGGGTGAGCGGGTGGTGGTCGGGCTCAACCGGTTCACGGTGGACGAGGAGGAGCCGTACGAGCCGCTGCGCGTCGACCCGACGATCGAGGCGGCCCAGGCCGAGCGGCTGGCGCGGCTGCGCTCCGAGCGGGACGCCGACGCCGTGACGCGGGCCCTCGCCGACCTACGCGCCGCGGCGGAGGGCTCGGACAACGTGCTCTACCCGATGAAGGAGGCGCTGCGGGCCCGGGCCACCGTGGGTGAGGTCTGCGGGACGTTGCGCGAGGTGTGGGGGCTGTACCGGCCCACCGACCGCTTCTGACCGTTTCCGGTCGCGGACGCGGTGTGTCCGCCGGGCCTGGCGGGTACCGGGACGGGGGAACACGGACGCACACGGTGTGCGCCCGTGGCGGACGGCGCCATGTGAGCGTCCCTATCCGGCTGGTTGCGGAGTGTGGTCGGCTAATTGTCGGAGTGTCAGTTCATCACCCCGACTAATGCGACAATTCGCACCAGGACCCGCGCGTGTGCCACCAGCTTCACGGCCGCCGCGATTGGTTACGCGTTGTAGGAGGTGAGGGACGGATGGCGGCGTTCGACGGCGATCTACCTGCTGTCCCAGGCATCTCCGAGCGCCCAGAACGGGGCATACGTGACGCTGTGCGGTCTGATCATTACCGTAGCGAGGTTGCGCAGCGTCACCGTCGGAGGTCTAGGCTGTCTGCTGTCCCCGATGATCCATCCGTTTCTACTGATCGAGAATTCGACGTGACGAGTGCGTTGACGCTGCCCACGGATGGCCAGCTGGCGTCGTCCTGGCGGGAGCTGCCCCCGGGATCCGAGCCACTGCCCCGCGAGCTGGACCACCTCCTAGCGCTCCGCGTGCCGGGGCTGATCGCTACCCGCCGTCACCTCCACTCGCACCCTGAGCTCTCCGGCTCCGAGTTCGAGACGGCCGCACTGATCGCCCGGGAGCTCTCGCTGGCCGGGCTCAACCCGCGCCTGCTGCCCAAGGGCAACGGCGTGATCTGCGACGTCAACGGCCGGCCGGACGGCCCCGTGGTCGCACTGCGCGCCGACATCGACGCCCTGCCACTCGACGACTCCAAGGACGTGCCCTACCGGTCGACAGTGGCGGGCGTCTGCCACGCCTGCGGCCACGACGTGCACACCACGATCCTGCTCGGCGTCGGCATGCTGCTGGCCCAACTCGCGGACCTCGGTGAGTTGGACGGGCGGGTCCGGCTCATCTTCCAGCCGGCCGAGGAGATCCTGCCCTGCGGCTCGCTCGAGGTCATCGAGGCCGGTGGTCTGGACGACGTGGTGCAGATCTTCGCGCTGCACTGCGACCCGAACCTGCCGGTGGGGCGGGTCGGGCTGCGGGTCGGCCCGATCACCGCGGCCGCCGACAACGTCACCGTCCGGCTCTCCGGTCCGGGCGGGCACACCGCCCGCCCGCACCTGACCGTCGACCTGGTCGACGCGCTCGGCCGGTTGGTCACCGAGGTGCCCGCCCTGGTCAGCCGCCGGGTGCCGGCCAACAGTGGTCTGCTGCTGGTCTTCGGCCACGCCTCGGCCGGCACCCGCTACAACGTCATCCCCTCCGAAGCGAGCGCCTCCGGCACCCTGCGGGTGATGGACCGCGACACGTGGGAGCAGGCACCCAAGATCGTCGCTCAGGTGGTCCGGGACGTGATCGCGCCGACCGGTGCCACCGTCGACCTGGAATACCTGCGCGGCCGGCCGCCGGTGTCCAACGACGCCCAGGCCATCCAGTTGCTGACCGCAGCCACCGCCGCCGCGCTCGGCCCGCAGGGGATCGCCGAGACACCGCAGAGCATGGGCGGCGAGGACTTCTCCTGGTATCTGGAGTACGTCCCCGGCGCCCTCGCCCGGCTCGGTGTGGGTCGCTCGGGCCCCAACGTCGACCTGCACCGGGCAAGCTTCGACGTGGACGAGCGGGCCATCCCCGCCGGCGTACGCGTCATGGTGCAGACCGCGCTGCGGGCACTGGCGGCGGCGCGCTGACCGGAGCGGTCGGGATCGGGGCCTTCCTGCGCCGACGCAGCACCAGCAGCAGCGCCGCCACCGGCACGCCGAATGCCACGAGCCACGGCAGCAGCGCCCCCAGCACGGTGAGCAGGACGGTCAACGAGACGACGAACGCCCTCCAGCCGCCCTTGAGCCCGACCAGGAAGCCGGTCTCGGCCTTCTCCCCGGTGGCCTTCGCCGCCGGCCCGACGAGCGTCACGGTGATCGTGGAGAGGGCGGTCAGGTCGGCCAGTCGCCGTTTCTTGGCCTCCAGCGACGCCAGGTCGGCCTCGCGGCGACCCAACTCGTTCTCCAACGACACCAGGTCGGTGATCGAGCTGGCGCGGGCCAGCAACCGGCGGGCGCTGTCCACCCTGGCCCGCTGACTGGTGATGCGCGCGTCGAGGTCGACGATCGCCTCGGTGGCGTCCTCGGTGCTGATCTCCCGGCTCAGCTGGCTGCCGCGCGTCGCGATCTCGTCCACCACAGCTGTGAACTTCTCCGCCGGCACCCGCAACTCCAACTCCGCCACCGCGTCGGCGCCGGCACTGCGCCGCTGGTCACCGCCGACGAAGCCACCCGCTCGGGTGACCAGGGCGGTCACCTCCCGGGCTTCGGCGTCCACATCGTCCACCTGCACCCGCATCGAACCGGTGTAGATGATGGCCCGCTGGTCGACCCGCAGGTCCGCCGCGCCGGTGCCGCCCTCCTGGGGTGCCCCGGCCCCGCCCTTCTGCGGGTCCGCCGCGGCCTCGGGTGCTCCCATCGCGTTGTCCCGCTTCGCGGCGTCGCCGTTCGCCGGGGCGTCGGCCGCGGTGCCCGTCGATCCGTCGTCGCCGGCCCCGCACCCGGTCAACAGCAGCGCTGCCGCCAGTGCCGTTGCCGCCAGCAGTGTGCCGCGGCGTCGTACCGCCTGTCCGTCCATCCCCGCTCCCATCGTCGTGATCCGGTGTGGTGATAGCTCGGACGCGGCGCACGCGTCGGCTGGTTCCGGCAGACTGCGCTGAGGACATCACGATTCGATAATCGAGGAGTCACGATGCGGCTCACCAAGTACGCCCACTCCTGCCTCCGGGTGGAACACGACGGGGGAGTGCTCGTCGTCGACCCCGGCGTGTTCAGCGACTCCGCGACGGCGTTGGACGGTGCGGACGCGGTGCTGATCACCCACGAACACCCCGACCACCTCGACCTGGCCGCGGTGCGCCGGCAACTGGACAGGCAGCCGTTCCCGATCCACGGGCCGGCCTCGCTCGCCGGCGCACTCGGCGACACGGCCGAGACGCTGCGCCCGGTCGCCCCCGGTGAGTCGTTCACCGCCGCCGGGGTCGCCGTCCGCGCGTACGGGGGGCGACACGCGGTGATCCACCCTGACATCCCGGTGATCGACAACCTCGGTTATCTGATCAACGACGTGGTCTACCACCCGGGCGACTCCCTGGTGGTGCCCGACGAGACACCCGTCGACACCCTCTTCGCGCCGATCCACGCCCCCTGGTCGAAGTTCTCCGAGGTGGTCGACTTCATCCGCGCGGTCGCGCCCCGGCGCGCGTACGCCCTGCACGACGCCTTGCTCAACGACAACGGGCTGGGCGTGCTCGACCGGCAGTACACCGCGTTGTCCGGCACCGAGTACCAGCGGCTGGAGCCCGGCAGCCGGGTGGACGTCTGACCCGATGCCCGGCCCCTCAGCGGAGCTGGTGCAGCAGCTCTACCGCATCCCACCGGACCGGTTCGTGGCCGCCCGGGACGCCGCCGTGGCCGAGGCCCGCCGGGCCGGCGATCCGGGCACCGCCCGACAGGTGGCCCGACTACGTCGTCCGACGGTGGCCGCCTGGCTGGTGAACCTGCTCGCCATCCAACGCCCGGAGCTGGTCGCCGACCTGGTTCAGCTCGCCGACGCGCTGCGTACCGCCCAGCGCGAGCTGCGGGGTGCCCGACTGCGGGAGTTGTCCGCGCAGCGCCGGGCGGTGGTCGGCGCCCTGGTCGCCGAGGTCCGCAGGCTCGCGGCGGCGGAGCCGGACGCCCCACCGGCCAGCCGGCTGCCACTGGCCGAGGTGGAGGCCACCCTGAACGCCGCGTTCTCCGACGTCGAGGTCGCCGAGCAGGTCCGGGCCGGCCGCCTGCTCCGGGCGACCAGCTACGCCGGCTTCGGCGAGGTGCCCCGGCCACAGCTGAGGCTGGTCACCGGCGAGGACGAGGAGCCGGCGGAGGAACGCCCGACCCGCCGGCCGACTGCCCAGCGGGGGCGTCCCGAGGCGGTGCCCCGCACGGACCGGTCGGCGGAGCGCGCCGAGCAGGCCGAACGGACCGCGCAGCGGGCCGCCCGCGCCGAGCGGGCCCGGCAGCGCCGTGCCCTGGATCGGGAGCTGGCCAAAGCCCGGACCGACCAGCAGCGCGCGGAGGCCGAGCTGACCGAGGCGGCCGGGCAGGAGCGGGACGACGCTGCCGTACTCGATGGGATCGAGGCCGAACTGGCCGAACTGGAGCGGCGGCGGGCGGTCGCCGAGCAGGATCTCAGCCGGGCCAAACTCGCTCGGCGTGCCGCCGAGCGGGCGGTCACCGTGGCGCGGCGGCGTGCGGGTGAGGTGGAGGCGGCGGTCGAGGCGTTGGCCGCCGAAGAGGGGGATGCGGACGCGGGCGGTGGCGCGGCAGACTGACCATCGATGGACGACGACGAGTGTGCGGGCCGTCCAGGGCGGGTGACCCCGGGTCGGGGCCCCGTCGTGGTCGACGGACCGGGCTGCCCCAGAGGGTTGCTCGGATGACACCGGAGCAGGTCGCTGCCGCCAGCAAGCCCGTCGTGCTGGACCTGGGCGACGCGTTCGCCCGGGACCCGGCCACGTTGCGTCGTGCCCGGCTGCTCGGCATCTCCGGCTGGGCGTTCTACATCAGTGGCCGGGCCGGCGCGCTCGGCGACGTGCGGGCCGAGACGGCCGCCGCCGCTCTCGGGTTCATCGCCCCGGACGCGGTCGCCGACGGCTGGGACGCCGCCGCCCGGGTCGTCCCGCCCGTCGAGGTGGCGGCGGCGAGCCTCGCCGAGTGCTGCCGGTGGGGGTCGCAGCAGCTCGATGCCCTGCCCACCACCGAGCGCCTGGCGGTGCTCGTCGAGCGGGCGGTGGCGGCGGCGGACGCCAGCGGGATGCCGCTCTTCGCCGCGTGGCGGGTCATGCCACTGCCGGATCTCTCCCCGGGTGCCCGGAGTGCCGCCGGGCTGCGACTGCTGCGGGAACACTTCACCGGTGCCTACCTGCTGGCCGTACGCGCCGCCGGGATGACCCCGCTGGAGGCCGTGCTGGCCGGCCCGGAGGGGGAGGCCGGGGCGGTGGCCTGCGGCTGGCCGCCGCCCTACCCGCCGATCGGGCCGTTGGTGCGCCGACGACTCTGGGCGGAGGCGGTGACCAACCGTCTCGTCGCGCCGGCGTTCACGGCTCTCGGCCCGGCGGACGGCGCCGAGCTGGTGGAGTTGCTGCACCGCACCCGGGCCGACCTCGCCGCCGGTGTGTGATTGCCGACCCCGGTCGGGCCCGCCCTCCGGTCCGGTCGGCGGCGGGAGCAGACTGGAGGCGTGCGAGACGCGCTGCTACGCCGACGCGGTGCCGGTGGGGCGGGACCGCAGCTCGGTGACGTAGTCGTCCGGGGCGCCCGCCTTCTCGGCGGCGTTCGCGATCTCGGACACATACCACGAGGTCGGCAGGCCGCCCTCGTACCCGTTGAAGACGTAGATCCACGCGGTCACGTCGCCGTCGAGGGTGGAGACCCGGACGTGCAGCTTGCGGTACGTGCCGGCGGTCACGCCCTCGATCTCGTCGAGCTGGCCCGCGTCGTACGGGTGGATGTCGTAGAGCGCCACGAAGACCCGGTCACCGGGCGACTCGACGAGGGTGCTGACCGCGCCCTCCCAGCCGATCACGTCCGCCCCGGCGAAGGTCAGCCGCCAGCCTTCCAGCCAGCCGGTGCCCACCATCGGCGAATGCGGACAGTAGGCACGCATCCGGGCAGGGTCGAGATTTGAGCCGTAGGCGGCGTGATGACGCACGGCGATGACGATAGCCCGGCGGACGGGTGGGGGAGAATACGACAGTGCGTGTCGAATGCGCTCGGGAGAACAAAGTCACTGTGAAAATGGACGAAGGGCGAACGCTGTGAGCCGGATCGTGATCATCGGCGGGGGGCCGGCCGGGTACGAGGCGGCCCTGGTCGCCGCCCAGCTGGACGCCGATGTCACAGTGGTCGAGGCCGACGGGGCGGGCGGCGCGTGTGTGCTCTCCGACTGCGTACCGTCGAAGACGTTCATCGCCAGCTCCCAGGTGGTCACCGGCTACCGGGACACCGAGGAGTTCGGGGTGCACTCGGACGGCCTGGAGGCGGTCACCGTCGACGCGCGGGCCGTGCACGAGCGGGTCAAGCGGTTGGCGCTGGCGCAGTCCGCCGACATCCACGCCAAGCTGCTCAAGGCCGGCGTCACCGTCGTGGCCGGCACCGCGCGGCTCGGCGAGGACGCCCTCGGGCACACCCACCGGGTCGTCGTGACTCCCGCGGACGGCGGCGAGGAATACTCCATCGCGGCGACCACCGTGCTGGTGGCCACCGGCTCGACACCCCGCCAGTTGCCCACCGCCGTCCCGGACGGCGAGCGCATCCTGACCTGGCGCCAGGTGTACGACCTACCGGAGCTGCCCGAGCACCTGATCGTGGTCGGTTCCGGTGTCACCGGTGCGGAGTTCGCCAGCGCGTACCTGGCGATGGGGGTCCAGGTCACCCTCGTGTCCAGTCGCGACCGGGTGATGCCGCACGAGGACGCCGACGCCGCGTCCGCCATCGAACGGGTCTTCCGCAACCGGGGCATGGAGATCCTCAACAACTCCCGGGCCGACGCGGTCCGGCGTACCGCCGACGGCGTCGAGGTGGAGCTCTCCGACGGCCGCAGGGTCACCGGCTCGCACGCGCTGATCACGGTCGGGTCCATCCCGAACACGGCCAACCTGGGCCTGACCGAGTACGGCGTGGAGCTGGGCCGGGGCGGCTACGTGACAGTCGACCGGGTCTCCCGCACCAACGTGCCCGGCATCTACGCCGCCGGCGACTGCACCGGGGTGCTGCTGCTGGCCAGCGTCGCCGCGATGCAGGGTCGGATCGCCATGTGGCACGCGCTCGGTGAGGCGGTGCGCCCGCTGCGGCTGCGTACCGTCGCCGCGAACGTCTTCACCGACCCGGAGCTGGCCACGGTGGGCGTCTCGCAGGACGAGGTGGACGCGGGCAAGACCCCGGCCCGGCAGGTGATGTTGCCGCTGTCCGGCAACGCCCGGGCGAAGATGGACGATCTCTCCGACGGCTTCGTGAAACTGTTCTGCCGTCCGGCCAGCGGCCAGGTGATCGGCGGTGTGGTGGTCGCGCCGAAGGCCAGCGAGCTGATCCTGCCCATCACCATGGCCGTGGAGAACAACCTGACGGTCAACGAGCTGGCCCAGACCATCACCATCTACCCGTCGCTGTCCGGCTCGATCACCGAGGCGGCCCGCCAGCTCATGCTGCACGAACTGGAGTGACCCGCCGGGTCTGGGTCATCGCCACCGTGGCCAGCACCGCCACCTCGGTGAGGATGAGCAGGCGTTCGGCCAGGCCGATGAGCACCCGGTCGCCGGGGTAGGCGGACCAGACCATGGCCGCCGCCAGGGCCAGGCTGAACAGGACGAGGGTGCGGAGCGTCCGGGCCGCGGGGGCCAGATCCGGTCGGCGGGCGAGCAGCCAACCGCCGACCGGCAGCGCCAGGAAGGCGACGACCGAGGCGTACCGGTGGACGTACGCGGCGGTGGTCATGGCGGTGCCGGGCTCGTTCGTCGGCACCAGTGCGGCCAGCAGCAGCCCGCCCACCCACCCGCCGAGCAGCAGCTCGGCGGTCCCAGCGCGCGGTCGGGGCGGGCCGGTGCGGCGTAGCCCGTACAGCAGCGCCACCGTGGCGAGCGCCAGCACCACCATGGCGACGTCGATGACGCCGCCCCGGTCGGAGACCGCGAAGTCGCTGATGGTCAGCGCCCACGGGTTGAGGTCGTCGTTGACTTCGAGGTGACCGATCACGGTGAGCAGCGCCGCCAGGGCGATCCCGCCGAGCGCCAGCAGGCCGGTGTTGCGGGTTCCAGGCATGACTCAGCCTGTCGCCGCTGACACCCGAGCCGGATCCGGGACGGACACCGAGATCGCCCCGAGAGACGACCCCTAGAGGCATCCGGAGAGTCGGTGTGGTCCCCTCAGGTGCGGCCGTGTGTTGGCCTCTCCACAGGCGGCCATCGCTCGGTCAGGCAACGTTCAGGCGGATGTTCCCGATGCGGGCGACGACGTCGAGGTGGCCCCCGAGTCCAGTGACGTAGGCACGGAGTGTTTCCAGGCTGGTGTGCTCGCCGTTCTCGATCTGGCTGATCCTCGCCTGGGTTAGCCCGGCGGCCTCGGCGAGCTGGGTTTGGGTCATGCCCAACTGCTTACGGATCTCCGCCAACTGCGCACCGCTGACTGACGCCAACATCTGCTCGCGCTGCTGAGCCCGTCGGGCAACCCGCTCCGGATGATCCCAGGACGGGTCGAGCTCCCGGGCCTTCGCCTTCACGTCCCGCCAGTCAGTTCCACCGGTCATCGTTGTGTGCCTTTCAGGCTGATGAGGTGCTCCTGAAACCGATCGTCCGCCAAGGGTACGGCCGTCCTGCAGAGGTCGAGGAACCACTCCTCGACCTGAGGATGAAGTTTGACGTCCCACATCGTGTCAATATAAGTCCAGCTTATACCCGAAGGGCGGGCCGACACTCAGTCGATGGGGATGTCTGCTCCGGCGGCGCGGGCGTGGCGGGCACTGAGCAGCGTCATGGCCCATCCGGCCGCGGCGAACCCGGCCGCGGCGGCGGTGGCGATGATGGCCAGCCGCCACGCCGACTCGGTGAGCGCGGTGCCGCCGAGGTGCCCGACCAGCGCGCCGTAGGTGGCCCAGCCCAGCGCGGCGACTGCCTCGTAGAGCACGAACAGCCGGTACGGGTAGCGGCTGCGGCCGGCCGAGAAACAGGCCGCCATCCGGCCGCCGGGCACGAACCGGCAGAGCAGGATGACCATCGGCCCGGGTTGGCGCAGCCCCTTGGTGACCCGACTGGCCACTCGGCGGGCCCGGCTCAGCTCGGCGTGCCGGGGTGCCCGCCGGTCCGGTGCGTTGCGTCCGAGCAGGTAGCAGGCCAGGTCGCCGGCGAAGACGCCGAGTGCGCCGACGGCGATGGTGACCGGCAGGTTGAGCCCGCCGTAGACGGTGAGCGCACCACTGGTGATCATGACGATCTGGGTGGGGATCACCGGGACGAAGGCGTCCGCGATCAGCAGGGCGAGCAGCACCAGGTACGCCCACGTCGGCGATGCGACGTCAGTCAGTAGTTCGGGCACGCCTGCCACCTCGCCGAATGCGGCCGATTGGGTGCCCTGAGCCTGACGGCGTGTCCGGCGTCACGGTGGACAGGCCCGGCCCGTCGTGACGGTCGACACGACAGGACCCACCCGGATACAACGAGGCGAACCAGTCTCGGGTGACGGGTCCGGTGCCCGTCCCACCCGTGCCGGACCGGTCGGCGAATCGGCGTACGTCGGCGTACCGTTGACGGGCGCGGCCCACGCCCGTCGGGTCCCCCGTTCCTGACGAATCGGGCCGCGAGGGCCGCCGGCGGGTCCCGCGCCGGCGGCCCACCTCCTCCCTCGCCGCCGCGAATCCGGGTGCGCCCCCGGTCGTCCGGCGAGTACGGTCGCCGTATGCGCAGTGCGGTAGTGGTGACCACGACGCCGGGAATCCCCGGCGCGCCGCTCTGACGTAACCACCGTCGACCAGGCCCCGGGGCGATCCGCCCCGGAGGGCCGCGCGCCGAACGGAGCCCAGGTCGCCTCCGGGTCGTACCCGATCCAGGAGCCCGACATGATCGACCACCGCAGGCTCGGCCGCGAGCTGGACCTCTTCGTCTCCGATCCGCTGGCCGGTGCCGGCCTGCCGATCTGGCTGCCGGCCGGCGCCGCCGCCCGGCATGCCGTGGAGGAGTACCTCCGGGAGTTGGAGCGCGGCTCCGGCCACCAGCACGTCTACTCGCCCCCGCTGGGTAAACGCGAACTGTTCGAACTCTCCGGGCATCTCGGTTACTTCGCCGACGACATGTTCCCGCCGATGCGGCTGAGCGCGGACGACGAGTTCGTGCTCCGGCCGGCGCTCTGCCCGCACCATGCCCTGGTCTTCCGCGCCCGGGGCCGCTCCTATCGCGAGCTGCCGCTGCGGATCGCGGAGTTGGGCGGAATGTACCGCTCGGAGCGTTCCGGGGTGCTCGGCGGGCTGTCCCGGGTACGCGCCATCTCGCTCAACGACGCGCACACCTTCTGCGCCCCCGAGCAGGTGGGCGGGGAGGTCGTCGAGATCCTCCGGCTGATCCGCGCCGCGCACGCCGCGCTCGGCGTCCGTCCGGCCGGCTTCCGGCTGTCGCTGCGCGGACCGGGCGAGAAGTACGTCGGCGACGACGCGCAGTGGGGCCTCGCGGAGGACCTGCTCCGCAGCGCGCTGGCCGGGGTGGAGTACGTCGAGGCGCCGGGGGAGGCGGCCTTCTACGGCCCGAAGATCGACATTCAGATCGTCGACGCCGCCGGCCGCGAGTCGACCATCTCCACCATCCAACTGGACTTCGACAAGCCGGAACGGTTCGACCTGTCGTACACCGACTCGGACGGCAGCCGGCGTCGACCGGTCATGGTGCACCGCAGCCTCGTCGGCAGCATGGAGCGGCTTTTCGCGTACCTCATCGAGGTGCACGAGGGCGCCTTCCCGGCCTGGTACGCGCCGGTCCAGCTGGTCCTGCTGCCGGTCGACACCGGGCAGGCCGATGCGGCGGCCGACCTGGCCCGGCGGGCCGTCGACGCCGGCCTGCGGGTCGAGGTGGACGTCGCCGGCTCGCTGGGCGCCCGGATCCGGGACGCGGCCCGCCGCCGTATCCCGTACCTCGGGGTGTTGGGTGCCCGGGAGGCGGCCGGCGGGCGCCTCGCGCTGCGTCTGCGCGGCGGTCGGTCCCTGGATCCGATGCCCGCGGACGCGGCGCTCGCCCTGATCGGCGGGCAGGTCGCCGCGCGCGCCGCCGAGCTGCTGCCGGTCGGCTGACCCACCCGCCGAGCTGGGGTGGGTCGCCGTCGGTCGCGTGGCGCGCACGGCGACCCGCCTCAGACCGCTGCGGGCTGGGCGGCCGGATCGGCGGCTTCCTCGTCGGCGACGGCACCGGTGAACTGGGAGCGGTAGAGCCGGTGGTAGGCGCCGTGGGCGGCGAGCAACTGCTCGTGGGTGCCCTGCTCGACGATCTGACCGTCCTCCATCATCAGGATCAGGTCGGCGTCGCGGATGGTGGAGAGCCGGTGCGCGATGACGAAGCTGGTCCGGTCCGAGCGCAGCGCGGCCATCGCCCGTTGCAGCAGCACCTCGGTGCGGGTGTCCACCGAGCTGGTGGCCTCGTCCAGGATCAGCAGCGACGGCTCGGCGAGGAACGCGCGGGCGATGGTGATGAGCTGCTTCTCACCGGCGCTGACGTTGCTGCCCTCCTCGTCGATGACCGTGTCGTAGCCGTCCGGCAGGCTGCGCACGAACCGGTCCACGAAGGTCGCCCGAGCCGCGGCGAGGATCTCCTCCTCGGTCGCGTCCGGCCGCCCGTAGGCGATGTTGTCGCGGATGGTGCCGCCGAAGAGCCAGGTGTCCTGGAGCACCATGCCGATCCGGCCGCGCAGGTCGTCGCGGCGCATCGTGGTGATGTCCACCCCGTCGAGCGTGATCCGGCCGGCGTCCAGCTCGTAGAACCGCATGACCAGGTTGACCAGGGTGGTCTTGCCGGCGCCGGTCGGCCCGACGATCGCGACCGTGTGCCCCGGCTCGGCGACCAGCGACAGGTCGTCGATCAGCGGCTTGTCCGACTTGTAGCGGAACGAGACGTGCTCGAACTCGACCCGCCCGTGCGGGTTGGTGACCCGGGCCGGCTGGACCGGGTCGGGAGTCTGCTCGTCGGCGTCGAGCACCGCGAACACCCGCTCGGCCGACGCCACGCCGGACTGGAGCAGGTTGGCCATCGAGGCGAGCTGGGTGAGCGGCTGGGTGAACTGGCGGGAGTACTGGATGAACGCCTGCACGTCGCCCAGGCTCATCGTGCCGGAGGCGACCCGCAGCCCGCCGACCACGGCGATCGCCACGTAGCTCAGGTTTCCGATGAACATCATCGACGGCATGATGATCCCGGAGATGAACTGCGCCCCGAAGCTCGCCCGGAACAACTCCTCGTTCTTCGCGTGGAACGCGGCCTCCACCTCACGCTGCCGGCCGAAGACCTTCACCAGCTCATGACCGGTGTACGCCTCCTCGATCTGGCCGTTCAGCTCACCGGTGTGCGTCCACTGGGCGATGAACTGCTTCTGCGAGCGCTTGGCGATGCGCTGGGTGACAAGCACCGACAGCGGCACGGCGACCAGGGCCACCAGGGCCAGCAGCGGTGAGATCCAGAACATCACGGCCAGCACGCCGACGACGGTCAGCAGCGACGTGAGCAGCTGACTCAGCGTCTGCTGGAGGCTTGTCGAGATGTTGTCGATGTCGTTGGTGACCCGGCTGAGCAGCTCGCCGCGCGGCTGCCTGTCGAAGTACGGCAGCGGCAGCCGGTTGAGCTTCTCCTCCACCTCGGCGCGCAGCCGCAGCACGGTGCGCTGGACCACCCCGTTGAGCAGCCAGCCCTGCCACCAGGACAGCACGCTCGCGGCCAGGTAGAGCCCGAGCGCCAGCAGCAGCACCCGACCCAGGGCGGTGAAGTCGATGCCCACACCGGGCACCACGTCCATCCGGGCCAGCATGTCGGCGAAGCTGTTGTTGCCGCTGGCTCGCGCCGCGGCGACGGCCTGCTCGGCGGTGGTGCCGGCGGGCAGGTCCCGGCCGATCACCCCCGTGAAGATCAGGTCGGTGGCGTGGCCGAGGATCTTCGGCCCGGCCACGCTGAACCCGACGCTGACCACGGCCAACGTGATGATCGCGGCCAGGTGCAGCCGGTGCGGGCGCAGCCGGCCGAGCAACCGCCGGGCGGACGGCCCGAAGTTCATCGACTTCTCGGCGGGCATCCCGGCGCTCATCCACGGTGGGCCACCGCCCGGACGGCCGGGCGGCAGCCGCTTCGGCGTCGCCCCGCCACCGCCGGGCTGCGGCGTGGCTGCGCCCTGCGGCGCGCCACCTCCCGGCGTCCGTCCGTCGGCGGCCGGCTTCTGACTGGGTACGGCCGCGCCGCGCGGCTCGTCGCGCTCGCTCATGCCGCCACCTCCGTGGTCTGCTGGGACGCCACGATCTCGGCGTACGTCGGGCAGGTCTCCAACAGGTCCGCGTGTCGTCCCACTCCGACGACACCTCCGTTCTCCAGAACGATGATCTGGTCGGCGTCGATGATCGTGGAGACCCGCTGGGCCACGATGATCACCGCGGACTGCGCGGTGACCGGCCGCAGTGCCGCGCGCAGCCGCGCGTCGGTGCCCAGGTCGAGCGCCGAGAACGAGTCGTCGAAGAGGTAGATCTCCGGCTGCCGGACCAACGCCCGCGCGATGGCCAGGCGCTGCCGCTGCCCACCGGAGACGGTGGTGCCGCCCTGCGCGACCGGTGCCTCCAGGCCGCCGGGCATCTGGGACACGAAGTCCCGGGCCTGGGCGATCTCCAGCGCCGCCCACAGCTCCTCGTCGGTGGCGTCCGGGTTGCCGTAGCGCAGGTTGCTGGCGACAGTCCCGGTGAACAGGTACGGCCGCTGCGGCACCAGGCCGATCCGCCGCCACAGCTCGTCGGGCGCCAGCTCGCGCACGTCCACCCCGTCGACGAGCACCGCGCCGGCGGTGACGTCGACCAGGCGGGGTATCAGCGACAGCAGTGTCGTCTTGCCGGCGCCGGTGCTGCCGATGATCGCCGTGGTGGTGCCCGGGGTGGCCCGGAAGGAGATGTCCCGCAGCACCGGCTCCACCGCGCCCGGGTACTGGAAGCGCACCCCGCGCAGCTCCAACTCGGCCCGGGTGGCCAGCTCGCTGACCGGCGCGGCGGCCGGGACCACCGAGGAGTCGGTGTCCAGCACCTCGACGATCCGCTCGGCGCAGACCGCGGCCCGGGGCACCATCATCAGCATGAAGGTGGCCATCATCACGGCCATCAGGATCTGCATCAGGTATTGCAGGAAAGCGGTGAGCGCGCCGATCTCGATTGCGTTGGCGTCCACCCGCTGTGCGCCGAACCAGAGCACCGCCACGCTGGAGACGTTCAGCACCAGCATGACCACCGGGAAGATCAGCGCCAGCAACCGGCCGGTCCGCAGGGCGGTGGCGGTCAGGTCGGCGTTGGCCACGCCGAAGCGGTCCGTCTCGTACGGCTCGCGGACGAACGCGCGGACCACCCGGATGCCGGTGATCTGCTCGCGCAGCACCCGGTTGACCGTGTCGATGCGGGTCTGCATCAGCCGGAAGCCCGGCACCATCCGACGGATGATCGCGCCGAGCGTGATGGCCAGGACCGGCACGCTGACCAGCATCAGCCAGGAGAGCCCGACATCCTCGCGCAGCGCCATCACCACGCCGCCGACGCTCATGATCGGCGCGGCGACCAGCATGGTGCAGCTCATCAGGACGAGCATCTGCACCTGTTGCACGTCGTTGGTGTTGCGGGTGATCAGCGACGGCGCCCCGAACCGGGCCACCTCGCGGGCGGAGAAGCGGTTGACGTGCCCGAACAGCGTGGCCCGGACGTCTCGGCCGAAGCCCATCGCGACCCGCGCGCCCAGGTAGACCGCGGCGATCGAACAGACGATCTGGACCAGGCTGACCAGCAGCATCCACCCGCCGGTGTGCACGATGTAGTCGGTGTCGCCCCGGGCCACGCCCTTGTCGATGATGTCGGCGTTGAGGCTGGGCAGGTAGAGCGAGGCCATGGTGCCCACGAACTGGAGCAGCACCACCGCCAGCAACGGTCGTTGGTAGGTGCGCAGTTGGTTGCGCAACAGTCGGATCAGCACGCCGGGTCCTTCTGCTCGGTAGGGCGGCCGGTCATCCGCGGGTCGTCCCCGCTGCCGATGACCTCTAGCAGGAACTCCCGGATCACCTGTGCCTTCGCCGGGTCGGCGTCGACCGAGGTGATGGGGCGTCCGGAGTGGATCAGGGCCGTGAGTGCCGCCACCCGGTCCCGACCGGCGGGGGTGATCGCGAGGCGGATGCTGCGTCGGTCGCTGTCGTCGCGCTGCCGCTCGACCAGCCCGTCCCGGGCGAGCGTGTCCACGATGCCGGTCAGGGTCGCCGGGCGAACGAAGCCCATCTCGGCGACCTCCCGGTGGGGCAGTTCGCCGTGTCGGGCGAGCGTCATCAGCGTCACCATGCCGGCGTGGGTGAGACCGTGCTCCTCGGCGAGGTAGCGGTTCCACCGCTGTTCGACGAGGTGCCCGGCCACCATCAGCAGCCTGCCGAGCGGCACGTCCTGGAGGGTCACGATTTCCACAGGAAGCAGATTAGCTCCCTGATAGTCAGGGGCCAAACGATATTACCGCAGCGGTAGCCACGAACACGATCTACAGGACCGGTGCGCGGCCCAAGCGAGACAACCAAAGCACCCCACCCCACCCCCGCTCCTCCCTCGCCCCTCCCCCCTTCCCTCGGTTGATCATGGAGTTATTGCCACGACACGCCGACGCGGGTGGCAATAACTCCATGATCAACGGGGGCGGGGCGGGGCGGGAGGGGGGTGGGGGTTGGGGGGAGGAGCGGGGGTGGGGGTTACCAGCTTGTGGGTAGGGGCATTCCTTCGGTGAAGCCGGCGGCGCTTTGGACGCCCACGACGGCTTGTTCGTGGAACTGCGTCAGGTTTCGGGCGCCGGCGTAGGTGAAGGCGCTGCGTACCCCGGCGATGATCTCGTCGATCAGGTCCTCGACGCCGGGTCGGGCCGGGTCCAGGTACATCCGGGCCGAGGAGATGCCCTCCTCGAACACCGCCTTGCGGGCCCGGTCGTACGGGCTGTCATCGGCGGTTCGGGCGCTGACCGCCCGAGCCGAGGCCATCCCGAAGCTCTCCTTGTACCGCCGGCCGTCCGGCTCGCTGTAGAGGTCGCCGGGGGACTCGTAGGTGCCGGCGAACCACGAGCCGATCATCACGTTCGACGCACCGGCGGCGAGTGCCAGCGCCACGTCGCGGGGGTGCCGCACCCCACCGTCGGCCCAGACGTGCCGGCCCAGTTGCCGGGCGGCGGTCGCGCAGTCGAGGACGGCGGAGAACTGCGGCCGACCCACGCCGGTCATCATCCGGGTGGTGCACATCGCGCCCGGCCCGACGCCGACCTTGATGATGTCCGCACCTGCCTCGACCAGGTCGCGTACCCCCTCTGCGGTGACCACGTTGCCGGCCGCCACGGGCACTCCCGGGTCCAGCTTGCGGACCGCCTGGAGCGCGGAGATCATCCGCGCCTGGTGGCCGTGCGCGGTGTCCACGACCAGCGTGTCCACCCCCGCCTCCAGCAGTGCGGCGGCCTTGCCGGTCACGTCACCGTTGATGCCGACGGCCGCGGCGATGCGCAGTCGGCCCCGGTCGTCCACGGCCGGCGTGTAGAGGGTGGCGCGCAGCGCGCCCTGGCGGGTCAGCACCCCGACCAGCCGGCCGTCGGCGTCCACCACCGGAGCGAGCCGGCGACGACCCGCGGACAGCAGGTCGAAGCCGGTACGCGGGTCCGCGTCCGCCGGGACGGTGTGCAGCTCGGTGGACATCACGTGCCGCAGCTGGGCGAACCGGTCCACGCCCGTGGTGTCCGCCTCGGTGACCACGCCCATCGGCCGGCCGGCGTCGTCGACCACGATCACCGCCGCGTGCGAGCGCTTGGGCAGCAGGTGGATGGCGTCACCCACGGTCTCGGTCGGGCCCAGGGTGATCGGCGTGTCGTAGACCAGGTGCCGCTGCTTCACCCAGGCGACGACGGTCGCGACGACCTCGATCGGGATGTCCTGCGGGATCACCGCGATCGCACCGCGCCGGGCCACCGTCTCGGCCATCCGCCGGCCGGCGACCGCCGTCATGTTGGACACCACGAGTGGGATGGTGGTGCCGGTGCCGTCACCGGTGGACAGGTCGACGTCGAGCCGGGAACCCAGGTCGGAACGGGCCGGCGCCATGAAGACGTCGGTATAGGTCAGGTCGTGCGCGGGGGCCGCGCCGTGAAGGAACCGCACCCGACCATCATTCCCGCTCCCGGCCGCCGCTGCCGGGTGCGGTGCCGCAAACCACTCCCACCGCGCCCAGCTCTTCGGAAGGGCCCGTCAGGCGATGGTGCAGATGGGGGCACCGGCGGTGAGCACGGCGCCGACCTCGGCGGTGAGCCCGCTGACCGTGCCCGCCTTGTGCGCGTGCAACGGCTGCTCCATCTTCATCGCCTCCAGCACCACCACCAGGTCTCCCTCGGCCACGGTGTCGCCGTCCGCTACCGCGATCTTGACGATGGTGCCCTGCATGGGCGAGGTGAGCGCGTCACCGCTGACCGGTGCGCCGGCCTTGGCCGCCCCGCCGCGTCGCGTCGGCTTACGGGAGGCGGGTGCCGCGGTGGTCGTACTCCCGCCGAAGCCGGCGGGGAGGCTGACCTCCAGGCGCTTGCCGCCCACCTCGACCACGACGGTCTCGCGTTCGGCCGGCGCCTCGGCGGCGCCGGCGGCGGCGGCGAACGGCGGCACGGTGTTGTGGAACTCCGTCTCGATCCAGCGGGTGTGCACGGTGAACGGTTCGGCGGTGAACGCCTCGTCCCGCACGACCAGCCGGTGGAACGGCAGCGCGGTCGCCATCCCGTCGACGATCATCTCGTCCAGGGCCCGGCGGGCGCGCTCCAGTGCCTCGGCCCGCGTCTCCCCGGTGATGATCAGCTTGGCTAGCAGTGAGTCGAAGTTGCCGCCGATCACGTCGCCGGCCGAGATGCCGGTGTCCACCCGCACACCCGGGCCGGTGGGCAGTCGCAGCGCGGTGACCGTGCCCGGGGCGGGCAGGAAGTTACGGCCCGGGTCCTCGCCGTTGATCCGGAACTCGATCGAGTGCCCGCGCGGCGTCGGGTCCTCGGTGCTCCGCAGTTTCGCGCCGTCGGCGATCCGGAACTGCTCGCGCACCAGGTCGATGCCGGCGGTCTCCTCGGTGACCGGGTGCTCGACCTGGAGTCGGGTGTTGACCTCCAGGAAGGAGATGGTGCCGTCCTTGCCGACCAGGTATTCGACGGTGCCGGCACCGTGGTAGCCGGCCTCGCGGCAGATCGCCTTGGCGCTGTCGTGGATCTGGGCCCGCTGGGCGTCGGTGAGGAACGGCGCGGGCGCCTCCTCCACGAGCTTCTGGTGCCGACGCTGCAACGAGCAGTCCCGGGTGCCGACCACGATCACGTTGCCGTGCTGGTCGGCGAGGACCTGCGCCTCGACGTGGCGCGGTTGGTCGAGGTAACGCTCGACGAAGCATTCGCCGCGGCCGAACGCGGCGACCGCCTCCCGGGTGGCCGACTCGAAGAGCTGGGGGATCTCCTCCATCGTCCGGGCGACCTTGAGGCCGCGCCCGCCGCCGCCGAAGGCGGCCTTGATGGCGACCGGCAGGCCGTGGTCGACGGCGAACGCCATCACCTCGTCCGGGCTGGCCACCGGGTCGGGAGTGCCGGGCACCAGCGGCGCGCCGGCGCGCTGCGCGATGTGCCGGGCGGTGACCTTGTCGCCCAGGTCGCGGATCGCCTGCGGGGTGGGGCCGATCCAGGTCAGCCCCGCGTCGATGACCGCCTGGGCGAAGTCGGCGTTCTCACTGAGAAAGCCATAACCCGGGTGTACGGCGTCCGCGTCGGCGCGGGCGGCCACGTCGAGCAGCTTGTCGATGCGCAGGTAGGTCTCGGTCGCGCTGTCCCCGCCGAGCGCGTACGCCTCGTCCGCGAGGGTGGCGTGCAGGGCCGCACGGTCGGAGTCCGCGTACACGGCGACGCTGCCCAGGCCGGCGTCGCGGCACGCACGGATCACCCGAACGGCGATCTCGCCGCGGTTGGCGATGAGTACCTTGCGCACCTTCGTAGCTCCTCACCGGGCAGGTTACTGACGGGGAGTGTATCGGCCGCCCCGCTGACCCTAACGATCGCTCAGTGTGGAATGCGGCACTCATCATAGTCAAACTTGGCTATTACGCTTGCTGGGTGTCTGCGACTCGAATGATGATCCTCGGTCTGGTGCGGTGGATGCAGCCCGTGCACGGCTACGACGTGCGCCGCGAGCTGTTGAGCTGGAGCGCGGACAAGTGGGCGAACGTGCAGCCCGGCTCGATCTACCACGCCCTGCGCAAGCTCACCGAGGAGGGGCTGCTCCGTGCCGTCGCCACCGAGCAGGTCGGCGCCCGTCCGGCCCGCACCACCTACGAGGTGACCGCCAAGGGTGAGGACGAGTTCGAGACGATGCTGCGCAACCTCTGGTGGAACCTCGTCGAGCCATCGGACCCCTTCGCGGTGGCCTTCTCCTTCCTGCCGGCCATGCCGCGTGCCGAGGCCGCCGCCGCCCTGCGCAATCGGGCCAATCTGCTGCGTGCCGGCGTCGAGTCGATGCGGGCCTCCCTCGAGTCGGACTGGGTGCGTAACCGCAAGCCGGCGCACGTGGGCTGGATGTTCGAGCTGTGGGCGGCGCGGGCGGAGGCGGAGATGGGGTGGTGCGAGCGGATCGCGGAACGGATCGACTCCGGCGTGTCGTACCTGCCTGCTGAGCTGGAGAGCGCCGAGGGTTGGTCGGGGTGGAAGGGGCGCCCGGAGTCGGCGCCACCGACACAGGCGGAATAATCAACGTTGACTAAAAGAGCTATATCGCGTTAGCCTGCTGTCGGCACAGCGGGGGAGTGCGCCGTCCGGCGTTCGTCCCACTCGACGGCCGGCGCGCGGCCGGCCCGAACGACACTCGACGGCCGGTCCCGCCGGCCCGAACGACCAGGAGCAGAAATGATCGAGACCAGGGGGCTGCGGAAGTCGTTCCGCTCCCGCGCGGGTCGAGAGACGAAGACGGTGGACGCCGTACGCGGCGTCAACCTCGAGGTCGCCGAAGGCGAGATCTTCGGCTTCCTCGGCCCGAACGGCGCCGGCAAGACCACTACGCTGCGGATGCTCGCCACGCTCATCGAGCCGGACGGCGGTGACGCCACCATCGCCGGTGCCGACCTGCGCAAGGACCCAGCCGAGGTGCGCCGGCGCATCGGCTACGTCCCGCAGGGCGGCAGCACCTGGGACGAGTCCACCGCCCGCGACGAGCTGGTGCTGCACGCCCGCATGTATGGCATCAGCAAGGCCGACGCGCAGCGGCGCGCGGTCCGCGCGCTGGACGCCTTCCAGCTCACCGAGTACGCGGACCGCAAGTGCAAGACCTACTCCGGAGGTCAGCGCCGACGGGTCGAGATCGCGCTCGGCATCATCCACGAGCCGAAGATCGTCTTCCTGGACGAGCCGACCACCGGCCTCGACCCGCAGAGCCGCGCACACATGTGGGACGAGATCCGGCGGCTTCGCAACGACGGGATGACCGTCTTCATCACCACGCACTACCTGGACGAGGCCGACGCGCTCTGCGACCGGATCGCGATCATGGACAACGGCGAGGTGGTGGCCGAGGGCACGCCAGCCGAGCTCAAGCGCGAGATCTCCGGCGACGTGGTGCTTGTCGGTCTCGACCTGGCCGCAACCCCGCAGGCCACCCAGGTGCTCGACGGCGAGGCCTACGTCAACAAGCTGGAGGCCATCGACGAGGGCGGCCTGCGCCTCTACGTCGACGAGGGCGCCACCGCCATCCCGCAGGTGCTGCGCAGGCTCGACCAGGCCGGGCTGGAGCTGCGCTCGATCGAGCTGCACCGACCCAGCCTGGACGACGTCTTCCTCACCAAGACCGGCCGCTCGCTGCGCGAGTCCTGACCACCCGGAGACCACTCATGAAATTCGCCCGTGACACCTGGCTGATCTTCCAGCGCCAGACGCAACTCCTGCTGCGCAACCCGGTCTGGGTCTTCGTCGGCGTGTTCCAGCCGGTCATGTACCTGCTGCTCTTCGCCCCGCTGCTCAAGCCGGCACTGAACGCGCCCACCCAGGCCGCCGCCTACAAGATCTTCGTACCCGGCCTGTTGGTGCTGCTGGCGATCTTCGGGGGTCTGTTCCAGGGCTTCGGCCTGATCGCCGAACTGCGCGCCGGCGTCATCGAACGCTCCCGGGTCACCCCGATCAGTCGGCTCGCCCTGCTGCTCGGTCGCTCGCTGCGTGACGTCGTGTCGCTCGTCGTGCAGGCGATCATCATCACCCTGCTGGCGCTCCTGTTCGACCTGCGGGTGTTCATCGGGGACCTGTTGCTGGCGTACCTGATGCTCGCCCTGATCGCCCTCATGACCTCGGCCGTCTCCTACGGCGTCGCTCTCAAGGTCAAGAGCGAGGATGCGCTGGCCCCCCTGATGAACACTGTGGCGCAGCCGGTGCTGCTGCTGTCCGGCATCCTGCTGCCACTCACCTTCGCCCCCGGCTGGTTGCAGGGCATCGCCAACTGGAACCCGTTCTCCTGGGCGGTCGACGGCACCCGGGCGCTGTTCGCCGGTGACCTGGCCAGCGACAAGGTCTGGCAGGGCCTCAGCATCACCGCGGTGCTCGCCGCGCTCGGCGTCTACTGGGCCGCCCGCCAGTTCGCCCGCAGCGTCCGCTGATCCGACGGTCCCGGCGTGTTCGGCGCCTGGTCCGGGCGTGATCGACTCGCTTTCCTGAAAGTCGCGGTGTCCTAACGCCTGGGATGCCGCGACTTTCAGGAACCCGAGTGGATCAGAACGGCCGGCGGGCGTTGCCGGTCAACGCACCCGGGCGAGGGTGAGGCCGTCCGCGATCGGCAGCATCACCGGGTCCACCCGTACGTCGGCCAACACCTCATCATTGAAAGCGGCGATCGCCCGGTCGCCCTCGTCCTGCGGCGCCACGATCCGTCCGCCGCGCAGGACATTGTCGACCGCGATCACTCCACCGGGCCGCATCCGGGGCACCAACTCGGCCCAGTAGACCGGGTAGCCCGTCTTGTCGGCGTCGATGAACGCGAAGTCCAGGTAGCGCTCGTGCGGCAACTCCCGCAACGTCTCCCCGGCCGGGCCGATGCGCAGCTCGATCCGGTCCTGCACGCCGGCCCGCTCCCAGTAGCGCCGGGCGATGCCGGTGAACTCCTCGGAGATGTCGAAGCAGGTCAGCCGCCCACCCTCGGGCAACCCGCGGGCGATCGCCAGCGACGAGAGCCCGGTGAACGTGCCGATCTCGACGGCCTGCCGTACGTCGAGCAGCCGCGTCATGAATGTCAGAAAGGCGGCCTGCTCCGGTGCCACCTGCATGGTGGCGTGCTCCGGCAGCACCGACCGGGTCTCCTCGGCCAGGTCCAAAATGATCTCGTCGGGCGGGGAGCCGTGCGCGACCAGGTACTCGTGCAGTTCGTCGGTGAGCGGGATCGATTTCGTGGTCATGACCGGACGTTACCGAGTGGCTCGACCGATTGGCCGCCCGGCGCGACCTTCGTCCACAGGTCGGTGATCCGCAGATCCAACTCGGCGAGGAGGCGGCGCAGCAGCGGCATCGACAACCCGACCACCGTCCCCGGGTCACCCTCGATCCGCTCCACGAACGGCCCGCCCAACCCGTCGATGGTGAACGCGCCGGCCACCGCCAGTGGCTCGCCACTTGCCACGTACGCGGCGATCTCGTCGTCGCTGATATCGGCGAAGTGGACAGTGGTCGAGGCGACCGCCTCCGCGCGCCGCCCGGCGGCAACGTCGATCAGGCAGTGCCCACTGTGCAGGACGCCGCTGCGCCCCCGCATCCGCAGCCAACGCCCGGTGGCATCCGCTGGGTCCGCTGGCTTGCCGAGGATCTCCCCGTCGAACGCGAGCACGGAGTCACACCCGATCACCAACGTCCGCTGGTCGGCGCCAGGGCTCAGCCGGGTCAACACCGCCTGCGCCTTGAGCCGCGCCAACTCCAGGCACAACTCCTCGGCCCGCTCGGTCACCACCAACGACTCGTCCACCCCGCTGACCAGCACATCTGGCTCAATCCCGGCAGCCTGGAGCAACTTGCGACGGGCAGGGCTCGCCGAGGCGAGCACGAGGCGGAGCGGCAGAGTCTCAGACACCCACCCGACGTTACCGGCTAACCCTCACCGAGACCGAAACCCCGCCCAGTGCAGGCTGCCCGGCGAGCCGGCTGCTCGGTGGCTCGGTGTTCGGCTGGCCCGGATGGTCAGCCATCCTTGATCCACTCGACTTTCAGGAAAACGCGGCATCCCCTCGCCCCGGATACCGCGGTTTCCTGAAAGGCGAGTGGATCACCGCCCTTGCCGCCCCGGCCCAATACGGGGATCGACTCGATGTCGGCGATGTCGGGGTGTCCCGCTGCCAGGACACGCCGACATCAAGGAACCCGAGTCGATCACCGCTTCATTGATCGATCAGCGACTGATTCTGGGCGGCGGATCATCACCGCGCCGGCGCCGCCGCGCTATCACTGCCCACCCAACCCCGACGGCCACGATCACCCCAAGGACGGCCAGGCCGCGCGCGGTCGCGCCATCGCTTTCGTCACTCTGCCGAGCATCAGCCGTCGTGGTCGGGCCAGCACCGGCCGGAGCGCTAACCGACTCAAACCCCAGCGGCGGTACGTCTGCCGTCAGCGCCGCCACAAGATCGATCACCCCGTAGCCGTATTCGTCGTCGCGCCCTGGAGGACCCTTGTCGACGGCGGTAGTCGTAAGCCGGTGCGCCACCTCTCGGGCGGGCAGGTACGGGTACTTAGACCTGATCAGCGCAGCCGCACCCGCCACGATCGCCGTCGCGCTCGACGTGCCAGTCCCCTTCGAGTACTTTCCGCCGTAGCTGGTGCTGTAGATGTCGACCGCAGGAGCGACCACATCGATCTTCGGCCCGGTGACCGAGATGGGAGCATGTTGTCCAGCGCGATCGACGCCCCCAACCGCGATAACGCCCTCTTCGCTGGCCGGATAGCCGACGCTTTGATCTCGGGGGAGATTACCAATACCGGCCACGATGACGATATCTGCGTCGAGGGCACTGCGGATAGATTCACGTAGTCTCGAGCTGCTTCCGCCGACAGACGAGATGCTTATTATGTCTGCACCGTTCGCGATAGCATAATTGATGCCCTGAGCTAAATCGTCAGGCTGGCCGTCCCCGTTTGGCGGTGAATCGAATATTGGGAGTATCTTCGATTCTGGTGCTATGCCTAGAGCTCCAGATCTTGCGCCTTGGCCGTGAGCCGCAATAAGTCCAGCCATTGATGTGCCGTGACTGTCCAAATCCCTCCTGCCGTCACCGTTTCCGCCAGGGATGACGTCCGTTCCTGGAAGCAGGTTGTTGCGGAGGTCGGGATGGGGGTCTACCCCCGTATCTGGGACGGCGACCACGACTCCGTTGCCGCGACTGATACCCTGAGCCTCAGGTATTTTCAAGTATTCAAGGTGCCATTGCTCGCGCCGAATTAGAGCAGCGGTACCTGCTGCGGGGCTTGCGGGTGCAGGCGCTACTACTGGCGTTGCCATCGCCAGTAGCGCGTAAAGTGCCGTAAGGGGTCCGCTGAGTCCCATGCTCAACGATTGAAGCCGATGGCCGGTCCAGGATCGATTGGGCCTTGCTCGTTTCCAGGACGAACAATTGGATTCACCCCTTGATCTGTCTCCCACGGATTGTCCGGATCCCAGGGACGGCTAGAGTCCGCGTCGAGTTGTTGTTGCTGGCGCGGGCGCCCGGGTGGCAGTCCAATTCCTGGGTTGCCGCCCAGCGAAGGTGCACCGCCGATCGGAGCAGGACCGCCGTGGGAGGAGGTGAATGTTCGACCGCTGCCGGGGCGAGACCCAGCGCCTCCGGTTGGCCCGGTCCCAGCACCGCCACCTCCGATCACTCCGCCAATTGGGTTGACCTTGCGGGGCTGAGCCGTGTTTGGTCCTAGCGGGGTAATGCCGCCGGTGGGCATGCCGCCGATAACTCCACTCGGCGGACTTGAGCGCACTGGCGGGGTCGGAGGCAGGGCCTGAGGTTTACTGAGGCTGGCGGCAGGCGTATGTCCGCCCGAACTAGGCGGTGTTATGGGGTGGGGCGAGATCGGCGTGTTGGGCGGCGGGGGCCCAAGTCCCGGGTGTGCGGCCGACGCTGGTGGGACTGCGCTTCCTGTGTTTACTGTGGTGGGGTTATTTGTGAGACCACTTCCCGCGCCACCTAGCACTGGTCCAACCCCCTGCGCCTGGGGAATTGGTGCAGCCACGTCGGGTGGTGCAATGCGGCTCGTCGTACGGTTGCCGCCGGTCGGCATTGGTATCGGAATGATCGGTGGAATGATTGGTGCCGTAGGAGCGGCAGTTAATGCATCGGGATCTCCGGATTGAACCGGGGGCCGCGCCGCTGGTGGTTTTTGGAGGGTTGCTTGGGCTTGTTGGAGTTCACCGCTGAGGTTGAACATGGCCGTCCGTGCCTGAGTATTCAGTCGTTCCAGGTCCGCGTCAGTAACAGGCGCCTCGGTGGTCCGGTTGCCCAATATCGCCTTCGGGTCGGCGGCCATCGACTCGTACGCCTGCTTCTGTTGGGACTTGGTCGCGTACTCCTCGTGGATCTTGCTGAGCGCGGCGCGGGTGGTGCCGATTGCCTGGGTGGCGGCGGCGAGCGCGGTGTAGTTCGCGGCGGCGGCGTCGTGGGTGCGCTGCACCTTGTCGATCAGCTCGTCGAGCTCGGCCAGGTACGTGCTGGAGGCGGCGCTGGTCTCGGGTGGCCACGCCTCGGCGAGCCCGCGCCGGTATTCCCGGAGGCGGCTGAGGTGGGTTTGCGCCAGGTCGCAGACCTTGCGCCAGCCGGCGACCTGCTTCCAGTGGTTGGTGGTGTCGTGGTCCTGTAGGCAGGCCCACATGCTGTTGACGTCCATCAGATGCCAGTCGGTGCGGCCGGAGGTGCGGCCGGTGCCCCGGTCGATCATGGCAGCACCACCGGCCCTTCGGTGTCGGCGTCGGCGCCGGTCGGGTCGGTCAGCATCGGTGTCGGACCGCCGGGCAGCATGCTGGTGGGGTCGGCGAGGGCCTGTCGCACGTCCACCACTCGCGCGGCGGTGAAGGCGTCGCTGTCGGCGTATCGGGTGGCGACCTGGTCGGCGGCGGCGGCCAGGTGGCCGGTGGCGCCGCGGACGGCGTACACGATGTCGGCGGTGGCCTGCTGCGTCTCGTGGTGGGCGTGCAGGAACGTGACCAGCTCGACGAAGGCGTCGCACGGGTTGGGCAGCTTCGCGGACATGTCCTCGGCGATGTACGACAGGTGCGGCGCGTAGTTGCTCTCGACCTCGGCGGCGAGCCGGTCGGCGAACTCTCTGAGCTGGCTGATGTCGGCCTCGATGCCGCCGTAACCGCGCAGCCAGGGCGCTGGCCGGTCCTCCTGAGGGATCACGGGTCCTCCCTAAGTGTCACGGCATCGTCTCCCTGAGTGAGGGTAACCGCTCCCCGTGCCCCTGGCAGCCCCCGTCCGGCGGGTCGGGTCAGCCGCGGGGCAGGCCGGAGGTACGCCACCCGCCGGAGGCGACCGGCCGACCGCTGCGCGCCCAGGCGGACGTGGTCGTCGGCGCGGGAGCGGCGGCAGGGCGGGAGCGGGTGATGATCGCTCCGACCAGGGCGGCCAACTCCTCCGCGGTGGGCACGCCGCGAACGACCCGGAACAGCGGCTCTTCGGCAGACATGACGCCAGGGTACGCGGCGCGAAGTTACGCGAAGCGCACAGTGGCGTGCCGGCGGTGTGAGCGTCAGCCGGTCCGGGTACCGTCTCAGCGATGTCGAACGCGCTTCCCCAACTCGTCGCTGACCGATACCGGCTCCTGTCGCCGCTCGGCCAGGGCGGCATGGGCCGAGTGTGGAAGGCACGCGACGAGGTGCTGCACCGGGACGTCGCCATCAAGGAGTTGGTGCCGCCGCCCGGTCTCACCGATGAGGAGCGCCGCGAGATGCGCGAGCGCTCGCTGCGGGAGGCGCGGGCCATCGCCCGGCTCAACCACGCCAACGTCGTCCGCATCTTCGACGTGCTGCGCACCGACGGCGATCCGTGGATCGTCATGGAGTACGTGGCGTCGAAGTCGTTGCAGGACACTCTGGCCGAGGATGGCCCCGTCTCGGTGGCCCGCACGGTGGAGATCGGCCTCGGCGTGCTGGGTGCGCTGAGTGCCGCGCACAAGGCGGGCGTGATGCACCGCGACGTCAAGCCCGGCAACGTGTTGCTGGGCGAGGACGGCCGGGTGGTGCTGACCGATTTCGGTCTCGCCACCATTCCTGGTGACCCCAACGTGACCCGCACCGGCATGGTGCTCGGCTCACCCGCGTACATCTCGCCGGAGCGGGCTCGGGACGGCACCGCCGGCCCGGAGGCCGACCTGTGGTCGTTGGGCGCGACGCTCTACGCGGCGGTCGAGGGCAAGTCGCCGTACGCGCGGCCGTCGGCGATCGGCACCCTTGCGGCGTTGGCGACCGAGCCGATTCCGCCGCCGAAGAACGCCGGTCCGCTCAAGGCCGTGCTGAACGGGCTGCTGCGGAAGGATCCGAACGAGCGGATCACCGCCGAGGTGGCGGAACGCCTGCTGCGCCGCGCCGGTGGCAAGCGGGCGCGCGGGATCTCGCTGCTTGATGGCGTACGCCGGCCGGGGCCGAACGGCCCGCGCGAGCCGCGCCCGCCGCACGTCCCCGCGCCGCGACCGGCCGAGAGTGTCGACCGGCCGGTGTCGCCGCCGGCCTCCGCTACCTCCGCCGCTGCTACGACCTCCGCCACCGATGCCACCCCGACGGCCGTCGTTGCCTCCGGCGCGCACGGCGACCCGACCGCGCCGGTGTCTGCCGACCCGACCGCGGCGGTGCCGGCCGAGCCGACCGCGCCGATCGACCGCCCCGCCGATGCCGACCCGACCGCGAAGGTCACGGCCGCGGCCGACACGACCGGCGACGGTACGACGAGCGCCTTCGACGGTACGACGAACGACGACGAGCCGACGGCGGTCGACGGTCCGCCGGTGGCTCCGGAACAGCGCAGGCCGACGACGCCGACGTCGCTCTTGCCGCCGGTGGGTCCGGCGGGTCGCGCGTCGGTGCCGCCGTTCGACGGCACGAAGCCGAACAACACCCGCCGCAACCTGCTGATCGGGGCGGTGGTCGCCCTGCTGCTGATCGGCCTCGTGGTGGTGGTGCCGATGCTCACCAAGGGCGACGACACGACACCGCAGACCGGGCCGACCGGGGGTGGCGGGACGTCGGCAGCGGCGCCGAGTTCCGCTGCGCCGGCGCCCACCACCGGTGCCCCCAGCGCGACGCCCTCGGCCTCGCCCTCGGTCGACCCGAACGCGTTGCCGGCGGGCTGGAAGCTGCACCGGGACCCGGCCGGCTTCACCCTGCCGATCCCGGACGGCTGGGTGCGCGAAGAGGCCAGCAGCGACACTGTCGTCTTCGACGATCCCGACGGCCCGGGTGAGTTGCTCGTGCAGTGGACGCCGAGGCCGGAGAAGGACGCCTACGCGAACTGGGTGCGGATCGAGCCGGGCCGCAAGGACATCGTGAAGAACTATCAGAAGCTCGGCATCGTGCGCTGCGACTTCTGGAAGACCTGCTCCGACTGGGAGTGGCTGGAGACCCGCGACGGCACGCGGATCCACGTCCGCAACCGTGGGTTCGTGACGGCCAGTAACCGGGGCTACGCCCTGCGGTGGGAGATCGCCGAGAAGGACTGGCAGGCCAACCTGCCGAACTTCGACCGGATCGCCAAGGGTTTCGTGCCCGACCGACAGGACTGAAACTCATTCGCATGACCCTCCGTCGTCCTGGGTAATTGACAGTCGACGACGGAGGGAGGCACGACATGGGTTACCGACGGAGGGACACCCGGCCTCGGCTGGCGCTGTGGATGCTCGTGGCGCTCGGCGACGCGATCCTGCTGCTGGTCACGATGGGGATTCCGGCGCTCATCGCACTGCTCGGCGTCGTGGTGGTTGCCGGCTTCGGGGTGGCTGCCTGGCGGCTGACCCGCCGCGGCGCGCTGGCCCGCGAGGAAGCCGTGGTGCCGGTGTTGAGCCGACGGAGGGCCTGACACCGGTGGTGTGGCGGCAGCCGGACCGATTGTCGACCGTGTGGTGACCGTCGATCCCGCTGCCGCCAACGGCCCGATCAGGTGTTGTTGGCGAGCGCGATCAGTCGACTGCGGTCGCCGTTCCAGTAGTTGCGGTCCACGTTGCCGCTGATTCCGGAGACGACGCCGGTGCTGGTGTACTGCCAGAAGCTCCACACCGACGCGCCGGCCGGCAGGGCACCGGGCGCGCTGGCCCAGCGGGCCAGCCAGAGCGGGTGGTTCGCCCACGGGCCGGTCCAACTGCCGGTGCACTGGTTCCACCAGCTCGTGGTGGTGTAGATGACGGCGTACCGGCCGGTGCGCGACCGGTAGGTGTTGAGGAAGTCCTGCACCCAGTTGCGCATCCCGGTGGTGCTCAGGCCGTAGCAGTAGCCGCCGCTGTACGGGTTGGCCTCGATGTCCAGCGCCGCCGGCAGGGTGCGGCTGTCCGCGGACCAGGCGCCGCCGTTGGAAGCCAGGTAGTTGGCCTGGGTCGAGCCGGCGGAGATGTTCGGGCGGGCGAAGTGGTACGCCCCGCGGATCACCCCGGCGTTGTACGAGTTGACGTAGTTGGCGTTGAAGTTCGGGTCCTTGTAGGTGGTGCCCTCGGTCGCCTTGATGAAGGCGAACTGGATGCCCGCGTTGCGGACGCTTGTCCAGTTGATGGTGCCCTGGTAACGGGACACGTCGATGCCGGGTGTGGTGGCGGCGGCCGCCGGTCCGGCGGTCGCGACCAGGGCCGCCGCCGCGGTGGCGAGGACGGTGAGGCCGGCCGCGAGTGCGCGGCGCAGCGATGACGAGGTACGGGCCATGAATGCCTCCAAGGACGTCGCTCTATCGACAACCATCTTTGGAGGTAAGTGCCCTAGATCACAAGGGCGGCTGAAAAAAGCTTCATCGACGGGCATGTGTCGCCCCGGTTGCGAGGGTCGAACGGATCAGCCCAGCGTGGCCGGGTCGAGCTGCCAGCGGAACGGCTCGACAACGCTCAGCGTCTCGCCCGCCTTGGCCACCTGGTCCTCGACGTAGTGCTCACCGTCGAGCCGGTAGAGCCGCAGCGAGTGACCGTCGCCGTCCTGCTCGACCAGCAGGTACCAGGGGATTCGCGCGATGGCGTAGAGCTGCATCTTGACCAGCCGGTCGGCAGCGGCGTTGCCGGGCGAGACGATCTCGCCGACGAGCACCACCTCGGCGGCCTCCACCGCCATGCCCTCGTCGTCGGTGTCCGCGACAACTACGTCGGGGATGACGATTCGATCCACGCCGAGCCGAACGTTGACCGCCCCGAAGACAGCGAGGCCTGCTGCTGCGCGCTCGACCTGGTCTGCCAGCCGGCGCGACACCAACTGGTGACGCTTACTCGGGACCGGGCTCAGAAGCAGGCTCCCGTCGAGCAGTTCGATCCGGTCCGGAGTCTCACCCAGGGCGAAGTAGTCGGCCTCGGTCCAGAGCCCGACATGGTGTTCCAAGGGCAACGACCCCATCTGCAATCACCTCTATCCTCGATGGCCACCCGAAGTCTCAGGCATCACGAGGCGGTGCTCCGGGAGCGACACGGAACGCCGCCGGTAGGCTCGCGCCCCATGATGTCGATCGACGGGCTGGGCGATACGTGGGACACGCTGTTCGGCGCTCAGCCGGACCCGCCCCCGCTGCTGGTGTTGATCACGGCGGCCATCGCGCTGGTGGTGGTGTCCACCCGGTTGCCGTGGCGGATCGCCCGCAACGCCATCACCATCGCGCACGAGGGCGGGCACGCACTTGTCGCCCTGCTCAGCGGCCGCAAGCTGCGCGGCATCCGGCTGCACTCGGACACGTCGGGGCTGACGCTCTCCGCCGGCCGTCCCACCGGGCCGGGCATGATCCTCACCCTGCTCGCCGGTTACGTCGCCCCGCCGCTGGTCGGGCTGGCCGGTGCCTGGCTGCTCGGCGGCAACCGGATCACCCTGCTGCTCTGGGTGGCGGTGGCGCTGCTGCTGGCCATGCTCATCATGATCCGCAACGCCTTCGGCGTGGTGTCGCTGCTGGTCACCGGCGCGCTGGTGATCGCCGTCTCGTGGTACGCCACGCCGCAGGTGCAGGCCGCGTTCGCGTACACCGGGGTGTGGTTCCTGCTGCTCGGCGGGGTGCGGCCGGTGGTGGAGCTGCAACGGCTGCGGTCGCGGGGCCGGATGCCCGCTTCCGACGCCGACCAACTCGCCGGGCTCACCCCGTTCCCGCCGCTCTTCTGGGTGGCCGTCTTCGCCCTGGTCAACCTGGCCGCCCTGGTAGCCGGCGCCCTCCTGCTGACCGGCCCGATCCTCACCGACGCCGGCCTGACGCCCTAACCCGCCTCAACCCCGCCTCCGCCCGGGTCGATCAAGGAGTTGTGGTGGGCCGCGAAAGCCGCGATACCCCCGCATCCAGGCACCACAACTCCATGATCGACGGCGGGAAACGCGCGGGCGGGCAGAATGGGGCGATGCGATACGTGATCATCGGGGCGGGTGCGGTCGGCGGGACCATCGGCGTACGGCTGGCCCAGGCCGACCGGGACGTGACAGTGGTGGCCCGTGGTGCCCACCTGGAGGCGATCCGGGCGCGGGGGTTGACCCTGCGGCAGCCCGACGGGGAGGTCACCGCCCGGCTCACCGCCGTGGACGGGCCCGGCGAGCAGCCGCTGCCGGCGGACACGGTGCTGATCCTCACCGTCAAGTCGCAGGACACCGCCGGCGCGCTGGCCGCCTGGGTGGACGCGCCGGTGGTCGGTGGCGGTACGGCGGGTGAGCGGCTGCAGCTGGTGACCGCCCAGAACGGGGTGGCGAACGAGCGGGCCGCGCTGCGGCTCTTCGCCGACGTACACCCGGTCTGCGTCTGGTTGCCGGCCACCCATCTGGACCCGGGCGTGGTGGTGGCCAACGGCTACCCGCACCCGGGGATGCTCCACATCGGGCGATACCCCGCAGGCGCCGACGACACCGACCGGGCGATCGCCGCCGATCTGAGCGCCGCCGGGTTCGTCGCACCGGTCCGCGAGGACGTGCTGCGCTGGAAGTACGGCAAGCTGCTCAGCAACCTCGGCAACGGCCTCCAGGCGCTGCTCGGCCAGGACATCCCGGACGCGTTGGTCGAGCGGGTGCGCGCCGAAGGTGTCGCCGCGCTCGCCGCCGCCGGCATCGCGCACACCTCGCCGCGGGAGGAGAAGGCCGGACGCGGTGACCTGGTGCAGCAGCGCCCGGTCGACGGTGAGGCCCGCTCCGGCGGCTCCACCTGGCAGAGCCTGGCCCGGGGCACCGGCTCGACCGAGGTCGACCACCTCAACGGCGAGATCGCGCTGCTCGGCCGGCTGCACGGCGTGCCGACGCCGGTCAACGTGGCCGTGCAGCGGGCCGTCCGCCGGGCGGTCCGGGACCGGGTCGCGGCCGGCGCGTTCCCGCTCGCCGAGTTGGAGCAGATGATTCCCTGATCTCGGCAACCGACCACCCGACCCGGTGCGTGTTCCCTGCGACCGACACGGGGAGGTAAACGGGTGCCGGACATCGACGGGTTCGACGAGTTCTACCGGGGGAGCCGACAACGGCTGCTCGGGTTCGTCTACGCCCTGAGCGGCGACCGGGTCGAGGCTCAGGACGCCGTGCAGGAGGCGTACATCCGGGCGTGGCAGCGCTGGTCGACGGTCCGTGAGTACGACGACCCGGAAGCGTGGGTGCGGGTGGTGGCCAGTCGGGTCGCGGTCAGTCGTTGGCGCAGCCTGCGCAGTCGCGCCCGCGCGTACCTGCGGCACGGGGCCACCGAGACAGTTCCCGGGCCGGGCACCGACACCGTCGAGGTGGTCGCCGCCCTGCGCCGGCTGCCCGAGGAGCAACGCGTCGCCATCGCCCTCTACTACCTGGTCGGCATGCCGGTCGCCGACGTGGCGCGGGAAACCGCAGCCCCGGTGGGCACCGTCAAGGCCCGCCTGTCCCGGGGGCGCGCCGCGCTCGCCGGCCTGCTCGCCGTCTCTGATCTGGAGGAGACCACCGATGCGTGATGACCCGTCGTTCGTCGAGCAGATCCGCCGGGACCTGCAGGATGTCCAGTGGCCCGCCCCGGCGGAGATTCGGTCCCGGGCCCGTCGCCGCAGCCAGCGCAGGATCGTCGTGGCCACCGCCGTGCTCGCCCTCGCCGGGGTTGCCGCCGTGGCGGTCGCCGCACCGCGGCAGTCCCCGACGCCGGCCCTGCCGGCCGCCGCCCCGACCCGGCACGAGATCAGCACCGACGCGCTGTTGCAGCCGAGCGACCTGCCACGGCCGGTCGACGTGCAACTCAGCCAATCAGGGCTGGGCGAGATGATCAGGCTGGACGAGATTCTCGGCTACTGCCGGACGAGCCAGGGGTTGTCGGAGGGCTGGCAGCCGTCGATCCTGTCCCGCTCGCAGACCTTCGTGCCCAAGCGCGCTCCCGCCATCCAGACGCGGAGCGAGGGCGACGTCACGCAGGAGCTCTTCAGATTGGTACCCGAGGCGGCCACCCAGCTCCTCGCCGGTCTGGACGACCTGATCGCCCCGTGCGCCGAATGGCGAAGCGTCGGGCAGATGGACACGGCAGGGGTCACCCGCACGGTGTTCGTCGTGCACCGTTGGGCGGTGACGCAGCGGGGTTTCGCCGGGGACGACGCCGCCATTCTTCAGGACTCGCTCACGGCCGTCACCGACCTGGAAACCGGGCAGAAGGACGGCGACGACCCTGCGCCGCTTCGGCTGGCCGTCGTCCGGGTCGGCGACCTCGTCTCGGTGCTCCGCCTCGGCTACGACGGCACCGAATCGGAGCTCAGGCAGCTGGCCGTGGCGGCAGCGGCCCACATGTGCGTAGCCGCCAACCCGGCCTGCTGACCCGGACCGGACACAGGGCCGCGGGGCGGCACCGCTCAGAGCGGGATGTTGCCGTGCTTCTTGGGCGGCAGGGTCTCCCGCTTGGTGCGCAGGACGCGCAGCGCCCGGACGATCTGGGTACGCGTCTCGTGCGGCGCGATCACCGCGTCGATGTAACCGCGCTCGGCCGCCACGTACGGGTTGGCCAGGGTGTCCTCGTACTCGGCGATCTTCTGGGCGCGGACCGCCGCCGGGTCCTCCGCGCCGGCCAGCTCGGAGCGGTAGAGGATGTTCACCGCGCCCTGTGCGCCCATCACCGCGATCTGGGCGGTCGGCCAGGCGAAGTTCAGGTCGGCGCCGAGGTGCTTGGAGCCCATCACGTCGTACGCGCCGCCGTACGCCTTGCGGGTGATCACGGTGACCTTGGGGACGGTGGCCTCGGCGTACGCGTAGATGAGCTTGGCGCCCCGGCGGATGATGCCGTCCCACTCCTGGCCGGTGCCGGGCAGGAAGCCGGGCACGTCCACGAAGGTCAGCACCGGGATGTTGAACGCGTCGCAGGTACGCACGAACCGGGCGGCCTTCTCGGAGGCGGCGATGTCCAGGGTGCCGGCGAAGTGCATCGGCTGGTTGGCGACGACGCCCACCGGACGACCCTCGACCCGGCCGTAGCCGACCACGATGTTCTGCGCGTAGAGCGGCTGGACCTCCAGGAACTCCCCGTCGTCGAGGATGTGCTCGAGCACCGTGTGCATGTCGTACGGCTGGTTGGCCGAGTCCGGGATCAGCGTGTCCAGCTGCCGGTCCTCGTCGTTGATCTCCAACGAAGCCGGCGCGTCGAAGACCACCGGCTCGTCGAGGTTGTTCGACGGCAGGTACGACAGGAGCGCCTTGACGTAGTCGATCGCGTCGTCCTCGTCGCTGGCGAGGTAGTGCGCGTTGCCGCTGCGGGAGTTGTGCGTGCGTGCCCCGCCCAGTTCCTCCATGCCGACGTCCTCGCCGGTCACCGTCTTGATCACGTCGGGGCCGGTGATGAACATGTGCGAGGTCTGGTCGACCATGACGGTGAAGTCGGTGACCGCCGGGGAGTAGACCGCGCCGCCCGCGCAGGGCCCCATCACCAGCGAGATCTGCGGGATGACGCCGGAGGCCCGCACGTTGCGGAAGAAGATCTCGCCGTAGAGGCCGAGCGAGACCACGCCCTCCTGGATGCGGGCGCCGCCGGAGTCGTTGATGCCGACCACCGGGCAGCCGATCTTCATGGCCAGGTCCATCACCTTGACGATCTTCTCGCCGAAGACCTCACCGAGGGAGCCGCCGAAGACCGTGAAGTCCTGTGCGAACACGCACACCTGCCGGCCGTCCACCGTGCCGTAGCCGGTGACCACACCGTCGCCGTACGGGCGGTTGCGCTCCAGCCCGAAGGCCGTGGAGCGGTGCCGGGCCAGCTCGTCGAGCTCGACGAACGAGCCCTCGTCGAGCAGCATCTCGATCCGCGCACGGGCGGTCTTCTTGCCGCGCGCGTGCTGCTTCTCGACGGCACGGGCCGACCCGGCGTGCACCGCCTCGTCGACCCGGCGCTCCAGGTCCGCCAGCTTGCCCGCGGTGCTGTGGATGTTGGTCCCGGTCTCGGTAGTCACCCAGGGAATATAACGATGGTTCAGGTCGGCACCGGCGTGCCGTACCCCTCAGTGTCGGCGCCGCCACCGCCGTAGGCTGGCGGAATGTCGGGCTCCCCGTACACCGATCTGGACCGCCCGCCGCTGTCGGCGGCCCGGCTGCGCCGCGCGTTGGTCGCGCCGAACGGGCCGTGGGCCCGGCTGGAGTTGCGCACCGAGACCGGCTCCACAAACGCCGACGTGGCCGAGGCGGCCCGAGCCGGCGAGCCCGAGGGCCTGGTCGTGGTCGCCGAGCGGCAGACCGCGGGGCGTGGCCGGCGCGGCCGGGTCTGGCAGTCACCGCCGCGGGCGGGCATCGCGACGAGCGTGCTGCTGCGGCCCGGCGAGGCCGTGCCGGACCGCGGTTGGCTGCCGGCGACACCCACGGGGTACGGGTGGCTGCCGTTGCTGGCCGGCGTGGCGCTTGTCGAGGCGGTGGCCCGGCTGGCCGAGCTGGACGCCAAACTGAAGTGGCCCAACGACCTGCTGATCGGCGACGCGAAGTGCGCGGGCGTGCTGGCCGAGGCGGTGCCCGGGCGTTCACCGGACCAACCGCCGGCCATCGTGCTCGGCATCGGGCTCAACGTGACGCTGCGCGCCGAGGAACTGCCGGTGAACCCGACCGGGCTGCCGGCCACCTCGTTGCAGTTGGCCGGTGCGGCGGCCACCGACCGGGATCCGCTGTTGCGGGCGCTGCTGCGCGCGGTGGCCGACTGGTACGACCGGTGGCGCTCCGCGGGCGGCGACGCGGTGGCCAGCGGCCTGCGCGACACCTACCTGGCGGCGTGCGCGACGGTCGGTCGCGAGGTACGCGTGCTGCTCCCCGACGGCGACTCCCTGACCGGCGAGGCCACCGGAGTGGACCCGGACGGCCAACTGATGGTCACCACCCCCACCGGCCCCCGAACCCTAACCGCCGGAGACGTCCTCCACCTCCGCTGACTCATCCCACCCCCCACCCCCGCGATCTTGCAGTTTCGGTCGGGGTAAATCGGGTGAAGGCCGCGTAACGGCGACCGAAAGTGCAAGATCGCGGAGAACGGGGTGGGGGCCGCGTGGCGGATGTTGTGGTGGGGCTTGGGGGGTTTACCGTCTGCGCGTCTAGAAAATCGCGATGGAGGTTCCCGTGGCGTTTCCTGAAGACGTGCTCACCGAGGACGAGCACGTCGTGCTGCACCTGCACCCGCACTGGAAGGCGTTGATCCGGCCGATCGCGGTGCTGGTGCTGGCCATCGCCGCGGTGGTGGTGGGGCTGCTCCTGCTGCCCGAGAGCGGCGGCGGTTCGATCGCGCTGGCCGTGATCGGCGTGATCGCTCTGGTCGGGGTGCTCTGGCTCGGCCTGTGGCCGTTCCTGGTCTGGCGTACCACGCACTACCTGTTCACCAACGAGCGTGTGCTGATCCAGCAGGGTGTCTTCTCCCGTGACCGGCGGGACCTTCCGCTCACCCGGGTCAACGACCACTCGATGAACCAGCGCTTCGTCGAGCGCCTGCTCGGCTGCGGCACGCTCACCATCGAGTCGGCCGGCGAACGCGGCCAGTCGGTGCTCGCCGACGTGCCGGGTGTCGGAAAGGTGCAGACCACCCTGTACGAGCTGGTCGAGGCACAGCACGACAAGCACTCGCTCGGCGACGGGGAGATGCGCGACATCCTCGCCGACATGCAGGACGGCAAGCCGCTGCGCGACACCACGACCTGACCTCGGGCCGGCCGAGGCCGTGGCCCGCCCCGGGCAGTGTCGGGGCGGGTCAGTCGTGTGGTTCGGCCGGAGGGCTGCCGTTTCCGGGCCGTACGGGCCCAGGCGGGCTGGTCTCGGCCGGGCCGGCGTCGGGCGGCCCACTCGCAGGCTGACCGCCTTCGGCCGCGCCGCGACCGGCTGGGCCGCCACTGCCTGCGTCGCGACCGGCTGGGCCGCCTTCGGTCGTGCCTCGACCGGCAGGGCCGGCTTCGGCTGGGCCGTAACCGGCAGGGCCGCCTTCGGCTGGGCCGTGACCGGCAGGGCCGGCTTCGGCTGGGCCGCGACCAGCTGGGCCGTCGCTGGCTGGGCTGCCATCGGCTGGGCCGCCTCCGGCTGCGTCGTGACCGGCGGGGCTGCCTCCGGCTGCGCCGCGACCGGCCGGGCCGGCTTCGGCTGCGTCCTGACCCGCTGTGCCGGCTCCGGCCGGACCGGAGGCGACTGTGCCGGCTCCGGCCTCGGTGGAGTCGGTCTCGATGGGGTCGGCCTCGGCAGGTCGCAGGGCGAACCAGCCACGGAAGCGGGTGCGCAGCACCTCCTGCTCGGGCCGGTCGTCCGGGCCGAGGCGCAACATGGTGCCGGTGAGGCTGACGGTGCCGAGCCCCGGGCGGGCCGTCGACGGTCGCGCGCCCATCACGTCGACCCGGATCGCGAGCCGGTCGCCGGCGCGTACGGGGGCGAGCCAGCGCAGCTCCTCCAGGCCGGGGGACGCGTCCGCGGCGGCTCGGGACAGCAGATGGTCGACGTACGCCCGCATGAACAGGCTGACCGTGTAGAAGCCGCTGGCGATCAGCCCACCGTGCCGGCTGGCCCCGGCCAGCTCGGGGTCGACGTGGTACCACTGCGGGTCGAAGCGGCGGGCGAAGGCGACCATCTCGTCGCCGTCCACGGTGACCACGCCGAGGTCGACGGTGTGCCCCGGAACGAGATCCTCGAAGAACAGCTCGGCGGGTAGCCCGGTGCCGGAGCGGGCGTCGGGTGTCGTCACCGGCGGGGCGCGCGGCGAGTGCCGACGTGTAACTCCGCGGCGAGCTCCGCGTCCAGGTCGGCAGCGGGGCTGACACTCAACCGGGTGGGCCGGCCCTGGGTGGGAGTGCCGGGCGGTTGGTCGGCGCGGTCTGCGGACTTCGCCTCCTCCTCCAGCTCCGACACGGTCTCGGCAAGCTCGGCGACCGGATCCATCTCGGCCAGGGTGTCCCACTCGTCCCGCGGGATGTCGTGCCAGGTGGGCTCGGCTTTCGTCTCGCCCTCGGCCGGCACGACCGGCTGGAAGACGAAGGTCCGGTAGGACCAGAAACGGAAGAGCGTGCCCAGCAGGACGCCGACGGTCTTGGCCACGTTCAGTGCGAGCAGGCCATGGACGCCGAGGCCGTACTTGGCCGCCGCCACGGCACCCAGCTCGATGAGCAGGCCAACCCCGTTGAACAGGAAAAACAGGACGTACTCCCGGCGCAGCGCCGACTTCGGGCGATCCCGGTACGTCCAGTGCCGATTCATCAGATACGACGTGATCGTGGCGACGAGGGTCGCGATCACGTTCGCCTTCAATTGACCATTGACGAAAACGGTCAGTGCAAGGGCATTGAACACCGCGTAATTGATGACGGTGTTGACGCCGCCAACGATGCCGAACTTGAGCGCCTCGTGGATGAACTTCTGCCAGCGCTCAGGCAGCAGACGGACAAGACGCATGCGAAACACCTTAGGGCAGTCGGTGCGGCCGGTGATCACCGGCCGAACGGGGTGAGCGGCAGGTCACGCCCTGCGATCGGGGTCGGGTCTTACCTGCGGAACGGTCCGGGTTCCCGCTTCGACGAAGACGAACCGCCGGTACGACCAGAATCGGAACAGCGTGCCGAGGCCCGTGCCGACGACGTAGCTGGCGACGTTGTCGGCCAGGCGTGTCTCGAACACGGCGGGCCAGATGCTGCCGAGCCCGTACCGGCTGATCGCGAGGCAGGCCACCGCGATGCCGAGGCCGACGACGTTGAAGAAGAAGAACAGTGCGTACTCGCGGGCCGGGTTGCTGCGCTGCCGGTGCCGCCAGGTCCAGAACCGATTGCCCACGAAGGCGACGGAGGCCGCGATGATGGTGGAGATCGTCTTCGCCGTCAGCTCCTCGACGCCACGCGTGCTCGTCAGATAGTTGAAGAGCGCGAAGTCGACGAGGAAGGCGACGCCACCCACGGTGGCGAACTTGCTCATCTCGCGGACGAGATGACCGAAGCGGTCCAACAGCCTGCCGAACAGACCCCGTCGGGTCTGCCGGGGACCCGGTTGCTCCCCGGTCATCGTGGCGGCCACGGGGCGAGCCTACCGGCTGTCGACCAGTCAGAGGGGTAGCAACGGCGAGCGGGCGTGGTCACCCGGAACAGCCGATCACTGTGTGCGGAACCGTTGTACGCAGCGTAACCAATTGGGAGGACTGACGCGCCCCGGAACGGGAATCCACGCACCGGTCGGCGGGGCAGGTCACGGCCCGACCGCAACAAGCGTCCGCCGGGGTGCACAACAAGATTTGCGTGAAACTGCGCAGGAAAGCGGGTATCAGCTCGTGATACCGCAGCGTGGCCGTAGCTTGTGCAGTTCTTCACAACCAGTCCCACTGACTCGGAAGGCTGCCCGGTTTACGCTGAGGCCAATCCCAGGTTTCCACGAAGGCGACGCATCGCGCCGCTGAGTCTCGTGCATCCCATAGATCGGTCAGCGTCGACCACAAGGAGATGTGTCATGGTTGCTCCGGCTGTTGTGCGGGGTATTGATCAGGCCCCGACGTCCCATCCGAAACTGCTCGCCTGGGTCCGTGAGGTCGCGGAACTGACCACCCCCGACCGGGTCGTCTGGGTGGACGGGTCCGACGAGGAGTGGCGCCGCCTCACCGACGAGCTGGTTGAGGCCGGCACGCTGATCCGGCTGAACCCGGAGAAGAAGCCCAACTCGTTCTACGCGCGTACCGACCCGACGGACGTCGCCCGGGTCGAGGAACGCACCTTCATCTGCTCCCTCGACGAGGCGGACGCCGGCCCCACCAACAACTGGATGGCGCCGCCGGAGATGAAGCGGACGATGACCGAGCTGTACCGCGGCTCGATGCGCGGACGCACCATGTACGTCATCCCGTTCGTCATGGGCCCGGTCGAGGCGGAGAGCCCGATGTTCGGTGTCGAGATCACCGACAGCCCGTACGTGGTCGCGTCGATGCGCATCATGACCCGGATGGGCACCCGCGTCCTCGAGGCGATGGGCGACGACGCGGACTTCGTGCACGCGTTGCACTCGATCGGCGCCCCGCTCGCCCCCGGCCAGCAGGACGTCGCCTGGCCGTGCAACGAGACCAAGTACATCTCGCACTTCCCGGAGACCCGGGAGATCTGGTCGTACGGCTCTGGTTACGGCGGTAACTCGCTGCTCGGCAAGAAGTGCTACTCGCTGCGGATCGCCAGCGTGATGGGCCGGGACGAGGGCTGGCTCGCCGAGCACATGCTGATCCTCAAGATCACCTCGCCGGAGGGCAGGGTCCATCACATCGCCGGCGCGTTCCCGTCGGCCTGCGGCAAGACCAACCTGGCCATGGTGGAGCCCACCATTCCGGGCTGGAAGGTCGAGACCATCGGCGACGACATCGCCTGGATGCGGTTCGGCCCGGACGGCCGCCTCTACGCGGTCAACCCGGAGTACGGCCTGTTCGGTGTCGCACCCGGCACCGACTGGAAGACGAACGCCAACGCCATGCGCACCCTGGACCGGGGCAACTCCGTCTTCACCAACGTGGGCCTCACCGACGACGGCGACGTCTGGTGGGAGGGCATGGGCGAGCCGCCGGCGCACCTGATCGACTGGAAGGGCAACGACTGGACGCCGGAGAGCGAGGGCCTCTCCTCCCACGCGAACAGCCGGTTCTGCACCCCGATCACCCAGTGCCCGATCCTCGCCGACGAGTACTTCGACCCCAACGGGGTGCCGATCGACGCGATCCTCTTCGGTGGCCGCCGCAAGGACACCATCCCGTTGGTGACCGAGGCCCGCGACTGGGTGCACGGCGTCTACATGGGCGCCACGCTCTCCTCGGAGACGACGGCCGCCGCGTCCGGCGCGGTCGGCGTGGTCCGCCGCGACCCGATGGCGATGCTGCCGTTCATCGGCTACCACGCCGGTGACTACTTCCGGCACTGGATCGAGATGGGCAAGGGCACCGACGGCGACGAGGCCAAGCTGCCGAAGATCTACTACGTCAACTGGTTCCGCAAGGACCCGGACGGCTCGTTCCTCTGGCCGGGCTTCGGGGAGAACTCCCGGGTGCTCAAGTGGGTCGTCGAGCGGATCGAGGGCACGGCCGACGCGGTGGAGACCCCGGTGGGCATGGTGCCGACGCCCGAGTCGCTGGACGTCGAAGGCCTGGACATGACCCCGGAGGACGTCCGGATCGCGCTGAAGGTCGACCCGGACGAGTGGCGCAACGAGCTGCCGATGATCACCGAGTGGTTCGAGAAGTTCGGTGACAAGCTGCCCGGCGTGCTCTGGGCCGAGTTGGACGCGCTGCGCGCCCGCCTGGACGCCACGCAACCGCAGCGGTAGGTGTGAACGAGACCCTTCGCGGGCAACATCGGATTCCATGAGGACGGCCGCCGAGACCCAGGTCCGGCGGCCGTCCGCCGTCCGAGTGCTGACCTTCCTGCTCGCGACGACGGCGGCGGCCACCGTCGTGGTCGAGCTGCTCAACTGGTGGTACGCCCCGGAGCAGGGCTTCGGTCTGGCGGTACGCACCGGCTGGGCGATGCTGCGCTCGTTCGGTTTCCTGCTGCTGATCGGGCACGTCCGCCGGGGCCGCACGGTGGCTCGCCCGTTCGGGCTGATCCTCGCGGTCACCACGGTCTTTGCCGTCGGCCGGTTGATCGTGCCCCGCCAGGGGGTGCTGCCGCTGCCCGGCCTGCTCGGCTTCGCCGTGCTCAGCGCGCTCTGTGTGGCGGTGGTCTGGCTGCTGTACCGCTCGTCGGCGCTGGCCGGGCATCTCGTCCGGCACCGGCCAAGGCTGGTTATCGACCGGGCCGGCCTCTCCTGGCGGGAAACCCCACCACGTCGGGCGGAGGCCAGTGCCTGGCTGCTGACCAGCCGGGTGGCGGCGTTCACCTACAGCCCGCTGATGCTGGTGCCGGCCCTGGTGGCCGGTGGCGCCATCCTGGACGGTCGGCTGTCCGCGCTGCCGGCCGTGCTGTTCTGGTTCGGTGCCGGCATCGCGGCCAGCTACGCGGTGCTGTTCTGCACCGCGTTCCTGATGCGCGGCAAGGACTGGGCGCGGAGCCTGCTGGTCGGCGTCACCCTGGTCGTGCTCGCCGTGGACCTGCCGCTGTGCTGGTGGCTGCTGGGCGTGGACGGCCTGGTCCGCGACGGCGCCCCACTGCTGGCGGCAGCCGCACTGGCCCTGTACGGCCTACGCCGAGCAACCCACACCCCACCCCCAACCTGACCCACCCCGCCCTATCCATCGTCGATCTTGCACTTTCTGTCGCGACAGAAGGGAACGAAAGGCCCGAAGCGGCGACACAAAGTGCAAGATCGCGGGATTGGTGGTGGCGACAGCCCGGGACATTTGTCACCGTGCACCCGGTACCGGCGGCTCTGCCGGGGGCGTTCGCCCATTCGTAGCGTGCTGGGTATGGGTGACAACGCGGTACGTCGCACGGGACCTACCAACTCATCCGGACTGCTCTTCGCGGCCGTCGCGGCGTGCGCCCACCGGCGCGCGACCGTACGCGGTTGACCGCCACTAGCGTGTCCGTCGTGCCTGGTGCCAGCGAGATGACACGTGCCGTCGACCCCGGCCTGCGGCGGCGCGGGATCATGCTGGTGGCGGCCCACACGCTGTGGCTGTGGTTGCTGCTTCCGCCGGCTGCCACTGTCGTGCGGGGGGAGGTCCACCCGGTGCCGGTGGCCATGGTCGGGCTGGCCGTCTTCGCGTTGCTCTACCTCGCGCTGGTGGCGGTGCCGGTGGCCGCACTGGCCGTTCGGTCGGCCGTGCACCACGCCGGGCTGGCACTGCTGGCGCTGCTCGGGGTTGCGCTCGCCGCCGCGTACGGCAACGCCACGACCGGCTGGCTGGCCCTGCTGATCTATGTGTGCTCCGCGGGCGCCGTGGGGCTGCTCCAGGTGAAGTGGGCTTTCGCCTGGGTCGGCGGCAGCGTCGCGGCCGTGCTGGTGATCGGGGCGGCGCGACGCCTGCCCGCCGAGGGCACTATCCAGATCGCACTGATCACGCTGCTCGCCGGTGCCATGACGTTGGCGTTCGCGCGGGTGGCCCGCCTGGTCGACGAGTTGCGCCGCACCCAGCGGGAGCTGGCCCGTTCGGTCGTGGAACGGGAACGACTCCGGTTCGCCAAGGACCTGCACGACCTGCTCGGCCACACGCTGTCGCTGGTGGTGGTGAAGGCGGAGGTGGTCCGTCGGCTCGCCCCGACGGATCCACTCCGGGCGGCGGCGGAGGCGGCCGACATCGAGCGGATCGGCCGCACCGCCCTCACCGAGGTGCGCGAGGCGGTCACGGGTTACCGCGAGCACAGCTTCGCCCGGGAGCTGGACAACGCCCGGGCCGTCCTGGCCGACGTCGGCATCACCGTCACCGTACGGGGAACGGGGAATTTCGACGTCGACACCGACGACGCGTTCGGTTGGGTCCTTCGGGAGGGAGTGACGAACGTGCTGCGACACAGCCGGGCGTCGCGTTGCGACATCGAGGTCGACACCGATGCCGACGGGTCGGTGCTGACCATTCGGGACAACGGGGTGGGCGGCCGACCGCGGTTCGGAAACGGCCTGCGGGGTCTCTCCGAGCGGCTTGAGCAGGCGGGCGGCACCCTGCGGGTCGGTCCGGCGCATGGTGGTGGTCTGCTGCTCACCGTCGGGGTTCCCACCCGCGCGGTAGCGGCGGCGACCGAATGATCCGGCTGCTGCTCGCCGAGGACCAGGGCATGATGCGCGGGGCGCTGGCCCTGCTGCTGAACCTCGAACCCGACATCGAGGTGGTGGCGCAGGCCCGGACCACCGCCGAGGCGTTGGAGGCGGCCCGGAGCAGTCGTCCGGACGTGGCGCTGCTGGACATCGAGATGCCCGACGGCAGTGGCCTGGACACCGCCGCGACGCTGCGGGAGCAGTTGCCCGACTGTCGGGTGCTGATCCTCACCACGTTCGGTCGGCCCGGCTACCTGCGTCGGGCGATGGAGGCCGGTGCGGCCGGCTTCCTGGTCAAGGACGGTCCGGTGGAGGAACTCGCGGTGGCCGTCCGGCGGGTGCTGGCCGGTGAGCGGGTGATCGATCCGACGCTCGCGGCGGCGGCTCTGGCGGCCGGCCCGAACCCGCTCACCGACCGGGAGCGGCACGTGCTGGCGGCCGCCGTCGACGGTGCGACCATCGCCGACATCGCCGCCCGTCTGCACCTGTCCGAGAGCACGGTGCGCAACTATCTGTCGTCGGCCATCGGCAAGACCGGTACCCGAAACCGGATCGAGGCCGCCCTCAGCGCCAGGACCAACGGCTGGCTCTGACGCCGCCCAGGTCCGCGGTGCGTCGATGGAATTCCGGCCATGTGGGTCGGCCCGGGTGAGCGGCTGGCGGGCAGGAAGTTCCGGCCGTGTGGGGTCGGCCCGGGTGAGCGGCTGGCGGGCAGGAAATTCGGCCGTGCGGCGTCGGCCCGGGTGAGCGGCAAGCGGGCAGGATGACGGGTGGTGTCGGTCACAGCACAGCGACGACGCCGACGGCGCAGGCGGGTGGCGAACGGGCCGTGCCGCCGACGGGGAGGGAGGCGCGCGGTGAGCGACGAGTTCGATGTGGTGGTGGTGGGAGCGGGGCCGGCCGGAGCAGCCGCCGCGTTGGCGGCACGCCGGGCGGGTGCCAGCGTGCTGCTGCTGGACCGGGCCGACTTTCCCCGGGACAAGGCGTGTGGCGACGGGATCGCCGCGCACTCGGTGGACGTGCTCGCCGAGCTGGGTGTGCCCGAGGCGGTGGCCGGCTACGCGCCGCTGCCCGCGTTACGCATGATCGCGCCGGGTGGCGGTGCCGTGGCTCGGGCGCTGCCCCGACCCGCGTACACAGTGCCCCGGGAGGTCTTCGACGCGCGACTCGTGGCGGCGGCCGTGGCGGCCGGCGCGCAGTTGCGCCGGCACACCGTGCGCCGGGTGGAGCCGCGCGCCGACCGGGTGGTGCTCGACGGGGAGGTGTCCGGTCGGGTGGTGGTGGGTGCCGACGGCGCCGGCTCGTTGGTGCGTCGGGCGCTCGGCCATCCGCAGAATCCCGACCGGCACCTGGCGCTGGCCATCCGGGGGTACGCCCCGGCTCTGCCCGGCCCCTCCGAGCAGCTCATCGTCACCTCGAAGGCGCGCTGGCCGGCGTACGCCTGGTCGTTTCCGATCGGCGACGGACGGGCGAACGTCGGGTACGGGGAGGTGCTGCGCGGTGAGCCGCTGAGCCGGGCCTACCTGCTGGACCGGCTGGCCGCGCTGCTGCCCGGCACCGATCTGGGGACGGTGACCGCGTTGCGCGCCCACCATCTGCCGCTGTCCACCCACCGGCCGGCACCGGGGCGTGGCCGCACGTTGCTGGCCGGGGACGCGCTGTCACTGATCAATCCGTTCACCGGGGAGGGCATCTTCTACGCGCTGCTCTCCGGTGCGCTCGCCGGTGCGGCGGCGGCCCAGGCACCCGAGGCGGCGGCCGTCCGGTACGCCCACGGGTTGCGTCGTCGCCTCGGCACCCACCTGCGGCACAGCTCGTTCGCGGCCTGGTTGGCGCGGCGTGGCCGAGTGGTGGACGCGGCGGTGCGGGCCGCCCGGCGCGACGACCGGGTGTTCTACGACGTGGTCGAGTTGGGGCTGGGTGACGGACGTCTCACCGCTCGTACGCTGGCGATGATCGGCATCGGTCTGCCCGGCGGGGATGCGACTCCGAGGCGGTGATCTGGCCGAAGGGTCGCTACGCTGCTAGGTGATGACGCTGCGGGACCTTATCTACTCCGTGTACGAGCGCCGGCTCACGGCGAAGCTCGCGGGTAAGCCGGTGCCCCGGCACGTCGGGGTGATGTGCGACGGCAACCGCCGATGGGCGAGGGAGATGGGCTTCGTCGACCCGAACGACGGTCACCGGGTCGGGGCAGCCAAGATCAAGCATGTTCTCGGCTGGTGTGACCAGGCCGGCATCGGGCACGTCACCCTCTACCTGCTGGCCACCGACAACCTGCGCCGCCCGGCCAGTGAGCTGGACCCCCTCCTCAAGATCATTGAAGACCTGGTGGTGGAGCTTGCGGAGGAGGGCAACCCCTGGCGGTTGCGCATCGTCGGGGCTCTCGACCTGCTCCCGGCGCAGACCGCGGCGGCCCTGAAGGGCGCCGAGGAACGCACCCGCGAGCGCACCGGCGGCGCGGAGGTCAACATCGCGGTGGGCTACGGCGGTCGCCGGGAGATCACCGACGCGGTCCGCTCGCTGCTGTTGGAGCACGCCGCCTCCGGCGGCACGATCGAGGAGTTGGCCGAGGTGCTGGACGTCGAGCACATCGCCGAGCACCTCTACACCCGCGGCCAGCCCGATCCCGACCTGGTCATCCGCACCAGCGGGGAGCAGCGGCTGTCCGGCTTCATGCTGTGGCAGTCCGCGCACTCGGAGTTCTACTTCTGCGAACTCAACTGGCCGGACTTCCGGCACATCGACTTCCTGCGCGCACTGCGCTCGTACGCGACGAGGCAACGCCGCTACGGCGCCTGACGCGTCGGTCTGCCGCCCGGCCAGGTCAGGGCAGGTGGGTCAGCGCCTCGGTGAGGAAGTCGCCCAGGGCGGCCGGGGACTCGATCGTCAGGTCGGCGGCGTTGGCGACCTCGTGGCCGGTCTCCGGGTTGGCTACCGCCACGCAGACGCCGAGAAAGTCCGGGTCGGCGGCGGCGCGGGCGCGCAGTGCGGCGAAGGCCTTGATGTCCGAGACGTCGTCACCGAAATACCAGGCGCCGGTGGCCCCCTTGATCGCCTCGCCGATCACCATGCCCTTGTCCCGGTCGACTGGCGGTTTGAGCTCCAGCACCATCCGCCCGGCCTGCACCCGCAGGCCCAGCCGGTCGGCCTGCGCCTGCCCCCACTGCTGCACTGTCGCGCCGAGCTGTGGGGCGGTCCGCCAGTGCAGTGCCACGGAGAGCCGCTTGTATTCCACGAGCGTGCCGGGCGGCAGTTCCGCCCGGGCCAGGTCGGCCAGCTCCGTCATGGTCGGCACCCAGGGCAGCGCGGCCGGCTCGGTGACGGTCTCCCCGCCGGAGTGGCTGTGCTCCAGCCCGTACAGGCCGTAGAGGTCCACGCCGGTGAGCCCGCCGAGCTGATCCCGCAGGAACTCGACGGGTCGGGCGGAGACGATCGCGACCCGCTGCACGACCGGGGCCAGCGCCTCGATCGCGGCCAACGCCTTGGGCGCCGGGCGGACCGCGGTCGGATCGTCGTCGACGGGCGCGAGCGTGCCGTCGAAGTCGAAGAAGAGCACGGTCCCGGCCGCCCGGCTGGCGGTGGTCCGCCAGGCCTGGTCGGCGTTCAACGGAGTACTCGGCTGGTGATTGCCCAGATTCAACGGCGGCACGCGCGTCAGCGTACCCCGGCGACGAAGGCTCATTCCTGGCCGAGCGGAACCGTTGCGCGGTGGGCGATCAGCGTTCGGCGGCTCCTCGTCCACGCCGACCGAACGGCACCACCGCCGCCTCCTGGCCGTGGCTCAACAGGTAACCCTCCACGAACCCGGTGTTGCGATCGCCGGTGTGGGTCTCGATCTCGTTGAGCCGTGCCACCAGGAACTCGGTGAGTGCGCTGATCCGGTCGTTCATGCGTTCGTGCAGCTCGGCGACGACGGCCAGGACGACCGCGGTGCCGGCGGTGATGAGTACGAAGAGGTTGACGAGCAGCGGCAGCTGCCCGCCGTCGACCGCGAGGGTCACTGTGTTACCGGTCGCCCACAGTGTCATCGACACCGTCGCGACCACGACTGCCAACCACTTCAGGGTCATGGACAGACCCCTCCTTTTGTCCCGCAGGGCTGGGTTCGGCCTTGTCCCGTCCCCCCGCCGATGACGAGCCCAAGCAGTACGAATAGGGACGCTAGCGTGCCCGTTCCGACCCCGGAGGCAAACGAATGAACCTGACCAGGCGTTCTTTCGCCATCTGAGGAACTACCCTGCTTGATTGCCTCTATTTCGGACATCGACCGGCAGCGTTGGGCGGTATGCGAGGTATCTAATGGTTTCTCGGATGTGGAACTTCTCCGCGTCCGAAACGTTCGGATCGACCAGCCGGCGCAGCAGAGCCTCCACGTCGGGGTCCATCGGAGGGGCGGGTTGGCCGCTGCGGGGGCCGCTCGCGGTGCGGTCCCAGCCGAGTGCGGCGAAGGCCGCCGCCGGGTTGAGCCCCAGGCCCTCGCAGAAGGCGACCACCCGTTCGGCCTCCGGGTCACTGGCCCAGTCGCCCCGGACCCACCGGTTGATGGTCTGCCGGGAGACGCCGGTGCGCCGGGACACCTCGGTGCCACTCCAGGCCCGGGTCGCCCGTGCCTCGTCCAGGGCGCGGCGAACGAAGGTGGCGAAGGCGATCTTCCGCGCATTGGCCGTCTCGGTCACCCCGTGACGGTACGGCCACGCGGCGTCGAGCGCGCGCCCCGGCTCGCCACTGTCACGCAGACGTGACGGGATCCTCGGATTTCCGGTAAACGATTCAGTGCCACTGTTGAGGGGTGTCACGCGGGCAGAATAGATGCACGTAGTGGCGAACGTAAGCGGACGAAAAGCTGATACTGTCACGCCCATGAGACAATCTACGGTGTGTCACGTGCATGAGACGATTGGTGCTCACATGCGTCATACCCCCGACGCCAAGGGGGTGTGGTGACCGAGCTCGCCACCCGCGCCCAGGCCTTCGGGCTGATCGCCGAGGGGGTCGCCGCGGGGCTGACCGCCCCCTGGCGTCTCTACCTCGCCCGAGGCTGCCGCTACCTGTCGCTGAGCGTCGGCGACCGCGCCGAGTGGAACGCCTGGCGTACCCATCTCGGCTGCCCGGAACTGAGCGTCCGGGTCTACGACGCCGGCGGCGAGATCCGCCGTTCCTCGGTGGCCGAGATCGTGCTGGACGGCTGCCGGATCAGCGTCGAGCTGGTCGAGGAGGTCAGCACCGACGACCTGGACCGGCTGCTCGTCGCGGATCCCACCACGATCGAGCCGGAGGAGCGATGACCTGGCGTCCACGCTGGGCCGGTGTTGCCCGATGAGCCCGTTCCTCGCGGTGTTCCTCGTCCTGGTGCTCGGTGCGACCAGTTACGCGGCCGGTCGGCTGCACGGGCAGCTCAGCTACCGCATCGGCTACCGCTTCGGCTACCGGCAGGGCTACTTCGACGGTGACCGGGGCGCCTGGAACCGACGTCGCCGCGACGCCCAGGCCGCGATCGCCTCCGCCCTGTCGGTCTCCCCGGCGGGCGTGGTCCGCTCGGCCAGCACCGTCGCCCGCCCCGGCACCACGTACACCGGCTCGTCGTTCAGCGCTCCGGCCGCCCCGATCACCGGGCGGCACCCGACCGGCACGCTCGTTCGACGTACCGGTTGAGGTCGGTCGGCGGGCGCAGGCCCGCCGACCGGCATTACCGACGCGGTGCGTCGTCCGCGGCGGACACGCACCGACGGGGTCACGTCAGACCGGTGACGGTGACCCCAACCGGCCGGGGTGCGCGCAGGGGGCATGCATCCCGGCCGGTTCCGCCGCGCCCGTCGCCAGCCGTCCCGACGAGCACCCGGCGACGCGCCCGTCCTGGGAGTTCCCCGCACGCCAGGGCCTGTGGCAAAGCCCTTGCCGGATCGCCGCCTGGACTCCGCCTCGGCTCGACCCAGGACTTTGACACAGGCCCTAGCCGGAAGGGTTCGGCGGGGCTAGCGTCTAGGCATGGCGCGGGGTTCTCCCGAGCCAGCCGGTCCGCCCGGATCTGCGACCTCGCGCACGGGGTTCCGCATCCGACCCCGTGTCCCCGGGCGCCGGAGGAGGCGGAACACGGGTGGCGGGTGCCCATCCGTCGGAGCAGGCCTGTGACGACTCGCCGTACCACCGCCGGTGCCGACCAGACCCCGGCCGCGACTGCCACGACCCGCCGCGCCACCAGGAGCCGCCGCACGGCGGCCGCCGCGCCGGCCGACCCGAAGGAGCCGCGACCAGCCGGCCAGGCCTTTGTCCTGGACACTTCCGTGCTGCTCTCCGATCCGGCGGCGTTCCACCGGTTCGCGGAGCACGAGGTGGTGCTGCCTCTGGTGGTCATCACCGAGCTGGAAGGCAAGCGGCACCATCCGGAGCTGGGCTGGTTCGCCCGGCAGTCGCTGCGAATGTTGGACGACCTACGGGTCCGGCATGGCCGACTCGACCGACCGGTGCCCGCCAACGACGCCGGTGGCACCCTACGGGTGGAGCTCAACCACACCGACGACGGCGTGCTGCCGCCCGGTTTCCGGACCGAGAGCAACGACGCCCGGATCCTCTCCGTCGCGCTCAACCTCGCCGCCGAGGGGCGGGAGGTGACGCTGGTCAGCAAGGACATGCCGCTGCGGGTCAAGGCGGCCTCGGTGGGTCTGCGCGCCGACGAGTACCGCCACGGCCAGGCCAGCGACCCGACCTGGACGGGCATGTCCGAGATGCAGCTCAGCGAGGAGCAGATCGGGTCGCTGTACGCCGGCGAGACCCTCGACCTCGACGAGGCGGCCGGCCTGCCCTGCCACACCGGCCTGGTGTTGCACTCGGGGCGGGGCTCCGCGCTCGGCCGGGTGCTGCCGGACAAGTCGGTCCGGTTGGTCCGCGGCGACCGGGAGGCGTTCGGCCTGCACGGCCGCTCCGCCGAGCAGCGCGTCGCCCTCGACCTGCTGCTCGACGAGGCGATCGGGATCGTCTCGCTCGGTGGCCGGGCCGGCACCGGCAAGTCGGCGTTGGCGCTCTGCGCGGGGCTGGAGGCGGTGATGGAGCGCCGCCGGCACAAGAAGGTGATCGTGTTCCGCCCGCTGTACGCCGTCGGTGGCCAGGAGTTGGGCTACCTGCCCGGGTCGGAGTCGGAGAAGATGTCGCCGTGGGCCCAGGCGGTCTTCGACACGCTCGGCGCGGTGGTGCACGAGAACGTGCTGGAGGAGGTCACCTCGCGGGGCATCCTGGAGGTGCTGCCGCTGACCCACATCCGGGGGCGCAGCCTGCACGACGCCTACGTGATCGTGGACGAGGCCCAGTCGCTGGAGCGCGGGGTGCTGTTGACCGTGCTGTCCCGGATCGGGCAGGGCTCCCGGGTGGTGCTCACCCACGACGTGGCCCAGCGGGACAACCTGCGGGTGGGTCGGCACGACGGGGTGACCGCGGTCATCGAGGCACTCAAGGGCCATCCGCTCTTCGCCCACGTGACACTCAGCCGTTCGGAGCGGTCGCCGATCGCCGCGATGGTCACCGATCTCTTGGAGGACATTCCGATCTGATGGTGCTTATGCGGCCTTTGTCCGCATAATTAGTGTGGCAGAAGTCACAAACAGCGTGGTTGGTTTCCCATCAGCCTCACTGTGCGCAATCGTGTCCCACGAGCGCCCACGCACCAAGGGGATCGTCGGTGATCGTTCGTCGCACGACGGAGGACATCGGCGGCGATCGGTGCGTCGGCGCGACCGGCAATCGGTCGGGGCGCTCGTGGCACGGTTGACGGTCCACCTGTGACCTGCGCCGTGCCGCGTCCATGCCCCCGACGAAGGGACCACTTCGTGAGTCGGCTGTGGAGCCGGTTGGGTGCCCGTACGGCTGCTGTGGCGCTGCTCTCCGTGGGCGTTGCCGGTGGCTTCTACCTGGGCCAGGACCGGGAAACCCAGCAACAGGGGTTGGTCGAGCAGGCCAGCCTCGAGGTCGACCGGGCCGACCTCGCGTACCAACGCGAGCGGCAGGCCGCCCACCAGGTGCAGTTCTCCAAGCAGCGGGCCGCGGAATACCAGGCCAAGCTGCGGGCGGCACAGGCCGCCAAGGAGGCCGCCGAGCGAGCCCGCAGGGCCGAGGCCGCCGCGGCGTCCCGCAAGCGCGAGCGCGAGGCCGCCAACGCACCCGCCAAGCCGTTCGACGGGCCGATCCCGGCGTCCTGCGAGGAGTTCAGCGGCAACCGCAAGACCGGCTGCGCCCTGATGATCGGCGCGGGCTTCGGCATCGCCGAGTTCCCCTGCCTGGAGAAGCTCTGGACCAAGGAGAGCGGCTGGAACCACAAGGCCGCCAACAACTCGTCAGGTGCGTACGGCATCCCGCAGGCCCTGCCGGGCAGCAAGATGGGCACTGTCGCCGCCGACTGGCGGACCAACCCGGCCACCCAGATCAAGTGGGGGCTGAGCTACATCAAGGGCAGGTACGACACGCCCTGCGGCGCCTGGACTTTCTTCCAGAACAACAACCACTACTGACGGCCTCCGAAGGCGGGGCGGGTGGCTCTCCACTCGCCCCGCCTTCGCGCGTACTCCGGACGGGACGTGAGTGGCGGCCGGCCGCTTTTGCTGATAGCAGTTGTCAGGTGACCCTGCACCCGTCAAGCGGCGACCCCTTCCGGTTCGGCACCGAGGCGTTCTACGCCGCCCTCGGCCGGGCGTTCGTCGCCATGTGCGCGGTGGTCCCGTTCCTCTTCCTCATCGAGGCCGTCGACCAGGGGCTCGCGTTCGGCCTGGACGCCAACGCCGGCATCATCCCGCAGCGCATCGAAGGGCTGGACGGGGTCTTCTTCTCCCCGTTTCTGCACCACGGCTTCGACCACCTCTACAGCAACAGCATCCCGCTGATCCTGCTGGGCACGTTCGTTCTGGCCGCCGGCGCCCGCCGCTTCCTCTGGTCGACCCTGGTCATCATCCTGGTCAGCGGCCTCGGCGTCTGGTTCACCGGCTCGCCCAACTCGGTGGTGGTCGGCGCCAGCGGCGTCATCTTCGGTTACCTGGGCATCCTGCTCACCCGGGGCATCGTCGAACGCAGCTGGTGGAACTTCGCGGTCTTCCTGCTCGTCGGCCTGCTCTACGGCTGGCAACTTGTCGGCATCCTCCCCACCGACGAGCGGATCTCCTGGCAGGGCCACCTGTTCGGGCTGCTCGGCGGGGTGGTCGCGGCGATCCTGTTCCGTCGTCGACGGCCGGCGGTGGACGGGCCGGACCACTTCGGGTCCACGCTCAGCCTGCCCTGACCAAATCCCCGGCGCGCCCCTGGGACGTGCTTGCCGGACCGCTGCCACCCGCCTACGGTCGAGATCAGCACGCGTTGATCCGTAAGCGGAAAGCGACGGTACGCCATGCGCGAGGTCGATGTCGCCGTGATCGGGGCCGGTCCGGCCGGTCTCTTCGCCGCGTACTACGCCGGGTTCCGAGGGTTGTCGGTGGCGGTCATCGACGCGCTGCCCGAGCCCGGCGGTCAGGTCACCGCCATGTACCCGGAAAAGTTGATCCTCGACGTGGCCGGCTTCCCCGCGGTCAAGGGCCGCGACCTGGTGGCCAACCTGGTGGCACAGGCCGCCCCGTTCGCGCCTCAGTACCTGCTCAACACCCGTGCCGAGAAACTGTCGTACGCCGAGGGTCTTCCGGTGCTCGGCCTGGCCGGCGGCGAGCAGCTCGGGTGCGGAGCGGTCGTGGTCACCGGCGGGCTCGGCAGCTTCAGCCCCCGACCGCTGCCGTGCGCCGACGGCGCTCCCGGCACCGGGATCGTCTACTTCGTCACCGAGCCGACCGACCTGGCCGACCACGACGTGCTGATCGTCGGTGGCGGCGACTCCGCCTTCGACTGGGCGTTGGCGCTGCAACCACTGGCCCGTTCGGTGACCCTCGTGCACCGCCGGGAAAAATTCCGGGCGCACGCCTCGACTGTCGCCCGCGTGCTCTCCCTGCCGGTGCGGGTGGTGGTCAACGCCGAGGTCACCAGGCTGTTCGGGGAGGGCGCGGTGACCGCCGCCGAGGTGCGGGTGCTCGGTGGCGCCACCGAGACGCTGCCGGTGGACACCGTGGTCGCCGCGCTGGGCTTCACCGCCGACCTGGGCCCGCTCGCCGAGTGGGGGCTGCGGTTGGACCGCCGGCACATCCTGGTGGACAGCGCGATGGCGACGAACCTGCCCCGGGTCTTCGCGGCGGGTGACATCACCGAATATCCGGGCAAGGTGCGGCTGATCGCCACCGGCTTCGGCGAGGCGGCGACGGCGGTCAACAACGCGGCGGTGGCCATCGACCCGAGCGCCCACCTCTTCCCTGGGCACTCCTCCGACGCCGGCTGACCGTCGGTATCGGACCCGAACCGATCCGTGTCCGGATCGAGACGGGTCGACCGGACCCTGGGTGGATGACGGGTCCCGCGGCACGGCTGGACGGCGCACCGACGACCCTGCCCTGGCTCTGCCACCCCAGCACCCTGCTCGCCCTGGTGCTGCTCCTGGTCAACGACCACGTCCTGAAGGCAGCCTTTCCCGGCCTGCTGACCGGCAAGCTGAGCGACGTCGCCGGTCTGGTGCTCGCCCCGCCACTGGTCGCGGTGCTGCTGACCCTCCTGGTGCCGCGGTTGCCGGCCCGGGCCGCCGCGGTGGCCGGTCTGGTCGCGGTGGGCGCCGGCTTCGCGCTCGTCAAATCCAGCGGGTACGCCGCCGAGCTGGCCTCGTCGGCCTGGACCGTACTGGCCGGGCCGTCCCTGGTCCGGGCCGACCGGGCCGACCTGCTGACCCTGCCGGCGCTCGGCCTGGCCTGGTGGAGTTGGACGCGAGCGCGTCGCCGGCCGGTGCGCCAACGGACCGCCCGGCTGGTCCGGCTACTGGTGGTGCTGCCGCCGGCGGTGTTGGCGGTGGCCGCGACAAGCGTGGTGCGCTACCCCTACGCCGTGGGCACCGCTCTGCTCGACGGACAGCCGGCGGTCTCGATCGGCTCGGGCTACGACGACCGATCCTGGCCGACCCAGCCAGCCGAGGGTCGGTGGTCGGTCAGTACGGACCGGGGGACCAACTGGCGACCCGCCGACGCCGCCGAGGAGCAGCGGTTGTCCGGTCCGGACGTCGGGCAGCGGCAGGCGTGTGTGCCGGCCGAGCCGCAGCGGTGCTACCGGGCGGTCCGCGGTCACCTGCGGGTGGAGCAGAGCGACGACGCCGGTGTGACGTGGCGGGTGGCCTGGGAGGTGTCGGACGCACGCCGCGAGGCGTTTGCCCGTCGATTCGACAACCCGGGTGACATTCGTCGGCACTTCGCCTCCCGTGATCTGATCGTCTATCCCGTCGCCGACGGCGGCCACGAGGTGCTGGTCGCCAACGGCCGCGACGGCCTCCTGCGCCGAGGGTCGGACGGCGGCTGGCGACGTGCCGGCTTCCCCAGTGAGCAGGACACCGCGGACGGTCCACCCGCACTGGGTTCCGGTGGACCCGGCGACCGCGACACCGACGTCTTTCTCGCCTTCGCCCTCTCGCTGACCCTCGCCGTCGCGGTCACCGTGCTCGCCGCCCACCTGGCGATCCGGCGCGGCAAAGGCCCACGCTGGTGGGGAGTCGCCGGCAGCGGGGTGCTGCTGTCCGCCGGCATCGTGCTGGCCCTGGCCTGGGAGCGCAACGACGACTGGTCGACGTACAACGCCCTGCTGCTCGTCGTTCTGCCGGCGTGTCTCCTGACGGCGGTGAGCCTGGTCGTCCGAGCCTCCTACCAGGGGGCAACGGGCCGGTGGATCGGAGGGGCGCTGACCGGGCTCCTGCTCACCGTCGTCCTGGCCGGGCTGCCGCTCGTCGGTTGGCTGCACGGCACCCCACCACAGACGCGGTTCGCGGTGGCGCTCGCCCTGTTGGGCACGGTGCCGGGCGTGCTGTTGGCCATCCGGATCGCCGGGCTGGTCGACCCGGCCCGCGCGTACGAGCGCCGGCACCCGCCGCGTCCGCCCTACCCGCCGCACGGGCCCTATCCGCACGGGCGGCCCTATCCGCACGGGCCCTACCCTCCGGGCCTGCCGGCGGTGCCTGACCCGCCCTACCCGAATGCGCTCTACCCGTCGCGCCCGCCGGCGGTGCCTGACCCGCCCGCGCCGTCGCAGCTCCCGCCGCCCGGACCGGCGCAGCCCCGGCCGCCGTACCCGTCGCAGCTGCCGCCGGGCTGAGCGTCGGGCGCGGAGCCGCCAGCGCGGGGTTAATCGGTGCGTGGTGCGTTCAGCGCGCGGGTCGGTCGGCGCGGGGGGTTGGTCGGTGCGTGGTGCGCTCAGCGCGCGGGTCGGTCGGCGCGCGGGGCCGGTGGCGCCAGCGCGGCGATCAGCACCGCCACCATGGTCAGTGCTGCCCCGAGCAGGGTGTTCACACCGGGGTGGGAGGCCGCGGTGGGCAGCACCAGGTCCAGCAGGACCGCCCCCACGATCTGGCCGGCGATGGTGGCCAGACCGAGCAGCAGCACACCGGTGAACCGCACGATCGCGGCGGCGATCGCGATGAACACGATGCCGATCGGGCCGCCCAGGTAGAGCCACGGCTCGCTCGGCAGGTCGCCGGTCGGCCAGCCGCGTACGGCGGTGTCGACGGCGAACGCCACGAGCAGGGTGACAGTCCCGACGGCGAAGTTGACGAGGGTGGCGGTCAACGCGCTGTCGGCCGCCGCCCGGACCTGCCCGTTGACGGCCTGCTGCCAGGCGATGCCCAGGCCGGCGAGCAGGGGCAGCAGGGCAAGCGCCAGCGTGCCCGGATCGCCGAGCCGGTCGGCCACGGCCAGGCCGACCGCGAGCACGGTGAGCACCGCGCCGGCGAGTCGCTGCCTGGTGACCGGCTGCCGGCCGGTCGGCCCGATCCCGGCCCGGTCCACGGCGAGGCTGCTGCCGGTCTGGCCGGCCACCACCGCCACGGTGAAGACCGCCACGCCGAGCGTGCCGATGGTGAGCCCCTGGGTGGCCACGAGGAAAGCCCCGCACATCCCGCCGAGGCACTGCCACGGCCGCAGCGTTCCCGTTGCCAGGGCACGCCGCGTCGCGGCCAGGCCACGTCGCCCGCCGGGGGTGGCGGGCACCAACATCAGCAGCACCAGCAGGCCGACGCCGAACGAGACCACCGCGGCGGCGAACCCGTCGGCCAGGCGTACCCCCAACTCGCCGTTGATCCGCGACTGCACCGCCACCGCGACCCCGGAGACCGACGCCAGCGCGACGCCGGTGATCCGGCGGGTCGCGGAGAGAGCCTGCGGTGTCGCGGCGCCGGTGGCGGTCACTCCTGCTCGGCCAGCGGCCGACCGTCGAAGTCGACAGCGGAGTAGAGCGCCAGCTTCTCCAGCCGGTGGTACGAGTCGATCACCCGGATCGTGCCGCTCTTCGACCGCATCACGATCGACTGGGTGTACGCGCCGCCGGCCCGGTACCGCACCCCGCGCAGCAGATCTCCGGAGGTGACCCCGGTCGCCACGAAGAAGCAGTTGTCACCGGTGACCAGGTCGTCGGTGGCCAGCACCCGGTCCAGGTCGTGCCCGGCGGCGAGCGCCTTCTCCCGCTCCTGCTCGTCGCGTGGCCACAGCTTGGCCTGCATCGCACCGCCCATGCACTTCAGGGCGCAGGCGGAGATGATGCCCTCCGGGGTGCCGCCGATGCCCATCAGCACGTCGACCTCGGACTCGCCCCGGGCGGCCGCGATGGTCCCCGCGATGTCGCCGTCGGAGATGAACCGGATGCCCGCCCCGGTCCGGCGGATCTGGGTGACCAGGTCGTCGTGGCGGCTGCGGTCCAGCACGCAGACCGTCACCTCGGACACGTCGGTGCCCTTGACCTTCGCGATCCGGCGCAGATTTTCGGCCACCCCGGCGTTGATGTCGATCACATCGGCGTACGCGGGACCGACGGCGAGCTTCTCCATGTAGAAGACGGCGCTGGGGTCGAACATCGCACCCCGCTCGGAGACGGCGAGCACGGCGACGGCGTTCGGCATGCCCTTGCTCATGAGGGTGGTGCCGTCGACCGGGTCGACGGCGACGTCCACCTCCGGGCCGGTGCCGTCGCCGACGTGTTCGCCGTTGAAGAGCATCGGGGCGTTGTCCTTCTCGCCCTCGCCGATCACCACCACGCCGCGCATCTGGATCGAGTTGATCAGCTTGCGCATGGCGTCGACGGCGGCCCCGTCGCCGCCCTCCTTGTCGCCCCGGCCCACCCACCGGCCGGCGGCCATCGCGGCGGCCTCGGTGACCCGGACCAGGTCGAGGGCGAGGTTTCGGTCGAGATCCTGTGGGATCCGCGTCCTGGTGTTGGTCATGACGGCTGCTCCTCCTCGCGACGGTGCGGGGACGTCCGGCGGCGGGGCGGTCCCCACTGCCGGCTCTGTCGCTGATCCTCACACGATGGCCGACCCGGGGTTGGCGCGGGGCGGTGATGGCCTGGATACCGCCGGTCGGGCGGCTGCGAAGATGGAGGGGTGGAGCCCGCACAGCCAGCCGACCGCGTACCCGCCGACCGCACGCCGCCCGACGGTCAGCCGCCGGCCGACGTCCCCGCCGACCCCGGTGGTGACCCCGTCGGCGATGAGCCGACGCCGCCACCGGGAGTAAGGCCCGCCAAATCCGAACGGTCGCCGAAGGACATGGCGATCTCGTTGCTGGTGCTGCTCGTCCCGATCGCGCTGCTGCTGGCGTTCTACCGGGGCTTCCTCGGTGGTGACCAGGCCACGACAGTCGATCCGGCCCCGGCCATCGAGCAGGCCCGGTCGGCGAACGTGTTTCCGGTGAGCCAGCCGGAGGGGCTCAGCTCCGAATGGTCGACGGTCAACGCCCGCTACCAGACTGTCGACGGCGGCGCGAACCTGCGTATCGGCTATCTCACACCGGAGGGGCGGGGCATCCAGCTCCTGCAGAGCAGTGTGCCGGCGGAGCGGCTGCTCCCCGCCGAGCTGACCGACCAGGGTCAGCCCCGGGGCCCGACCGAGCTGGCCGGGCGGACCTGGCAGCTCTACACGGCCCGGGGCAACCAGCAGGCGCTGGTACTCCTGGAGCCGACCCGCACGGTGATCGTCGTCGGTGACGCCCGGGACAACGAACTACGCGAGCTGGCCGGCTCGCTGCGCTGACCGGGCTCGGTGGTGGTCGGAGAGGGCAACCGGACAGAAGGGTGATTGTCCGACCCGTCAACAGGGAACAGAGAGGGAGTGATCCGGGCGCGCTGCTCGGCCCGGATCGCGCGGCGCGGCCGACGGTGCTGCCGCGTCGCCCGGTTTCCGGCGCCGTCCAGGCCGTCGGGTGACCCTCTTGGGAGACATGTATGACTGTCCGACGACTCGGTGCCGGCCTGGTAGCCGCTGCCCTGATCACGCCCGCACTGGCCGCCTGCGGCAACGGTTCGACCGGCACCGCCGGATCGACCGCCACCCCGACGGTGACCGCGTCCGGCACGGCGAGCGCGTCCGGCGCTCCGGCGGCGGGCGACGCCAAGCAGGCCCTGCTCGACTCCACCAAGGAGATCAGCAGCGGCAACTTCCGATTCACTCTCGCTGGCGCCGGCTCGACGGCCGAGGGCCAGGTGCACCAGCCGAGCCAGAGCGCGGCGATGAAGTTCGCCATCGGCGGCCCCTCGTCCGACCTGGCCATGAAGCTCGACGTGATCCACTACAAGCCGGACAGCTGGGTGAAGCTGGAGTTGACCGGCCCCACCGCCGACAGCCTGCCCGCCATCAAGCAGCTCAACCTCGGTAAGTACCAGCACCTGGACCAGGCCCGGATCAAGGGCAACCGCAACCTCGGCTTCGACTTCGACAAGGTCGACCCGGCCGGCAGCGCGGTGCTGACCCAGGGCATCACCGAGGTCCGCAGCACCGGCACCGGCGCGTACGCGGGCACCATCGACGTCACCAAGGCCGCCGAGGCGGGCTCGTTGAACGCCGCCACGATCGCCGCGCTGGGCACCCAGGCGAAGACCGTTCCCTTCACCGCGAAGGTGGACCCGCAGAACCGCCTCAGTGAGCTGGTGCTGCAGTTGCCGGCCGCCGGGCAGACCGCCGCCCAGGAGATCAAGATGACGTACTCCGACTACGGTGCCGCCACCGCCGCCCAAAAGCCGCCGGCGGACCAGGTCGTGGAAGCGCCAGCCGAGCTGTACAGCCTGTTCAACTGACGTACGCGCGTGGGGCGGCTCCGGCCGCCCCACGGGCGGTCGGTCAGGAAGCGGGCTCCTGCCGGGCGGCGTCGATCCGTGCCCGCGCGCCGTCCAGCCAGCGTTGACAGATCACCGCCAGCGCCTCACCGCGCTCCCAGAGCGCCAGCGACTCCTCCAGGGACGTGCCGCCGGCCTCCAGCCGCTCGACCACCGAGGCCAGCTCGGCGCGGGCCTGCTCGTAACTGAGCCGTTCGTCCGGCCCGGCCTTCGTGTCGTCGCTCATCCGCACCATCCCATCACACCCGCTCAGGCGACGTCGCATGCGCTGGTGCACGACGTGCGATGCGACAAGTGACTGGCCGCCACCCTCGGGCAACCCGTTCGGCGATTTCTCGGCAGGTAGTCGTGCTGGACGAATGGCTGCTGCCGTCACTGCAGATCCTTCGTCGGGCCTACCCGGATGGCCTTCCGGAGAGTGACTACCTTCCACTTCACGTCGTGATGTCCGAGGACTTCTCGGAGCTCGGTCTCGCCCGCCTGGTCGCGGAGTTCATCGATGGAGAAGTCGTGGTCGTCGAAAACGACGCGGCTGCGGCGGCAGGTTCCCGGCGGCCGTCGCCGGCGGATGTGGAGCGGGTCCGGGGTCACCTGTCTGCGTCGGGCTACGAGTCGGACGCGGACGGCGACTGACGCGAAGATCGTCCTGCCCGAGCGGCCGGCGCGGCAACTCGTGGCCGGGCACCAACCACCTGGGGGAGGAGTAGTGATGGACCGACGTCCCGGAGCGTTTCGACTGCTCAGGCAGGCCGCTGGGCGAACAGGTTTCGCCGAGGTGCGAGTCGAGATCGGCTGGAACGGGGTGGTCCAGCGCGGGGTGGTCTGGGAGGTCGACCCCCTAGACGACACCGCTGTTCAACCTGAGCGGCAGCCCGAACTGGCCAAGGCTGCTGTGGAAGGCGCCACCCTCGGGCTCGGCATCATCGCGGGAATGGGACTCGACGTCGCGGCTTGCACGGTTCACCTCAGGTGGGTCGGGATGAACGTGGTGGATACGGAAGCCACGGCGATGAGAGCAGCGGCATGCGCCGCCACCGCAGATGCCTTCGATCTGCTTGATCGATTCGAGATCTCTCGGGATGCTCAGGGATGGCGATGCGAGCCGACACGGCAGTGAGCGAGCCGAGCGAAGCGCCGCGGCCATGGGAGCGCCAGCCCGATCGGTAACTCGTCGACCTGGGCCTGCGTCAGCCGTCGACCGTGGCGGACAGTTCGCCGTCGGCCAGTCGTACCCGCAACGGGTCGCCCTTGCCGACGTCGGACGCCGCGCGGACGACGTGGCCGTCGGCGCGCTGCACGATCGCGTACCCCCGGTCGAGGGTGGCGGCGGGGGAGAGCGCACGCAGCCGGGCGAGGGTGTGGCGCAGGTCGTCGCCGGCGGCGCCGAGCCGGTGCGCCAGGCAGCGGCCGGCCCGTTGGCGTAACGCGGTCAGGTCGGTCGCGCGATGCTCCACCATCACCTGCGGTCGGGCCAGCACCGGCCGGGAACGCAACCCGTCGAGCCGGTGCGTCTCCCGGTCGACCAGGTTGCGCACCGCCCGTTCCAGGCGGTGCCGGGCCTGACCGATGAGGCGTACCTCCTCGGTGAGGTCGGGGACGACCCGCTTGGCCGCGTCGGTCGGGGTGGAGGCGCGGACGTCGGCGACGTAGTCGATCAGCGGTGCGTCCGTCTCGTGGCCGATCGCGCTGACCACCGGGGTACGGCAACCGAACACCGCGCGGCAGAGCGCCTCGTCGGAGAAGGGCAGCAGGTCCTCGATGCCGCCACCGCCCCGAGCGATGATGATCACGTCGATGCTCGGGTCGGCGTCCAGGACCTTGAGCGCGTCGATGATCTGCGGCACCGCGGACGGGCCCTGCACGGCCACGTTGACCGTGCGGAACTCCACCGCCGGCCAGCGTCGCCGGGCGTTGGTCAGCACGTCCCGCTCCGCCGCCGACGCGCGGCCGGTGATGAGCCCGATCCGGCCGGGCAGGAACGGCAGTCGGCGCTTGCGGGCGCGGTCGAAGAGCCCTTCGGCGGCGAGCAGCTTCTTGAGCTTCTCCAGCCGGGCCAGCAGCTCCCCGAGCCCCACCTGACGGATCTCGTCGGCGCGCAGGCTGAGCGTGCCCCGGGCGGCGTAGAACTCCGGCTTGGCGTGCAGCACCACCCGGGCACCCTCGCGCAGCTCCGGTGCCCCGGCGTCCAGCACGTCCCGGTTGGTGGTGACGGTCAGGCTCAGGTCGGCCGACGGGTCACGCAGGGTGAGGAAGACGGTGCTGGCCCCGGGACGGCGGCTGATCTGCGCCACCTGCCCGTCCACCCACACCCAGCCGAGCTTGGCGATCCACGCCCCCACCTTCTGGCTGACCACCCGCACCGGCCAAGGTTCCTCCGCACTGCTCCGCGCCCCCTCAGTCACCCGCCCACCCTACGGACCCCACGGCCTGCCCCCGTGGCCTGCCCCGTTGATCATGAGGTTATTGCCCCTGGTGTCGGGGTGGTTTCTAGGCTTCAGTGCAACTGATCTTGGTTGTGGTGGAGGTGCTGGTGGCGAGGCCGGGTGTGGTGACGTTCGGGCATCGGCAGGTGTT